>NZ_QKTN01000002.1:0-650957 GCF_003234515.1 Curtobacterium sp. MCBD17_034 | reverse complement strand
TAGCGAGAGGGAAACGCCCGGTCACATTCCGAACCCGGAAGCTAAGCCTCTCAGCGCCGATGGTACTGCAAGGGGGACCTTGTGGGAGAGTAGGACACCGCCGGACTCAACGTGAAGATGTGGCCATCGGCCCTCCATCGGACTCCTGGGACTCGTTCCCCGGATGCCGATAGGGCCGGTGGCCATTTCTGTTTAACCCGGTGCGCCGTCGCGCCATGTGTGCGGATCCATCCGGCACGTGGTGGACTGAGCGTGGACAACGACACAGTGAACCGTCTCCGGTACGACCTCCGGATGAACGTACGAGGAGCCATGGTGGCCGACAGCCCCGAAGACGAAGCCCGCGACGACCGGCGCAACCGACGCGACGGAACCTCCCGCTCGAGCAGTGGTCGAGCAGGTGACGGTTCCACCGGGGCACCCGGTTCTGGCGCTGGTCCTCGATCAGGGGCTGACGGTCGGCGCGGTCGATCGGGTGACGACCGGGGCGCCGCATCGTGGCGGGATGCCGGACACCGGCGGGAGAACGGTGAGCGGCGTGACGTCGTGCGCCCCGACGGCGATCGTGGTCCCCGAGGAGGCCGGAGCTCTGAGCGCGGCGGGTACGTGCGGGGACCCCGGGAGTTCGAGCGTCGCGACGATCGGGGCGGCAGTTCGTACCGAGGGGGACCGCGAGACGGCAACGGCCGCGGTGTCGAGGGTGGACCTCGAGGATCCGGCCGTGCCGACGGTGATCGTCCTGGGCGCCTGCAACGTCCTTCCGAGGGGGAGCGTCCGCGCCGCGACGGGCGGGACTTCCGGGCGAACGGCACCCGTACGGACCGCCAGGGATGGCGCGACGACCGCGGGCGCGGACAAGGCGGTGCGAGGCCCGATCATGGCGGCGTCGGTCGGGGTGCGGCGGGGCGAGATGATGGCCGGGCCTCCCGTCCGGCAGACGGCGGTCGCCGTCCGTACGGCGACGACCGCACACGCTTCGGCGACGACCGACGTGCCCGGAGCGACGAAGGCAGGCGGTTCGGCGACGACCGCCGGACGCGCGCTGACGACCGCCGACCGTACGGCGACGACCGGCGTGAACGGCGCGATGATCGCGGACCTGCCGGGGCCGGCCGTCGTGCTGGTTCCGATGGCGGCCGTTCGGGCGGAGCCAGCCGCGGGCAGGGTCCGCGCGACGGTCGACCGTACGGCGATCGTGACGACCGGGCGCGCGGCCAGGACGGGCGGGTCGGCGGTCGCGAGCGTGCGCGCTTCGGTGACGGCTCCCGGTCTGCAGGTGCTCGCTTCGGTGAGGGGTCGCGGGACGCCTTCGTCGACCGCGATCCGTTCGGTACTCGGTCCATCCGTCCGCGTCACGACGACCCGGACGTTCCCGAGGGCATCCAGCCCCGTGATCTCGACATCCAGGCGCGCGCCGAGCTGAAGACGCTGAGCAAGGACAACTCGGACTGGGTCGCGAAGCACCTCGTGGCCGCAGCACTCCTCATCGACGACGACCCGGAACTCGCGCACGCGCACGCGGTCAGCGCCGGACGTCGGGCTGGACGCGTCGCCGTGGTCCGCGAGACCCTGGCGATCACGTCCTACCGACTGGGTGACTTCGCGTCTGCTCTCCGGGAACTCCGGACCTACCGCCGTATCTCGGGGCGCAACGACCAGCTTCCGATGATGGTCGACTGCGAGCGCGGACTCGGCCGTCCGGAGCGCGCACTCGAGCTGGGACGGTCCGTCGACCGCGCGGCACTCGACGTGCCCGTGCAGGTGGAACTCGCGATCGCGATGTCCGGAGCCCGGCTCGACCTCGGGAATCCCACAGCGGCGCTTGCCGAGTTGGAGATTCCACAGCTGGACCCGGCGACGGCCTACAGCTGGTCGCCGTCGCTCTACAGTGCTTACGCGGCGACGCTCGAAGAGCTCGGCCGCCAAGACGAGGCCGACGAATGGTGGGCCCGTGTCGATCGTGCTACCGCGGCGCTCGCCGAGGCTGCTGATGAGGATGCTTGGGAGACGGTGGATGTGGTCGAGGAAGCGATCGACGGAGCGGACGACGAGCGAGGCGAGGACGACGAGCGAGGCGAGGACGACGAGCGAGGCGAGGACGACGAGCTTGCCCCCGTCGACTCCGGGCGAGCCGATGGCAGTGGGAGCGACGACGGGGAAGCACCCAGCGACGGACTCGTCGAGCGCGGAGACGGCGTCACCGGTGACGACGGCATCGACGAAGGGCCCGACGTCGCCGGCGTCATCGAGTCGGATGACATCGACGACGAAGCGTTCGAGATCGACGAAGCCGACCCGATCGACGTCGACGGATCCGGAGCAGACCGCTGATCGGTCTGGATCGAAACCGATCGCGGGCGCGGTCGATGTGCACGACGATGGGTCCGGATCGGCGCGCACCGACTCGGACGACGCAGCTCGTCCTCCCTTGGACGGCATCGACCTCGTCCTGACGGACCTCGACGGGGTCGTGTACCGCGGCGCCGCGGCGATCCCGCACGCGGTCGAGGCACTCACCGCGGCGTCGGCCACGGCCCGCGTCGGCTACATCACGAACAACGCGTCCCGGCGCCCGGCCGACGTCGCCGAGCACCTGCGTGGCTATGGCCTCGAGGTCGGAGCGGACGACGTCGTCACCTCGTCGCAGGCCGGCGTCCGGCTCCTGTCGACGCTCGTGCCAGCGGGGGCGACGATCCTCGTCATCGGTGGAGTCGGGTTGACGAGCATCGTCGAGGCCGGGGGCTTCCGGGTGACGGACTCCGCCGACGACGAGCCAGCGGCCGTGATCCAGGGGTTCTCACCGGATCTCGGGTGGCGACAACTCGCCGAGGCGTCGTTCGCCCTGGCCCGGGACATCCCCTGGGTGGCGACGAACATGGACTGGTCGATCCCGGTCGAGCGCGGCATCGCCCCGGGCAACGGCACACTCGTGGCGGCGGTGCACAACGCGGTGGGACGCATGCCCGTCGTCGCGGGCAAGCCAGAACGGGCGATCTTCGAGACGGCGGTCGAGCGGTTCGGGGGAACGCAGCGACTGTTCATCGGCGACCGGCTCGACACGGACATCAAGGGTGCCAACGACGCCGGTATCCCGAGCGTGCTCGTGCTCACCGGTATCGACCAAGCGAAGCAGGTCCTCGCCGCGGATGAGCGATCGCGGCCGACGTGGGTCCTCGGTGACCTCCGCGGTCTCGCCGAGCCGTACCCGGTGACGCACCGCGAAACCGACCGCGACGGAGCGCGGATCGTGCGGGTCGGTGGGGCACGCGTGAGGATGCAGGCACACGTCGTTCGCGTCGAGGAGCGCGGCGACGACTCCCTCGACCTCCTGCGGGCAGGGGCGACTGCGATCTGGGAATCGGGGCTCGCGATCTACGGTCTCGACGTCGATCCGGCGCTGTACGGCGGCGAGTAGCCTGGACCGTATGGGTGAGCACGACGAGACCGGAGGGGACGCATTGATCTCCCGAGTCCGGCTCATCGAGGACCAGCCGCTCCCCGAGCGCGCCGACGCCTTCGCGCAGCTCCATGACGAGCTCCGCACGCGTCTCGAGGGTGGTGGCAGCGCGAGTGCGTGACGGGCGGCCCGCCGCGGGTGCTCGGACCGCTGGTGACGCCGATGCCGGTGTGCACGCTGGTTCTGGTTCTGGTTCTGGTTCCGGTGCTGCTACCGGTGCCGTGGAGCGTTCGATGCGGCTCGACGCGCTGCTCGCCGAGCGGGGACTCGTGCGGTCCCGGACCGCCGCCGTGAAGCTGGTGCAGGCGGGCCGGGTCGCGGTCGACGGCATCACCGCGGTGAAGCCGTCGTCGCCGGTGCGCCCCGACGCCACACTCGCGGTCGAACCGGACGACGACTGGGTGTCGCGGGCGGCGCACAAGCTGGTCGCGGCGCTCGACGCCTTCGAGGTGGACCCGGCGGGCAGGGTGGCGGTCGACGTCGGGGCATCGACCGGCGGCTTCACGCAGGTGCTCCTCGAGCGAGGAGCGTCCCGGGTCATCGCGCTCGACGTCGGTCACGGGCAGCTCGACCCCCGCGTGGCGTCGGACCGCCGCGTCGTTGTCGTCGAGGGGATGAACGCCAGGAACCTCGAGCCCGATGGCTTCCGCGCCCTGGATCCCCGGGCCGCGGCCACGACTCTGGTCGTCGCCGACCTGTCGTTCATCAGCCTTCGACTCGTGCTCCCGGCGCTGGCCGACGCGGTCCCGGCCGACGAACACGTCCTGCTCGTGAAACCGCAGTTCGAGGTGGGGCGGACGGGCATCCGCGAGGGCATCGTCCACGATCCTGACCTCCGCGACGACGCCGTCATGAACGTGCTCTGGACCGCGCACGACCTGGGGTTCGGCGTAGCGGGCGTCATCGCGTCGCCAATCCTCGGTACGCACGGGAACCACGAGTTCCTCGTGCACCTGGTGCGGGGCGGCGGGACACAGCCCACGGAGTGGCGATCCCGGGTGACGGCGCTCGCAGCGAACGCCGTGCGGGGCACGACGTCCGTGCGGGGCACGGCGTCCGTGCGGGGCACGACGTCCGCGCGGGATCGAACGGGTACGGACAGGAACGAGGAAACGCGATGACCGGCGAACGACACATCCTGCTCGTCTCGCACACCGGCCGGCGGGACTCGATCGACGCCGCGCTCGAGGTGTGCGACCTGCTGCACGCCGCAGGCCTCGTCCCGGTGATGCCGTTCGACGAGTACGCCGACATCCGGCGTGCCGAGGCCTCCGTGGGCCAGGTCGACATCCTCGGGGTCGACGTGCAGACGTCCGAACTCGAGATCGTGATCGTGCTCGGCGGGGACGGGACGATCCTCCGCGCGGCTGAACTGGTGCGCGACGTCAACGCGCCGATCGTCGGGGTCAATCTCGGTCACGTCGGGTTCCTCGCCGAGAGCGAGCGCGACGGGTTGGCCGAGACCGTGCAGCGTGCGCTGAGCGGCGACTACCACGTCGAGGAGCGGGTGACCCTGCAGGTCGACGTCATCCTGGGGCAGGACGTCGTCTACTCGTCCTGGGCGCTCAACGAGGCGACCGTCGAGAAGGCCGCCCGCGAGCGGATGCTCGAGGTCGTCATGGAGGTCGACGGCCGCCCCCTCTCGTCGTTCGGGTGCGACGGTGTCGTCATGTCCACCCCGACCGGGTCGACCGCGTACTCGTTCTCGGGCGGCGGTCCCATCGTGTGGCCGGACGTCGACGCGCTCCTCATGGTGCCGCTCGGGGCACACGCGCTCTTCCAACGACCCATCGTCGTCGGTCCGAACTGCACGTTGGCCGTCGAGGTCCTGCGCCGGACGGCCGGCCTGGGCGTGCTCTGGTGCGATGGACGACGCACCCACGACCTGCCTCCCGGCGCGCGCGTCGAGGTCCGGCGCTCGCCGCAGCCCGTCCGGGTCGCACGTCTCAAGGACGCGCCGTTCACCGACCGGCTCGTCGCGAAGTTCCAGCTGCCGGTCAGTGGATGGCGTGGGCCCCAGCACGACGAGGACGGATCGTGATCGACGAGATCGGGATCCGGGACCTCGGGGTGATCGGCGAGGCGGCGCTGGAACTCGGCCCCGGGTTCACGGTCGTGACGGGTGAGACGGGTGCCGGCAAGACGATGATCGTGACCGCGCTCGGCCTGTTGCTCGGGGCGCGCGCCGACGCGTCGTCGGTACGGCGGGGGAGTGCGTCGGCCGTCGTCGAGGGCCGCTGGCGGATCGAGGCCGACTCGCCGGTCGTCGAGCGCGTCGAGGACGCCGGCGGAGCGGTCGAGGACGGCGAGCTCATCCTGACGCGGACGGTCTCCGCCGAGGGACGCAGCCGCGCGACCGTCGGTGGACGGAGTGCACCGGTCGCGGTGCTCGGGGAACTCGCCGACCGGCTCGTCACGGTGCACGGGCAGTCCGACCAGATCCGCTTGACCTCGGCGACCGCGCAGCGCGCCGCGCTCGACGCCTTCGGCGGCTCGGCACTCCGCGACGCGCTCGCCGCGTACACCACGGCGTACGACCGCTGGCAGCAGCATGCGGGGGACCTCGAGGGCCTGACGCGCGATCGGGAGGAACGCATCCGGGAGGCGGACACGCTGCGGGCCGCGAGCGCGGAGATCGAGGCGGCCGACCCACAACCCGGCGAGGACGTCGAGCTCACGGAACGCGCCGAGCGGCTCGGCAACCTCGAGGAGCTCCGCCTCTCCGCCGGCCTGGCCCACGAGGCGCTCTCGAGCGAGGCGCTCGACGGCACACCCGACGTGGTCGGGCTGGTCGAGGCGTCGCGCCGTGCCGTCGAACGGGTGGTCGGCTTCGACGCGGAACTCGCGCCGATCCTCGACCAGCTCACCGACATCGGGTACCAGGTCGGCGAGGCGGCGTCGACGTTGTCGAGCTACCTCGGCTCGCTCGACGGTGATGCTGCGCACGACCTCGAACTCGTCAACGAGCGACGGGCCGTGCTCGCCGCGCTCGTCCGGAAGTACGGGGACGACGTCGACGACATCATCGCGTTCGGGCGGCGGGCGTCCGACCGTCTGCTCGAACTCGACGGGGACGACGACCGCATCGTGGCGCTCGAGGCCGCGGTGGAGTCGGACCTCGCCGTGCTCGAGGAGACGGCGACCGCCCTCACCGCCGCACGGACGACCGCGGCCGAGGACCTCGCCGCACGGGTGACCGACGAGCTGGCGTCGCTCGCGATGTCCGGGGCTCGACTCGTCGTCGAGGTGACGGATGCCGGTGAGTACCGGCAGGCCGGACGGGACCAGGTCGCGATCCTGCTGCAGCCGCACTCGGGATCCGACCCGCGGCCGATCGGCCGGGGTGCGTCCGGCGGCGAGCTGTCCCGCGTGATGCTCGCGATCGAGGTCGTGATGGCCGGCACGACCACCGTGCCGACGTTCGTCTTCGACGAGGTCGACGCCGGGGTCGGGGGAGCGGCGGCGATCGAGATCGGACGCCGCCTGGCCCGCCTCGCGCGGACGACCCAGGTCGTCGTGGTCACGCACCTCGCGCAGGTGGCGGCCTTCGCCACGAACCACCTGCGGGTCGTCAAGGACGCCTCGGGTGCCGTCACCTCGAGCAGCGTCCAGCGTCTGCAGGGTGAGGACCGACTGCAGGAGATGGCGCGGTTGTTGTCCGGACTCGACGAGAGCGAGAGCGGTATCGAGCACGCGCGCGAACTGCTGCAGATGGCGGCGGCGAGCGTCTGAGGCGGGCGGCGGTCGGGCCTCCCGGCATCCTGCGGGCGCCGTGCGGACCGGACGAGCGCTCCGTCGGCGTCGCGTCCTGGGGGCATGGCGCCGCGACACACCCGGACCGCCGCCGGCACCGCCCGCCGCTCCGGGCGGCATCGACGGGGTGACGCCCCGTGCCATACAATGGAAGCCCGTGGCGGACATCTTCAGCGGCGGTACTCGATCCTCTTCTCCTGACCAGCCCTCCAAGGTCACGAAGCACATCTTCGTCACCGGTGGCGTGGTCTCCTCGCTCGGCAAGGGCCTCACCGCCGCGAGCCTCGGCAACCTCCTCACCGCGCGGGGCCTGCGCGTCGTGATGCAGAAGCTCGATCCCTACCTCAACGTCGACCCGGGCACCATGAACCCGTTCCAACACGGCGAGGTCTTCGTCACCGACGACGGTGCCGAGACGGACCTCGACATCGGCCACTACGAGCGGTTCCTCGACATCAACCTGTCGCAGTCCGCGAACGTCACGACGGGGCAGGTCTACTCGTCGGTCATCGCCAAGGAGCGCCGGGGCGAGTACCTCGGCGACACGGTGCAGGTGATCCCGCACATCACGGACGAGATCAAGCGCCGGATGCGGGAGCAGGCGAGCAACGACCCGCAGCCCGACGTGATCATCACGGAGGTCGGTGGCACCGTCGGCGACATCGAGTCGCAGCCGTTCATCGAGTCGGCCCGCCAGGTGCGACACGAGCTCGGGCGGGCGAACGTGTTCTTCGTGCACGTCTCCCTCGTGCCCTTCATGAACGCCTCGGGCGAGCAGAAGACGAAGCCGACGCAGCACTCCGTCGCCGCGCTGCGCTCGATCGGGATCCAGCCCGATGCGCTCGTGCTCCGCTCGGACCGCCCCGTGTCGGACTCGAACAAGCGGAAGATCGCGCTCATGTGCGACGTCGACGAGGGCGCGGTCGTGAACGCGGTGGACGTGCCGTCGATCTACGACATCCCGACCATGCTGCACAACCAGGGCCTCGACGCGTACATCATCGACGCGCTCGGGCTGTCCGCGGGCCCGGTGGACTGGTCGAGCTGGAACGAGGTGCTCCGCGCGGTGCACGAGCCGAAGCGCGAGGTCACCATCGGACTGGTCGGCAAGTACATCGACCTGCCGGACGCCTACCTGTCCGTCACCGAGGCGTTGCGGGCCGGCGGCTTCGCGCACAACACCAAGGTGCTGCTGAAGTGGGTCGTGTCGGACGAGTGCCAGACGCCCGAGGGTGCGGCGAAGCACCTGGGTGACGTCGACGGCATCTGTGTGCCGGGCGGTTTCGGCGTCCGCGGGATCGAGGGCAAGCTCGGTGCGCTGCGGTTCGCCCGCGAGAACGGGATCCCGACCCTCGGTCTGTGCCTCGGTCTGCAGTGCATGGTCATCGAGTACGCGCGCAACGAGGCGGGTCTGCCGCACGCGTCGTCGTCCGAGTTCGACCCGGAGACGCCGTTCCCCGTGATCGCCACCATGGCCGAGCAGGTCGACATCATCGCCGGCGGCGACCTCGGCGGGACGATGCGGCTCGGCCTGTACCCGGCCGAGCTCGGCGAGGGCACGCTCGCCCGCGACCTGTACGCCGCGGCGAAGGCATCCGAGCGACACCGTCACCGCTACGAGGTGAACAACAAGTACCGCGACCAGATCGCCGACGCCGGTCTCGTTTTCTCGGGGACGTCGCCCGACGGCACGCTGGTCGAGTACGTGGAGCTCGACCGGTCCGTGCACCCTTTCTACATCGGCACCCAGGCGCACCCGGAGCTGCGGTCGCGGCCGAACCACGCGCACCCGCTCTTCGCCGGCCTCGTCTCCGCGGCGCTGGACCGTCAGGAGGCCTCGCGACTGTTCGAGGTGCAGGAGCCGGAGACCGAGTCCGTCTGACCACCGGCGACGCGGACGGGAGGGACGGTGCCAGTCGGTACCGTCCCTCCCGTCGTCCGTCCTCCCCATGTCCGCGTCGCGCTGCGCCGTCCACTGCCGCCCCGGCGGTCGAGTGTCGTCGTCGCTGCGAGGTGCAGGATGGATGCGTGACCGAGACCGCGACGAACGACCCCGAACCCACGCCCGCTGAGACCCCGCTCGCCGACGAGCACCTGGAACCACCGCTCAAGGCGTCCGAGGTCGTGTACGAGGGCGCCGTCTGGGACATCCGGAAGGACACGGTCGACTACAACGGCGAGGACATGGTGCGCGAGTACATCGCGCACACCGGCGCCGTCGCCGTCTACGCCGAGGACGACGAAGGCCGGGTCCTCGTCATCCAGCAGTACCGGCACCCGATCCGCAAGCGGGACTGGGAGCTGCCCGCCGGGCTCCTCGACCAGCAGGGGGAGGACCCGCTCGACGCCGCGAAGCGCGAACTCGGCGAGGAAGCCGACCTCGAGGCCGACGACTGGTCGGAACTGCTCCGCTTCACCCCGTCGCCGGGCGGCAGCGACGAGGTGATCATCGTCTACCGTGCCCGCGGCGTCCGTGCCAAGGACGAGGCGTTCGAGCGCTCCTTCGAGGAGGCCGACATCGTGAAGCGGTGGGTGCCGCGCGAGGACGTCGTGCAGGGCGTGCTCGGCGGCCGGCTCGGCAACGCGATCCTGTCCCTGGCGGCGCTCGCCGTGGACCGGGTCGAGTCCCGCTGACGCGGAGGACCGAGGGCAGGGTCGGGATCGCGGGCTCGGGCCACGTCGGAGGCCCGCTCGACCTCGCGGGGTGGGTCCGCGGGGTGGGTCCGCGTCGGGCGGACCGGGACCTCGGTCGCCTAGCCTGGATGCCGTGACGACGTACGACGCTGCCGTGGGGAGCTACCTGCGCCACGTCGCCGTGGAGCGGGGACTGTCCGAGCACACGCTCGCGGCGTACCGACGAGACCTGACGGTCTTCGGACAGTGGCTGGAGTCGGACCCCGACGGGGCGGTCGTGGTCGAGGACGTCCGACGTCTCACGAAGTCGCACGTGTCCGACTTCGTCACCTCCCTGGCCACCCGGCCCGAGGGGCCGCTCGCGCCCCGGAGCATCGCCCGGATGCTGTCGTCGATCCGGTCGTTCTCGGCGTTCACCGCTGCGGAGGGCGTCCTGCCCGCGGATCCCGCCGCGTCCGTGCGACCGCCGAAGTCCCCCATGCGATTGCCGAAGGCGATCACGATCGACCAGATGGGCGCACTCCTCGCCGCCGTCGACGGAGACGATCCCGTGCAGCTCCGCGATCGCGCGTTGCTCGAACTCCTGTACGCGACGGGGGCCCGGATCTCCGAGGCGGTCGGCCTCAGCGTCGACGACGTCACGGCCCTGCCGCCCGACGATGACGACGAGGACGGGGACGAGTCGGAGATCGCCGTGGTCCGGGTCACCGGCAAGGGCAACAAGCAGCGGATCGTGCCGCTCGGCAGCTACGCGCGAGCCGCCATCGACGCCTACCTGGTCCGGGCCCGGCCGGTGTTCGCCGCGCGCGGCACGGCGACCCCCGCGCTGTTCCTCGGTGTCCGCGGGGCGCGCATGTCCCGGCAGAGCGCATGGCTGGTGATCCAGGCCGCTGCCGAACGCGCCCACCTGACCGCGCACGTCTCGCCCCACACGTTCCGGCATTCGTTCGCGACGCACCTGCTCGAAGGCGGAGCCGACGTCCGGGTCGTGCAGGAGCTGCTCGGCCACGCGTCGGTGGCGACCACGCAGATCTACACGCTCGTGACCGCCGACATGCTCCACGACGTCTACGTCACGAGCCACCCGCGGGCGCGACGACCGACCCGTGCAGGTGTGCGCACCGGCGGCACCCGGGCCTGATTGGCCGCGCGTCGCCGAGCGTGCGGCGCGGGGCGGCGTGGGGTGCGCCTCCCGGCCGCGTCGTCGGCCGCCGCTACGATTGCAGCGTGCCCACGAACCCGACGACCCAGCCCGCGATCGGTCCGACCGGGCGACCCGTTCGGACGTTCCCCGTGCCCGAAGAACTCGACGGCCACGGGCCCGCCCGCATCATCACCCTGTGCAACCAGAAGGGCGGCGTCGGCAAGACGACGACCTCGATCAACCTCGGCGCAGCGCTCGCCGAGTACGGACGCCGCGTGCTCGCGGTCGACTTCGATCCGCAGGGTGCGCTGTCGGCGGGACTCGGTGTCCGCACGCACGACGTCCCCACCGTCTACGACCTGCTCATCGGCACGGTGAAGGACCCCAACACGATCATCCAGGGCACGGGGACGCCCGGGCTCGACGTCATCCCCGCGAACATCGACCTGTCCGCAGCCGAGGTCCACCTGGTCAGCGAAGTCGCTCGCGAGCAGATCCTCGCCGGGGTCCTGCGGAAGGTCTCGCGCGACTACGACGTCATCCTCGTCGACTGCCAGCCCTCGCTCGGACTGCTCACCGTCAACGCCCTCACGGCCGCGCACGGCGTGCTCATCCCACTCGAGTGCGAGTTCTTCGCGCTGCGCGGGGTGGCGCTGCTCATCGAGACCATCGACAAGGTGCGCGACCGGCTCAACCCGGCACTCATGCTCGACGGCATCCTCGCCACCATGTACGACTCCCGGACGCTGCACTCGCGCGAGGTCATGGAGCGGGTCGTCGACGCGTTCGGCGACAAGGTGTTCGAGACCGTCATCGGGCGCACCGTGAAGTTCCCCGACGCCACGGTCTCCGCGCGACCGATCACCCAGACCGCGCCCGACCACCCCGCAGCGGCTGCGTACCGGGCGCTCGCGCGGGAACTCGTCTTCCGTGGCGCCGTCGCCTGACCCGACGCGGACGGCACCGGAGGCCCTGACCGCGTCGGCCACCGAGACCGACGGGCGCCCGGGGTTCCGGGTGACGCTGGCGAACTTCGACGGGCCGTTCGACCTGCTCCTGTCGCTCATCACCAAGCGTGAACTCGACATCACCGAGGTCGCGCTCAGCGCCGTGACCACCGAGTTCATCGCATACGTGCGGGCGGCCGAGAGCGCTGAGGAGCTCGACGAGGCGAGCGAGTTCCTGGTCGTCGCCGCCACCCTGCTCGACCTGAAGATCGCGGGGCTGCTGCCACAGGGCGAACTCGTCGACGCCGAGGACGTCGCCCTGCTCGAAGCACGCGACCTGCTGTTCGCGCGGCTGCTGCAGTACCGGGCGTTCAAGCAGGCCGCGCACTGGTTCGGGGCGCAGTGGGACACCGAGGTGCGCCGGCACGTCCGGTCCGTGCGGCTGGAGGAGCGGTTCCGGGCTCGGACCCCGGAGCTCGTCTGGACACTGTCCGTACAGGACTTCGCGGCGCTCGCGGCCGTCGCACTCGCCCCGCGCGAGATCCCGACGGTGGGGCTCGACCACCTCCACGCGCCGCTCGTCAGCATCCGCGAGCAGGCCGCGATCGTCGTGTCGATGCTCCGCAACGGCGGCGAGGTGACGTTCCGGCAACTGATCGCCGGCGTGACCGAGACGGGTATCGTGGTGGCTCGCTTCCTGGCGATCCTCGAGTTGTACCGGAACGCCTCCATCGCGTTCGAACAGCTCGAGCCCCTCGGGGAACTCACCATCCGCTGGACCGCGGACCACTGGTCCGACGAGAGCCTCGCCAACTTGGGAGCCGACTATGACGGATGACAGCAGCGGCGGTCGTGCCGGCGGCTCCGACGAGCCCGGCGGCGCCGACGAGATCGCCGAGGCCCGCTTCGCCGAGCAGGAGCTCCGTGAGGGCGAGGCAGTGGACGCCGCGAACGGCGCCGACGCTGCTCGGAGTGGCGCGGCAGGCCTCGGCGTGCCGATCGACCGTCAGATCGAGGCGATCCTGATGATCGCGGACGAACCCCAGACCCCGATCGCGCTCGCGACCGCGGTCGGCGCGCCCGTGCCCGCGGTCCGGCAGGCCATCGACCGCCTCGTCCATGACTTCGACGGGGCGGACGGCGGGGTCCGCCGCGGGTTCGAACTCCGTGAGGTCGGCGGCGGTTGGCGCTTCTACGTCCGGTCCGAACTCGACCCGGTGGTGGAGCAGTTCGTGCGCGCCGAACGTCCCGCCCGTCTCTCGCAAGCAGCGCTGGAGACCCTGGCGGTCGTCGCCTACAAGCAACCGATCACACGTGCTCAGATCGCGTCGATCCGCGCCGTGAACGTGGACGGTGTCGTTCGGACCCTCGTGGCTCGCGGACTCATCGCGGAGTCCTTCACCGACAGCGAGACCGGCGCGATCAACTACGTGACCACGGACCTGCTGCTCACCCAGCTCGGGATCAACACGCTCGAGGAGCTGCCGCTCATCTCGCCGCTCCTCGAGGACGGCACGGAAGGATTCGCCGATGGCCGCGCATGACGACGACCGGGACCCGAGGGGGCGGGATCGGTCCGACCGATCGAGGCCGGACGGGAACGGGCACGGCCGGGCTCGTCCCGGTGCCGGAGGCGCTGATCGTGGTCGTCCGGATCGAGACGGTCCGGATCGCGGCCGTCCCGATCGCGGCCGGCCGTACAGCGACCGTGGGCGCGGTGACGGCGCCCGTGGTGACCGGCCGATCGACGGTCGGCCGTACGGCGACCGTGGTCGCGGCGACAGCGCCCGTGGCGAGCGGCCGAACGACGGTCGGCCGTACGGCGACCGTGGGCGCGATGACGGCGCCCGTGGCGAGCGGCCGTACGGCCAACATCCGTCCCGCGACCGTCCGACGGGAGGCTTCGGTTCGCGCGGCGAGGGTCGCCGTGGGGGCGGGCCCGAGCGACGTCGGGACGACCAGAGCGATCGTTCGAGTGTTCCGCGGGACGAGCGCTTCCGTGGCGGGCGACACGGCGGGGACGACTCCCGGCGGCGAGCCGGGCGTGACGATCGCCGACAGGACGACCGGGGTGGCCGCGAGCGGGACTCCCGGGCCGGCCGCGAGCGGGACCCCCGGGCCGGCCGCGGGCAGGACCCTCGACGCGACGCGCAGCGGTCCGACCCCGCGGACTCGCGGGTGTGGCACAACGGTCGTCGGTACGTCGGCGGCACCGCGAACCCACGGAACCAGCGCCGTGACGACGACGGACGATCGGGGCGCCGCACTCCCGCCGCCCGGCCGGACACCACCCCGCTCCGGCCCGGTGCCGTGGATGAACGAGGGCTCCCGCTCGAGGGGACGCCGGAGCGCCCCATCATCCCCGAGTGGGACGACGCGACCGGCTCGGGAACCGGGCGTGGAGGTCCGGATGGGGTCGGCCTCCCGGCCGGCGATCTGCCCCAGGGAGAGCGCCTGCAGAAGGTGATCGCGGCCGCGGGGATCGCGAGTCGGCGGGTGGCCGAGAACCTCATCGCCGAGGGACGCGTCACGGTGAACGGCGAGGTCGTCGATGCTCTCGGCCGACGCGTGGACCCCGAGCACGACGAGATCGCCGTCGACGGTCTCGCGGTGCAGGTGGACACCTCGCGTCGATACGTGATGCTCAACAAACCGACGGGCGTCGTCTCGAGCATGCACGACGAGCACGGACGGCCCGACCTGTCGCAGTACGCCGACCGGTACGACGAGCGACTGTTCAACGTCGGGCGGCTCGATGCCGAGACCTCGGGCCTCCTGGTCCTCACGAACGACGGTGCGCTCGCGCACGTCCTCGCCCACCCGTCGTTCGGCGTGACCAAGACCTACATCGCGAAGGTCGAGGGCGGCGTCACGCCCGCGACGATCCAGCGCCTCATCGACGGTGTCGAACTCGAGGACGGTCCGATCGCGGCGGACAAGGCGCGGTTGCTCGAGAACGCGCGCGGGTCCTCCCTGGTCGAGATCACGTTGCACTCCGGACGGAACCGGATCGTGCGGCGCATGCTCGACGCGGTCGGTCACCCGGTCGAGGAGCTCGTGCGTCGGTCGTTTGGGCCGCTCCACCTCGGCACGCTCGGCGTGGGCCGGCAGCGCGCGTTGACGACGCAGGAGCTCGGAGCGCTGCTCACCATCGCGCGACGGCATCGGAACCGTGGATCGGACCGCGTGGAGCGGGACCCGGAGGACTGACGCGCTGCGGCCACGACGAGCCGTCGCGTCGGGCATCGGTAGGCTCGGGTGGTGCCCGCGGTACCGGGGCGCCCCGAGCGCCGTCGTCCTCGGGCCCCTGCGTGTGATGGAGAGGACACGACCGTGACCCGAACGGATCCGTCGGCCTCGTCCGGGCCCTCCCGCACCGCCCCGACCGCCGCGCCCGAGTCCCCCGGCCAGCGTCGGGTCAGCGGACAGGTCCGGATCGTCGGGACCGGGCTCCTCGGCGCCTCGATCGGACTCGCGCTCCGGCAACAGGGCGTGGACGTCGTCCTCGACGACGCCTCGCCTGCAGCGCTCGCACTCGCCGCGGACTACGGGGCCGGTCGGCTCGCGTCCGACGGTGACCGCCCTGGCCTCGTCGTCGTCGCGGTGCCACCGGACGTGACTGCGTCGGTCGTCGCACGCGAGTTGGACGCACACCCGGACGCGGTCGTCACCGACGTCTCGAGCGTCAAGGCGGGTCCGCTGGCAGCGCTCCGACAGCGCGGAGCGGACGTCAGCCGATACGTGGGATCGCACCCGATGGCGGGTCGCGAGCGCAGCGGCGCCATCGCCGCGCGCGCGGACCTGTTCATCGGACGGCCCTGGGTCATCGCGGGCCACGACGGCATCACGCATCAGCGTGCCGTGGCCGTCGAGGACCTCGCGCTGGACCTCGGCGCGACCGTCGTCGAGATGGACGTCGACACCCACGACGAGGCCGTCGCCCTGGTGTCCCACGCGCCCCAACTCGTGTCGACGCTGATGGCCTCGCAGCTGCGCAACGCTCCTGACACGTCGCTCGGTCTCGCGGGTGGCGGCGTTCGCGACGTCACCCGGGTGGCCGCGAGCGATCCCGGCCTCTGGGTCCAGATCCTCGGTGCGAACGCGCCGCGGATCCGGCCGGTGCTCGAGGCGTTCCGCGCTGAACTCGACGCCGTCATCGCCGCGCTCGCCGAGCCCACCGCCCCGGGAGCCCCCAGGACGATCGCGGGCGCGATGGCCGCCGGCAACCTCGGCGTGGCCCGGCTGCCCGGCAAACACGGCACGACCCGGCGGTACAGCCAGGTCGTCGTGCTCATCGATGACCAGCCCGGCCAACTGGCCCGCCTGCTGACCGAGATCGGGCAGATCGGCGTCAACCTCGAGGACCTGCGCCTCGAGCACTCTCCGGGAGCGCCCATCGGCATCGTCGAGGTCTCGGTGGTACCGGAGGAAGAACAGCGGCTGCTCGACGAGCTCGAGCGCCGTGGATGGAGGATCGCAGCGGCATGGGCATGAACGGCACCGACGAAATGGGCACCGACGAGATGGGCACCGACGAGACGGGCACCGCGGCGATGGGCGGCACGGCGCTCGGCGACAGCGGCGTGACCGGTGGTCCGGACGGCCCCGACGCCGGCCTCCCGACTCCGGGTGGTGCGCCCGGTCCGGCGACACCGGGCGGCGGTGCTCCCGGTGGCGGGATCAGTGACGTGCTCGGCGGCGCTCCGGACGGTCCGGCCGGCGAGCCGGGCTCGATGCGGGACCCCCTGCCCGCGGGTCTGCCGCAGGGCGCGTACGTCGCGAAGTTCGTGGTCGCCGTGGACGGTCCGGCGGGGAGCGGCAAGTCGAGCGTGTCGCGGGCGGCGGCGCGGGTGCTGGGCTTCGACTACCAGGACACGGGAGCCGCCTACCGGGCGCTCGCGTGGCACGCGCTCCGGTCCGGCGTCGACCTGGACGACCCGGCAGCCGTCGTGGCGTCCTGGGACACGTTCCGCTACCAGATCGGCACCGACCCCGACGACTACTTCGTCCGCGTGGGCGACACGGACGTCACCGAGGCGATCCGGACACCCGAGGTGACCGCTGCGGTTGCGCACATCGCCAAGCTCCCGGCCGTCCGGGCCAAGCTCGTGCAGTTGTTCCGCGACGTGATGCGCCGTGCGGACGCGCCGGGGATCATCACCGAGGGGCGCGACATCACGACGGTCGTCGCGCCGGACGCCGAGGTGCGGATCCTGCTCACGGCGGACGAGTCGGTTAGAATGGCCCGACGTTCTGCTGAGGTGACGACGCAGACACCCGAGGAGACGGCCCGTGCCCTGGCGCGACGTGACCAGGCCGATGCTCGGGTCGTCGACTTCATGAACGCCGCGGACGGTGTCACCACCGTCGACTCCACCGATCTCGACTTCGACCAGACCGTGCAGGCGGTGGTCGATCTGGCCCGAACGGCCACCACCCCACAGGACTGACACATGGCGCATCCCGACGACCTGAGCGACGACGTCGCCGACTCCTCCGGCGGGGACTCGTTCCCCGAGTACGACCGCGCGCTCGGCGAGCGGCTCGACCAGCTCGACGACGCCGACGCGGAACAGCGGGCGAACGCGCTCCGGGCTGGACTCGAGGACTACGACCTCGACGAGGAGGACATCGAGCTCCTCGACGGGGCCGAACTCGGTGAGGACGGCCAGACCTATCTGCCGGCCCTGCCGGTGCTCGCGATCGTGGGACGTCCGAACGTCGGCAAGTCGGCGCTGGTCAACCGGATCCTCGGCCGCCGCGAAGCAGTCGTCCAGGACGTCCCGGGTGTGACGCGCGACCGGGTTTCCTACAAGGCGGAATGGAACGGCAAGCGCTTCACGCTCGTCGACACCGGCGGGTGGGAGCCCGACGCCACGGGCATCAACGCGTCCGTGGCGGCGCAGGCAGAGGTCGCCGTGGACCTGGCGGACGCCGTCCTGTTCGTCGTGGACGCCACCGTCGGCGCGACCGCGACGGACGAGCACGTCGTGCGGATGCTCCGGGGAACCGACAAGCCGGTCATCGTCGCCGCGAACAAGGTCGACGACGAGCGCCGCGAGCTCGACGTCCACGAGTTGTGGAACCTGGGCCTCGGCGAGCCGCACCCGGTGTCGGCCCTGCACGGTCGCGGCGTCGCCGACCTGCTGGACCTCGTCGTGACGACGCTGCCCGACACCTCCGCGGTCGCCAAGCAAGAGGTGGGCGGCCCCCGTCGCGTCGCGATCCTCGGCCGACCGAACGTCGGCAAGAGCTCGCTGCTCAACAAGGCGGCGGGCGAGGAACGGGTGGTGGTCAACGACCTCGCCGGGACGACGCGCGATCCCGTCGACGAGCAGATCGAGCTGGGCGGCCGGGTCTGGCGCTTCGTCGACACGGCGGGCATCCGCAAGCGGGTGCACATGCAGCAGGGCGCCGACTTCTACGCGTCGCTCCGCACCACGGCGGCGCTCGAGAAGGCCGAGGTCGCGGTCGTCATCCTCGACGTGACCGAGCCGATCTCGGTGCAGGACCTGCGGATCATCGACCTCGTCCTCGAGTCCGGCCGCGCGCTCGTGCTCGCGTTCAACAAGTGGGACCTGCTCGATGACGACCGCCGGCGGTACCTGGAGCGTGAGATCGAGCAGGACCTGGCACACGTGGCCTGGGCGCCGCGTGTCAACATCTCGGCTCGGACCGGTCGGCACCTCGAGAAGCTGGTGCCCGCGCTGACGGTCGCGCTCGACTCGTGGGACACGCGCATCCCCACCGGGAAGGTCAACGCCTTCATCGCGGAACTCGTCCAAGAACACCCCCACCCCGTCCGCGGCGGCAAGCAGCCGCGGATCCTGTTCGGGACGCAAGCGTCCTCGCGACCCCCGACATTCGTCCTGTTCACCACCGGGTTCCTGGACCCGCAGTACCGGCGCTTCATCACCCGACGCCTCCGTGAGGTCTGGGGCTTCGAGGGGACCCCGATCACCGTCAACATGCGCGTGCGCGAGCGGCGGAAGCGGCCGTAGGTCCGGAACATCGAGGAGGGGGTGCCGTCGTCACGACGGCACCCCCTCCTCGATGCCCGCGGGCGTCCTCGGCTGTCCCGCCTGCTCGATCTCCTCGCAGCCGTTGGTCAAATATCAGTCCATCGGTCGGCTAGCCTGAGGGAGCGGGACGGGGGCCCCGCGGGTGCTGCCGGGTCTGTCACCGGCCCGGCAGCACAGCAGACGTGGGCGACGGGACGAGGGGGAACCATGGCGGGATCGACGACGGACGAACTCCGCATCAGCCGCGCGGAACTGGAGGCACTCGCACGCACGCTGGACGAGGCCGCGGACCGCGTGCTGATCGACCCGCGCATGCTCGGCCCGCACGACGACGCGGTCGGGCGAGCCGACGTGGTCGCGGAACTCGACGACGTGGTCGCTCGACAGGTGGCGCGATCGCGCGCGTGTGCCGACGACCTCCACCACCTCGGTGCCTTCGCGCGGACCACCGCTGACCGGATGGCGGAATGCGACGGGCTGTTGGCCGTCGCGGCGCGATGACCGACGACGACCCGGGCGCGGGAGACCCAGGTCAGCTCCGATCGTTGGCGCGCAACCGTGATGCGGTCCTGCGTGCCACCTCGGCTGCGGTCCGCGCCGTCCGCTCGGCAACCGAGTTCGACCACACGGCATGGGCGGGGTCGGCCGCGGACGCCTTCGCCGCGACCGTGCCGTCCGTCCTGGCCTCGGCGCTCGTCCTGGAGGCCGGTCTCCAGTTCCACGAAACGGCGCTCGCCCGGTACGCGGACGGCGTCGCTGAGATCCAGGAGGAACAGCGCGAAGCCCTCCGTCGGCTCGCCGAGGCCGAGGCGACCATCGGCTCCGAGCGGACATGGCTCCTGGACCTCGACGACCAGTTCCACCGCATCACGGCACTCGGTGGGGGTGAACCCGGGGACCTCGCGGGGTTCCGTCAAGAGCGCGCTCGTGCGGAGGACACGGCGGCGCTCGCCGAACGGGAGCGCGCAGACGTGGAATCGGCGCTTGAGGACCTCCGCGTCCGGAGGCGTCGCCTCGACGGCGCCTTCGTCGAGGCGCTGCACGACGCCGACGATGCGAACGCGGTGGTCCGGCGCGCAGGCGTGGCGGCATCGGCCACGGACCTCGTCGCCTTGCTCGCCGCGATGACGCCTGAGCAGGTGAGGTCCTACGCAGACGCGCACGGTGCGCTCGTGCGGGCTGCCTTCTCCGGCAGCGCCGACGCGGTCAGGCACCGCTGGGACAGCATGGGCGCCAGTGATGGCACCACGGCCGTCCAGTCGGCGCTGCTCGCAGCACTGCCGTCGTTCTTCGGGTCGCGCGACGGGGTCCCGGTGGAGGCGCGCGTCGCCGCGAACCGGCACGTGGCGGTGCGCCGCATCCGTCGGTTGGACCATGAGCGTGCCGCCCTCGTCGCGCGTGGCCGCCACGGCGAGGGGGACCTCCGACAGCGCATCGCCCAGCTCGACGCGGAACGCGCGTACCTGGCACTCGTCGTGGCCGGACGTCGACGGACGTACCTGCTGGACATCGACCACAGCCGCATCATCGAGGTCCTCGGGACGCCGAGCCCCGCGACGAGGCACGTGATCACCTACGTGCCCGGGACCTTCACCAACCTCGACGCCATGTACGGCGGGGGAGTGCGGCAGGTGCCCGCGTACCTGTCGAGGCGACACCAGGAGGACGCGGTCGTGTTCGTGTACAAGGACGGCCGATTCCCCGGAGTCGTGGAGCCCGACGGGACAACGACAGCGAAGGGCTTCGTGATCGAGGCCAACGACACGGCCTTCGCGCTCCGCAGTGGCCGACAGTTGGCGTCGTTCACCCGCGGCGTTGAGTCCGACCCAGTCCTCGCCGCTGCCCGGTCGACGGCGATCGGACACAGCTGGGGCCTGGCGAACGTCGCCGCGTCCGAGGTCGCCGGAAGTCGGTACGACGCCGTCGTCTCCCTCTCCGGTGCGGGGATGCCGCTGGACTGGCGCGCGGACCCGGCCACCGAGTACTTCGACTACTCGTACAACGACGTCCTGCAGGTGCTCCAGGCGCCCGTGCTCGATGCCGTCTGGCAGGGTGTCAACCCGCGGCACGAGCCGGCGTTCGAGCACGGTCCGTACTACCGCAGCCCCGCTGACGACGCCGCGGATCGCACACCCGGGCTCGCGGCGAGGGTCGAAGCAGAGCTCGGTGCCCTCACGAGCAACCATTCGCTGGTCGCGTCGAACGCGCCGGCCAACCGCCCGCTCCTCCAGGACCTCGACCGGCAGGTGCTGCGTTGACCGGTCCGCTGACGAACTCGTTCGCCGGTACCGTCTGCGCGATCGCCGTACTGACCGCACTCGGAGGCTGCGCCGTGATCCAACCACCCTCGCCACCCACGCCGACCAGGACCCCGGGCGAACCGACGATCGCTGAGGTCAAGGCCGGCGTGCAGCGCCGGGAGCACCAGATCGCCGATCTCGTCCCCGCCGAACTCGTCGACCGCACGCGGTCGCTGGATGAGGGCTCATTCCTGAGCTGCGCCGACGGCCGACAATCCTGGACGGGCCGGACGTGGGTGTACCTGCATGACGCCGATCAGGTCCGCCCTGCGGTCGAGATGATCCGGCGGGCGCTCGTCGAGGCCGGAGACGGCGTCGTGTCGATACGAACGGACGCTGCCGGTGATCGCGGGGTCACCTTGACCCTGCCCCACGACGAGCAGTACCTGATCGGACCCGGGCCGGATTCGGACCCGACGGCGATCTGGATCGACTCGTTCTCGCGGTGCGTCGTGCTGCCGGGGGGTGTGCTGCCCGGCGACTCCTACTGATGCATCGCTGCCGTGCCGTGCCGTGCCGTGCGGCCGGTCATCGTGCTGGGGGTCGTGCGGACACTTGGCTCGCGTCGCCGGTCGCTCGACCACCCGTGTGAACCGTTCTCTCAGCGACCGATGCGGCACCATTGATGCTCGGGATCGACCCGGAGGGCAGAACGAGGATGACGCAGGCGTCGCACGGCGGTGCACTCGGCCACGGCCAGCGCAACGGTCTGCACGGACTCGCAGCGCTCGCGGACAGGGCGTGGTGCTGGTTGCGCCTCGACCGCCTCGCCGGTGGGCGTCAGGCCGGGTACGTGATCGGTGAGGACATGCGGTGGCATCCGCGGACGGTGCGCGCGTTCCGATGGATCCGTTGGCTCCTCGTGGCCGAGACACTCGTGGGGCTCACCGCCATCGTCATCGCGGTCGTGCTCACACGGGCCGGCGTCGCCGTTCCATGGGCAGTGTGGTTCCGGGCGACCGTTGTGCTCCTGATCACCCTGACCCTCTCCGTGTTCGCGTGGCGGGCGCAGCTCGGGTACTACTGGGCGTACTCACGGCTGCGGCTGTTCAGCAGGATCTTCCCCGTCGTCACGCTCGTCATCGCCGCGATCCCCGGCCTGTACCCGTTCTGGATGGTCGTCGAGCAGATCCTGTTCTCGCTGCTCATGATCGGGATCGGTGACTTCTTGACGTCGGACCACATGCGCGCCGCGTTCCCGAAGCCCGCGCCGCGGACCAGGCGCCGACGGGAACGGAGCTGAGGCAGCCGGAGCTGATGCGGCTCCCGCTGGATGCGTCCGCGCTGGCGTTCCGGGTGCTCGGTCAGGCCACCACAGCGAGTGCGAATGGCAGGACCTGCTCGACTCCGGCCTGCCGCAGCACGCGTCCGGCGACGGTCATGGTCCACCGGCTGTCCACGAGGTCGTCGACGAGCAACACCGGCCCGTGGTGTTCCTCGAGCGCGGCTCCGAGGTCAGGTCCGACGCGCACGCTGTCCCAGATGCCGGCGAGTCGATACGCACTGTTCGTCGCGCCGTCCGCGCGCATGGTGCCGCCCGTTCGCTCGAGAGTCCCGAGGAACCGCAGCTTGCCGATCCGCGCGAGCTCCCCCGCGAGCGAAGCGACCAGGAGCGGTCGCGTCCGTGACGGAAGCGCGACGACACCGGTGGGTCGGGCCTCCCAGAGCCAGTCGCGCAGCGCGCGGACGCAGCCCTGCATGAGCTCGGCGCTGATCGGGGCGTCGGCGCTGTCCGGCGCGAACAGCGCGCGGAGCGGGCCGCCCCAGCCGAGGTCGGTGAGGCGTGCTACGGCCCGGCCCGTCGCAACCTGTTCGGCTGGAGTGATCTTGCCCTTGACGGGGACGTGGAGCCGGTCCATCCCGGACGGCCACTGGAGTCGCGGCGGGATCTCGACGCCGACCTGGTCGAGCGTGCGAGCCGCCTCGGACGAGGCGCCTGCAGCCACATCGGTCGGGTACCACGCGCCTGCGCAGATGTCGCAGCGGCCGCAGGGTTCCGCCGTCGGGTCGTCGAGGTCCTGCTGCAGCATCTGCATCCGGCACGTCGTCGCGTGCTCGTACCGGATCATCGACTCCTGCTCGGCGATGCGTGCCTGCGCGACTCGTTCGTACCGCTCGGCGTCGTACTGCCACGGTTCACCCGTGGCGACCCAGCCGCCGGACACGCGGCGGACCGCGCCGTCGACGTCCAAGACCTTGAGCAATAGCTCGAGCGTCGATCGCTTGATGTCGACGAGGCCTTCGAGCGCCACCGTCGAGAACGCCCGATCCCGCTCGAGTTGCCGGAGCACGGCGTTCGCACGGTCCTCGGACGGCATCGAGGCGTTCGCGAAGTACTGCCAGATCTCGCGGTCCTCGCGACCGGGGAGCAGCAAGACGTCGGCGTTCGGGGTGGCCCGACCTGCACGCCCGATCTGCTGGTAGTACGCGACCGGCGAGGACGGTGCCCCGACGTGGACGACGAACCCCAGGTCCGGCTTGTCGAACCCCATCCCGAGGGCGCTCGTGGCGACGAGGGCGCGGAGTTCGTTGTCCTTCAGCTGCTGCTCGAGCTGCGCGCGTTCCTCGGCGTCGGTGCGACCGGTGTAGGCCCGGACGGCATGGCCGGCCTCGCGGAGGAGGCGAGCGATGTCCTCGGCCGCCGACACCGTCAGCGTGTAGATGATCCCGCTGCCCGGCAGGTCCTGCAGGTGCGCGATGAGCCAACCGAGGCGAGCACGCGCGTCCGGGAGGTCCAGCACACCGAGACGCAGCGACGCTCGCGCGAGCGAACCCCGGATCGTGAACACCGGCGCGTCCGGTGTGACCGTGAGCTGTTCCTCGACGTCGGCCACTACCCGGGCATTCGCGGTCGCGGTCGTCGCGAGGACGGGAACCCCGTCCGGCAGGGCTCGGATCAGGTCGGCGAGACGCCGGTAGTCGGGGCGGAAGTCGTGACCCCAGTCGGAGATGCAATGGGCCTCGTCGACGACGAGCAGGCCGAGCCGTTCGACCAGGGTCGGGAGCTGTTCGTCTCGGAAGCGCGGGTTGTTGAGGCGTTCGGGGGAGACGAGGAGCACGTCGACCTCGTCGGCGCGGAGCGCGGCGGTGATGTCGCCCCACTCGTGCGCGTTCGCCGAGTTGATCGCCATCGCTCGAACGCCGGCCCGTGCCGCGGCCGCCACCTGATCCCGCATGAGCGCCAGCAGTGGCGAGACGAGGACGGTCGGACCGGCGCCGCGGCGACGCAGCAACAACGTGGCGAGGAAGTAGACCGCCGATTTTCCCCACCCGGTGCGCTGCACCACGAGCGCACGCTGCCGGTGTTCGACGAGCGCACTGATCGCCTCGAGCTGGCCGTCGTGGAACACGGCGTCCTGCCGCCCGGTCAGGGCGTGCAGCGCCTCGAGCGCCTCGGCGCGGAGGGCTTCGGACGGGGCCACGACGGTGGCGGGATCGCTGGTCACCACTCCATGGTGACAGGCGGGGCCGACAACACCTGGGCCTCCCGGCCTGCCTCTGGACAAGGAGGCGGGCAAACCCTCCTGTGGAATCAGTCCTCGGAGTTGATCAAACGGCGTCGTGCCGACAGCAGGTCGACCTCCGGCCGCTCGGCCATCCACTGCTCGGCCGCGTCGAGTACCTCGACGACGTGCCCGGCGGAGGCAGCCACGGCCGCCAGCCCGACGCCCGCGCGGCGGTGCAGGTCGAGATGGTCGGTCTCCGCAGCGCTCACGGTGAACCGACGGCGGAGCTCCGCGACGATGGGACGGACGACCGCACGCTTCTCCTTGAGGGAATGCACATCACCGAGCAGCAGGTCGAACTCCAAGGTCCCCGTCCACATGCGCTCCAGTCTCCACCGGAGTCCACAGGATCCGTCGGGAGGCACGGCGCTCGTCGCGGACTCGTCCTACCGTGGTGGCATGAGCGATCGACACCTCGACATCCCCGGCTCCCGGCTCGCGTACGACGTCTCGGGCGCCGGTGACCGCGTCGTCATCGTCGCGCACGGCCTCGGCGCCAGCCGGGCGGCGGAGGACGCCGAGGGCGTGTTCGACTGGTCCGCGGTCGCCGCGGACGCCCGCCTCGTCCGGTACGACGCTCGCGGCCACGGCGTCTCCACCGGTCCTGCGCAGCCGTCCGACTACCAATGGGCGGCGCTCGCCGACGACCTGCTGGCGCTCGCGGACGCCGTGTCGCCGGGTGCACCAGTTGATGCCATCGGTGCGTCGATGGGCACGGCGACGATCATCTGGGCAGCCACGCGACGCCCAGAACGGTTCCGTCGCCTCGTGCTCAGCATCCCGCCGACGGCGTGGGAGACACGGGCCAACCAGGGGAACCTGTACCGGGCGGGTGCCGACCTCGTCGAACGCGAGGGGATGGACGGGTGGCGCCGTGCCATGGCGGCAGCTCCGTCGGTGCCGATCCTGGAGCAGGGCGGGTGGGCGTTCGATCGCGACCCCGATGTGCCTGCGGACTTGCTGCCGTCGGTGTTCCGCGGCGCCGCCGGGTCGGACTTCCCCGATGCCGACGCCGTCGCCACGATCGGACACGAGACGCTGCTGCTGCCGTGGGCGACGGACTCGGGGCATCCGGTGAGCACGGCCGAACGGCTCGCCGAGCTGCTGCCGTCCGCCACGCTCGAGGTCGCTGGGACGCCGGACACGATCCGGGGGTGGGGCGCGAGAGCTGCGTCGTTCCTCCGCGGCTGAGGACGGTCCTCCCCGGCGGTCTGGCCCGCCGAGCGCCCGCTGGCTGGCGTGCGCGGCCGGGAGGCGCGGGTCCGCTATGCTTGTCGGGTCGCTCTGGTCGGAGCGGCACCAGAGTCCGCTCGTCGGGCTCTCGGGCTGTGGCGCAGCTTGGTAGCGCACTTGACTGGGGGTCAAGGGGTCGCAGGTTCAAATCCTGTCAGCCCGACCGAAAAGCACCGATAGGACGAACGTTTTGTCGGGGCTTTCCTCGTTCCGGATGCGTCAACCCCTCCGAAACCCCTCACGCATCCATACTGAGCCCGTGAACGTGAACGTCCTTCGTCTGTTGCTTGCGGCGGTGTCTACCGCCTTAGTGGTGGTCTCGGCGTGGCTCGTATTCGCGTCTGGTCGATCCGGAGCCGTGCGCGTCGACGGGTCGATCTGGGACGCGCTGAGCGGTATCGGTACGGTGGGCGCAACTGTTGTAGCGGTGTGGCTCGCCGGGCGCTCCCTGCGCCAGGAGCGAGGCAGCGTCGCGCGGCTTGTCTCTGCATGGGTGACCGTGGACTTCCGAGTGAACGATGACCGTAGGACCTACAGCCGTCTGACGACGCTTCACGTGGGCAACGAAAGCAATGAGCCGGTGTTCGAAGCGTTCGTGAACGTCATCGTCGGGGCGGAGCGCACCTCGCTCGGGAGCCTGAGCTCTCCATGTCCAATCGCAGTGCTGCCTCCACGGTCGGTTCGGGAGTACGACATCTCTGGTGCAATGGCTGCCCAACTCGACGTAAGTGATCCGCGTGCGGAGCTTTCGTTCACTGCGCCGAACGGTACGAAGTGGCTGCGGACGGCCGAAGGTAACCTCGAAGACGCCTCCAACCAAGCTACGAGCTGGAAGCCGATGCCTGCCGCAACACCGGCGCAGATCGGCAAGGAAGACCCGACAAATCCGACGATGCTCGTGTTCGCGTTCCTAAGTGCTGTTTGGGACGCGGCGGATGCCGAGGATGAGGGGCGGCCCGCAGACCCCGCTATGAGTCCAGTCGGGGCAGTTGCGAGCTTCGCAGAAGGCTGGGCTGGAGCTGACTGGGCGGAGATAGGGCGGCAACTGCGTCCGTTCGCGCCGACGAACTTCGTGGACTACCGCACTGAGCACGTGGCGTACGTGAAGCTCGTCGGCGATCCGGGGCTCCAAGGATCGGGTGTGCAAGGACCCGACCCGATATTGGTGAAGGAGGTCTCGTTCGTGACCCTGGTGAAAGAGGGCCCTCTCGGCTGGCGCGTGTTCGGGGTGGGAGCGCCAGTACAACCCGAGGACATCCAGTTCCCCGAGGGGTCACTGCGACCGTCGACCTTGTCAGACGGCGGGCTCTCTGTCTGACACTAATCCGCGCCGAGCTTCCTACGGGCACGATTGCGGTTTGCCGTCGACCGGGCCCTGGCGCTCAGAGCTGGTCGCGTAGGTCACTAGAATCGCACCACTGGATAGGACAGATGGAGGTGGCGATGAGCAGTTCTGGATCGAGGACCTGTAGCAACTGCGGCGAGCTTGGGCACGACATTCGCACGTGTATGGTCCGCGTCAACGCTGGTCAATGCAGCCTCTGCGGCTACCGCGGGCATGATGCGAGGAACTGCCCCACGAAGTTCTAGCTGTACTGAGCCATCAGGTTGGTGACACTCGGGCTGCGGGCGTGCAGCCGTGGCTCGAGTGGATCCGGCCAGTGTTGTAGTGCTCGAGCCAGGGCGCAAGTGACCTGTCCCGGGTTTCCCGGACGCTCTCTTTGTGTTGATCATGCCGCGGTTTCGGCGGCGGTGAGAGGTTCTCGAATTCGATGGTCGAGTAGTAGGCGAGCGCGGAGTGGCGACGGGTGGGGTTGTAGAACGCTTCGATCCACTCGAACATCGCCGACGCGAGCTCGGCGCGGGTGGGCCAGTCGCAGCGGTCGAGCAGCTCGATCTGCATCGAGCCGAAGAACGATTCCATCAGCGCGTTGTCATACGCGGACGCGACCTGCCCCATCGATCCGAGCAGGCCTGCTTCGCGCAGCCGGCTGCCGAACAGCCATGACGTGAATTGCGCTCCACGATCCGAGTGGACGATCGTTCCCGTGGGCTGGCGGCGCCCGGTGGCCATCTGGATCGCGTCGACGACGAGTTCGGTGCGGAGGTGGTCCGCGATCGACCAGTCCACGCAGCGGCGGGAGAACACATCGATCACCGCCGCGCAGTACAACCACCCCTCGCCGGTGCGGTGCTGGGTGATGTCGGTGACCCACAGCTTGTCCGGCGCGTCTGCGGCGAACACCCGCTTCACCCGGTCTTCGAACACGGCCGGCAGCCGGCCCGAGCCGCTGGTGCGCCATCTCCGGTGATGGACTCCCTGCAGCCCGTCAAGGCGCATGAGCTTCTCGACTCGGCCGTGCCCGATCCGGCGCCGCTGCCCGAGAACCAGCTCCGCGTGCACCCGACGAACCCCGTAGGTGCCGCGAGAGCGAACATGTATCTCCCGAATCTGGTCGATCAGGTACGCGTCGTCGATGTCGCGGTCCGAGGCACGGCGGGATCGCCACTCGTAGTAGCTCGACGGCGAGACTTGCAGGACCCGGCACGTCACCGCGACGGGCACCCCGTCATCGGCGAGCTCGCGGACGAGCCGGAACACTATTTTGGGAGCACGTTCTCCCGCGCGAAGTAGGCGCTGGCCCGCTTCAGGATCTCGATCTCCATCGCTTGCACCCGGTTCTCCCGACGCAACCGAACCAGCTCGGCTCGTTCGTCCCGGGTTATCCCTTCGGCGCGGCCCTCTTCGACGGCCGCTTCGCTCATCCAGCGGCGCAGGCCCGACTCGCTGATCCCGAGGTCCTTCGCGATCTCACGGACCGGTTTCTCACCCTGCCGAGCGAGCGCCACAGCGCGGCGGCGGAACTCCTCAGGCTTCGCAGCAGGCATCACGGACTCCTTCTCCGGGACGATCATCGCCCCAACTCAAGTGTCCGGGAAACCCGGGACAGGTCACGTTGGACTCGGGAGCAGACTGGCGCGAATCAGATGCTGTCCCGTCTGGCCCCGCCGACCTTTGGCCGAGTGCTGCTTCCGCAGCGAGAATCGCCTCCTCCGCGGTCTTGATCGCCTGCATGCCAATGTCGCGGAAGTGCTCGATGCCTGCGAGTAGGAAGGCCCCGGACGTGTCAACACGCTTCCCGGTTACGACGCGCGTCGGTACGGTCGCGTCGAGGACGTGCAACAGCAGTAGGGATGCAACCTCCGCGGGAAGACCAAGCCCAAGGTTCGTCATGCCCGCTGAAAGGACGACGTCGTGGCCATCACGCACGATCGCGCTGTGCCATCCATCCGAATCCGCATGTACTGGATGGCTCGCCATCGAGTAGTAGAACTCGAAGCTTGGAGACACGAGCTTCATCAGCGCGCTTATCGTGATGCGTGTCTTCGGCTTGAAGAGCGGTGCGGCCCAACCGTTCGGCTGCACAAAATCTTTCCCGTACTGCTCCGCCAGCTCACGCCGACGAGCTTCCAAGCCCAGCAGCGTTTCCTCGTCAAGGATGTCGGTCGCTTCGCGCATCCCAGACGCGACGAGCGAGCGCGCAAATCTTGGCACCATCGCCTCGCGGTGGGTCACGAAGCGATCGACAAGCTCCGGATACTGGCGACCGGGGCCGCCGTATACGGCGATCACGGTGATGGTCACAGCGATCTCATGGAGCGTCCGAGCGCGCGCCGTCGCGCCATCCGGGTAGCCGCCCTTGAGCAGCCACAGCACCTCGCCGAACGTTTTCAACGCCCGAGCACACAACCCCTTGATCACCGCGTAGTACTGCACTTGCTGGCCGTCAGCAGCATTCGCACGCAGACCATCCAGCGCCGAAGATGCCCAATCAGCGGCATCCATCGCCTCCTCGAGCATCCGATCCAAGGATTGGAACCCGTCTGCGTACTTGCTGCCGAGTCGCTTCCGAAACGCGTCGGCCTCGTCTACGCGGTCACCGGCGGAAGCCCACATCGCGTCGAGCCTGATCAGGTACGCCCTCAGTTCGTCCCGCTCGACCCGCTTCGCTCTGCCCCCGAAGCTCGCCACCGGGAGCTGTTCGTCTTCGCCGTCAGTCATCCCCCGATTCTCTAGGTCGGTCGGGCATTACGACCGGGTGAATCGCCTAACCCGCGCCCGAACGACATTGCGATCAGGACGACAGCTGCCGGACCGATTGCAGTCTCGACCTGCGCTCCCGTGTTCCGGTTCCTGCAGCAATAACCGTCAGCATCCCCGACGCGTAATTGCTTCCCCGGTTGCAGCTACCGACGTGTGGGAGTCAGGTCATCAGGGCTCGGACCTGTCGAAGGGTCGTCAGGTGCACCTGATCCTCCGTGCCGATCCACGGAACGCTCGTTGCGGGGTAGTCGTGGGTGACTCTGGTGAAGTGCTGTCGGGCAGGGCTTTCCCCCCGCGCCGCAGAACGGCTTGTCGGTGATCCAGGCGAACTGATGGAGGGTGACGTCGATGGAGAACTCGACTTGGCCCGAGTCGTTGCGGCGCTCCAGCCAGGTGTGGGCGGCTCGCCGAGTCTCTGACTCTGCAGTCACGACGCGCCACGAACGATCTCCACGATCAAGCAGAAGTTGACTGATCACGATTGCCGAGACATCGCAGGCCGAGTGTGGCCACCACGACCGAACGAACATCGCGTCGTCGGGGCTGATAGCGAGCATCGCATCCACAGCGCTCTCAGCGACCTCAGTGATTGATCCGGGATCGAGCAGCACCAGCGGATTCTATGTCAATCCGTACTTGCTCAGTATTGTCGTCGAGGTGGCTCGTGCGCCATCGCTGAGATGCCCCTATGCAGCTGTCTCGAGCGCGACTCACACCCGCAGGCTCCCTGGGTCGCCCGCTGATTCAGGCGCGTCGCCAGGCGCGAAGTGCGTCCGAGAGCTTCGTCAGCAACTCCACAACGTCTGCCTCGACCTCTGCATACCTCGCTGCGCCCGAAGTCGTGGCTTCCACGAGGCCGTACGCGGGTTTGCTGGCGGAGAGTCCTGTCAGCGTCTTCGGGACGCCATAGTGCATGGACCGGTTGCGGAGGGCTCGCATCTGGAGGACTCGGGCGGCCTGCTCAGACTGCAAAACTGCTTTTACCTGCTGCTGGGCAGTTGCGCCGGCGTCCACGTCGAAACGTTCGAAGATCTGCGCGAGCGCACTCAGCGCGTGCGTCGCCACGACGAACCGGACGCGGAAAAGGCTTGACCGATGCGTGGCGGCAGTAGGGGCGAACACCCACAGTGCCGCGTTCACCGAGCACTCCACCATCAGCAAAAGGTCCTTCACGGACGGGGTGCCGAAGTCGGGATAGGACGTCGCGTCGAACAGGACAGCTGTCGTGTCGACGAGGCGAGGTACAGCAACCGCTGGCAGCGTGACCTGACGAATGACAGGATCTCCCATGCCGAAGGCGCGTTGAAGCTCCACGCTGCGCTGCCCCATCGTCTGCCCCAGATTGAACGACCGTGAGTCCTCGTCAGCGGCCCACCGATCGTTGAGGTCCGCCGCCTGATAGGACCCCAACCGGGTGGAAGCGAGCGCACGTCCGTCGCTTTCCAACAACGCGAAGTCGTTCAGCGACGAGAACGCCGCGGTGTGCTCAGCGGCGATCGAGGCGAACTGGTCGAGCACGGAGTCCACAGACTTCTTGTCGTCATCGAGGAGCTTCACCGTGTGTCGAGCTGTGGCGATGTCCACATCCCAACCCGCCGTGACGCGGTCGACGGCTCCAGGGTCAACGCGCTTCAGCTGGTCCAGTCCCTCATGGACAACACGCGCAACCTGCGGGAGGATCGACAGCCCAACCGTCGGTTCCCAGTCCGTGCCGACCGCCGACGTCACCAACGAGGTCCACCACGACACGTCGTCCCGGAGCATCACCGCGTCCAACTCACGCCGCTGCTCAGCTGTCTCTACCACGGACTTCCGCTTGGCCTTCGCTGACTTTCCACTCATAGTGACCATCCTGTCGTCTGCAGTGGCAGCGGACGGCTCTTACACCGCACGGACCTCAGCCGACGCCGACGATGCACGGCGAATGCCCCGAGGGTCAGCGAGGGCCGTGCGTTCTGTGTCGCCGCAGTATGCCGAGTGCAGTTGGTCCCTGCTCATCGCGCCGAGACCAACCGCGCAGCAGCCCGTAGCAGCGGCCGGCGTCATCTGACGGGCTGTGTGGGTTCCGGCTCGGCAACGCGCCTCGCGGACTGGACTGGCTCGACGGCTCCGGAGGGGCTGTCGTCTAGGCGGTCAGCACTGCCGCTTCGTCGACCCACCGCGCCAGGATGCTGAACGCGGCTAGTTGTTCAAGTGCGAGATGCTCGTCGTCCACATCATGTGCCTGGTGCATTCCCGGGTTGCGGATGGCAGCGTAGAGGCCCTCTGCGAAGGATCGGGCTCCTCGATGCAAGTTGCGGTAGGTGTCGCCACCGTCGTCCTTCGTTAGTCGGAGCCGGCTCCTGTCGGGCTTTGGGTCATCAAGCGAGAAAGCCTCGTTGAAAAGAGCCGTTTCGGACACATCCCGACGTCCCACTTTCGCCTGGGTTTCCGAGTTCACGCGGATCGCCGCCTGCATCACCGCTTGATGGTAATGACCAGTGCGCCAATAGGAAGCGCCGTTCTCCCACGCCCAAGCGTGCAGCTTGCCCGCGTCCAACTCCGGCGCCGAATCGCCGAGCTTCTCAGCAATCTCTTCGGCGCGCTCTAGCGCCGCCTTCCCACGAGCAACCTTGGCGCGCAGCCAGGTGTATTTCTTATCCGCTTCTGGCCGATCCGACGCCCACCCCGGCGTCGCTCGGTCAAGGATTTGCTCGACGACGTGGCTGCGCTGATCTGCTTCAGACTGCGAACCGGACATGACGGTTCCGAAGTAGGCAACGCCACCCGTGCTGCGTGGAACCACCTGTGAGGTGACGCTCAAGAAGGCATCAAGCTCCGCGGCGGCCCATTCAACGTCCATCTTCGCCATATTCAAGCTCCTCCCGGGGCAGTGCTCGGTGAAGCTCCTGCACCCCTATATCTCTGTCGACGAGGCGCGAACCGTCGGCGTCTCACATGCAAGTATTGCGCTTGGAGCCGACCCAGCGACGGAGGAATCGTGAGCCGACAGAAGCGCCGACCGGTCGCATACGAGTTGCTGACCGACGCGCAAGATCCCGGACAGATCCTGCGACAGGCTGCCGAGGCGGCCTCCGTGCTTGGACCAGGGGAATCCGAAGCCGACGGCATCCACCGGGCCGAATCGTTCATCGCGGATCGGCTGAGGCTCATCCTAGAACTCGCGGCCCCCTTCGATGCGTTCGACCTGATCGAACTCGTGCGGATGGCGCAAGCCCCGTTGAGCCTCGACGGTTTCAAGGAGAGTGAGAACACTGCCACGCCAGCGGCAGTCGAACTCGTTGTCATCCTCCTGCTCTCCCGCGGTTCGCGCAGTCCAAGCCGTCCAGCCCAGGCGGACGAGCAGCGCCCCGCCGCGATCGTTGAGGACGTGCTGAACGCCGCAAACGAAGTGCTCGCGACTGCCGGTCATCTGCTCGTCGCCGAGACAGCGCGACTCAAGCATCCACTGGCAGCACTCGCGGCGCAGTACCGCGCGACCGAGTTGCGCGTTCGTGTGCGCCAGTACGGGTCCGTGCAAGCGGCGGTAGAGCGTGAGTTGTTCCAGGACCGGGACATTGCGAAGCGGCTGCGGGCCGAGATCGGGTTCGACTACGACGACGTCGTCGCCGTGCGGCGGGCGATCGGTGACGAATGGAGCGCATCGCGAACCAAGTTGCTGGAAGGCATGCAGCGACTTATGGCCGGCGCGATTCTCGAGCCCTCGCAAGCTGAGGCGGAACAGATCCGAAGCGTCTGGGACGCGTTCTTCGAACACCCAGGCGCGACGTCCACTGTCACCGTTGCTGCCATCGCCGCACGCTCCGGGTTACCTGCTGAGGTTTGCGAGCGGATCGTTGTTGAGCTGTCGTTGCCGTTCCTTGCAACGGATCCGACGGACGCGGCACATCGATTCCTCAGCGGCGAAAACCCGTTGCTCAGCCGCAACTTGATCTGGGACGATCGCGGCGACTACCTGCCGAGCGGCGGGGACCTCGCGGTCGACGGGTTGCGCCCAGTGCTTGAGGCGGCTTTGAAACGATCCTCGCTGCAGGCGTACCAAAACCACCGCAGCCGAATCAGTGAGCGGATGGCCGTTGACTGCCTTGCCGCAGCATTGCGCCCCGATGTCACTTATCGGTCGCTTGAATATCTCATGCCTAGGAAAGATTTTGACGTCGTCGCCCTCGGACCCGATGCGGCGGACCCGCGCACGGTTGGCGACCAAACCGAAGCGGACGGGCTCCTCATCGTCGACGGGATCGCCGTTTGCGTCGAGGTGAAGGGACGGCCGATTTCCGAAGGTTCTCGGCAAGGCAGCGTCCGGAAACTCGCCACCGATCTTGAGAAGACCGTTGGTGAAGCGCGAAACCAAGCAGCCCGCCTTACCGCGCTTATTGAGACGAATCGCGGGCTCTGGCGACCTGACGGTACCTGGCTCGACCTGTCACACGTCAGAGAAGTCCACGCCGTTGCGGTCACGCTCGAAGACCTCAGTTCCCTTGGATGCTCTCTTGACGCGCTGGTCCGCGCCCGCGTCTTGCCGCCGGAGGGGGTGCCCTGGGTGGTGTCGCTGCACGACCTAATCGTGACCACGACGATCCTGGACCGGGCTGAAGAGCTTCTCCTATTCCTTCGCCGCCGCACCGACGTTGAGATCGCACGCCGCTACGAAGCTACCGACGAACTCGATCTCGTCATGTTGTTCGTCCGCGGACGCCTCTGGGTCGACCCTGATCCCGACATGATCTACCGCCGCTATCCGACGTCAGACCGTCCGAAAGCGACCGCCCGCCAGAAGTACCGTTCTCAGGCTGCGATCACGAGGGTGCACACCTGGACGGACGCACTCGACGCGTGGATGACCTTCCAGGAGGGCAGTAGCGACACTCCAGCGAACAAGCCCGAGTTCGCCGGACGCAGAGACCGCGTCGATCGATTTGTTCAGACGCTCGTCGCCGCACGAGGCTCGGGATGGTTGCGGATGAGCGCCGACCTACTCAACCTCGGCGAGGAGGCACGCAATCAGTTTGCCGACATGATGGCAGCGATGCTCGAGCACAGCCGAGCGGACGGCGACCGGCACACGTTCTTCGACTCGATGGCATCGCAGTGGGGCTACAGCTGCGTCGCGCTCGGCACCCCCGCCGGCGGCAACTCAGTGGACCAGGAGTTCGACCGGCTGCATCGCTATGCTCGCGCGAAGAAGTACCAGCTTGGGGCCGATCGGTGCCTTGTGCTTCTGGTTGATCGCCGGGGTGGTCTGTTACGTCAGACCCTGCTTGACGGTGTCGAGCCGCACTCCATCGAGATGGACGCCTCAGTAGCGGCCATGCGGCTCCTACCGCCCCCGTCAGGCGGTGGCAAGCTCCCGCCGCACGCCCGCCGCGCGACAGCCCGGCTTCGCGGCAAACGGACCCGATAGAACGCCCTCTAGCCCATCGGGCAGCCGAAAACTGGGCAACGTACGGGCGGTCGCCGAAATGCTTTTGTGGACTGCGCGAGGCCCCGATGACGTTAGCCCCCGTCGCAGAAACGCAAGGCAAAATCCTTTCCCAAGGGTGCCTTCTGTGCCAACAGTGCTCACCATGTTGTGCCGTAGGGTGCTGTCGCCTGTGCGCCCATCGGCGCCAGTACAGGGATCTGCGCGACTCGTTAACTACCACCAAGGGGCCAACGTGAAAATCGTCTGAAGAACCGGCTCACAAGAAGAAGCCCACCGAGGATCTCGGTGGGCTTCTTTCTCGTTTCGGCGGCTGCCTGTGCTTTCGAGCTGTCCGGCAGCTCGACCCAGGGCACGAGGGACTGCTGCAGGTTCGGCACGAGTGTTGCAGGGCCGTCTGCCCGTCCGATCGGCCCGATGGAACGATTCGCTGCAGGCGACGGCGCACGGCGCGGTACAGACGCATACCTCATGATGAGCGTTTCGTAAACCCTCCTGTTCGGGACGGGGCCGTCCTTACGCTTCAAGTGCTGGCTCAGTCCCCGTCAGCCGCTCCGAGCACTCGTGACCTTGGCTCGCTGTGTCTCACGAATCCGTAGGAGCTGACCTTGTATCGAGTCGATCGTGCCGCCCATTTCCATCTTCGAACACTGACTCGGGAACGGCATCTGCCGCAGCGATCGGTTCGCCTGCACACCTACCGTGTCAGCCCGCGGCTGCTCTCCTCGGCGCTTGCAGAGAGGTTGGGTGGCTCGTGGGTGCCAGGAGCCGACAGGTGCGGTCTGCTCGACAAGGAGGGGACGGCGTGGCCATGGTGAGGCGGAACGCGGTCACCGCCCGGTCCACCGGAGCGCAATGGCTCTTGTCGGTCGGCAGGACACCGCTGCTCCGCGTTGACACGCCCGCAGAAGCAGAAGTGTTCGGCCGGGAGCTTGCAACGGCGCTCGGGCTCACGTTCGACACCACCGGCACGCTGGACTGACGACCAGGCCGTTCGGTGGTGGGCAGTGAGGCTCGTGCTGAGACGGGGCCGGGAGCGCGTCAGTCCGCGTCGATACCGGTGATGGCGATGCTGACACCGGGCTCGATCAGAAGTTCGGTCTGCCGGTATGAGCCTTCGCCGTGGTTCACGCGCATCCATATCGGGGCTTCCGCCCGGACCGCAGCGAGCAGCGTCGCCTTGACCTCGTCGAGGTCCGCGTCAGTCACGCTGTACTCGATACCGCCGTAGGTGATGTTGATCCGCTTCATGGTCAGTTGTCGCCGTTCCCGGTCGCCGGAGAGCGCGGTTCCTCGAGGACCTGAAGCCCTTGCGCTGTGTTCGAGGAGAGCTCCAGGGCGGCGATCCACTCCCGGTTGAGAGCGGGCATCCGGCTGCCGTAGAACTTGAACACCAGCGGGATCGTCGGATGGATCCAGATGGTGGTTCGGCCGTCGCCGACCCGTCGGTCGTCTTTCCAAGAGAAGTAGAACGCTTCGTTCCGGCGCAGCTTCAGGCCGATCACGATCTGCAGATGCCCGAGGAGCCGGTCGTCGAACTCGACGTTGAGCGAGTGGTCGTACGTCAAGCTACCCATGATGCGCCCTCATCCAATTTGGACATCAGGGCCGCCCATTGGCGAACAAGATGCGGCCGCCCGCAACCTGCGAAGCGCCCTGGGGCTATCCTACTCGCGATATCCGAGGCCGGGCCCCGGCGGCCATGACGTTCTCGTGTCCGCGACGCTGCAGGAGTCGTCGGGATGGCCCTGCTGCACGCCGTCCCCGCTCTCCGTCTCGGGCCGAGAACGACCGAGGGCGGGGGTCTTCTGCTCGAGGCTCCGGACGAGGTCTTCGTCGACGATGCCTTCGTGTTCGCGGGGCTCTGGCACGTTCATGACCTGGCTTGCTCGGCCGAGGAGGATCTCCGCTGGGGCGACGTCACCGCTCTCGAGGAGCACCGAGAAGGCGACGGTGTCCGGGGTGCCGCTGGTCTGCTCGGACCCGGAAACGTGGCCACCCGGGGCAACCCGATGGAGGCCGCGACAGCTCGACCTGTCGGAGCGCACGGATCGGTGTGCACCAGGAGCCGTGCAGCGGCGTGCGAGTGCAGATGCTCCGGCGCGTACGGTCGACTCATGAAGCACGTGACGTACTCGGACAAGTCGCTCCTGTTGGGCGACACCACGGCAGATCTGCTCCTCGAGTACGCCAGTGCCCTCGGCACCGACGGCACCGCGGACGCGGTCACCGTCAAGGCGATGAGCTCCGATGGCGACGACGTCGAAGCGACGTTCCTCCTCGGCGAAGGCGCACCGCTCATGGCCGAGACCTCGACCACCACAGTGCCCGAGCCCGACAACGCGGACGCGGACACCTATCTGCGGGAAAAGATCGAAGCCCTCGTCCACCCGGCCAAGGCGACGACCCTGCCGGAGGGAGACGTCTACCCCGACGACTACGCCGAGTTCCAGTCGTGAGAGCCGCCGCCACCGCTGTGGGCAGGCGCCTCTGCGCGTCGGTGCGCGATCTCGTGCCGGGAGGGAGGGCCTCCCCAGCGGGATCATCCGGACGCCGGCTGCCGAGCAGCAGCACTCGGCCGCCGCCCGCGCCACGACGTGCTACGGCTCACCCGCGGCAGGGGGAGTCTGCCGTTCTCGGCGAGAGGCCTCCCGTGGGTCGGTCAGCGCTGGCATCGCCCGGAGGGCCATGCCAGCGGCCACGCGCACGCGGGCCGGGAGCAGCAGCGCGTCACCGTCGGTAGAGCTCGCGCCGGACGCGGACCGCGTAGTCACGGAGCAGATCGAGTTCGACGGAGGCCTCGTCCCGCGGCTTCGGGTCGAACACGCACACGGCACCCACACGCGTGCCGTCGAGCGTCTCGAGCGGGTACCCGGCGTAGAACCGCACGTCGTTCCGCGGCAATGGCCGCTTCGCCTGCCAGGCGTCCCCGACGACGAGCGGGCCGGAGCCGAGCACCGTCGTCCTGCAGAACGAGTTCTGCAGTGGACTGCTGCCGACCGGGAACCACCGGCCGGCCTTGGTCCACTGCCGGTTCTCCGGGATGAAGGTGATCGCCGCACCCTCGGTGCGGAATACCCGCGCCATGCTGTCGACGATGCGGTCGAACCGGGCCTCCCGAGCCGTGTCGAGGATGCCGAGCTGGTCCACCGCCTCGTACCGCTCCTGGCACGGCTGAGGCGCGTCGCGGTGCCACTGTGGGCTCCGCGCAGTGGCGCGCTGATGGGCGAGGAGCGCCCTGGACACCTCGAGCACCCGGGGCAACCCGTTCATCGTCGTGCTGTCCACGGCCAGGATGACGACCTCGTCCCGTCCCGCCTGCAGGGCTACGGCGAGGTCCGACTGGTCCTCGCGGTGGGAGAGCACCACGATCACCTCGGTCGTCGGCAGCAGTCGCTGCCGGAACCGGTCCACCTGCTCCAGGAGATCTGCCGCGGCCGCGGCCACGGCCGCGGCGGAGGTCCGTCCGTGGAGCACGCTGTCGGTGAGGGTGACGACGACGATGTCGTAGTTGACGCACCGCAGCGTGGTCGCTGCAGCGGCGAGCGGCTCACCGGGCCAGGCCGACCACGACACGGCCGTGACGTCAGCCCCGCGGCCGGTCATCGCGGCGAGCGCATCCGCCGTGATGCGCGCGCCCTGGTCGAGGGCGCTGCCGGGCGGGAACAGCGCGTCCCCGAACACGAGGACGCGATCGGGGTCCAGTCCCGTCGCTGATTCCGTGACGACCTTCGCGGTCGTCGGTCGAAGTGCTGCGAGCGACGTCATCGTCATCTCTCCTGATCGAAATGCGGTGATCCGGGCCGGTGGTGTTGCCGGCCCACCCCTCACGATAACGAGCCGAACCGAGCCTGAGAGGCCTCGCAGGGAACCCAGATCGGGGGCCATGGCCGAGGGTGATGACGTATCCCGTCCCTGCGCTTCGTCCGGCGTCCGCAGCGCTCGTCATGCGCGTGCGGCGCTGGGCGTCACGGGAGCGGGCGGATGTTCTCGGCCTGGGGTCCTTTGTTGCGTCCCTTCTTCCCTGGACCGAGGTCGTACTGCACGCGCTGGTGGTCGTTCAGGACGCGTTCTCCGCCGGCCGGGACGATGCTGGAGAAGTGGGCGAAGACGTCATCGGTGCCGTCGTCGGGGGTGATGAAGCCGTAGCCCTTGGTGTTGTCGAACCATTTCACGGTGCCTGTGGACATGTCGTGCCGGCCTGATCTCGGATGGTCGAGCCGGGCACGGGATGCAAGTGGTCCGGAGGGACCTCGACCGGGGATCACGTGAATGGGCCGGCCGAGGCTGGTGTCGTCAATGGATGCGGAGTTCCGCGACCATGGGGCATGCGAACGGGTCGCGCGCGGAGAGACCGACGCGGTTGAGGTAGCGGACGACGATGCCGTAGCTGCGGAGGAGCGTTGTCTCGGTGTAGGGCACGTCGAGTGTGTCGCAGTGGTCGCGGACCAACAGGCGCGCCTGCTTGAGCGCCGGCCGCGGCATGCTCGGGAACAGGTGGTGCTCGACCTGGTAGTTGAGGCCGCCCATGAGGAACGACACCCACCAGCCGCCGCGGATGTTCCGGGAGGTCCGCACCTGTCGCGAGAAGAAGTCGACCTTCGCGTCGTGGGCGATGGTGGGCATCCCCTTGTGGTTGGGCGCGAACGAGGCGCCCATCATGATCCCGAAGACGGCGAGCTGGACGCCGAGGAACGCGCACGCCATGCCGAAGGGCAGGAACCAGAAGACGGCCGTGAGGTAGAGACCGAACCGGACCGCGAGGAGTCCCGCCTCGAGCCAACGGTGCCGCACGTCCGCTTTGGTGTCCTTGCCGGTGGCGACTGAGCGCACCGCGAGCCAGTGGAGGTTGATGCCCTCGAAGGCGAGCAGCGGGAAGAACGCGTAGCCCTGCACGCGCATCAGCCACCGCAGGGGCCCCCGCACCGCGGCGGCGTCCTCCGGGAGGAATCGGATGGTGTCCGGCGCGATGTCCGGGTCCTTGCCGACCGTGTTCGGGTTCCCGTGGTGCCGGGTGTGCTTGTTCATCCACCAGGAGTAGCTCAGCCCCACCAGGAAGGTGCCGATGTAGCGGCCGGCGCGGTCGTTCCACCGTTGTGAGGTGAAGATCTGGCGGTGCGCGGCCTCGTGGGACAGGAACGCGAACTGCGTGAAGATCACGCCGAGTGCGGCGGCGACGATGAGCTGGAACCAGGAATCACCGAGGAACGCGAACGCGACCCATGCAAGGGTGAGCGTGCCGGCCAAGCTGCCGAACAGCGACCAGTAGAAGCCGGTTCGGCGTCGGAGCAGGTGGTGGTCCTTCACCTGCGCGAGGAGCGCGGAGTACGTCGACGTGCCGGAACGGCCGCCGGAGCTGGGGCGGGTGCGGGTGTATCCCGCGACGATCGGATCGGTGGTCGTCAAAGGACCAGCCTTCCGTCAGGATCGGTCCTTCAACCGGTGCAGCAGAGTTCACGCAGTCGCGCTTGGTCGTGACGATACGCGACCGACATGCGAGTCGGCCTTCCCCGGGGTGCGAGTCCGGCCCCCGCACGATCCGACCGGGAGGCGCCCGCCGCGGCGGTGGACCAGGCGCCGGCTCCGCTGCGGCGGAAGCAGGTCGGCCGAGCCGAGTGTCAGTGGAGGCGCCAGCGAGCGACGACGAACTGGTCAGGGGACATTCCTGCTGCCACGGCCGCATCGAGCCAGGCGATCTGACTCGCTGTCGGTGCTGTGCGTCCACGAACCGTCTGGTAGAACACGACGTCGCCCTCATGGCCCGCAGCGACCGACCAGGCGCCGGCCCAGCTGCCCCGCTGCTCGGCGATGCGTTCGAGCGCTGCCCTGGACGGTGCATGGGAGACGGGGTCCTGGATCTGGTCGTGCCGGCCCAGCCTCGGGTCCCAGCACGACATCATCTGGGGACGGTCATCGTGGCTGTCGTGCCGGAGCTCGTCGAGCCATCGGGCGTCCCACCCGTACGCGGTCGCCATCGAGGCGACCGCGAGTTCCACGAACATCGGCTCGATCCGCCGGCTCACGACCGGCTTCCTCCCGTACGCGTCGGCGATGGGGGCACCAGTCCACTTCGGGAACGCCACCTCCACGCTCGGCACGACGTGGGATCCGAGGTGCTCGTGAGAAGTGGGACTGAGAGTGCGAGGGTAGGCGGACATCCCTCGAGCCTAGGCAGGTGCGCATGTGGCCCTGGCCAGGAGCGGCTCTGGTCGCCGTCGACGACATGGAGGACCTCGGGTCCGCCGCGGGGCCGCCCGGCTCCCGCTGCGCCTCGCGGACACAGCGGGAGCCGAATCGGTCACGCCGCTGCCGGGTCCTGTGGGCGACGGCGCTGCGTCTCGAGCCAGCCTCGCAGGTCGGCAACCTCGGGGACGATCTTCCGCGTCCCGGGTCGATCGGCCAGGTATGACGGCGAGGTCGCGAACCAACTGAACATGGCGTGCATGTCCGCGTCGGAGGCGAGGACCTCCACCGGGAGCGCCTCGAACCGCGCTTCGATGCCGTAGACCTCGCCGATGGTGGCGGCGACCTGGTCCATCGTGAGTTCGTCGCCGGCGATCTCGATGGCCGAGCCGGCCAGCAGGTCCGGGTCGAGCAGCAATCGCGCCGCCGTGCGGCCGACGTCACGGACGGCGATGATCTGCATCGGCAGGTCGGCCGGCATCGGGAACCGCAGCACGAAGTCGTCGGCGTCGCTCGTCGGCAGCTGTTGGAGCAGGTTCTCCATGAAGAAGGCCGGTCGTACGAAGGTCGCCGGCACGTCCAGCTGTTCCAGGCGCTCCTCGACGCGACGCTTGCTCTCGAAGTGGGGGACGCCGGTCGTGCGCTCGGCGCCACCGACCGACGAGTACACGACCCGTGGGACGCCGGCACGGGCGGCGGCGTCGGCGACCGTGATCCCACGACGGGCCTCCCCTTCGGTGCCGTCGGGGCCTTCGAAGGTGGTGAAGAAGAAGAGTCCTGCCGTGCCGGCGAGGGCGCGCTCGAGCGCATCGCGGTCCTCCTGGTCCGCGGCGACGACCTCGACACCGCGGTCTCGGAGGGCGGAGGCGGCATCGGCGTCCGGATGGCGGACGAGGGCACGCACCGGGGCTCCGGCGGCGAGCAGCTCGTCCACCGCTGCTGATCCCTGGTTGCCTGTCGCGCCGATGACGGCGAAGGGGGTTCGAGAACTGGTCATGATGCTCCGATCAGAGATGGCGTGTCGGTCAACGCCGGATGGGTTGGTCGTTTCGGGACAGCGGGGACCGCCGTCGGGGGGTCAGAGAGAGGAGAGGACGCGGATCCGGTCGGCGAGCGCACGGCCGGACACGTCGGCATCGGGCGCGATCGAGTCGAATTCGTGCGGAACGCCGGGGCGCAGGTGCAGCTCCACCGGAACACCGGCGCGGCTCAGGGCGGTCGCGTAGGCGGTGTCCTCGTCGCGGAAGACGTCGAGTTGACCGACTTCGATGTAGGCGGGCGGCAGCCCTGCATGGTCGTCGAGACGTGCGGGAGCAGCGGTCGCCGGGACATCCGGGCCGCCGGCACGGTCACCGAGCAGCGCGGGCCAGGCGGTGCGGCTGTCGTCGTACGACCAGATCAGGAACGGTTCGATGTGTGGATCCGGGGTGGTCGTCCGGTCGTCGAGCATCGGCATCAGCAGGATCTGCTGTGCGATGGCCGGCCCGCGCCGGTCGCGGCTGAGGATCGACACCGCAGCCGCCAATCCACCGCCGGCGCTGTCACCCATGACGCCGATCCGGTCGACGTCCACGCCGAGCTCGTCCGCGTGGGTGTGCAACCAGGTGAGCGCTGCGTAGCCGTCCTCCAGGGGGGTCGGGTAGGGGTGCTCGGGGGCGCGTCGGTACTCGACGGACAGCATCGACACCCCGCTGAGCGACGCGTACCGGGCGACGGGGCCGTCGAACTGCTCGATGTGCCCGAAGATGTAGCCCCCACCGTGGAAGAAGATCGCGGCGGGACCGGGCTCGGCACCCTTCTTCACGTACCAGCGCGCGGTGATGGTCGCGCCGTCCGCCGTCGGGATCGTCCGTTCGGTCACGGTGACGTCGGGCGAGGCCGGGACCGCGTCGCTGGCGGCTGCCAGGATCGGTTCCCACATCATCCGCCGTCCCTCGACGTCTCCGACGGCGGGCAGGGTCATCGACGCCATCGCTTGCCCCATCGGAGCCATTGCGATTGCGACTTCGGGATCCAACTCGAGTGCCATGAGCGCGCTCCTGTGCTTTGCGAATCGGTTGCTTCGGATTCGAAGCAATGCCAGAACCGTACCACTGCTTCGAACGTGAAGCAAGGAGGATCACGGCATGGAGAACGCGCCCCCTCGCATCGATCCGGCGCACCTCGACGCGTACTTCGCGCTGATCGAGGTGAGCCGCCTGCTGCGACACTCCGTCGAGCAGCAGCTGCGCGACGCCGGGAAGCTCGGCTCCGTCCAGTTCCAACTGCTGGCGACGACCGATCATCGGGCAGCGCTCGCGTGACGGATCTGGCAGACGGCGTGGTCTCCAGCCGCAGTGGCCTCACCTCCCAGGCGCTCGGTGCCGTGTTGGGGAAGGTGCGCGCGCACGTGCGCAAGAACCCGCCGCGATCCGCCAGCGCTCGCGGCACCCGCCCCGGTTCCTCTGGGACCGGGACAGCCGGGTGAGCGCGATCGGCGACGCCGACAGGGCCGTCCGAACGACTGCCGGCATGCCCGGGAACTCGGAGCCCCTCAGAACTCCTCGTGCGTCCGGGGGTCCTGCCCGCTGACCCGGCCGTCGGGGCGTGCGAGCCCGGACAGCGCAGCGACCTCGTCCTCGCTCAGCTGGATCGCGAAGACGTCGAGGTTCTCCGCCTGCCATGACGGGTCGGCCGCCCGGGGGAGCGGGATCACGCCGAGCGTGACCGACCAGGCGAGGACGATCTGCGCGGGGGAGACCGCGTGCGCCTCGGCGATGCGCCGTACCACCGGGTGCTCGAGCAGGTCGGTACCGCGGCCGAGCGGAGACCAACCCTCGGTGAGGATCCCACGTCGGGCGTTCTCGGCCTGCAGGTCGAGCTGCGGGAAGTACGGATGCACCTCGATCTGGTTGACGGCCGGCGCCACCCCCGTCTCGTCGATCAGACGGTCGAGGTGGTCCGGCAGGAAGTTGGACACGCCGATCATCCGGGTGAGCCCGCGCTCCCGCGCCTCGACGAGGGCGCGCCAGGCTTCCGTGTAGAGCCCGACCCGCGGGTTCGGCCAGTGGATGAGCACGAGGTCGAGGTGGTCGAGGCCACTGCGGAACAGGCTCTCCTCGACGTACTGCAGCGCGAGGTCGGCGCTGTGGGCACGCCCCGGCAGCTTCGTCGAGAAGACGACGTCATCACGGGGCACCGGAGCGGTGCGGAGCGCGCGGCCGACCGTGCCCTCGTTGTCGTAGATGAACGCAGTGTCGAGCAGGCGGTAACCCAGCCCGAGTGCGGAGGTGACGGCTGCGACGCCGTCGCTGCCCCGGGCCTCCAGGCTGCCGAGCCCGATCGCGGGGAACGCGAGACCGTCGGCGGTCCGGCGCTGAGGTGCCACCGCGGCCGGTTCCGGTCGGAACGCACGCTGCTCGTCGTCCTGCATGCCGCGCTCCTGCCCCTCGACTGCGCGACGCGGTGTCGCCGCTTCGATCATCCCACCGCGTCGCGCGCTGCTCCGCGCCTGGACGCGACGGATGCGCTAAACGCGACGGATGCGCCGGACGCGGTGGCGGTGGCGGCCGTGGCGGATGCGACCATGGGTGCCGTGACAGCGCGCGCTCCCCTCGGGTTCGTCGTCGGCCTCGCCGCGATCGTCACGGGCGGGCTCGCCGTCGCGGAGGCCCTCACCTGGTTCGCATCGCGCGACCTGACCGCGGACGGTCCGGACGACGGCGCCGAACTCGTGGTGGTGCTCGGGTACCGGTCGAGTCCCCGCGGACGGACGAACGCGATGCAGCGCTGGCGGACCGGGATCGCGCTCCGCAGTGTCTCCGACCACGGACGCCTCGTGTTCACGGGCGGCCCGACGCGGGGCGTGCGGTCGGAGGCCTCCGTGATGGCGGAGGAGGCCGTGCGCCGGGGCTTCCCCGCCGATCGGGTGGTGCTCGAGGAGGAGTCGCGGACGACGTGGGAGAACGTCCGGAACACGGTGGACCTGCTGCGGACCGCGGACACGATCCGGTTCGCCTCGAACACGTTCCACGCGCGGCGAGCGCGCCGCTACCTGACCCGGCAGGCGCCCGAGCTCGCCGGTCGTCTGCGCCCGGCTCGTGACTTCGTCTGGGGGGAACGTCCGGTGCTCACGACGTTCCTGCTCGTGTACGAGCTGGTCAGGATCCGCCTGCGACCGTCGTGACGGCGCGTCCGAACCTGAATGCATCTGCGAGTTCACTCAGGTCCAGGTGCCCCCCGAACGCGTGACGTACCCCGAAACGGCGCGGTAGGCTCCCCAGGTCCCGTCACTCCGGGCTTCTGAACCTGAGGAAACGCCGTGCATCGGGGGGACGAAAAACCGTTAGCGTTCCCTCCGCTCACGACCTTTCAGGGAGGGGACGAGCCCATGGAGATCAGGAACTCGAAGCAGGACACCAGCCACGGCTTCCAGCGGCGCGCATCAGGGCGCGCCGCGGAACCCGGGAGTCGCGTCCGGACGCGCGGGATCGTGTCGGCCCTCACCACGGCCGTCATCGCATCGATCGCGCTGACCGGATGCGCGACGAACACCAGTGCGCCGACGCCGACCAGTGGCGCCGGCCGATCGGTGACATCCCACACCGCACCCGGCGCGATCCGGACCGGAACGGCCTCCACGGGCACCGTCCGGGCGGCCATCGACGTCGCGCGTTCCACGACGGCGGGCACGCCCTCGCCGAACGTGGTCACGACGGCCGCAGTGTCGACTGCCGAGCACGGCAAGGGCGTCTCGCCCGGCGGCGTGTACGAGAACACCATCAACCGCATGTCCGCGAGCGGAGCGCTGTCGGTGTTCACCGACATGCGGTCCGTGGGCGTGCAGTGGGTGCGGCTCGACTACAACTACGCCGGGTCGGTCAGCGCCCACGGTGGCGCCAGCGACCAGACCATCCAGCAGGCTCGCAAGGCCGGACTCGACGTCACCGTGGTCCTCGGGGACGGCACGACGACCATGCCCGAGTCGGCCGGGTTCACGGCGAAGAACGGCTGGCTGACGTCGTCGGTCAAGCGTCTGGCGTCGATGGGCGTGCACCACTTCGAGGTCGGCAACGAGGTCAACCTCGGCGCCCAGTGGGGTGGGAAGGCGAACCCGACCGCGTACGTGGGGCTCCTCAAGACCGTCCACCCGATCATCCACGCGGCCGATCCGAGCGCCGTGGTGCTCATGGCGGGCATGGCGCCCTACGGCAAGCAGGCACCCGGGAGCGTCGCCCAGGGGAACAACTACAACCCCATCGACTTCATCCGGCAGCTGTACAAGCAGGGCGGACACGGGTCCTTCGACGCCGTGAACCTGCACCCGTACACGTACCCGGCGATGCCGACGGCCGCGGACGGCGGCTACAACATGCTGTCCGTCCTGCCGGACCTGCTGGCGCTCATGAAGCAGCAACAGGACGCCAGCATGCGGATCTGGTGGACCGAGAGCGGGATGCCCACCGGCCCGGACGGCGGGTACCCGACGTACACGGTCGCGCAGCAGCAGCAGACGATCACGGGACTGTTCCAGGTCGCCGCGAAGTACCCGCAGGTCGGCCCGGTCTTCCTCTACGACTGGCAGGACGGTGGGGTGGACGGCGACTTCGGGCTGTACACGTCGTCGCACCAGAAGAAGGCGTCCTACGCGACCTTCGCCGCGGCCACCGCGAAGTAGCGGCACCACCGCTGCGGCACCGGGCCCGCACCGCACTGCACCACACCCGGGGGAGCGCCACGATCGCGTTCCCCCGGGTGGGAGCATGAGCAGATGACCGCCACGCTCGTCGCCAAGGACCTCGCCGGTGGGCACGCCGCTCGCACCCTCTTCGACTCGCTCGACCTGACCGTCGCGCCCGGTGACGTCATCGGCGTCGTCGGCGTGAACGGGGCCGGCAAGTCGACGCTGCTCCGCCTGCTCGCCGGGGTCGACGAACCCCTGGCGGGGTCGGTCGCGCTGTCGCCGAAGGACGCGTTCGTCGGCTGGCTGCCGCAGGAGCACGAGCGCGTCGAGGGCGAGACGATCGGCGGGTACCTCGCGCGACGCACCGGATGTGCGGCGGCGACCGCGGCGATGGACGACGCAGCCGCGGCGCTCGCCGAACCCGCCGCCGGTGACGCTGCTGGTGACGACTACGCGGTCGCGCTCGAACGGTGGCTCGCCTCCGGTGCGGCGGACCTCGACGAGCGCATCCCGGTCGTCCTCGCGGATCTCGGACTCGACGTCGACACGGGCCACGGCTCGCTCACGGTCGACTCGGCGATGACGTCGCTATCCGGAGGCCAGGCGGCACGGGTGGGCCTCGCGGCGCTCCTGCTGTCGCGGTTCGACGTGGTGCTGCTCGACGAGCCGACGAACGACCTCGACCTCGACGGCCTGGCCCGGCTCGAGGGGTTCGTCCGGGGCCTGCGCGGCGGTGTCGTCCTGGTGAGCCACGACCGGGAGTTCCTGGCGCGCTCGGTCACGGCCGTGCTCGAGCTCGACCTGGCCCAGTCGTCGCACCGGCTGTTCGGCGGCGGGTACGACGCGTACCTCGAGGAGCGCGCGCTCGCCCGGCAGCACAAGCGGGACGCCTACGAGGAGTACGCGGCGACGAAGGCGGACCTCGTGGCCCGCGCGCGCACGCAGCGCGAGTGGACGAGCCAGGGCGTGCGGAACGCCATGCGGAAGAGCCCCGACAACGACAAGCTCCGCCGGAAGGCGTCGGCGGAGTCGAGCGAGAAGCAGGGGCAGAAGGTCCGCCAGATGGAGTCACGGATCGCCCGGCTCGACGAGGTCGAGGAGCCCCGCAAGGAGTGGCAGCTCGAGTTCACCATCGGCACCGCGCCGCGGTCGTCGTCGGTGGTCGCGACGCTGTCCGAGGCGACGTACGTGCAGGGCGACTTCACGCTCGGTCCGGTCTCGCTCCAGGTGGCCGCGCGCGACCGCATCGGGATCACGGGTCCGAACGGCGCAGGCAAGTCCACGCTGTTGCGGGCACTCCTCGGCGGGCAGGAGCCGACCTCCGGCACGGCGTCCACCGGGTCGAACGTGGCCGTCGGTGAGATCGACCAGGCGCGCAGGCGGTTCACGGGTGCCACGGCGCTCGCCGAGGTGTTCGAGGGGCTCGTGCCCGAGATGTCCACCGCCGAGGTGCGGACCCTCCTGGCCAAGTTCGGGTTGAAGGCCGACCACGTCGGTCGCGCCGCGGGGGAGTTGTCGCCGGGTGAGCGGACGCGCGCCGGTCTGGCGCTCCTCCAGGCCCGCGGGGTGAACGTGCTCGTGCTCGACGAGCCGACGAACCACCTGGACCTCCCCGCGATCGAGCAGCTCGAGCAGGCACTCGACGCCTACGACGGCACGCTGCTCCTGGTGACGCACGACCGCCGCATGCTCGAGACCGTGCGACTCGACCGCCGTTGGCACGTCGAGGAGGGCCGGGTCACGGAAGTCTGACCAGCGGGCGTACCGACGGGGACCGGTCGGGCTACCCTCGGCGCCGAGGAGGGCTCGATGACGACCCATCGCGATCGAGACCGACGGCGCGGGGTGCGCCTGCGCACGCTGGTCGTGCCCGTCGCCGTGCTGCTGCTCGCCGGGTGCACGGCCGGGAGGCCCTCCGTCGCGCCGACGACACCGCCTCCGTCCGCCGGAGCGCCTGCTGGTACCGCGCCGACGAGATCGGACGGACCGTCCGCCCCGTCCGGACCGTCGACGGGGACGGGACCGTCCCGAGCCGCCGCGTCCGACTCGTGGCCGAGCTACCACGGCACCGCGACGCTGACGGGTGCGGTCCCCGCCGGGGCGCCTCTCGACCACGCGACGCGGAGGTGGTCGGTCGACCTCGGCGGCACCGTGCAGGGGCAGCCCGTCGCTGCGGACGGACGCATCGTCGCCGCCACCGAGCGGAACCGGGTCGTCGCCCTCGACCCGACGACCGGGCACGTGCTGTGGTCTCGGACGCTCGGCACACCGCTCACGCACGTCGCCGCCGTGGCGGGCTGTGGCGACATCGACCCACTCGGCATCACGAGCACGCCCGCGATCGACCCGGCGACGCGCATCGTGTACGTGGTCGCCGAGGTCGACGCCGGCCGGGGCGTCGTGCACCACGTGCTCTCGGGGCTCGACCTGGCCACGGGGCGGACGGTGCGGACCGAGGACGTCGACCCGCCCCTCCCGGCCGGCGAATCGCCGGTGCACCTGCTCCAGCGGGTGTCCCTGGCCGTGGCGAACGGCCGCGTCTACGTCGGCTACGGCGGCAACGCGGGGGACTGCGGGCACTACCACGGCTGGGTCGTCGGGGTGCGCGAGAGCGGCGCGCCGGACCCGGTGTCGTTCGAGGTCGCCCCGGACGGCGAGGGCGGAGCGGTCTGGGAGTCGGGCGGCGGCATCGCGGTCGGTGCCGACGGGCACCTCTTCGTCACGACGGGCAACGCGAACCCCGATCCGCCGCAGGGCGGCCCCGATCCCGAGCGGTACACCGAGAGCGTCGTGGAGCTGTCCCCGGACCTCCGGCCGCTCGCCGCGTTCAAGGACCGCGTCGCGGGCGGCGACGAGGACCTGTCGACGAGCAACCCCGTGCTGCTCCCGGGTGGGCTCGTGTTCGCCGTCGGGAAGACGGACACCGCGTTCGTGCTGCGGCAGGGAGACCTGTCGCAGGTGACCGCGATCCGCCACGTGTGCGGCAGCGACCCGGACGGCGCACCCGCGTTCGACCGCCGCACGGACCGCGTCTTCGTCCCCTGCCGAGGCGGCGGGATCCAGCGGGTCGACCTCGCGACGCGGACGCTCGGACCCCGACTGGCGGGTGCGAACAGCGGACCGACGCTGATCGGCAGGCACCTCTGGGCCGTCGAGTACCCGACGGGGACCGTCTCGGAGTGGGACCCGCGGTCCGGGCGCCGACTGCAGACCCTCCACACGGGGACGGCGTTGCCGACGTTCGCGACGCCGACGTCGGTGGACGGCCTCCTGCTCGTGCCCACGGTCCATGGTGTGACGGCGTTCGCCGGGCGGTCCTCGTAGCACGCGGCGTCCTGGAGCGCTCTACGCCGCGGCGAACGTCCCCGGCGTCGTCCCGAGCACGCGACGGAACTGCCGCGTCATGTGGGGTTGGTCCGCGAACCCGGCCTCGGCGGCGGCGTCGACCGGGCGACGTCCCGCGAGCAGGAGTCGGCGCGCCAGGTCGACCCGCCGCGCCGACACGTACTGGTGTGGTGCGATCCGGAACGCCGCCGAGAACACGCGGGCGAGGTGTGCCGGGTGGACGTGCAGCGCGGCGGCCGCGTCGGCGATGGTGAGCTGCTCGGTCAGGTGCTCGTCGAGCATCGCGCGGAAGCGTCGGGCGAGGACCGGGTCGTCGCGGTCCGTGGCGTCCGCGCCGAACGCGTCGCGGAACCGGGCGCCGAGGCGCAGGACGCCGAACTCGACGGCCAGGGCGGCCGTCGTCGGCGCGGCCTGCGCGAGCGCGGCGTGGATGCTGGCCACGCCCGCCGCGAGCGTCCCGTCCGTGAACGCCGGGTGGTGGACCGCGCCGCCGATCGTCCCCGCCGGCAGCCACTCCGGTTCGAGGTACAGCACCCGCTTGCGGTAGCGCTCGCCGCCGGTGGCGGTGCGCCCGGTGTGCGGGACGCCCGGCGGCAGGACCGTGAGCGTCCCGGGCATCACGTGGTGCCGTCGGCCGTCGAGTTCGTAGACGACGGCACCGTCGTCGACCGTCAGGAGGGTCCAGCTGTCGTGCGTGTGCGCCGGGTACGCGTGCTCGAGGTGCTCCGCGTGCAGCACCTCGCGCACCAGGGGCACGGCGGGCCGCCACGCGCGCACGGACTCGACCATGCAAGGAACGTACAAGACGACCGGGTGTGCCCGGCGCGATCGTGGGGACATGGCACCGCTCGACGACACCACCACCGAACCCGTCCGCTTCGACACGAAGGTCGTCGTGGTGCTCCACGACCACCTGCTGCCCTGGCAGGAGCTCAACGTCACCGCGTTCCTGACGAGCGGCATCGCCACGAGTGAGCCGGACCTCGTCGGGGAGCCCTACGCGGACGCGGACGGCAACCGGTACCTCCCGATGCTCCGGCAGCCGGTGATGGTGATGTCGGCCAGCCCCGAGGTCCTCGCCGCCGCGCGGACCCGGGCGCTCACCCGCGGCGTGCCGCTCGCCCTGTACACGCGCGACCTGTTCGCGACGGGGCACGACGCCGCCAACCGCGCTGCCGTCGCCGCCGTGGCGGCCGACGACCTCGACCTGGTCGGCATCGCCGTGCGCGGGCCCCGGAACGCGGTGGACAAGATCACGAAGGGTGCGCGCATGCACGCCTGACGCGCGCCCCGCGGTGTCCACGCACCCCCGAGGCGCGGCGAGCACGATGGAGGTCGTGCACCGGCTGGTCCTCGGCCGGGCAGACAGGAGACAGCATGGAAACCCGCACACTCGGCGACCTGCAGGTCGGTGCGATCGGCCTCGGCACGATGGGCATGAGCGCCTTCTACACGGGCGCCGGCACGGACGACGCGGAGTCGGTCCGCACGATCCACCGGGCGATCGACCTCGGCGTCTCGTTCTTCGACACGGCGGAGGCGTACGGGCCGTACACGAACGAGGAACTCCTCGCCCGCGCGCTCGGCGACCGTCGCGACGACGTCGTCATCGCGACGAAGTTCGGCCTGATCCGTCACGTCGAGGGCGAGACGACCCCGAGCACGGAGCGGCACATCACCTCGGACCCCCGGTCGGTCCGCATCGCGCTCGAGGGGTCGCTGCGCCGGCTCGGCACGGACCACGTCGACCTCTACTACCAACACCGCGTCGACCCGGAGGTCCCGATCGAGGACGTCATCGGGCAGCTCGCCGGCTTCGTGCAGGAGGGCAAGATCCGTCACATCGGCATGTCCGAGGCGAGCGCCGCCACCATCCGCCGTGCGCACGCCGTCCACCCCATCACCGCGCTCCAGAGCGAGTACTCGCTGTGGACGCGGGACCCCGAGGGCGAGGTGCTCGACACCCTGCGGGAGCTCGGCATCGGGCTCGTGCCGTACTCGCCGCTGGGCCGGGGGTTCCTGACCGGCGCGATCACGAAGCCGTCCGACCTCGACTCGAGCGACTTCCGCTTGGCGAACCCCCGGTTCCAGGAGGAGGCGTTCGCGGCGAACATGCGCATCGTCGACGAGGTGCGCACGGTCGCGGACGAGGTCGGCGGCACACCCGCGCAGGTCGCGCTCGCGTGGCTGTTGGCGCAGGGCGAGGACCTCGTGCCCATCCCGGGCACGAAGCGTGTCTCGCGGCTCGAGGAGAACCTCGGCGCGGCGGACCTCACGCTGAGCGACGAGCAGGTCGCGCGGCTCTCCGCACTGCCGGCACCCACCGGCGACCGCTACCCGGACATGGCCCCCATCGGGCGCTGACCAGACCGGCGCTGACCGGACCGGCGCTGACCGGACGGGCGCTGACCGGACGGGCGCTGACCGGACGGGCGCTGACCCGATCGTGCGCTGACCCGATCAGGCGCTGACCGAGTGCGTCGTCGCCCCGCGGGGCGAGCCGCGACGGACGGGAGGGACGGTGCCGGACCGGCCCGTCCCTCCCGAGCGTCCCCTGTCGCCCGGTCGTCCCCACCTGCCGCCGGGGGGAGCGGCAGGGGAATAGATTTGGACCCGGCCCGCCGCGCAGCGCCGCGTGATCCGCGAGCCGTGCACCGTTCCCTGTTCAGGAGGACCCCTTGACCGAATCCGCTCCCGTCGATCCCACCTCGACCGAGGCCTGGCGCGCCCTGGCCGGCATCGCCGACGGCTTCACGCCGGACCTGCGTGGGTGGTTCGACGCCGACCCGGACCGGGCCGACCGGTACACCTTCCAGGCCGCCGACCTCACCGTCGACCTGTCGAAGGGCCTCGTGACCGAGGAGATCCTCGGCCACCTGCTGCAGCTCGCGCAGGACGTCGACGTCCCCGGCCGCTACCAGGCGATGATCCGCGGCGAGCACATCAACGTCACCGAGGACCGCGCCGTGCTCCACACCGCGCTGCGTCGCCCGGCCGCCGGTTCCGACCTGGTCCCGCCGGCGGGCTCCGAGGTCGACGGGCAGGACGTCGACGCCGACGTGCAGGCCACGCTCGACAAGGTGTACGGGTTCGCCGAGCAGGTGCGGTCAGGGGCGTGGAAGGGCGTCACCGGCAAGCGCATCGAGACCGTCGTCAACATCGGCATCGGCGGGTCGGACCTCGGCCCCGTCATGGTCTACGAGGCGCTCAAGCCATACGTGCAGCAAGGGCTCGAGGCCCGCTTCGTCTCGAACATCGACCCCGCCGACATCTACGAGAAGACCGCGGACCTCGACCCGGAGACGACGCTGTTCATCGTCGCGTCGAAGACCTTCGGCACGCTCGAGACCTTGACGAACGCCCGGCTGGCCCGCCAGTGGCTGTGGGAGCGGCTCGGTGCCGCCGGTGCGATCGAGGACACCGACGAGTCCCGCAAGGACGCCGTCGCCAAGCACTTCGTCGCCGTCTCGACCGCGCTCGACAAGGTCGCCGCGTTCGGCATCGACCCCGAGAACGCGTTCGGGTTCTGGGACTGGGTGGGCGGCCGCTACTCGGTCGACTCGGCCATCGGCACGTCGGTCGTCATCGCGATCGGGCCGGACAACTGGCGCGACTTCCTCGCCGGGTTCCACGCGGTCGACGAGCACATGCGCACCGCGCCGCTCGAGCAGAACGTCCCCGTGCTCATGGGCCTGCTCAACGTCTGGTACTCGAACTTCCTCGGTGCCCAGAGCCACGCGGTCCTGCCGTACACGCAGTACCTGCACCGTTTCGCCGCCTACCTGCAGCAGCTCACGATGGAGTCGAACGGCAAGCGGGTCCGCTGGGACGGCTCCCCGGTCACGACCGACACCGGCGAGGTCTTCTGGGGCGAGCCGGGCACGAACGGCCAGCACGCCTTCTACCAGCTCATCCACCAGGGCACCCGGCTGATCCCGGCGGACTTCATCGCCGTCGCGAACCCGGCGCACCCGCTGCAGGACGAGACCGGTGACGGTGGCGCCGTGCAGCCCGGACAGGACGTCCACGCGCTGTTCATGGCGAACTTCTTCGCGCAGACCAAGGCGCTCGCGTTCGGCAAGACCGCGGACGAGGTCCGCGCCGAGGGCACGAAGGAGTCCGTCGTGCCGGCCCGCGAGTTCCCGGGCAACCGACCGACCGCGTCGATCCTCGCACCGGCACTCACGCCGAGCGTCGTCGGCCAGCTCATCGCGCTGTACGAGCACATCGTGTTCACCGAGGGCACGATCTGGGGCATCGACTCGTTCGACCAGTGGGGTGTCGAGCTCGGCAAGCAGCTCGCGCTGCAGATCGCTCCCGCGGTCGACGGCGACACCGAGGCGCTCGCGTCGCAGGACGCCTCGACGAAGGCGCTCATCGCGAAGTACCTCGAGCTGCGCGGCTGATGCGCGTGCCGGGCGCGCAGATGCGCGCCCGGACGACGAGGGCGCGGTCCGGCGACCGCGCCCTCGTCGTCTGTCCGCGCCCGTTCGGGTGGTTCCGCAACCCAGGGGGACGGTCGGGAGGGACAGGACGGGCCGGTGCCGTGCCTCCCGGCCGCCGGTCGGTGCGGTCAGGCAGCCGGGACGGTCAGGGCGATCCGCTGCGCGTCCGATCCGAGCGTGAAGGGCGTCGTCGTGCCGGCGAGCCGTGCCGCGTAGTCGCCGCGGAAGCCGCTCACACGGACCTCACCGCGTCCGTCGGTGACGAGTTCGGTCGGTCCGAGCCACCACGCGTCGCGGACGAGGCGGCGCAGCGCGTCGTAGGAGGGCTTGGGGGAGCCGTCCGCCCGGACGAGTCCGATCGGCGCGCCGAGCCACGCGCCCGCATCGGTGATGCCCCAGTACGTGATGGCCTCGACGGCCTCGTGCCCCACGAGGCTCCGGTAGTGCCGGTCGATCTCGTCGGCCTGCCGCGCCTCGCCCTCGGGTGTCGACGGCCATGACGGCACCTGGTGGTCGTTGAGGTCCTCGATCTCCGCGGGCATGAGTTCGCCGGACACGAGCGAGGACTCGGTCATGTGGATCGGGAGGCCGAACCGCGCGAACCGGTCGACCGTCGCGAGCATCGTGTCCTCGCCCCAGTAGCCCTGGTGCATGTGCGTCTGCAGACCGAGGGCGTCGAGCGTGATCCCCGCGTCGAGGACCTCTTCGACGAGGTGTTCGTAGTCGCTCGACAGGTCGAAGTCGTTGAGCAGGAGCCGGGCCTCCGGGTTCGTCGTACGGGCCTCCTCGAACGCCATCCGGATCATCGGCACGCGGCCCCGAGCGCGGGCGAGGGGTGTGATGGCGTTGTCGCCGTTGTCGAACACGGGCATGATGACGACCTCGTTGATCGCGTCCCAGGTGTCCACGAGCCCGGCGAAGTCGGCGACCTCACGCCGGATGCGCGCACGCTGCAGTCGCTCCACCTCGTCGAGCGGCAGGCCGAGCAGCCAGTCCGGCTGCACGGTGTGCCAGACGAGCGGATGGCCCTTGAGCGCGATCCCACGGTCGCGGAACCACCGCGCCGCGGCCCGGAGGCGTGTGGTGTCGGGCGCGCCCCGCTCCGGTTCGAACCGTCCCCAGTAGAAGGGGAGGGTCGCCGTGTTGAACACCTCGGCGTACCGCTCCGCGAGCGCCTCGGTCCCGACGTCGTCGGGCTCGCCGTTCGCCAGGCCGATGAAGTCGAAGCCGATGTTGCCGAACACGAAGGCGTGGCGGGTCTGCTCGACGGTGATCGGGACGGCGGGCTGCGGGGTGCCGGCGGCGTCGACGACGGCGAGGACGGCCTCGCCGAGCCGTGCGGCCGAGCCGGGCGGGGGGAGGGTCTCGTGCATGTCGGGCGCCTTCCGGACGTCGTCGTCAGGTTTGTTGTGGGCGAGAACATAACACGGACGGCGTGCGACGGCGTCTGGTCGCGCCGGATCCCGCGCGCCGCTCCGTCCGGCCGCGCCGGTTCCCGCGCGCGGCGGTGGGGCCGGAGGCGGCGAACCTGAGTGCCGATTCAGGGTCGCGGCGCGGCCAGCACGCGGTTCGCACCCGCTTCCGGGATGATCCTGGGACGGCACCGAACTCCGAGGGGGACGAATGGCGCGCGAACGTGCGGCAGTGAACGGCGGCATCGCACGGCACGGACGGCTCCGCCGCTCGAGCCGGGTCGCCGCCGTCCTCCGGATCCTCGCCGCCGTCGTCGCGGTCGCGGTCGTGAGTTCCGGTTCCGTCGCGGCGATCGCGACCTGGCAGGTCCTGCAGGGCGCCAAGCCCGCGGTGACGCTGGCGTTGCCGGGCGTGAGGCACGAGGCCGTCCCGACGCTCACCGCGCAGTCGGGTGAGGTCGACATGCTGCTCGTCGCCACCGACACCCGGACCGGGCAGGGCGCGGGGTTCACCGGCGCGGCGAACCAGGCCGCGAGTTCCGGGGTCGGGCACAACGACACGACGATCCTGGTCCACATCTCGCAGGACCACACGCACATGGCCGTCGTCAGCTTCCCCCGCGACCTCATGGTGCCCATCCCGGCGTGCACGAACGACGACGGCTCGGTCACACCGGCCTCCTCGAGGGCGATGCTCAACACGGCGCTCTCGCGCGGTGGGGAGCGCCACGGCCTCGCCTGCGTCGCGGGGACCATCAGCCAGCTGACCGGCGTTCCGATCTCCTACGCCGGCATGGTCACGTTCGACGGCGTCGTGCGGATGGCGGACGCGGTCGGCGGGGTCCAGGTCTGCCTCGCCACGCCGATCCACGACCACAACGTCTCCCCGGCGATCGACCTGCCCGCGGGTACCCGCTCGCTGTCGGGCGCCCAGGCCGCCGCGTTCCTCCGGTCGCGGGACGGCGTCGGCGACGGCAGTGACCTCGCGCGCATCAGCAACCAGCAGACGTTCATGTCCGCCCTCGCGCGCCAGGTCGTCTCGGCCGGGACGCTGACGAACCCCGCGAAGGTGCTCCGCCTGGCCGACACCGCGTTCCGCAGCATGACGCTCTCGGACACCCTGACGGATCCGCGGACCCTCGCGCGCCTCGCGCTGGCCGTCACGACGGTCGGCCTGTCGAACATGGTGTTCGTGCAGTACCCCGTGGTCGACGACCCCGAGGACCCGAACCGGGTCGACGTCGCGACGGACCCGGCGGGGATCCTGAACGCCGCGCTCCGTCACGACGACCCGATCGCGCTCTCGGCCGGCAGCCTCGGTCGCTCGGCCGTGGTCGACCCGAACCCGCCGAAGGCGGCCGCCCCGACCGCTCCGCCGTCGCACGCTGCGGGAGGCCCGTCCAAGCCGGCAACGGCGCCCTCGTCGGGCGCGTCCACCCCGAGCGCGCCGGCCACGACGGCGCAGCTCCCCGGGTCCGTGTCGGGGCAGAGCGCCGCCACGGTGACCTGCGCGGCCGGGCGGGACTGACCTCCCGCCCGCCTCAGCGCGTGGGGGCCGGCCCGGTGCTCGCGCGGACCACGAGCGTCGCCGGGAGCTGGACGTGCTGCGGGACGTCCTGTCCGCGGAGCAGGTTGAGGAGCATGTGCACGGCCTCGGCGCCGAGGTCGTGCAGCGGCTGTGCGACGGTCGTCAGCGGCGGGGTGGCGTTCGCGGCGAGGGGGACGTCGTCGAAGCCGACGACCGACAGGTCCTCGGGCACGCGGAGACCGAGCTCGTGCGCGACCTCGAGCACCCCGAGCGCCGAGATGTCGTTCGCCGCGAACACCGCGGTGGGGCGGTCCGGACGGGCGAGGAGCGCACGGGCGACCTCGGCGGAGAGCGCGGTCTGGTACCCGCCGACGCGCACGAGCTCCGGGTCGAACGGGATGCCGGCCGCGGCGAGGGACTCCCGGTAGCCGGTCTCGCGGAGCTCGGCGGACGCCAGGTCCTCGCGGCCGCGGATGTGCGCGATGCGGCGGTGTCCGAGGCCGATGAGGTGTTCGGTCGCTGCCCGCGCACCGCCGACGTTGTCCGAGTCGATCGCCGCGTGGCCCTCGGGACCGGTGTGCGGGTCGATCGACACGACCGGCACCGACGTCGACGACATGAGCGTCGTGGGCGTGACGACGATCGCGCCGTCGATGAGGGTCCCGGCGAGCCGCGACAGCGACCGGCGCTCCCAGCCCGGCCGGGTCTCGCCCGACACGAGTCCGGCGTACGCGAGGAGCTCGTACCCCGTGCCGGTCGCCGCGGACGAGATGCCCTTGAGCAGCTCGGTGGAGAACGGCTCGAACTCGGTGACGAGGATGCCGATCACGTCGGTGCGGCTCCGACGGAGGCTCCGGGCGACGAGGGAGCTCTCGTAGCCGAGGGACTCGATCACCTCGAGCACGCGCTTCGACGTCGCGGGTGCCACCCCGTCGCGCCCGTTGATGACCTTCGAGACCGTCGGCACGGACACCCCGGCCGCGCGCGCGACGTCGCTGATGGTGGCGCGCCCGGGCGGGGGAGCGGACTCTGCGACGGTCTCCACGTGCTCACCGTACCGCCCGGATCGTGCGACACGAGTCGTCGGCGCACTCTCCGAAATCGTTATCGATATCGATTGACAACCCGAGCCACGCCTGCCACGCTCTCGTCTGCGGCACTCGAAGCCGCATGTCAACGACGACTACCGAGGGGTTTCCACAATGACGAGGAAGATCAAGCTCGCGACGGCCATCGCGCTGGCCGCGGGCACCGCACTGCTCGCCACGGGCTGTTCGAGCGGCGGTTCGGACAACGCGTCGGGGAACGGCAAGGTCACCATGACCTTCTGGCACAACTCGACCACCGGCCCGGGCAAGGCGTTCTGGGCGGACACCGTCAAGGACTTCGAGGCCGCCCACCCGAACGTCACCATCAAGGTCCAGGCGATCCAGAACGAGGACCTCGACGGCAAGCTCCAGACCGCCCTCAACTCCGGCGACGCCCCCGACATCTTCCTGCAGCGGGGCGGCGGCAAGATGAAGGCCATGGTCGACGCCGGCCAGGTCATGGACATCTCCGGCTCGATCGACAAGGCCTCGAAGGCCGCGATCAACAAGGGCACGTTCGCCGGCTACGAGCAGGGCGGCAAGACCTACGCCATGCCGATCGACGTCCTGCCCGAGGGCATCTGGTACAGCCAGGACCTGTTCAAGGCCGCCGGGATCACGAGCACCCCGAAGACCATGACCGAACTGAACGCGGACATCGCCAAGCTCAAGAAGTCGGGCGTCGCACCGGTCGCCGTCGGCGCCAAGGACGCCTGGCCCGCCGCGCACTGGTACTACAACTTCGCGCTCCGGGAGTGCAGCCAGGCCACGCTGAACAAGACCGCGTCCAACCTGAAGTTCGACAGCAGCTGCTGGACGAAGGCCGGCCAGGACGTCAAGGCGTTCAACGACACGAAGCCGTTCAACAACGGCTTCCTCACCACGGCGGCGCAGCAGGGCGCCGGCAGCTCCGCCGGTCTCGTCGCGAACCACAAGGCGGCCATGGAGCTCATGGGCTCCTGGGACCCGGGCGTGATCTCCTCGCTCACCCCGAACGCCAAGCCGCTGCCCGACCTCGGGTTCTTCCCGTTCCCGTCGATCTCCGGCGGCTCGGGCAAGGCCGGCGCGATGATGGGTGGCCTCGACGGCTACTCGTGCTCCGCCAAGGCGCCGAAAGTGCCCTGCACCCAGTTCCTCAACTACATCGTGACGAAGTCGAGGCAGGAGGCGTACTACAAGGCGTTCGACACCATCCCGGTGAACGAGAACGCGCAGTCCGTCGTCACCGAGCCGTACCTCAAGGACGTCCTCGCCGCGTACCAGAAGGCGCCGTACGTCTCGCAGTACCTCGACACCCTCTACGGCCAGAACGTCGGCAACGCGCTGAACACGAGCGTCGTCGACCTGCTCGCCGGCAAGGGCAGCCCGGCGGACATCGTCAAGACGACCAGCCAGGCCGCGGCCAAGGGCTGATCCCGTGTCCGCGAACACCTCCATCGCTGCGGGTCGGGTCACCGACCCGCAGCGCTCCCCGGGTGCACCGGAGGCGGGGCGGGGCGCACCACGTGCCTCCCGCCCCGCCGGCCGGCGCGGTACCCGGGCTCCGGCCGACTGGCGCAAGCGCGCCGAGATCGCCGTGCTCGCCGGACCGGCGGTCGTCGTCTTCGTCGGGTTCGTGATCCTCCCGGTCGTGCTCGCCGCCTACTACGGGTTCTTCCGCTGGGCGGGCTACGGCACCCCGACCGACTTCGTCGGACTGCACAACTACGTCGTCATCTTCACCGACAGCGCGTTCCAGTCCGTCCTGCTCCACAACGCGTTCATCGTGGTGCTGTCCCTGGTCCTCCAGGGTCCGCTGGCGATCTTCCTGGCGCTGCTCCTCAACCAGAAGATCCGCGGTCGGACGCTCGTCCGGGTGCTCGTGTTCGTGCCGTACGTGATCTCCGAGGTCATCGTCGGCACCGGCTGGAGCCTCATGCTCCAGTCGAACGGGGCGGTGAACGACCTCCTGCAGGCCATCGGCCTCGGCGGCCTGCGCGCGGACTGGCTGTCGAACCCGTCGATCGCGATCTGGACCCTGCTCCTCATCATCTCGTGGAAGTACATCGGGTTCGCCGTGATCCTGTTCCTCGCCGGGCTGCAGAGCATCCCCGAGGAACTGTTCGAGGCCGCCGCCATCGACGGTGCCGGCTACTGGCAGATCCAGCGACGGATCACCCTGCCGCTGCTCGGACCGACCATCCGCATCTGGGCGTTCCTGTCGATCATCGGGTCGCTCCAGCTGTTCGACCTCGTCTACATCATCTGGGGTCAGTACATCGCCTCGACCGCCGGGACCTCGACGATGGCGACGTACATGGTCGGGAACGGTCGCAACTCCGGCAACTACGGCTACGGGAACGCGGTCGCCGTGGTGATCTTCCTGATCTCCCTCATCGTCGCGCTCCTCTACCAGCGCTTCGTCCTGCGCCGCGACACCGCGGGCGCACTCACCGAGAGGAACGGCTGATGGCGACCACCACCATCGACGGCCGGGAGGCCCGCTCGGGCCGGTCCCGCGGCGTCCGGTCCGGCATCCCCGGCCCCGGCAGCACGCGTCGGCGTCGGTCGGGCGCGGCGAACACCCACGTCAACCCGATCACCTACGTCGTCGCGATCGTCTTCATCGCGGCGAACCTCGCCCCGGTCCTCTACATCGTCCTGGGCGGGTTCCGGACGAACGCGCAGATCACGACGAGCCCCGCGGGCCTGCCGGACCCACTGCAGTTCGGGAACTACGCGAGCGTGCTCTCGAGCGGGGTGTTCTGGCAGGAACTCGGCAACTCCGCGATCACGGCGATCGCCACCACGGTCGGCGTCGTGGTCCTCGGACTCATGGTGAGCTTCGTGCTCGCGCGCTACCACTTCGCCGGACGCGGGGCGCTGTACGCGCTCTTCGCCGCGGGGCTGATGTTCCCGATCACGGTCGCGATCACACCGCTCTACCTGCTCGTCAAGGACCTCGGCCTGACGAACAACCTGGCCGGGGTGATCCTGCCGCAGATCGCGTTCGCGCTGCCGACGACCGTGATCATCCTCGTGCCGTTCCTCCGGGCGATCCCCGACGAACTCGAGGAAGCCGCGTCGATCGACGGTGCGAGCCGGCTCGGGTTCTTCTTCCGGATGATCGTGCCGCTGTCGCTGCCGGGTGTCGTCACCACCGGGATCCTCGCGTTCATCGCGAGCTGGAACAGCTACATCCTGCCGCTGTTCATCCTCAACAACGAGGGGCAGTACACGCTGCCGCTCGGTGTGCAGGCGTTCTCGTCCCAGTACTCCGTGGACACCGCGAAGGTGCTCGCGTTCACGACGATGTCGATGATCCCGGCGCTCGTGTTCTTCACGATCTTCCAGCGCCGCATCGTCGGCGGCCTGACCGGCGCGGTGAAGGGATGAGCGCCTCCCGGCGTGCGTCGCGCACCATCCCGACCACCGGTCGCCCCACTCCGACGAAAGCGAGGAACGCGTGACCACCGCGATCCCCACCACCACCACCGACGTCGACGACCACGCCGTCGTCGCCGCGGCGACGCCGCCCGCCATGCCCACCGTGTCCGACCGGGCCCGCGCCCTGCACGCGCGGATGACCCTCGAGGAGAAGGCGGCGCAGATCGTCGGCTACTGGCTCGACCAGAACGGCGTCGTCGCGCCGATGCAGGGCGAGATGGCCGCGGGGCAGGACGCCTCGGCTCCGCTGGCGGAGGTCACCCGCGACGGCATCGGCCACTTCACCCGCGTCTACGGCACGCGACCGGTCGACGCCGAGGAACGCGCGGCGTGGCTCTGGGGCGAGCAGCGCCGCCTCAAGCGCGAGACCCGGCTCGGGATCCCCGCGCTCGTGCACGAGGAGTGCCTGACCGGGCTCGCCGCATGGCGCGCCGCGACGTTCCCCACGCCACTCGCCTGGGGCGCCGCGTTCGACCCGGAGCTCGTCGAACAGGTCGGTCGCGCCATCGGGGACTCCATGCGCGAACTCGGCGTGCACCAGGGGCTCGCGCCCGTGCTCGACGTCGTCCGTGACCCCCGCTGGGGCCGCGTCGACGAGTGCATCGGTGAGGACCCGTACCTGGTCGGGACCGTCGGTACCGCGTACGTGCGGGGGCTGCAGGACGCCGGCGTGCACGCCACGCTCAAGCACTTCCTCGGCTACTCCGCATCGCGCGCCGGGCGGAACCACGCCCCCGTGCACGCCGGGCCGCGCGAGGTCGCCGACGTGTTCCTGCCCCCGTTCGAGATGGCGGTCCTCGATGGTGGCGTCCGATCCGTCATGAACTCCTACGCCGAGATCGACGGCGTGCCCATGGCGGCCAACGGCGACTACCTGACCGGGGTGCTCCGGGAGCGCCTCGGGTTCGACGGCGTCGTCGTGGCGGACTACTTCGCCGTCGCGTTCCTCGAGGTCATGCACGGCGTCGCGGCCGACCGGGGTGAGGCGGCCGCGCTCGCGCTCGAGGCCGGCATCGACGTCGAGCTGCCCACCGGTGACGCCTACCTGCAGCCGCTCGTCGACCGCGTCCGCTCGGGCGAGTTCGACGAGGCGTACGTCGACCGTGCGGTGCTCCGCGTGCTCGCGCAGAAGGAGTCGCTCGGCCTGCTCGACGACGACGCGTACGAGGACGAGCCGCCGACGGCGATCGACCTGGACTCGCCGCGCCACCAGGCGCTCGCCCGGCGGCTCGCCGAGGAGTCGATCGTGCTCCTCCACAACGACGGCGTGCTGCCGATCGGGAGGTCCGGGGCCGACTCCGGCGCCGATCGTCCGGCACCCGCCCGGGTCGCCGTGATCGGTCCGAACGCGGATCGGGCCGAGGCCCTGCAGGGGTGCTACTCGTTCGCGAACCACGTGCTCGCCGGTCACCCCGACCTGCCACTCGGGTTCACGATCCCGACGGTGCTCGAGGCACTGCCCGGCGCGTTCGCCGCGGCGGGCCTCGGTGCCACCGAGATCGTGCACGCCGTCGGCTGCGCGGTCGAGGGCGACGACACGACTGGATTCGCGGAGGCCGTCGACGCGGCGGCCGCCGCCGAGCTCGCGGTCGTCGTCGTCGGCGACCAGGCCGGACTGTTCGGCCGGGGCACCGTGGGCGAGGGCAACGACTCCGAGTCGCTCGAACTGCCCGGCGTGCAGCGGCAGCTCGTGGAGGCCGTGCTCGCCACCGGTACGCCGGTCGTCGTGGTCCTGCTCACCGGTCGGCCGTACGCGATCGGCTGGGCGCTCGACGGCACGGGCCCGAAGCCGGGCGCGGTGCTGCAGGCGTTCTTCCCCGGTGAGGGCGGCGGGCTCGCGATCGCCGACGTGATCACCGGTCGCGTCGCACCGTCCGGGCGTCTGCCCGTGTCGCTGCCCCGGTCCGCGGGGGCGCAGCCGTACTCGTACCTGCACCCGGTGCTCGGCGGGCCGTCGGACGTCACCGCGACGGACTCGACGCCGCTCCGGCCCTTCGGGTTCGGGCTCGGGTACACCACGGTCGCGTACTCGGACCTCGTCGTCGACCGGACCGTCGGCGCCGGGGACACGTTCACGGCCGCCGTGACCGTGACGAACACCGGTGCGACCGCGAGCGGCCACGTGGTGCAGCTGTACGGCCACGACGTCCAGGGTTCCGTGACCCGTCCGGTGGTGCAGCTGCTCGGCTACGCGCGGGTCGACCTCGAGGCGGGGGAGTCCGTCCGCGTCGCCTTCGACGTGCCGACGACGCGGTTCGCCTTCAGCGACCGCCGCATGGTCCGGGTCGTCGAGCCGGGCGACGTCGAGGTCTGGGTCGGCGATCACGCGGCGGCGTCGGCGGCCCCCGTCGACACCGAGGAGACCACGGGCGGCGTCATCGTGAACGAGAAGCAGGCCGTGGCGCAGGACCTCCCGGGCTCCGCGACGCCGCGCGCGACGCTCACGATCGCGGGGCCGGTGCACGAGGTCACGACGGCGGACGAGCGGCTCGTCGCCTGGCGGGTCGTGTCGGGCGTCTGACGCGCGGTGCCCCCCGGGCGGCAGCCGGGCCTCCGCCCCGGTTCCGCGAGATCGCAGAAGATGCCGCTTCCAAGCCATGGGGAGCGGCATCTTCTGCGATCTCGGTGGCGGAGGTGGGCCTGGGGGTCAGGCGCCGCCCATCATGAGGCCCTCGATGTCGTGCTTCTGCACGATGGGCGTGAGCTCGTCGACCACCGGGCAGACGAGGTGGTCGCGGACCCGCTGGGGGAGCGACTCGTGGAACGCATGCGTGACGGCCATGTCGTGGTGCTCGGCGTTCCCCGCACCGGGTGCGTCGATGCCGAGCACGAGCACCGGGCGCGGCTGCGACGAGAAGTTCTGCGTGCCCCGGTGGATCGTGAGCGCGGACCGGGCCGCGATGTCACCCATGTTCGGGTACTTGCGGACGGCACGCTCGGCGTAGCGCGGCGCGAAGGACGCCGGCGGGAACATCTCGTGGTCGAACTCGGGCGAGAGGTCCCACTGCGTGCCGAGGGCGATCTCGAACGGGCCCATCTCGTCGACCGTGTCCACCGCCGTGAGGTTGAAGGCGAGGGACGTCAGGCGCCGGTCCTCACGCGTCGCCTCGGGCATCCGGAAGTCGCGGTGCCACGGCTGGTTCTTCGCACCCGGGAACGGGATGTCGAAGCCGAGCTCGACGATCTGGTACTCCGGCCCGAGGACCGCCTCGCTGAGCGCGCGCACCCACGGGTGGTCGACGATGTCGACCCAGCCGCGGAGCTGCTCGGGGTGGATCTCGACGTAGTAGCGGCGCGGACCGCGGCCCATCGTGCCGCCCTTCCGCGCGAGGGCCTGGTGGAACGCGACGTACACGTCCTCGGCCATGTCGGTCGCCCACTCGCGGGAGAAGGCGCCCTTCTTGCCGATCGTGCCGTCGGTGTAGAGCGCGCGCACGGCCTCCGCGATCTCGGGCGAGGCGCCCTCGGGAACGGGGATCCGGTCGGGGCCCCCGAGGCTGATGTCCTCGAGGTCGGTGCTGGTGTCGGTCATCGTCGTCCTTCCGCCGTCGCCCTCGCCGTCGAGGGCACGTCAGCAGTATCGTCCTCCCACCCTGCCGGGCTCCTCCGGTCCTCCGCGAGATCGCACTTGTTGCCGCTCTGGACAGCGCCAGAACGGCAACAAGTGCGATCTCGCGGATGAGGGGGAGGCGGGGGACGAAGCGGCCTAGAGGTGCGCCGCCAGGAACCTCGCCTGCTTCGGCCAGTGGTGCCCGCCGCCGCCCTCGTGCCCGTTGTACGGGTAGACCTCGATCACGGCGTCCTCCGACGCGAGCGCGTTGAACGCCGCGAACGTGGTGCGGGGCGGCACGATCTCGTCCATGAGCGCCACGGAGAACAGCGCCGGTGCCGTGATCCGCTTGGCGAAGTTGACGCCGTCGAGGTAGCTCGCCGTCGTCCACACCGCCTCGGCGTGGTCGCGGTGCACGGCGAGGTAGCGCACGAGCTCCTGGTACGGGTCGCTCACCGCCACCTCGGCGCCGTGCTCCCAGTCGGCCAGGAACGCGACGTCGGGCATGACCGCGACGACGCCGTCCCCGTGCGACTCGGCGAGGGCCGCGGCGGCGATCGCGATGCCGCCGCCCTGGCTCCCGCCGGTGACCGCCACCCGCGCCGGATCGACGAACGCGAGCGTCCGCACCGCGTCGACGAGCCGCAGGGCATCCGTGTGGACACGCCGGTAGAAGTGCTCGTGCGGATCGAGGATCCCGTTCGTCATCCACCCCGCGACCTGCCCGTTCGACGCGTGCGGGTCCGGCGTGTCACCGCCGTTGCCCCAGCCGCTGCCCTGTCCGCGCGTGTCCATGACGACGTGGACGTACCCGGCGAGGGCCCACTGCACCCGCTCGCCCGGCAACCCGCGGCCACCGTTGTAGCCGAGGTACTCGACGACGACCGGGAGCCGCTCGTCCCGCGGCCGGCGTGGACGGGTGACCCACGCCCGGACCGGCTCGGCCGCGAAGCCGGGGAACACCAGGTCCTCGACGACGAGCTCGGTGATCGGCGTGCTGGCCGGCGTCAGGACGGGCCCGACGCCCGCCGTCGTCGCGGCCTGCCGCGCTTCCGCGATCGTCGTCCGCCAGAACGCGTCGAAGTCGTCCGGCTCGCGCACCACCGGCCGGTACGCGCGGAGTTCGGCGAGCGGGAGGTCCGTGAACGGCATCTACAGGCTCCTGCGGTACGCGGCGAGCACCTCCGGCCGCGGATCGGCCGGGATCGTGTCCGCCGCGAGCGGCCAGTCGGGCAGCGCACCGCCGAGCACCCACGCGGCCTGCCGCGCGGCGCCCGCGGCGACGTACTCGCCGGGGTCGGGGATGAGCACGTCGCGCCCGAAGACCTGCGCGGCGATCGTCCGCACGGCGGGGTTCTGCGCCGCTCCGCCGATGAGGAACAGGCGCTCCACGCGGGTCCCCGTGCCCTCGACGGCAGCGAGACCGTCGGCGAGCGCGCACAGCATGCCCTCGACGGCGGCACGTGCCAGGTACGGGCGCGTGGTCGTCAACGGGGTCATGCCGAGCAGCGAGGCGGTGGCGTCGGGCCGGTTCGGGGTGCGCTCGCCGACGAAGTACGGCACGAGCACGAGCCCGCCGGCGCCGGCCGGGGCCTCGAGCGCGAGCGCGCCGAGTTCGCCGTGGTCCGCGCCGAGCACCCCGCCGATCACCTCGAGCACGCGCGCCGCGTTGAGCGTCGTGACGATCGGGAGGCGCGCCCCCGTCGCGTCGGCGAACCCCGCCACGGTCCCGCTCGGGTCCGCCAGGGAGGCCGTGGTGACGCCGAACACGGTGCCGGAGGTGCCGAGGGACACGGCGACGTCGCCCGGCCCGAGGCCGAGGCCGAGTGCGGCCCCGGCGTTGTCCCCGGTGCCCGGGCCGACCACGAGACCGGCGTGCGCGACGGCGCCACCGGGGAGTGCGACCTCCCGGTCGAGCGTGCCCATGGCGGCGGACGGCTCGACGACGCGGGGGACGACCACCGCGTCGCCGCCGTCCGTCGCGGTGCCCGGCCGGGCCTCCCGGAGCACCCGCCCGAGCGCCCGCTCGAACAGGTCGGCGTCGTAGGCGCGGCGGGCCGGGTCCCAGTAGGCGGTGCCGCTCGCGTCCGACGCGTCGGTCGCGAGTGCGTCGAGGTCCGGTCCGAGCGGGCTCTCGTCCGCCGGGCCGTAGCCGCGGAGGCGCCAGGACAGCCAGTCGTGGGGGAGCGCGACCGCGGCCACCCGGGCGGTGTTGTCGGGTTCGGTGTCGCGGAGCCACCGGAGCTTGGTCGCCGTGAACGAGGCGACCGGGACGAGGCCGGTGCGCTCGACCCACTGCTCCGGGCCGAGCTCGTCGACGAGGTCGGCCGCGGCACCGGCGCTGCGGGTGTCGTTCCACAGGAGCGCGGGGCGGATCACCCGGCCGTCGGCGTCGAGCACGACCATGCCGTGCTGCTGCCCGCCGACGGCGATCCCGGCGACGTCGTCGAGCCCGCCGGCGTCGGTGATCGCCGCGCCGAGGGCGTCCCACCACGCGGCGGGGTCGACCTCGGTGCCGTCCGGGTGGCTCGCACGACCGGAGCGGACCACCCGGCCGCTGCGGGCCTCCCGGATGACGACCTTGCAGGACTGCGTGGACGAGTCGACCCCGGCGACGAGGAGGTCCTCGTCACCGGGGTCGGTCGTGCTGGCGAGCGACTCAGCCACGCGCGCCCATGAGGTGCTCGAGGGTGAGCTGCTGCAGCTTGACGAAGCCGAAGCCCTTGCCGCCGAAGTACGCGTCGGCGTCGAAGTCCTCGAAGGCCGAGCGGTCGGCGAGGAAGTCGTCGTACGACTCGCCCTCGTTGAGCGTCGGGGTGCGGAGCTCGGCGACCTTCGACGCCTCGAGCGCCGCCTGCACCTCGGGGTCCGCGCGGAACGCCTGCGCGCGCTCCTTGAGGAGCAGGTACATGCGCATGTTCGCGGCGGCGGAGTCCCAGACACCGTCGAAGTCCTCGGTGCGGCTCGGCTTGTAGTCGAAGTGGCGCGGGCCGTCGTACGCCGGGCCACCCTGCGGTGCGCCGTGCTCGAGGAGGTCGACGAGCGAGAACGCGTTCTGCAGGTCGCCGTGCCCGAACACGAGGTCCTGGTCGTACTTGATGCCGCGCTGGCCGTTGAGGTCGATGTGGAAGAGCTTGCCCTGGTAGAGCGCCTGCGCGATGCCCGCGGTGAAGTTGAGGCCGGCCATCTGCTCGTGCCCGACCTCGGGGTTGATCCCGAACAGCTCCGGGCGCTCGAGGGTCTCGGTGAACGCGATCGCGTGCCCGAGGGTGGGCAGGAGGATGTCGCCGCGGGGCTCGTTCGGCTTCGGCTCGATCGCGAACCGGATGCCGTAGCCCTTGTCGGTGACGTAGTCGGCGAGGAGGTTGACGGCCTCGCGGTAGCGCTCGAGCGCCGCCTGGACGTCCTTGGCGGTGTCGTACTCGGCGCCCTCGCGACCACCCCACATGACGAACGTCGTCGCACCGAGCTCGGCGGCGAGGTCGATGTTGCGGAGGACCTTGCGGAGGGCGAACCGGCGGACCTGCCGGTCGTTCGAGGTGAACCCGCCGTCCTTGAACACCGGGGCGCTGAAGAGGTTCGTCGTGACCATCGGCACGACGAGGCCGGTGGACTCGAGCGCGCCCTTGAGGCGGTCGATCTGCTTCTGGCGCTCGGCGTCGGTCGAGCCGAAGGCGAACAGGTCGTCGTCGTGGAACGTCAGGCCGTAGGCGCCGAGCTCGTCGAGCTTCTCGACGGCCTCGACGACGTCGAGCGGGGGACGGGTCGGACCGCCGAACGGGTCGGTGCCGTTGTACCCGACGGTCCAGAGACCGAACGAGAACTTGTCGTCGCGGGTGGGCTTCGTTGCCATGGTGCGCTCCTGAAGGGGTTTGTTGTGAGTCACAACGTATTGCACGACGGACGGGTCCGCAAGGGCGCCGCGGCGCGTCGGCTCCGGACCGATCGCCGGCCCTCTGGCGCGTCGTCTCGCCGCTCGGTCAGCGGGCCTCCAGTCCGCGGATGACGAGTTCCGCGACGGAGCGGGCCTCCATCGCCCAGTCGGGGCGGTCGATCGCGGAGCCGATGCCGTGGAGTGCGATCATCACCGCGCCCGGGGTCACGTCATCGCGGATGGTGCCGTCCGCGGCCGCGCGGGCCATCAGGTCCGCGACCGTGCGCTCGAGTTCGCTCCCACCCTCGGCCTGCGTCGCCGGGCTGACGAGGGCGGCGAAGGCGCGCGCGAGGGCGACGTGCTCGATCACGTGGTCCACGAACGCGCGGAGGAACCCGGCGAGCCGTTCGCCGGCCGGCCGCGATGCGTCCCGGGCACGCTCGCACAGCGCCGCCACCTCGTCCTGGTAGACCGCGGCGGCCAGTGCCTCCCGTGTGGGGAAGTGGCGGTAGAGCGTCCCGACCCCGACGCCAGCCCGCTCCGCGAAGTCGTCGAACCGGATCTGTTCGTCGTGCTCGAACACCGATCGCGCGGCCGCGACGATGGCGTCTCGGTTCCGGCGCGCGTCAGCGCGCAGGGCCCGCTCCTCGGCCATGTGCCCTCCCGGTTGACGAACTGGAGACGACCTCCGTATCGTCCAGACCGGAGATCGTCTCCACATTAGTGATCGGAGGCATGATGCGGATCCTCATGGTCGGCCGGGGCGTCATCGCGACGATCCACGGCCAGGTGCTCCAGGAGGCCGGGCACCATGTCGAGTTCCTCGTCCGCCCGGGCCGGACTCGCGAGTACGGGGCCCGCGTCCGCACGGATCTCGTCGACGGCAGGCGGGGGCTGCTCGGCCGACGGCGGCGCACCACGTTCGCGACCCGGCTGCGCGAGTCCGTCGAGCCGGGGGACGGCTTCGATCTCGTCGTGCTCAGTGTCGGGCACCATCGTCTGCGGGAAGCCGTGGCGTCCCTGGCTCCGGTGGTCGACGCGGCCACGGTGCTGGTCCTGGGCAACGTGTGGGACGACCCCGTCGCCGCGGTGGCTCCGCTCCCCGCGGATCAGGTGGTGTTCGGGTTCCCCGGCGCAGGCGGGGGATTCGACGGCGACGGCGTCCTGCACGGCGCGCTGCTCCGTTCGGTCGTGCTCGGCTCGTGCGGGACGCCCGGCGATCGACGGGCACCCGAGGTGCGGACGACGTTGCAGCAGGCGGGACTCGTGGTCCGGGACGAGCCGGACATGCGCGGATGGCTGTGGTCGCACTTCGTCATGGACGCGGGCATGTTCTCCCAAGCGCTGACGAGCGGCGGCCTGGCGGCCATGATCGGAGATCGCCGCGCGCTTCGCGGGGCGTTCCTGACGAGCCGGGAGCTCCTCCCGGTCCTCGCGGCGCGGGGGGCCGACATCGGGCGCCACCGCGGCGCGACGATGCCCGCTCGGTTCCCCGGGATGACGGCCGCATCGGCGGCGTGGGCCACCCGCCTGCTCCCGATCGCACGGGCGAGCCTGGCAGCACACACCGATCCCCACGCGGCGGAGCCCCGTGCCGTGCTGGAGGACATGCTCGCCACCGCACGTGCGCTCGGTATCGCGACCCCGCGGCTGGAGCGGTCGGTCGAGGGGCTCAGCCCAGCGTCGGCAGCTCGGTGAGCACGTGCTCGAGCGGCAGCGACGCCGCGCCGATGAGCAGGATGTCCGCGCCGAGCTCCGCCCGTCGGATCTGCACGTCGGGGACGAGCGGCGCGAGCAGGTGCGCGTCGAACGCGTTGCGGAGGCGCGGACCGTCGGCCGCCGCGAGGGCTGCCAGGAACCCGCCGAGGACGATCCGCTCCGAGCCGAGCACGTTCACGACGCTCGCGAGCGCGATCGCGAGGGTGTCGATCTGGCGCTCGACCTCCGCGACCACGGCGCTCGACCGGCTGCTGCCGCCCTCGGTCGCGGCGAGGAGCATCCGCTCGAAGGTGTCGGGGTCGGGTTCGCGCACGTCGAGCACCGCGGCGAGCCGAGCCCGGGTCACCGCGGCCTCGAGGGTCCCGACCAGGCCGGCGCTGTCGCGGGATCCGTCCGTCCGGATCGACACGTGGCCGATCTCGCCGGCGTGGCCGCTCGCGCCGAGCAGCGGCACGCCGCCCGTGACGATCCCACCGCCGATGCCGCTCGCCCCGCCGTTGACGTAGAGCAGGTCGTCCGCACCCCGGCCGGCGCCGAACACCCACTCGGCCGCGGCCCCGAGCGAGGCCTCGTTCGCGGCGCGGACCGGCATGTCCAGCGCCGAGGCGAGCTGGGCGGCGAGTGGGACGTCGTGCCAGTCCAGGTGCGGCGCCAGGCGGACGACCCCGTCGGCGACGCGCACGAGCCCGGGGACGGCGACGCCCGCGCCCACGACCACGGCACCGGGCGGGAGGTCCGCGCGGATGGCGGCCACGGCCTCCTGGGCGATGGAGGCGACGCGTTCCGGTGTCGGAGGCTGGTCCACGTCGACACGGACGCGCCGGACCACGCGGCCGCCGAGCAGCACCGCGGCGACCCGGACGGCGTCGATCTCGGGGTGCACGGCGATCCCGACCGCCCGGTCGGCGGGCCGGACCGTGGGGCTCGGACGGCCGACCGATCCCGCGCCACGGACCTCGTCCTCGACCACGAGCCCGCGGTCGACGAGCTCGCCGACCAACCCGGCGACCGTCGAGCGGTTGAGGCCGCTGAACCGGGTCAGGTCGCTCCTGGTGGCGGGCGTGGCGTGCACACGACGGAGCAGCGACGTGAGGTTCTGGTGACGTCCCAGGTCCTTCCGCCGCGCCTGCGATGCGCTCACTTCCGCCATCCCGTGATCGTAGCGACCGCGCCCGACCGGGCACCGACATCGTTGTCGTCCGGCGACCGGGCCTCCTTCGGGGGACAAGCCTGTGTGAGCACCGTTCACGAACCAGCGGATGGGAACGTTCGCTCAGCTTTCTTGACCGCTCGGAGAGACCGGGTCTAGGAATGCCCCAATCCGTGGCACCGAAGCGCGGGGGAGACGCGTCGGACACCGACGCCGTCCTCGTCGTCGGTGCCGCACGCAGCCCGATACGAGGAGGTATCCGTGGAAGACGACGCGGTCGAGAACGCAGTTGCGGCGATGGGGGCCGGGCCCGGCCCGAGCCGGAGGGGACTGGTCCGCGGAGCGGGGCTGGCAGGTGCCGCCGCGTTGGCGTCGGGCCTGCTGTCGTTCTCCGGCGGGGACATGGCGAGCGCGGCCGGGAAGGCAGGGAATTTCCCGTCGACGCCCGGGTTCAAGTTCGTGTTCATCAACCACGTGACCACGAACACGTTCTTCCAGGCCACGCAGTACGGACTCGCCGACGCCGCCTCGATGCTCGGTCTGCCGAAGCCCCAGTGGACCGGCTCGGAGACCTCGAACGTGTCGCAGATGGTCAGCGCGTTCAACACCGCGGTCAGCGGCGGCGTCGACGGCATCGCCGTGTCACTCGTCGACAAGACCGCCTTCAACGAGCCCGTCAAGAAGGCGCTCGCCGCGGGGATCCCCGTCGTGTCCTACAACGCGGACGTCACCGGGAACGGGCGGCTCAACTACATCGGCCAGGACCTGTACGCGTCGGGGCAGGCCGCCGGCGAGCACATCGCGAAGCTCCTGCCGAACGGCAGCAAGATCGCGATCTTCATCGCGACGCCGGGTGCCCTCAACATCCAGCCGCGAGCGGACGGTGCGATCGCGGCGCTCAAGGCCGCGAACAAGGGGTTCCAGGTCAAGCAGATCGCCACCGGGGCCGACGAGGGCAAGGAGCAGAGCGCGATCGACGCGTTCTACACCGGGAACAAGGACTACAAGGGCCTGTTCGCGGTCGATGCGGGCAGCACCCAGGGCGTCGCGAACGTCATGAAGAAGTACGACCTGGCATCGCAGGGCTACAAGGGCGGCGGGTGGGACCTCCTGGCCTCCACCGAGAAGTCGATCCGCCACGGCATCCTCAGCTTCACGATCGACCAGTCCGCGTACCTGCAGGGGTTCCTGCCGACGCTGTACCTGTACCTGTACAAGCTGTCGGGCACGCTCGTCGCACCACCGCTCACCGACACCGGCCTCAAGTTCGTCACGAAGAAGAACGTGAAGCCGTACCTCAAGTCGACGAACCGGTTCGAGGGCAGCTCGTCCGCGCAGAAGTACCTCACGTCGTGAGCGACGACGCCATCGGCCTCCAGACGGAGTCGCCCACCCCGGCACCCATGTCGTCCGCACCCCGACCGGCTCGCCGCGGCCTCCGCGGCGGGCCGCTCGGGGGTGTGCTCCGGATCCGCGAGTTCTCGGTGCTCGTCGTCGACGTCGCGCTCATCATCTACTTCGCCGCGACGAACCACGCGTTCCTGACGGGGTCGAACATCGGCAACATCGCGAACTTCCTCAGCGCGGCGGCGATCATCGCGGCGGGCGAGGTGTTCCTGCTCATCTGCGGCGAGATCGACCTGTCCGCGGGCATGACGTTCGCGCTGACGCCGATCCTCATGGTGACGTTCGCCGACGCGATGCCGCTGTGGACGGCGCTCCTGCTGGCGCTCGTCGTCGCGACGCTCATCGGGTTGTTCAACGGGGTCGTGAACCAGTACCTCAAGCTGCCGTCGTTCATCGCGACGCTCGGGACGCTGTACGGCCTGCACGGCGTGGCCCTCGCCATCGCGGGGAGCACACCGCTGCCGGCCCCCACGAAGGGCGCACTCGTCGCGGTGTTCGGCGGGTACCAGTGGTCCGAGCTCATCTGGGCGGTGCTCATCGTCATCGTCATGCAGGTCGTGCTGACGAGCACCCGGTCGGGCGTGCACACGATCGCCACGGGCGCGAACCTCGTCGGCGCGTCCGAGGCGGGCATCGCGGTCCGGCGCGTCAAGATCCGGGCGTTCATGCTCACGTCGCTGTTCGCCGGGCTCGCCGGCATCCTCGACGGCACGAACATCGCCAAGTCGTTCGACCCCAACGCGGGCGGCAACGACCTCATGTTCATGGCGATCGCGGCCGCGGTGCTCGGCGGGACGTCGCTCATCGGCGGCTCCGGCACCGTCGTCGGCGCCTTCCTCGGTGCGCTGCTCCTGGCCGTGCTCCAGGACGGCTTCAACATCGAGGGCATCTCCGCCACCACGTTCGTCATCGTCGAGGGCGCGGCGATCCTGCTCGCGATGATCCTCAACATCTACCTCGCGCGCTTCCGGCAGCGAGCGAAGGAGCAGTAGCCATGACCACCACCACGGGTACGGGCACGACCGACCGCACGCCGGGAGGCACGCCACCGGCCCTCGAGGCACGGCACGTCAGCAAGCGGTTCGGGTCCGTCACGGCCCTGCGCGACATCAACCTGCACGTCGGCAAGGGCGAGGTCCTCGGGCTCATCGGCGACAACGGCGCGGGCAAGTCCACGCTCATCAAGATCCTGACCGGGTACCACCAGCCGACGGAGGGCGAGCTGTTCCTCAACGGGGACCCGGTCACGTTCACCGGCATCGGCGACGCGCGGGAGCGGGGCATCGAGACGGTGTTCCAGGACCTGGCGCTCGTCAACACGCTGCCCGTGTACCTCAACCTCTACCTCAACAAGGAGCTCCGGCGCGGGCCCTTCCTCCGCCGCTCGGAGATGCGCGAGAACGCCCGCCGGTACCTCGACGACATCGGGATCCGGATCGCGTCGGTGAACGACGAGGTCGCGAACCTGTCGGGCGGCCAGCGGCAGGCGATCGCGGTCGCGCGATCGGTGTACTCCGACGCGAGGATCCTGCTGCTCGACGAACCACTCGCGGCCATGGGGGCGAAGGAGGGTGGCATCATCCTCGACTTCATCTCGATGCTCCGCGAACGCGGCGAGGTGTCGATCATCCTCATCGCGCACAACTACACGCAGGTGTTCGACGTCTGCGACCGCGTCAACCTGCTGCAGCACGGCGAGATCACCCTCGACAAGCGCACCGACGAGGTCTCGGCCGAGGAGGTCCTCGACATGGTGGCCAAGGAGTACCGGCGCGGCGGACGACTGGCTGAGGGGCGGGGGCGGCTGCTCGACGAGGTGCGGTAGCGGCGGCGCGGCCCGGTTGGTCTGCCCCAGTCCAGGGGCGAGATGACCCCGGCGCGCCCCGCACGGCTCGCACGGCACCCGATCATGCGGTAGACAGAGTGGTACGCGCTGGATCCGAAGCCATCGGCCGGCGCGGGCGGCACGTGTCGACCGGGACCCCCTGGAGGTCCCGCCCGGACGCGCCACCGTTTTCCGTGTGCTCGTGATCAGGAGGCATGCGCTGTGGGGACCCAACCGACCCTCGACGACGCGACGACCGACCAGCCCCGCGTGCGCGAGGACCGACGGCAGCGCGCCGTCGAGAGCCTCGGGCTCACCGAACCGGACCGCAACCCGCGCCTCGACCGGATCACCCGGATCGCGCGCGCCATGTTCGGCGTGATGATGTCCTCGGTCACGGTGATCGACCGGGACCGCGCGCTCTACATGGGCCGGGCGGGGTTCGACGACGCCGAGTCCGGCCGGGGGGACACCCCCTGCAAGCTCGTCACCGACACGGGCGAGGTCATCACGACGGACGACGCGCGCCTCGACCCCCGGTTCGCCGACATCCGGCCCTTCGTCGAGAACGGACTCGCCTTCTACATCGGGCACCCGCTCACCGACGCCTCCGGCAACGTCGTCGGGTCGTTCTGCCTCATCGACAAGGAGCCCCGGACGCTCTCCCCCCGCGAGATGCAGGAGTTCACCGACCTCGCTGCGTGGGCCCAGGAGGAACTCCTCGCCGAGGCCGAAGCCGTGCGCGCGCGCGACACCCAGCAGGCCCTGCTGCCGGAGCGGCCGCTCGTCACGGACGAGGTCCGCGTCGAGGGCGTCTGCATCCCGTCGCTCGGCGTCGGCGGCGACTACTACGACCACGGTGTCGTCGGCCGCCTCGTGCACGTCGCGATCGGCGACGTCATGGGCAAGGGCACCGCGGCGGCGATCCTCGGAGCCGCCACCCGTGCCGCCGCCCGGACGATCGTGCCCTCGATCACCGACGAGGTCTCGCTCGGCGCGGCCGTGGACCGCATCGAACGGGCCATGACCGGCGACCTCCAGCGCACGAACGCCTTCGTGACCTACTTCCACGCCACCATCGACCTCGACACCGGGCGCCTCGCCTACGTCGATGCCGGAGCGGGCCTGTCGATCCTCGTGCGCGCGGACGGGACGGCCGAGCAGCTCACCGGCACGGGCCTCCCGATCGGGATCCTGCCGCAGCCACACACCGCGCAGACGACGACGCTGTACCCGGGCGACCGCCTGGTCCTCGTGAGCGACGGGGTGCTCGACGTGCTGGACGACGAGATCGTCTGGCCGGACGAGCTCGCCGGCTACACGCGCGAGGCGGCCGACATCCACGCCCTCGTCGAACGCATCCGGTCACTCAGCGCCGAGCGGGTGCCGCTCGACGACGTCACCGTCGTGGTCGCGGAGTACCGCCCGTGACCCTCGAGATGACCCGCCGGGACCGGCGGCTCCTCGAGCACACGACCTCGCGTCGGCGGCTCGTCACCATCCGGGTCGTCGTCGTCCTCGCGGCGCTCGCCGGGGCGGACTACGTCGGATGGCGCTGGGTCGCCTCCGTCAACTGGCACTCGTGGTGGATCGCCGTGCCGCTCATCCTCGCCGAGACCTACAGCGTCATCGACTCGCTCCTGTTCGCGTTCGGCGCCTGGCGGATCCGCGAACGCGGCGAACCACCGGCCCCACCCGCCGAGGACGTCACGGTCGACGTCTTCATCACGACGTACAACGAACCCGTCGAGCTCGTGATGCGCACGGCGCTCGCCGCGGTGGCGATCCGGCATCCGCACACCACGTGGATCCTCGACGACGGTGCGCGGCCGGAGATCCGCGAGGCCGCCGAGGCCGCGGGCATCGGCGTGATCACCCGGTCGTCGGACTGGATCGACCGGCCGCGGCACGCCAAGGCCGGCAACCTCAACAACGCGCTGCTGGCGACCGAGGGGGAGTTCCTCCTGATCCTCGACGCCGACCAGGTGCCCGACCCGCGCATCCTCGACCGCACCCTCGGGTACTTCAAGGAGCCGCGGATGGCGCTCGTGCAGACGCCGCAGTGGTTCGAGAACGTCCCCGAGTCCGACGTGCTCGGCAGCCAGGCGCCGCTCTTCTACGGGCCCATCCAGCAGTCGAAGGACGGCTGGAACGCCGCGTTCTTCTGTGGGTCGAACGCGATCCTCCGCCGGGAGGCCCTGATGCAGTTGGGCGTGTCCCGGTACGTCGACGAGGTCGAACAGGGCGTGCACCGCGCGATCCGCACCTCGCGCCGGTTGCTCGCGCGGGCACGGGAGGAGGCCGAGGGCCAGCCGCGCGTGCTGCAGGCGCTCGACGAGGCCGGGGCGATCGTCGACCGCGCGCGCGCCGAGCTCGCGAACGGCGACGGCATCGCCGACGTGACCTACCGGTTCCAGCGCGGCATCGACGCGATCGCGTTCCGGTTCGCCGGCGCCGACCTCGCCGCCATGCGTCAGGACCTGGCGGAGCTCGCCGCGCTGTCCGTGGAGGCCGACACGTTCGCCGCCATCGACGATTCCGCGCTCGACCTGCTCGGCCAGCGCGACGCGTCGCCGATCGTCGCGATCGAGGCGATCTCGCTCCTCGTCGGCGCGCTCGACGTCAGCCGTGGCGACGAGGCCCAGGCGATCATGCCACTGGCCACGATCTCGGTGACCGAGGACATGGCGACCGCGATGCGCCTGCACGGCCTCGGCTGGCGGTCGGCGTACCACGACGAGCTCCTCGCACGCGGGCTGGCCCCCGAGGACCTGCCGACGATGCTGACGCAGCGACTCCGTTGGGCGCAGGGCACGATGCAGGTGTTCTTCCGCGAGAACCCGCTCGTGCAGCGGGGCTTGTCGTTCGCGCAGCGCCTCATGTACTTCTCGACCATGTGGAGCTACCTCTCCGGGTTCGCCGCGGTCGTGTACATCGCCGCGCCGGTGCTCTGCCTGGCGTTCGGGGTGGTCCCCGTCCAGGCGTACAGCGTCGACTTCTTCGCGCGGCTCATCCCGTTCCTCGTGCTCAACCAGGTGCTGTTCTGGGTGGTCGCGGCCGGACGCCCGACGTGGCGCGGGCAGCAGTACTCGCTCGCGCTGTTCCCGGTCTGGATCGAGTCGGTCACGTCCGCGTTCCGCAACGTGTACCTCGGGCAGCCGCTCGGGTTCCGCGTGACCCCGAAGACGAAACAGGAGTTCACCGGCCACCGGTGGGACCTCGTGCGGCCGCAGCTCGTCGCCATGGGGTGCCTCGTCGCTGCGCTCGTGCTCGTCGCCGTCCGCTACGCGGCGGGGCAGGCGCACGGCATCGCCCCCCTCATCAACTCGGCATGGGTCGTCTTCGACCTCGCGATCTTCAGCATCGTCATCCGGGCCGTTCGCTACACGGGGCGGGATGCGCTCCGGGAGAAGGAAGAGACAGCATGATCACCGTGGACGTGGAACCCGTCGAGGGCGGCGTCGTCCTGACGCCGAAGGGCCGGCTGACGGTCGCATCGGCACCGAAGCTCCGTGCGGTCGCCACGGAGCAGCTCGAGGCGGGGGACCAGATGCTCGTCGTCGACCTCTCCGGCACGACGTTCGTCGACTCGTCCGGGCTCGGCGCGCTCGTGTCCCTGCTCAAGTCGGCGCGACAGGCGGGCGGCGACCTCCGCCTCGTGGCGCCGTCCGAGCAGGTGTCGATGGTGCTCCGCCTGACGAACCTGGACCGGATCCTCCAGCCCCGCGCGACGGTCGAGGACGCCCTCCGTGACTGAGCAGCCCGCCCCGACCGCCGATGGTCGACGCGTCCACATCGACGTGCCCGCGACCCTCGAGAGCATCGAGACCCTGCAGGACGCGTTCGACCGCTGGTGGAGCGACCTCGGCGACGACGCCGCGATCGCCACGCGGTTCTCGTTCGAGACGGCGATCGTCGAGATCGCCGCGAACATCGTCGAGCACTCGCGGCGCAGCGACGCCGAGGTCGGCGGCCGCCGGTACACCCTCGACCTCGACGCGACGGACGAGGTCCTCACCGCCGAGTTCCAGGACAACGGACTGCCCGCCGACATTGACCTCGCGGCCGTCACCATGGCCGACGTCGAGGACGAGAGCGGTCGCGGCCTGGCGTTGGCGCTCGCCAGCCTCGAGCGGCTCGACTACCGCCACGAACACGGTCGCAACATCTGGACGCTCGTGTGTCGACGATGAAGCAGCGCACGGCGCGCGCGGTCGCACTGGTGATCGCGATCGTCGTGCTCGTGCTCGGGGGGACCGCACCGGTCGCGTCGGCGGCCACCCGGTCGACGCCCGCGGGCGTCACCGCCTCGGGGACCCCGCGCGGGTCCGGCACCTGGTTCGGCCCGGACCTCGACTGGGCGAACGACGCTCCGGACGGCTACGCTGGCCGACTCGGCGCGACGCCGTCGATGTACGGCATCGACGTCGACTACCCGGTGGACGCGCGCGCCGCCGAGCAGTGGCGGACCGCGGCGCGCCAGGCCGCCGCGCAGGGCGCCGTCCTCGTGGTGAGCTTCGAACCGAGGACCTCCCTGGCACGACTGGACGCGGCCGACGCCCGGCGCGCCGACGGACTCCTGGAACAGGTCCGGAAGCAGTACGGCACGGAGCAGCTCGTCCGGTTCGCGCCCGAGATGAACGGCACCTGGGTCCGGTGGGGGCAGCAGCCGACCGAGTTCGTCAGCGCCTTCCGGCAGCTCGCACGCGTCGTCCACGCGGGGACGTCGAAGGCCCGCATGGTCTGGTCACCCTCCTACGGCTCCGGCTACCCCTTCGGTGAGGCCGCCGGTCGCCTCGCCTCGGCGAACGCGATGGACATCGCGGCACTCGACACGAACCACGACGACCGCCTGACCGAGGCGGACGACCCGTACGCTCCGTACTGGCCGGGGAGCGGCTCCGTCGACTGGGTCGGCCTGTCCATGTTCTTCTTCGGCAAGGGCAAGGCGACCGCGGCGGCCGGCCGGGCGGTGTCGCTCTCGCAGAACGCGGCCCCCGTCGCGGGCGAGGTCGACCGACGCTTCGACGAGTCCTGGGGGTACACCCAGCCCCAGGACCGCACCTTCTACCAGCGGTTCGCGGTCGGGGAGCACCGGCCGCTGCTGCTCGACACCGGCGCGCTGGACGTCCACTCGCTCGGCGGGGCCGCCGAGCTGACGGTCAAGCAGGGCTGGTGGCGCCAGGTCATCGCCGCGTTGCCGAGCCACCCGCTCGTCCGGGGCGTCACCTGGCTCGAGGCCGACCGCGAGGAACCCGAGGCGGGCAACCGGGTCGCGGACTGGCGGGACACCGCGGTCCGGGGGATCGCCGGGTCGTTCCGGACCGACCTGCAGGACGCCGGACGCTTCGTGTTCGGACCCGTCACGGACCGCGTCACCGCCCAGCAGGGCAGCGCGGCGACGAACCAGCAGCTCGAGACCGGCGGCGACCAGATGGCCTGGATCGTCGCGTGCGCGGTCGTGCTCGCGCTGACGTTCCTGCTGTCCGGGCTCGTCGGTCGGCTCGCGCCGTCCTGGCGGTACGACGACGACGGCAAGCCCGGGCGCGACCTCCGGATCGACCTGTTCCGCGGGTTCATCATCCTCGCGGTCGTGATCACGCACGTCGAGCTCGCCGGGCCCTACTCGTACCTCACCCTGCACGCGATCGGCGCGATCACGGGCGCCGAGATGTTCGTGTTCCTCAGCGGACTCGTGCTCGGCATGGTCTACCCGCTGGGCGTCGCGCGGTTCGGCGAGTGGGCCTCGGCGGTGAACGCGTGGCGGCGCGCCCGGAAGCAGTACCTCGTCACGCTCGGGGTGATCCTGGTCGTCTTCGCGCTGAGCTTCGTGCCGTTCCTCAAGGCGTCGGCGATCACGACGTTCACGGACCGGGGCACGGGCACCGGCGGGGTCGGCGCGGAAGGCCGCGTCTACGACCTCTACCCGAACGCCATGCGGCTACTCGACTACCCGCCGCCCTGGTACGCCGTCCGGCAGTTCCTGCTCCTCGAGATGGGCCCGTGGCCGTTCAACATCATGGGGCTCTTCGTGGTGCTCAGCATCGCGATCCCGGTGCTCATGTGGATCATCCGGCGCCGTGCGTGGTGGGCGCTGCTCGTCGTCAGCTGGGCGCTCTACGTGCTCGATGCCGTGCGCCCCGACCTGTCGCCGCTGCCGTCGCAGTTCGAGGCCGTGTTCCCGCTCTTCACCTGGCAGGTGGTGTTCACCCACGGGCTCGTGCTCGGGTACTACCGCCGGCGGATCGTGGCCGCGCTGACGAGCCGTGTCGGCAAGCTGCTCATGGCGATCGGCGTCGTCGGGTACGCCGGGTTCCTCGTCTACGTCTGGGCGGGTCACGTGGCCGGGTTCACCCCGACGCCGTTCCCCGCGGGGATGTACGACGAGCTGTACAACACGGCGTACCAGCGCGTCGACCTGCAGTGGGGCCGGCTCGTCGACATCGCGTTCTTCGCGGTCGTGTCGTACGCGGTGCTCACCGTGTTCTGGAAGCCGATCAACGCCGCGATCGGCTGGCTGTGGATCCCGCTCGGGCAGGCGAGCCTCTACGTGTTCGTGTGGCAGGTGTTCTTCGTGCTGCTCATCGCGTCGATCCCCGGCCTCGACCCGTCGAACGTCCTCGAGGGCACGCTCATCCACACCGCGATGATCCTGCTCAGCTGGTACATGGTGCGGAAGCGGTTCCTGTTCGCGGTCATCCCGCGGTAGCCGTCAGGCGGAGTACGTCGCCGACAGCGCGCGCCGGAGCACCTTGCCGCTCGGCCCGAGCGGCAGGGAGTCGACGACGTGGAACACCCGCGGGTACTTGAACGCGGCCACGCGCGTGCGCATGAACGCGTCGATCGCGGCGACGTCGGCGTCCGGGTCGCGCAGCACGACCGCCGCGTGGACCTCTTGTCCGTGCACGTCGTGGTGCACGCCGAACACCGCCGCCGACGTGACGTCCTCGTGCCGGTGGAGCACCGACTCGACCTCGGACGGGTACACGTTGTAGCCGTTCCGGATGATCATGTCCTTCTTGCGGTCGACGATCGTCACGTAGCCGTCAGCGCTCATCGTGCCGATGTCGCCCGTGCGGAGCCACCCGTCGCACATGGCTGCGGCCGTGGCCTCGGGCTGACCGAGGTAGCCCGTGAACAGGTTGTGTCCGCGCACGACGAGCTCGCCGGTCTCGCCCGGGGCGACGGGCACGATGCGGTCCTCGACGTCCGCGTCCGCGATGACGACGTCGACGCCCCAGATGGGCAGTCCGACGCTCCCGGCACGGCTCGGGACGCCCTTCGGGTTCACGGCGATGACAGGCGAGGTCTCGGTCATGCCGTAGCCCTCCTGGATGGGTGCGCGGAACGTCGCCTCGAACCGCTCGAGCACGGCCTCCGGCAGCGCGGAGCCGCCGGAGATGCAGAAGCGCAGCGGTGGCCGTTCCGTGGTGTCGCGGGCGGCCTCGAGCAGGGCGATGAACATCGTCGGCACGCCGTCGAACGCCGTCACGCGGTGCCGGACGCACAGGTCGAGCGCCGTCGCCGCATCGAAGCGTGGCAGCAGCACGATCGTCGCACCCCGGCGGAGCGAGGTGTTCATGACGACCGTCTGCCCGAACGTGTGGAACAGCGGCAGGCCGCCGAACACGACGTCCTCCTGTCGCAGGTCGAACAGGTCGATGAGCGACACGTTCACCTGCTCCATGAGCGCGAAGTGCGAGCCGACGGCACCCTTCGGCGTCCCCGTCGTGCCGCTCGTGTACAGGACCGTCGCCGGTTCGAGCGGGTTCACCGCGACGTACTCGTCGATCGGGTCCGCACCGCCCTCGAACTCGGCCAGCGTGACGTCCGCGTCGACCTCCGCTGCCGACGCGGCCCCGACCGCCACGACGAACGCGCCGACGTCGCGGGCCGCCGGTCCGGCCTGCGGCAGGATCGACGCCGACGCGACGAGCACCCGGGCCTCCGAGTCCCGGAGCACGTGGGTGATCTCGTCGCGCTTGAAGAGCAGGTGCACGGGCACGACGACCGCGCCCATGGCGAGGACCGCGAAGTACACGCACGGGAACTCCGTGATGTTCGGGAGCATGACGGCGACGCGGTCGCCGGGTCGCACGCCCTGCGCCCGCAGCGCACCCGCGATCGCCCGGACCCGTTCCCACAGGTCCGCGTACGTCAGGGTCTCGGTACCGCCGTCCGGGAGGGCCGTGATCACGGCCGCCTTCGACCGGTGCCGCCGCGCTCCCTCGGCCGCGATCGCCGCGACGTTCATCGTCCCGAGTCCGGGATCGGGCATGGTCTCCTCCTCATCGCGGTGCGCGTCGACGGCCCCTCCCAGGGGCGCAGGACGGCTGCGGCCATCGACGGTGTCCCGACTCCGCGTTCCGGGGGATGGTTGGTCCTCCGGTGGCCGGCGTGGCGATGCCCGGTGCTCATCCTGCCAGCCGCGTCCGTCGCCCGACCATCCCGCGAACGGGAGGCGTCGGACCGGCCGACCCGTGCCTCCCGGACGCGGCGCTGCAGACGGGCCCGGGCCCGCGGGGTCCCGATCGCACGACGACACACCATTGACGACACGGAGTGTCATGGTGCAGAGTGATGACATTGCGTGTCGTCAAGTGGAGGAGCTGACTCATGGTGGAGAACGAGGCCGTCTGGCTGCGGAGTCCGGTCGGGCGGTTGCGGATCGGCCCCGCACCGATGCCCACCCCTGGCCCGGGGGAGATCGTCGTGCGGGTGCGTGCCGTCGCCGTGAACCCGGTCGACGCGATGTCCGGCCTCGCGCGTCCGTTCGTGACGCCGTGGCTGCGGTACCCGGCGGTACTCGGCTCGGACGTCGCCGGCGAGGTCGTCGCCGTCGGCCCGGACGTGCGGCGGTTCGACCTCGGGGCGCGCGTGCTCGGTTCCGCCGCGGGGCAGGAGCGACACCGGAACGCCGCTGCCGAGGGCGCCTTCCAACGATTCGTCCTGCTGCAGGAGCGCAACTGTGCCCCGGTCCCGGCGTCGATGCCGCTCGAGGACGCCGCGGTGCTGCCGCTCGCACTGACGACCGCGGCGGCCAGCCTGTACGAGCCGGACCAGCTCGGCCTGGCCGGGCCCTCCCTGGACCCCGAGCCGCGTCGAGCAGTCGTCCTGGTGTGGGGTGCGTCGACGAGCGTCGGGTGCAACGCCGTCCAGCTCGCGCGGGCCTCCGGGTACGACGTCCTCGGGACCGCGTCCGACCGGAACCACGACCTCGTGCGCGGACTCGGCGCCGAGCAGGTGTTCGACTACCACGACCCGGACGCCGAGCGGCGGATCACCGACGCGATCGGCGACCGGCCGCTCGCGGGGACGATCGCGATCGGCGCGGGCTCGCTCACCCGCACCCTCCGCGTCGTCCGCGCCACCGCGGGGAGTCGGCGCCTCGCTTCGGCCTACCCCACCCCGGCGACGCGACTCCGTGCGCGGTCCGCACGGCGCGAGGGCATCACCGTCTCCGCGATCTGGGGTGGAACGCCCCTGGTCAGCCAGGTGGGTCCGCTCGTCTACGAGGCGTTCCTGCCGCAGGCCCTGGCGACGGGCCGCTACGTCGCCGCTCCGGAGCGCGAGGTCGTGGGGCACGGGATCGCTGCTGTCCCCGAGGCGCTCGCCCGGCTGCGGCGTGGTGTCTCGGCGCGGAAACTCGTCGTCACCCTCGACTGAGCGCGCGCTCCTGGCGCTCCGCGCGCGGCCCGACCCATGACGAACGGGAGGCGGCGAGCCGTCGTGCTCACCGCCTCCCGTCATCGGGACCCGCCGGAGGTCAGGGCAGGTAGTACGTCGGGTTCGGCAGCTTCACCGACCGGTCGGCCGAGCCGCCGATGAGGTCGCTGTACTGGTCGCCCCAGTTGCTGACGATGTCGTACCGGCCGCCCGCAGCCGACTCGATGTGGGCGCGCGTCTGCGACTTGTACTCGATCGTCGTGCAGGACGCGGCCGCGCAGTGCACGTACGGCGGCTGCTGCGAGGCACCGACGCCGGTCCACTTCGTGTAGTAGGTCCGGTTGCCGTGCTGCGTCGCGGCGAACTCGGGGTACCCGACCTTCCGCAGGTTCGCGATCGTCGCTGCCTGCTGGCCCTCGTTCCGGCCCGTGAGCCCGATGACCGTGCAGCCGGCCGCGCGGGCGACCGCGACGAGGGAGGTCATCGACGGCGTCGCCGGGAACCGCTGGCCCTGCACCCAGACGTCCTGCTCCGCGGGCGAGAACGTGAAGTGCATGTCCGCGACCTCCATGTCGTACGTCCACAGGGTCGTGTCGTCGGCGTCGAGGACGATCGCGGGGTTGCGGTGCCGGGCCCTCGCGATCGCGCACTGCGCCACCACGACCGGCGCCTGTCGCGCGACGATCGACCGCACCTCGCGGATGTAGGGGCTGTCGGACTTGTTCGCGATGCCCGTGCCCGGGTCGCCGTAGTACGTCGCGATCGTCTTCTTGACGGAGTCGATGTTCGGGATGCCCTCGCCGCCCTGCGTCGCGCCCGATGAGCCGTCGGGTGCCATCGTGAAGTGCGTCCGGGGTGCCAGCCAGGGCTCCGAGACCCCCGGCAGGTCCGCCGAGGGGAGGAAGTAGGTGGGGTTCGGGAGCTTGAGGGTGTGCTCGGCGTACCCGCCCTGCAGGTCGGAGTACTGGTCGCCCACGTTGAGCGTGATCGTGTAGCCGAGGTCCTGCTCGATGTGCTTGCGCGTCCCCGCCTTGAACTCGACCGTCGTGCACGTCGCGACGCACGTGACGTACGAGGGCTGCTGCGAGGCACCGACGCCGGTCCACTTCGTGAAGAAGTCGTCGGACGTGAACCCGTCGTACCCGTCCTTCGACAGGTTGGCGAGGGTCGCGGCCTTCTGGTCGTCGTTGCGGCCCGTGACGCCGAAGATTGTGTAGCCGATCGCCGCCGCCCGGTTCACGAACGACACCATCGACGGGGTCGCGGGGAACCGCTCGCCCTGCACCCAGACGTCCTGCTCGGCGGGCGAGAACGTGAAGTGCATGTCCCCGACCTCCATGTCGTACGTGAACAGCGTCGTGTCGTCGCTGTCGAGCACGATGGCCGGCTTCTCGCCCGCGGCCACGGCGGCGTCGTACTGACGCTGGAGCTGGCCGCTCTCCCGCCGCACGATGGCGGCCATCTCGCGGATGTAGGGGCTGTCGGTCTTGTCGGCGATGCCCGTGCCCGGGTCGCCGTAGTAGGTCGCGATCGTCTTCTTGACGGAGTCGATGTTCGGGATGCCCTCGCCACCCTGGGTCGCGCCCGAGGAGCCGTCGGGCGCCATCGTGAACTGCGTCCGTGGTGCGAGTGCCCGGTCGACGCCACTGCCGACCCCGCCCTGACGGTGGTCCGGCGTGATCGTCGTGGTGTGGTGCCCGACGACGGGCGACGCGGTCGCGACCCCGGCGCCCAGGAGTGTCGACCCGAGCACGAGGCCGACGGTCGTCACCCCCACGACGGCGAGTCGGACGGCGGTGGTGGAGCTGCTGATCCCCTGATGTCTGCGCAACTGGTTCTACCGTTCTCGTGGATGCACCCCGTTCGGGGGTGTGCTCGGCACGATACCTGGGGATCGGCACAGGAACGAGCATGAATTCTCCGAGGCGACGAGCGATCCGGAGCCTGAGGATCCGTCAAGGTGTCGTTCCACCCGATCGCGTGGCGGAGCAGGATGACGACGGCGGCGCCGACCCGACGGCGCTGCCGGGAGGCAGGACCATGCGCATCCTCGCGTACATCCTCAGCGTGCTCGTGTCGACGGTGCTCAGCATCGGCGGAGCACTGCTCGTGGCGATCCAGCTGCGGGGCGGCCCCGACGGTCTCGTCGTGGCGGCCGGCACGGGCGTCGCCCTCATCGTGTACGGTCCGCTGCTCCTCGGGTCGTGGAACACGTTCTGGGATCGACGGTCCTCGCCCGACGCTGGTCGGTACCTGCGTCGGGCGGGCGTCGTCGTGCTCGCGGTCGACCTCGCCGCGGTCGGCCTGCTCGTCGTCGCGACGGTGGTCGCGGGCGGACCCGTGTGGGTGCCCGTGCTCGTCGCGCTCGTGACCGCGCTGCTGCTCGTCGTCGCGAGACCGCTCGGTGACCGCCTCCGGCGCGCCGAGCGCCCACTGGCGTCGCCCTACTGGTGGCAACCCGTGGACCCCGGTCTGATCCGTCGGAAGCTCCTGATCGTGTCGGTGGTGTTCGCTGGCATGGTGGTCCTCGCGTCGGCGTGGGTCGTCGTCGATGCGGCCCTCGGGCGCGAGCGTGGTCTCGACCTCGCGACGACGGGACTCCTCGGGGCGGAGATGACGTTCATGGTCCCGGCGTTCGTGATGGTCGTCCTGGTCGTGCCGCTCCAGCGCCGGTTGCGGGATGCGGCGGGCCGCGATCTCGCACGCCTCCGGCAGTTCAACAAGGTCGTCCTCCGTGGGAAGGCCCTCGACCTCTCGGCGGCGGACCAACGGGCTGCGGCGCGGTACGCCTCGACGGTCCCGACGGTCCTCGGGCTGCAGATCGGGTACTTGGCGCTGTTGTACGCCGGGATCGCCTGCAACGAGTTGTCGTTGACCCTCGACGGGATGACGCGGCTCGGCATCGTCTACCTCGGGGTCCTGGTCGTCGGGGCCGCGGTCGCCATCCCCGCGGCGGTCGTGCGGATGCGTCGCGCTCGCGCCTACGCCGTCGCGCACGCCGACCTCCTCGACGACCACGGCGGTGACGACGGGGTCGCGGCCGCGAACGTCGTCTCGGTCGCCCCGCCGCAGCCCCACCCAGGGGTGTGACGGATGGGAGGCACTCCGCTGTCGTGCGCAGCGCCTCCCGTTCGTCGTTCCTGCGGCTCAGCCGCCGGGCGTCGGTGACGGCGCCGTGGTCGGCGGGGCCGACGACTCCGCCCGCTTGGCGAGCTCGTTCAGCGCCGCCTGCGCCAGGTCCCGGAGCTGCTGCGGCGTCAGCTTCGACAGGTCCGGGGACCCGGCCGATCCGGAGGCTCCGCTCGAGCCCGAGGCACCGGTCCCGCCGTCCGTTCCCGCGGACTCCGTGCCCGATCGGGTCACGACGTCGCCGTTCGCGTCGTACAGCGTGGCCGCGCCCGCAGCGTCGATGACCGCGCGGTAGACGACGCCCTGGGACTGCCCGATGGAGGCGACCCACTGGTTCCGCGCTCCGGGCACGATCTCGAAGATCTTGAGCCCGCTCGCCCAGTCGGGCAGGTAGCTGTAGGTGGTCTTGATGGTCGAGGCAACTGACGAGTTCGCCTGCCGCGCGGACCCCTTCTCGTACTCGTAGACCGTGATCGGGTTGCGGCTGCCGGCGTGGCCGACCGAGGCGTCGACGACGGAGAGCGCGACGACCGAGGACGACGACCCGGGCGGGGTGAGCGGGGTGACGTACGTGGCGTGGTCGTCGCTCGCGCGGCGCAGTCCGAGCTCGGACGGGTTGAACGAGTCGGGGTTGTCCGAGTCGTCCGACGTGTCCTCGTACCCGGAGCGGTGGAACCAGTAGTCGCCGAACGACCCGAGCGCGCGCAGGGCCGTCCGCTGTCGCTTCGCCAGGGACTGCGGGTACGCGGGGCCGGGGAGGTCGGCGGCGCGGGTCACGATGCGGACCTCGCCCGTCCGGCCGTTGTACAGGGCGTCGCCGAAGAAGTCGTAGGACGTGTCCCAGAACCCGTGCACCTGCGTCAACGGCACGACGACATCGGGGGCCCGGCCGTCGCAGTACCCGTAGACGTCGGTCGGCTCGAAACCGACGGTCGGCGGGGTCGCGGCATCGATCGCGCGGGTGAGCGAGTTGGCCGGCAGGGACCCTCCGACGCGGAGCCGTGCGGTGCGCGTGAAGTCGCACGTCCTCACCTGGTCGGGCTCGGTCTGCCCGAACAGGGGCATGTCCTGGACCTGGACGCTCTCGTACCCGGCGAGGAACCCACGGCGCTGCACGAGCGCGTCCCACAGTCCGTGGCTGCGCTGGTCGGTGAGCGACTTGACCGGCAGCGCCGTGCCCGTCGTGTCGCCGAGGTTCTTGGTCGACGAGGTCGCGGCGACGTCGTACGGGGAGCGTTCGGCGAAGCTCGGTGCCGGGTGGTCGACGGTCCGGACGTCGGCGACGTACAATCGGTCGACGTCGTACGCGTGCCGGACCCAGGCGACCACGGAGCCGGCGAAGACGAGCACGAGCGCGGCCGCGAGCACGGCCCGGAGCGACGGCCCGACGCGGAGTCCCACGAGCACGAGCGCGGCCAGCACCGCGAGGGGGATGAGGACGAACGCACCGGCGACACCCGTGCGCACCACGCCGTGTGCGACCTGCGGACCCCACAGCCAGGCGATCAGGGCGACGACGGCGATCCCGACCGCGGCGGCCGTGATGCGGGGACCGGTCAGGGGCGGCAGGAAGCGCATCCGACGATCATTCACCACGGAGTGACGAGCTGCTCCCGCGGCAGTCCGTTCCGCGCGGCCCAGCGGTCGAACGCGCCGCCGTCGTTGAGGGGTGCGTCGCGGTCCACCCGGTGGCCCAGGTCCCGGAGGCGCACCGCGAGTGCGTGTCCCTCCGCGCGCAGCGGTCGGACCCCGACGCCCACGACGGCGGAGCCGGCGAGCACGGCGAGGGCGGCGACCACGACGCCGACCGGTGCGGGGGCCAGGGCGGCGGCGGCCGCGGCGACGACGAGGAGCACGACGAACGCGGCGAGGGCGCGGTAGGCCGGCAGGCGGACGCCGGCCAGGCGGCGGGCGTTCTCCGGGCCGATGCGCGCCGCCCAGATCCGGTCGCTCGCGGTGGTGTTCCATCGGCGGATGACGGGCATGTCGTCACGGTACGGAGGCGCCGGGCGTCCGGCCATCCCCCAGATCGCGCGTCACCGGACGGGTCGCATCGAACCTGTGGAGACCCGCAGGCGCGCACGGCCCGCTGCCAGGGCGACCGTCAGACGGTTACCAATACGTTATCTTCTCGTGTCCCGCGCTCGGCGGGACGAGGAAGGGACACATGGCAGGACGACACGCGCTCCCCGTCGAGGACCGCCGCACCCGACGTGCCGACACCAGCGCCGTTCGTCCCCGTCCCACCGCAACCGTCGCCGAGCGCGTCGTCGTCGTCACCTCGCCCCTCGCCGAGCACCGCCCCGCCGAAGCGAGCCGCCGGGCAGAGATCCGCCGTGCCGAGGCCCACCACGCCGCAGCCCGCCTGGCCGCGGTCCGTCGGGTCACCGCCGCCCGCGCCCTTCCGGTCGTCGCGACCGCCCCGGCCGTCGCCGCCCCGGTCCTCCGTCACGAGCGCCGTGCCGTGAGCGCGAAGCGTCTCTCGCTCATCGTCGCCCCGATCCTCGCCATGACGTCGTGCATCGCGTTCGGGCTCCCCGCCAACGCGGACACGCTGAGCAGCGCCGCCGCGGCCGTCACCTCGTCGACCCCCGGCGCACAGCAGTACACCGTGTCGCGGGACATCACGCTCCCCGTCATCGAGCACGACGGCACGACGATCATCGCCGCGCCCGCCCCGACCGAGGTCGTCGTCAGCGGCGGTGCGACCGTCTCCGGCGCACAGAGCGCGATCGTCGACGCCCTGAGCGCCGGCGGCAAGCGTGCGCAGGTCATCCAGACCGCGCTGACCTACCTCGGCGACACGTACGTCGAGGGCGGCGCGTCCCACGCGGGCATCGACTGCTCGGGCCTCGTCATGGTCTCGTACGCGTCGGTCGGGATCCCGCTCGTCCACTACGTGCCGACGCAGGACGCCGCTGCGACGACGATCCCCGAGTCCGAGGCGCAGCCCGGCGACCTCGTCGTCTACGACAGCGAGGCCCACATCGGCCTCTACCTCGGCAACGGCCTCGTGATCCAGGCACCGCACCCGGGCGAACCCGTCGACATCATCCCGATGTTCTCCGCCCCGCACCACTTCGCGCGGGTCCTGCCCGCCGACTGACCGGCGGACGGGAGGCGCGGGACCGGCGCGCCCCGGACCTCCCGGGATCGTGTCTGTCGGGAGGCGCGGGACCAGGCCGATCCGCACCTCCCGGCGTCCGCGCCGATCGTGCTCAGACCGGCTGGACCTCGACGCCCGGTGCGGCCGGCAGGATCCGCCGACGACCGAGGTCGTCGAGGAGCTCGACGAGACGGTCGGCGCTGTCGTGGCACTCGCCGAACCCGGCCTGCCGGAGCTTGATCACGTTCGACACGTTGTCCCACGTCGAGCCGAGGATCATGTCCCCGAACCGCCAGTCGACGAGCTCCGTGTACGGGGTCGGGACGAGACCGTGCCGCTCCACCATGCGGTTCCACAGGTCCTCGCGCGGTGGCATCACGGTCGCCAGGGGGAGCGTCTGCGGCTCGCCGAGCTCGAGGCCGAAGTGGTCCGCGAGTCGCTTCCAGAGGTGACTCCACCGCACGACGTCGCCGTTGGTGATGTTGAACGCCTCGCCCGCCGCGGTCGGCGCCGAACCGGCCCAGTCCGTCGCGCGCGCGAGGAGCTCGGCGTCCGTCATCTGGTACAGGATCCGGTCGTACGTCTCGCGCTGCCCCGGGAACCGGAGCGGCAGGCCGAGCTCGCGGGTCATCGCGACGTAGGTGCCGATCGCCATGAGGAGGTTCATCGGCGTGCCCTGCGCGTAGCCCATCACGGCCTCGGGCCGGAACACCGTGAGCGCGAACCCCCGCTGCGCCGCACGCTCACGCAGCAGGTCCTCTTGGTCGTAGTAGAAGTTGGGCACGAGGAGACGCGGGTCGTCCTCCTTGGCGGGCGTCGCGAACCGGCCGAGGTGGGCGCCGTAGTACTTCATGCCCTGGTAGAGCGTCACGTGCCGGAGCGGAGCGCCGAGCCGGTCGAGTGCGTCGAGGGTGTGCTCGAGGAGTGCCACGTTCGGGCCGATCTGCTCCGCGAGGTCCGCCTTCTCGATGTACGCGGCGAACGCGAGGCGCGTCGTGTCGGACGCCGGACGCAGCCCCTCGACGGCGGCGTCGGCGTCGAGCAGGTCCACCGGCAGGTGGGTCCAACCGGACACGCCCTGCGGCGCCCGGCGGCTGATGCCCCGCGTCGTCACACCGGTGCGGGCGAAGTGCTCGACGACACTGCGACCGACGACGCCGCCGGCGCCGGCGACCAGGACCGCGTCGTTCGTCGGGGCGGTGGTCTCGGTCGTCATGGGCGTCCTAGGTCTCGTCGGCTCCTGCGATCGTGCGCGCGGCGTTCCGGACGCCGGCACAGAGCAGCCCGACCTCGGGTTGCATCGACACGATCTCGTCGAACCCACTCTGCACCTCGGAGTACCCGAGGAGCCCAGCGACCGCTTGTCGGGGGATCGCATGGGTCCGGAGCATCCACTGCCCGCTCGCGGCGAAGCACGGCGTCATCGTGCGCTGCGGCGCGTCCACGGGGAGCGACGCTGCCCGCCCGAGCCGGTGGGTGTCCGGCCAGCCGTCCACGTCGATCAGTCCCGTCGACGGAACGCGGACGAGTCGCGGAAGAAGTCCTCGTAGCGATCGTCGTGCCCTGTCTCGAGCGCGTACCCGCGGCGCCACAGCTTGCGCTGCCGCTTGAACGTCGTGATGCGGACCGGTGCGACGCCCGGTTCGGACTCGTACGAGCTCATGCCCATCATCCCTGTCGTCATGCGCGGTCGTGACGATGCCGGGACTGCCCTGACGCAGTTCCCGACTTCCGTCTGGTAGCGCCAACCGTACCTCGGATGAGGGGCAGAATGTCGGTTCTCGTCCGTTCGATGCGGGACCTGGCCTGGGTGCTTCGCGCAGCGGCTCTCGTTCGCCGTCAGGTCCTGCGCGGCAACCGGTCCGTCGGCCCGGCTCCGGCGCACGGCCGCCGCGTGGGACGTGTGGACGTAGAGTGGGGCATGGCCGTCCAGACCGCAACGATCATCGCGCTCGTCGGTGCCGGTGCCACGGGCCTCCTCGACGAACTCGGCGCACTCCGCGGGGTCGACGCCCTCCGACTCGGCGAGGCGGACGCCGACGGCACCGCGCGGATCAGCGCATCGAACGGGACGTACGTCGTCCACGACGCCGACCCCCTGGCGCACGTCGCCGCCGCGTGGGTCGAGTTCTTCGACGACCGCAGCACGCTCGGCACGCTCGAGCTCGAGGTCGAGACGGCGCTCGCCGCCTTCGCCGCGGGCCACCGCGTCATGCCGGACTACTACGTCGTGCTCGACCCGGAGTCCGTCGAGGGTACCTGGCGGCACTGGTGGTTCGGGGCGCTCGCCGTCGAGGGGCCGCGACGGGTGCTGCCCGAGCCGGCATCGGCCTGGGCGATCCGGAAGCGGCTCGGACGGCTCCCGATGGCACCGCGCTGGAAGGACCCGGCGGCCTGGCTGCCCGACCTGCGGTTCACGATCCCGGACCGCACGGGTCTCGCGGGACTCGGCTGAGCGATGTCCGTCAGGTCGTCGGCTGGTCGTTGTCCTTCATCGCGCCCCAGCCCGTCCACCGGTCGATCTCGATGACGCCCGTGGTGCGCGGACGGACCTGGTCCGGGTAGGCGCCGCCCGTGTAGTGGGTCGAGATGCGGTCGATGTCCCGGAGGCCCTCGTCGGCGTACAACTCGACCACCCGGCCGATCAGGGTGACGTGGGTGTACCAGTCGCCCTCGGCGAGGACCGTCAGGCTGACGCGCTGGTCACGCCGCAGGTGCTTGAGGCGCACACGGCTGTCGTCCATGCTCACGAGGACCCGGCCGTCCTGCCACAGGTACCAGGTGGCCGCGGTGACGGGCGTGCCGTCCGACCGCAGGGTGGCGATGACGGCGGGGTTCGGCTGCTGGAGCATCGCGACGGCGTCGTCGGGGAGCGGTGGCAGGGACATGTGGTCTCCGTTCGTCGTGGGATCGGTCCCCGTCATCCTCGCAGCCGCGCCCTCGACGTCCGGTCGGGCCGCCGCTGGGTGTGGAGGACCGTGGCCGCGGTAGACCTGGGGCATGCGAGTCATCGGAGTGCAGGAGTTCGGAGGGCCCGAGGCCCTCGCCGTCCACGAGGTCCCGGAGCCGCACGCCGGCCCGGGCGAGGTCCGGATCGGGGTGCGGGCGTTCGCCGTCAACCCGACCGACGCCGGCGTTCGTGGTGGCGGACGCGACCTCGGCGGTGCGCAGCCCCCCTACGTGCCCGGCATGGACGCGGCCGGCATCGTGGACGAGGTGGGCGAGGGCGTCGACCAGTGGCAGACGGGTGACGAGGTCATGGCGATCGCGCTGCCGCTGCGCGAGCACGGGGGAGCGTACGTCGAGCACCTCGTCGCCGCGCCGGACTCGATCGCCCGGATCCCCGCGGGTGTCGGCTTCGAGCAGGCCAGCACGCTCCCGATGAACGGGCTGACGGCCGTGCGGATCCTCGAGCTCATGCACCTCGAGCCCGGCCAGACCCTGATGGTGACCGGAGCCGCCGGGACCCTCGGCACGTACCTCGTGCCGCTCGCGAAGCAGGCCGGACTCGTCGTGATCGCCGACGCCGCCGAGAAGGACCGTGCGCTCGTCGAGTCGCTCGGTCCCGACCACGTCGTCGAACGCGGGGACGGGGTGGTCGATCGGATCCGGGCGATCGTGCCCGACGGGGTCGACGGTCTCGCGGACACCGCGCTCTTGCACGAGCAGGTCGTCCCCGCGATCCGGGACGGGGGCGTCTTCGTCGCCGTGCGCGGCTGGCCGGGCAACGGCGAGCGGGGCATCCGGTTCGAGCGCGTCATGGTGTTCGACGAGTACCACTCCGGACACAAGCTCGACCGGCTCCGGCAGGACGTCGAGGACGGCCTGCTCACCCTGCGCGTCGCCGAGGTCCTGCCCGCCGCGGACCCGGAGTCGGCCCGCGACGCCCACCGGCGCATGGAGGCCGGGGGCGTCCGTGGTCGGTTCGTGCTCGTCTGGTGACACCGGGCCGGGAGGCGGTGCGAGCGCGGGTGGGCGGGGGCGCGGTCCTCGTCGTACCCGCGCCGTCGCCGTGATGACGCGGCTCGGTGCGTCCGGGTGACCGGACGGGTGAATCCGGGCGGGACGCATCCCCGACGACCGGCGGGAGGCCGTCGGCCGCGGACCGGAGCGTGACGGCGGCGACCTAGCGTCGGCGGGTGGCCCCGTTCCTCCCGACCGACAGCAGACGAGTCATGGCGATCCGGCGGCTCGTCGGGTTCGCGGTGCTCCCCGTCGTCGGCGGGCTCGCGCCACTCGTCGCGGTCCCCGCGATCGCCGCGCGGTTCGGTGCGGAGGGGTGGCGCGACGTCGCGGTCGGGCAGTCGATCGGGGCGGCCGCGGCGGTCGTCGTCGAGCTCGGTTGGGGGATCAGCGGGCCGCAGCGGTCCGCCCGTCAGTCGCTCGGCAACCTCCGTCGCTCGGTCGGGCTCGCACTCGTGACCCAGGTGCTCGTCCTGCTGCCGGTGACCGCGGGTGTCTGGGTCGTCGCGCACCTGGTACCCGTCGGTGCTCCCGCGCTCGTCGGCTGGATCGGCACCGCGGGGGCACTCGGTTCGGTCAACGTCGTCTGGTGCTGGATCGGCCTCGGGCGGCCGGGGCCGATCCTCTGGGCGGACACACTGCCCCGCACGCTGCCCGTCGTCGTCGCCGCGGTCGCCCTCGCTGCCGGTGCGCCGCTGTGGGTGTTCCCCCTCGCCCTGGTCGTCAGCGGACTCGTGCCGGTCGTGCTCGGGACGACGCTGCTCGGCATCGGACCGGCGACCCTGCGACAGCTCACCCCGCGGCTCGTCGTGCGCGCCGTCCGGATCCAGCTGCAACCGCTCCTCGGACGCGTGCTCAGCGCGACCTACATCAGCGTCCCGATCACGCTCGCCGGCGTCAGTGCGCCCGGGGCCGTCGCGGTGTTCGCCGCCGCGGACCGGCTCCAGCGATGGGCGCTCACCGCGCTCAAGGCCCTGCCGACCGCACTCCAGGGGTGGGTGGGTGGCCCCGCCGATCCGGACCGGCGGATCCGACGGGCCTGGGTCGCGCTCTGGGGGAACGTCGGCGTCGGGGTCCTCGTCGGCGCCGGGTTCGTCGTCGTGGTCCCCGCGGTCTCGCGCGCGTTCTTCGCCGGCGTCGCCACCGTCGCGCCCGACCTCGCCGTGCTGAGCGGCCTGCTCGTCGTCGTCGTCACGACATCGCGGGCCACCGGTGGCCTGGTGCTCGTGGCGCTCCGCGGGGTCCCCGCGATCACCCTGAGCGCCGCCGCCGGATGCCTGGTCGGGGTGCCCGGGGTGCTCGTCCTCGCCCGCGTCGACGGTGCGCGCGGAGCGATGCTCGGGGTGCTCTCCGCCGAGGCCGCGGTGCTCGCCGTGCAGGTCGTCGCCGTCGTCGTGCTCGATCGGCGGCGGCGACGGCGCGTCCGGCGGGCCACATCGGTCCTCCGCGTCGCACACGTCCGCGTCGACGACCCCGCCTACCCGCGGAACGCCCGCGTGCGCCACCACCTGCGTGCGGCGGGGTTCGCGGTGGACGTCGTCCGGCGCCACCGGGGCGGGAGCGTCATCGGACGGATGACCCGCGACGCCCGCACGGTGCTCGGGCTCCGGGGGTACGACGTCCACCTCCTCGCCGAGATGTCGCTCGTCGTCGCGCCGCTCGTCGCACTCGTCGCGCGGCTCCGCGGCGGGGTCGTCGTCGTCGATCGGTTCGTCGGGCAGTACGAGACGGACATCGACGACCACGGACTGGCCGCCCCGCGGTCACTCCGCGCCCTCCGCTGCCGGGTCGTCGATCGCCTGGCCGAACGCTCCGCCGACGTGCTGCTCATCGACACCGAGGTGCGGGCCGCGGCGCTCCGGGAACGGGTGCCGGCGCGGACGGCCGTGCTGAGCCTCCCGGTCGGGGCGCCGGCGTGGGCGGTCCCGCCGACGGTCCCGCCGGCGGAGGCTGGCGCCAAGGCCGTGTCGCGCGCCGACGTTGCTGCCGGCGTTGCTGCCGGCGTTGCTGCCGGCGCTGCTGCCGGCGCTGCTGCCAGCGCGGGCGCCGGCGCTGCCGCTGAGGCCGGCACGTTGCCCTCGGGTCGCGCGGCCGCTGCGTCCGGGCCGCTCCGCGTGCTGTTCTACGGCCACGACGTCCCGCTGCACGGCGTCCCGGTCATCGTGTCGGCGCTCGGCGAGGTCCGTCGTCCCGTCCGCGCGACGTTCGTGTCGTACGCCTCGGTCCTCGAGCGGATCCGCGCACAGCTCCACGACGAGGGCGACCGCGTCGACGCGACCCTGCTCGAACCCGTGCCGGCAGAGGAGCTCGCCACGGTCATCGCGAACCACGACGTCGTCCTCGGGGTGTTCGGCACGTCGGACAAGGCCCGGTCCGTGATCCCGAACAAGGTGTGGCAGGGGCTCGCGTGCGGGCGGACCGTCATCACGGCGGCGAGCCCGGCGCTCGCGGAACTCCGACCGCTCGTCGGTCCTCAGCTGGTCGAGGTGCCGCCGGGCGACGTCGAGGCGTTGGCCGGTGCCCTGCGCGCGGTCGTCGACGGCCCGGTGCTCTCGGACGGTCTGTGGGTCGGCACGGCCGAGCGGCTCGAGGCGTACGCCGCCGCGATGCACGAACGGTTCGCCGCGCTCCTCCGCCAGCGGTGTGCGGCGCGTGCGGAAGCCTGAGGTGCGACGACCGGGCGGGTGCGCGCGCGGACGACGACCGGGCGGGTGCGCGCACGGACGACGACCTGGCGGGTGCGCGCGCGGACGACGACCGGGCGGGTGCGCGCGCGGACGACGAGGGCGCCGCCAGACGACAGCGCAGTCGTCGTCCATGCGCGCACGTCCGAGTCGGCCCGACCCGTGCCACCACTCCCGCAGACGCCACCACCGGTCGTACAGTGACGGGAGGGGCGTGCGACGGAGCGCGCCACGGGAGGACCCCACATGACCACGCTCAGCAACGCCACCCTCGACACGCTCACCGGCGTCGCCGTGCCCACCTACGACCGGAGCGCCGTCACGACCGGCATCGTCCACTTCGGCCTCGGCAACTTCCACCGGGCGCACCAGGCGATGTACGTCGACCGGCTCATGAACGCCGGGGGAGAGCTGTGCTGGGGGATCACCGGCGTCGGGGTCATGCCGCGCGACGCCGAGATGCGCGACGCGCTCGATTCCCAGGACCACCTGTACACGCTCGTGCTCAAGCACCCCGACGGGACCCTGGAGCCTCGTGTCATCGGCTCCGTCGCGGACTTCCTGTACGCCCCGGACGACCCGGAGGCCGTGCTCGCCCTGATGGCCGCGCCCACCACGCGCATCGTGTCCCTGACCGTCACCGAGGGCGGTTACAACATCGACCACGTCACGGGGCAGTTCGTCCTCGACGCCCCGGCGATCGCCGCGGACCTGACGCCCGGGGCGACGCCGACGACGATGTTCGGGTTCATCACCGAGGCCCTGCGCCGCCGCCACGACGGGGGCATCCCGCCGTTCACCGTGATGTCGTGCGACAACATCCAGGGCAACGGCGACACCGCCCGGCAGACCATCGTCGCGTTCGCCACCGCGAAGGACCCGGAGCTCGGCGCGTGGATCGAGCGGCACGTGTCGTTCCCGAACTCCATGGTCGACCGGATCACCCCGGTCACCACGGATGCCGACCGCGCGATGGTCCGGGACGAGTTCGGCATCGACGACGCCTGGCCCGTCGTCGCGGAGCCCTTCGAGCAGTGGGTGCTCGAGGACCGGTTCACCCTGCGCCGTCCGCTGTACGAGACGGCCGGCGTGCAGGTCGTCGAGGACGTCGTGCCCTACGAGCTCATGAAGCTCCGCCTGCTCAACGCCTCGCACCAGGCGATGGCGTACTTCGGCCTCCTGTCCGGACACACCTACGCGCACGAGGCCGCGACCGACCCGCTGATCGCCCGGCTCCTCGAGCGCTACATGGACGAGGAGGCGACGCCCACGCTCGACCCCGTGCCGGGCATCGACCTCGACCAGTACAAGGCGACGCTCATGGAGCGGTTCGGCAACCCCGCGATCCTCGACACGCTCGCGCGGCTGGCCGCCGAGTCGTCGGACCGGATCCCGAAGTGGCTGCTGCCGGTGGTGCGCGCCGACCTGGAGGCGGGCATCCCCATCGACCTGGCGGCGGCGGTCGTCGCGAGCTGGGCCCGGTACGCCGAGGGTGGCGGCGAGCACGGCGAGCGGTTCGAGGTCGTCGACCAGCTCCGCGACGTCCTCATGCCGGCGGCGGCGCAGCAGCGGTCGGACGACCTCGCGTTCCTGCGCAACCGGGACGTGTTCGGGGACCTCGTCGACGACGAGCGGTTCACGACGCCCTACCGCCGCAGCCTCGGCACCCTCTGCTCCGCCGGTGCGCAGGCGGCGCTCGACGAGGTCCTGTCGGTCCGCCGCTGACGGCCGACCCCTCCGGAGGCTGCCCCGCCCCGCCCTCCGCCGGCACCGCTTCCGAATCCGCTGGCTTCCGACAGAACCGCGGTCGGACGACGACGGCGGCGTCGTCCTATCTGCACGCCTCATGCGCATGCGCATACGACGACGTTCCCGCGGTCGTTCGACCGCGGGAACGTCGTCGTGACGGGAGGCCCGACGTGAATCGGCCCGCTCGGCGCGTATCTCCTGCCGAACCGGGCCTGTACGGCCTCCGCCTCACCCGTGTTCGAGCAGAGCGCGTCTTCTACCCCGCCATCGACTGGGTCAGAGTCCCAGCTGTCGCCGTTTCGCGTTCGCCTGCAGGGTCTGACCGTTCAGCGTGAAGATGTCGACGAGCGTGCCGATCCCGAGGAACCCGAGGGTGAAGATGTACGCGATGCCGAGACCGACGCGGCCGAGGTAGAACTTGTGCACACCGATCGCCCCGAAGAAGATCAGCAGGATGTAGGCGATGTGCACCTGCTTGTCGTACGGGTGGAAGTACGCGGGGGAGGGCGGGTAGGGCATGGCCTGGGTCTGCATCAGCGGGTCGACGGAGGCCGAGGTGTACGAGGCAACCTCGTTCCCGGGCTCTGTCACCACGGTCTCCGGCGTCGCGGTCACGCCTGCCTCGGATTCCTCGAATCGGCGATCGTCGTACTGCGAATTCGTCATGATGTTCCCCTCAGGCGTCGTGCCGCGGTGGACCGCGTTGGCCAGAGCTTCCCATAGTTGAGGAAGGCCCAGACACCGCCCGTTCGGGTGACGCTTCACATCGCGGGAACGAGATCGGATTCGCCGCTGTCGTTCAACAATGGTCGGGTCGAAAAGGGTCGGTTTCGACACCAAGACGGGCTAGAATCGCCCGATGCCCTCCGACCTCCGCACCCCCGGCCTCCGCCCCGCGACCGTGAGCACGGAGGCCGCCCGCCCCCAGGTCCGTCCGACGACCGAGGGCTGGAAGCAGCAGCTCGACCAGACCGGTCGCCCGCTGCTGCAGTTCGCGTCGCCGAAGCGCGGCAAGCCGCCGGTGCACCTCGCGGACCTGACGGCCGAGGAGCGCATCGCCCGCGTCAAGGAGCTCGGCCTGCCGGGCTTCCGGGCGAAGCAGCTCATGACGCACTACTTCACGCACTACACCTCGGACCCGGCGGCGATGACGGACCTGCCCGCCGCCGGACGCGAGGAGCTCGTCGCCGGACTGCTGCCGCCCCTCCTGACCGAGGCCCGGCGTCTGACGACCGACAAGGGCGACACGATCAAGTTCCTGTGGAAGCTGCACGACGGCGCGCTCGTCGAGTCGGTGCTCATGCGGTACCCGGGCCGGATCACGCTGTGCGTGTCGTCGCAGGCCGGGTGCGGGATGAACTGCCCGTTCTGCGCCACCGGGCAGAACGGCTTGACACGCAACATGTCGACCGCCGAGATCGTCGAGCAGATCGTCCGGGCGAACGGGGCGCTGGCGGCGGGGGAGCTCGCGGGTGCCCCGACCCGTGGCGGCCAGGACCGAACCGACCCCGAGCGCGTCACGAACATCGTGTTCATGGGCATGGGGGAGCCGCTCGCGAACTACAAGCGCGTGATGGACGCCGTGCGCATCATGGTCGCACCGCAGCCGAACGGCCTCGGCATGAGCGCCCGGCACATCACCGTGTCGACGGTCGGACTCGTGCCCGCGATCGACAAGCTCGCCGACGAGGGCATCCCCCTCACGTTCGCGCTCTCCCTGCACGCGCCCGACGACGAGCTCCGCGACGAGATGATCCCGGTCAACTCCCGCTGGAAGGTCGACGAGGCCATCGACGCTGCGTACCGCTACTTCCAGAAGACGGGCCGTCGGGTGTCGATCGAGTACGCGCTCATCAAGGACATGAACGACCACGCCTGGCGCGCCGACCTGCTCGCGCACAAGCTCAACCAGCGCGGCCACGGCTGGGTCCACGTCAACCCGATCCCGCTCAACCCGACGCCCGGCTCCGTGTGGACGGCGTCGGAGCGCGACGTGACGGACGAGTTCGTGCGGCGCCTCAACGACGCCGGCATCCCGACGACGCTCCGCGACACCCGCGGCAAGGAGATCGACGGCGCCTGCGGGCAGCTCGCCGCCGCCGACGCGTAGGACGACCGCCCGCCGGCGGCGACCGCCCACCGGCCGGGAGGCGCGGTGCGGGCTGGTGCCGTCCCTCCCGTCCGACGTCCGGTGCGGGGTGCGCTCGCCGACGACAACGGGACATGCGCCCGCATGCGCACTCGTCGTCGGCGTGCGCACGTGCGGCGCGCGCACTCGCGCCGGGGCTCCGGCCGCAGCGTCAGCCGAGTGACGCCGTCGCGGCCCGGAGGTCCTCGAGCGCGGCGAGCGCGTGCGGCGCGAGCCCGGCATCGTCGTCGCGCGGACCCTCGACCCAGCGGCTGTAGCCCTGCTTGAACGCGAGCAGACCCATCTCGGCCGCGAGGTGCGCGGTGGCGGCCGGGACACCGCGGGCGACGAGCGCGTCCGTCATGGCGACGGCGAGCCCGACGCTCTTCAGCGCGTCCCGTCCCTGCAGCTCGGCGCTCGCGGCGACGGCGGCCCGGAGCCGAGGCCCGATGTCGCGGTTCATCGGCCCCATCTCGTCCGAGGCGCGTGCGAGCCCGGCTGCGACGGCCTCGAGCGGGGACGCGTCCGCGGGCGCGGCGGCGATGCCCTCGGCGAGCAGGGTGCTCAGGGTCTCCTGCCCGGCGACGAGGAGTTCGCGCTTGTCCGGGAAGTACCGGAAGAAGGTGCTCTTGGTGACGCCGGCACGTTCGGCGATCTGCGCGACCGTCGTCTCGTCGTAGCCCTGCTCGGTGAACAGGTCGACGGCCGCGAGGACGAGTCGGTCCCGCGCTCCCGGTTCCCATCGCGCCATGCCATTCATCCTACGACTCCGAGCCCGTGATGGGACAGGTGTCCCATCACGGTGCTACGGTGATGGGACAACAGTCTCATCACCCGGAGGAGTCCCCATGCACGTCTTCGTCACCGGCGGCACCGGCACGATCGGCACGCCCGTCGTCGCCGAGCTGCTCGCCAACGGCCACACCGTCCTCGCCCTCGCTCGCTCCGAGGCCTCCGCTGCCACGCTCGAGCAGGCCGGCGCCAGCACGATCCGGGGGAGCATCGGCGACCTCGACGTCCTCCGGACCGCGGCCGGGCAGGTCGATGGCGTGATCAGCCTGGCGTTCAGCCGCGACTACGGGTCGACCGAGTCGCTGCAGCAGGGCATGGCCGAGGAGACCGCGGCGATGACCACGCTGGCCGACGCGCTCGTGGGCAGCGACCGTCCGCTCGTCGTCGTCTCCGGGACGCCGTGGGCGGAGGGCCGTCCGTCCACCGAGGAGGACCCGCTGCCGACCGACGGACCCGTCGGCGGGCGCGGCATCACCGTGAACGCGATCCTCGGGTACGCCGACCGGGGTGTGCGGTCCTCGGCGATCCGCCTGCCCCGCACGGTGCACGCGAACGGGACGGGCGGGTTCGCCGGCCTCCTCACCGAGAACGCCAGGAGGACCGGCGTCGCGGGTTACCCGGGTGACGGCAGCCAGCGCTGGCCCGCCGTGCACGCCGCCGACGCCGCGGTGCTCTTCCGGCTGGCGCTCGAGTCCGCCCCGGCGGGGTCCGCGTGGCACGCCGTCGCCGACGAGGGTGACGCCGTGATCGACCTCGTCCGGGTGATCGGTCGGCGCCTCGGCCTGCCGGTCGAGCAGGTGCCCGACGAGACGTTCGGCCCGTTCGGACCGATCTTCGCGACGGACCAGCCGGCCTCGAGCGCGATCACCCGCAGGGCGCTCGGCTGGACCCCGACGCACCCGAGCGTGCTCGAGGACCTCGAGCTCGTGCAGCCCTGACCCCCTGGCGGCCGGGAGGGACGGGGCGGGCTGGCACCGTCCCTCCCGGCCGACCCGCCGCGGCCCCTGCACGTGCGCGCGCCGACGACAACTGCGCTGTCGCTGGCGCGCGCACTCGTCGTCGGCGCGCACCATCGCGCGTCGACGACGACCGCGCGCACTCGACCGAGACGCCCGGGTCCGGACGCCCGCGGTCACCACCGGAGTAACGTAGGCACCGGTGTCGCCCGTGACGCCGACGTGCGAGGAGGCACCGTGGCCCGAGGACCAGACCGACCCGGAACCGAGCAGGACTGGGACCCCGCCACCTGGACCGCCGACACCTGGCCGATCGCCGTGTGTCTGCACGGGTTCCCACCGGTCGGCCGCGACGGCACCACGCTGCACGACGCCCCGATCGCGGTGTGGGACGACATCTTCGCCCAGATCGAGCGGGTGGGCTTCACGCTCGCCGAGATGGCCGACGACCGGATCCGCCCCGCCGACTACGACCCCGGCAAGCGTGACGAGCTCCTCGCCACCGCCAGGGAGCACGGCATCGGGATCCCCAGCGTGCACCTGCAGCGCCGGAGCGTCATCATGCCCGGGCACGAGGAGGAGAACCTCGCGTACGCGCACCGCACGATCGACGCCGCCGCCGCGTGGGGCATGCAGGTGTTCTCGACGGGGCTCCACCAGCCGTTCAGCGAGGCCCAGCGCAAGGCCCTGTGGTTCTGGACCGCGCCCGGGCCGAAGGACCCCGACGACCCGGAGGTCTGGGACCGCGCCGTCCGGTCGATCCGTGAGCTCGGCAAGCACGCCGCCGACGTCGGGCTGCCCCTCGCGCTCGAGATGTACGAGGACACGTACCTCGGCACGGCCGAGAGCGCCGTCCGGTTCGTGGAGGCGGTGGGCCTCGACAACGTCGGCCTCAACCCCGACGTCGCGAACCTGATCCGTCTGCACCGTCCCGTCGAGGACTGGCGCGAGGTGTTCTCCGCGACCCTGCCGTACGCGAACTACCTGCACGTCAAGAACTACACACGCGACGAGGCCGGCGACGGCTCCTGGGCGACGAGCGTCCCCTCGACGATGGAGACCGGCATCATCAACTACCGGCAGGTCCTGCGCGAGGCCGTGGACGTCGGGTTCCGCGGCATCATCATGACCGAGCAGTACGGCGGGGACAGCCTCGGCGTCTGCGCCACGAACCAGCGGTACATCCGCACCCTGCTGCCCCAGGAGGTCGCACGATGAGTCAGATCAGAGCCGCCGTCGTCGGATCCGGGTACATGGGTGGCGGGATCGCGCAGATGCTCGCGCTGTCCGGGGCCGAGGTCGCCCTCGCCGACGTCTCCGCCGAGATCGCCGCGAGCAACCACACGCGGCTGCTCGACGAGGCTCGGCAGTTCGTCGCCGACGGGCTGTTCCCCGCCGACGCCGTCGAGCGCATCGCCGCGCTCGTCCACCCCGCCGAGTCCGTCGAGGCCGCGGTCGCCGACGCCGAGTTCATCGAGGAGGCCGTGCCCGAGAAGATCGAGATCAAGCACGCCACCCTCGCCCGGATCAGCGCAGCCGCGGGCCGGGAGGCGGTGATCGGCTCGAACACGTCGACCATCCGCATCAGCGCACTCGCCGAGGCCGTCGAGGGGCCCGAACGGTTCCTCGGCGTGCACTTCTCGAACCCCGCGCCGTTCATCCCCGGCGTCGAGATCATCCCGCACGAGACCACCACCGAGTCCGCGATCACGACCGCCGAGACGATCGTCCGCGCGACCGGCAAGCAGACCGCGCGGGTCAAGGACAGCGTCGGCTTCGTCCTCAACCGCCTGCAGTACGCGCTGTTCTCCGAGGCCGCGGACATCGCCGCCGAGGGCATCGCGAGCCCCGAGGACATCGACACCATCGTCCGGACCACGTTCGGCTTCCGGCTGCCCGTGTTCGGCCCGTTCGCGATCGCCGACATGGCGGGCTTGGACGTGTACGCGTTCTGCTACGCGTCCCTCCAGACCCGGTGGCCGGAGCGGTTCGCGACCCCGGAGTCGCTCGCCGCGCTCGTGGCCGAGGGCAAGTTCGGCACGAAGTCGGGCGCGGGGTACCTCGACGTCCCGGCCGACCGGACGCCGGAACTCGTCGCGTACCGGAACCGGGCGTACGTGGCGTTGCAGAAGCTGCTCGACGAGCTCGGCCCCGCACCGATCGACTGACCGGACCGCGATGGAGGAGTTCGACGTCGCCGTCGTGGGCGCCGGGGCGCTGGGCAGCGCCGCTGCCCACCACCTGGCACTCCGGGGTGCGACGGTGGTCCTGTTCGAACAGTTCGAGTTCGGTCACGTGCGCGGTGCCTCCCACGACACATCGAGGATCCTCCGCACCTCGTACGGTGACGAGGCCTACGTCCGGCTCGCGAAGTCGGCGTACCGGGACTGGGCCGAGCTGGAACGCGTCAGCGGCGAACGCCTCGTGACCACCACCGGCGGCGTCGTGTTCGTGCCACCGGGCAGTCCGTACCCCGTGTCCACCTTCACCGCGGCACTCACGGCGCAGGACCTGCCGTTCGAGGTCCTCGACCGCGACGCGGTGCGCGCTCGTTGGCCGCAGTTCGCCCTGCCCCCGGGGGTGGAGACCGTGTTCACGCCCGACACCGGGATCGTCCCCGCGTCCCGCACCGTCGCGACGCTCCAGATGCAGGCCCGGTCGCAGGGTGCGGTGCTCCGCGACCGGACACGGGTCGAGGAGCTCCGGCCGCAGCCCGACGGTGTCGTCGTCGTGACGACCGTCGGGACGGTTCGTGCGCGGAAGGTCGTCGTCGCCGCCGACGCGTGGACGAACGCGCTCATCGCGCCCCTCGGTGTCGAGGTCCCGCTCGTGACGATGCAGGAGCAGGTCACGTACTTCGGGCCGGACCGCCCCGAGGACTTCGGCGACGACCGGCTCCCCGTGTGGATCTGGGAAGACGAGCCCTGCTACTACGGGTTCCCGACCTACGGGGAGCCGACCGTCAAGGCGGGCCGAGACGCCTCCGACAACCGCATGACGCCCGACGAGCGGACCTTCCGGCACTCCGAGGAGCTCCTGGACCAGCTGCGGACCTTCATGCGCGGGTTCCTGCCCGCCAGCGGCGGGGACGTCCGGACCATCACCTGCCAGTACACGCTGACCCCCGGCCGCCGGTTCGTGCTCGACGCGCTGCCGGGGCACCCGGACGTGCTCGTCGCCCTCGGGGCCGCCCACGCGTTCAAGTTCACGCCGACGATCGGGCGGATCCTGGCGGAGCTCGCCCTCGATGGTCGGACCGATGACGACATCAGCGCCTTCCGGCTCCGGGATGTCCTGGCCCCCGTGCCGACCGCCTGACCGTCCGCGGCGGGCCTCCCGGCTCAGCCGGGCCCGTCGCTCGCGGCGGCGAGCAGCGGCACGACCACGTCGCTGACCGGGGTGGGGATGCCGTGCATGCGGCCGAGCCGTGCCACGACCTCGTTCCGGACCCGCCACTCGAGCGGGCGGTCCGCGGCGCGGTCGGTGAGGATCGAGGTCCCGAGGTCCGCCGGCTGTGCGCGGAGGCCGTCGAGGACCTCATGCGGGACGTCGTCGCCGAGGCGGGCGCCCGCTGCCCGCGCCACGGCGAGGCACTCGGCGAGGTAGTCGAGCGTCAGCCGGGCGACGTCCTCACGTCGGAACATCCCGGATCGCCGTCCGCTCAGCGCCATGAGCCCGGCGGCGGCGTTGTGGAGGAGCTTGCGCCACGCGACGGTCACGAAGTCCTCGGTGACGTCGACCGCGCACCGGGTGCTCTTGAGGACATCGACCACCGACTGCGCCGCCGGCACGTCGGGGAGCGTGAGGCGCGGCGGTCGCCGCAGCGCCACCGTGCCGTCCGGCTCGGCCTGGGCGGGGAACCACACGACGGCCGGGAGGACCGTGCCCGGGACCCACGGACCGACGGTCGCCTCCTGCTCCACCCCGTTCTGCAGCACGCACACGACCGTGTCGGCGTGACACAGTGCGGCGAGCCAGGGCCCGGCGGCCTCGATCTGGGTGGCCTTGACGGCGAGGAACACGACGTCGACGGGTCCGGACATCGTCGTCGGATCGGTGTGCACCGGCCCGGGGACGACGACGACCGCGCCGTCCGGGGTCCGGAGCCGGAGGTGCTCCCGCGGCGTCCGGCCGGCGAGCAGCGGGGTCCGACCGGCCTCGTGGAGCGCTGCTGCCACCGTCGTGCCGATCGCACCAGGGCCGACGATCGCGATGCTCGGGTCCATGGACTCCATCCTGGCGCTTCGGCGCACGGTCAGGACGCGCTCGGCGAGCGGGGCCAATGTGGAGGCATGCTCACTCGACGTACATCCGGTCTGGTCCTCGTCAGCGCGGCGCTGACCGTGGCGTTGGCCGGTTGCTCGGGCGGGACAGCGTCGCCGCACCCGAGCAGCACGGCCCGGACGGCCACCCACAGCTCCCCGGCGCCGACCGCCGCTCCGGCATCGCTTAGCGCCACCAGCACCCCGAGCACGACGAGCACCCCGAGCGCGACGGGCACGTGTGGACCCGCCACCGGGCAGGCCGCCGCCGCGAAGGGGATCGCCGCGCTGCCGCTGCCGGCCGGGCTGTCGAGCGCGACGTGGGACGCCGCGGGCGCAGACTACACCGGCTACGACCCCTGTGCGCCGCTGTCCTGGTCGGTCGTGACGGTCGCCGGCTCCACGGCGAGCTCCCCGTACGCGATCCTGCTGTTCCACGACGGCACCTACCTCGGTACGGGGACGAAGGAGCAGTACGCGTTCCAGCCAACGGTCCGGAGGACCTCGTCGACGAGCATCGCCGTGACGTACCCGTACACGCAGGGCGACGACTCCGACGCGAATCCGACCGGCCGCGCGAACGCCACGTACACCTGGGACGCCGGTGCCGGGAAGGTCACGATGGCCGGCAGCACCCCTCCGGTGCCGTGAGCGAGCAGCCCGTGTCCGACATGCCGGTGAGCGAGCACCGCGCGACGTCGACGTCGCTCGGTGCGACCGTTCGGCGGCATCCGTCGATCATCGTGTTGGGTGTGCTCGCCGTCGTGTTCGCGGTCCTGACGGTCGTGTTGCTCGTCCGCATCCACGGCGTCCCCCCGCACCTGTTCCGATTCGTCCTGCGCATGGGCGGTTTCGCCACCATCGTGTGCGCCGCCGCTGGCCCGTTGCGTCTGATGCGACTCCGCCGGAGGGACGAGCGCGGGGCGCTGAGTGCCCGGCATCCGGGGATCGCGTTCGTCACCGCGCAGGCGACCTCGACGACGAGGGACGACCTGGCCATGTGGGACCCGGGGCTCCCCGTCACCTTCCCGTGCCAGCTCGCGTTCACTCCGGAGGGCATCGCGATCTGGGACACCGAGACCGACACGGAGGGCCCTCGGATCGCGAAGCGGGCCGAGGTGCTGTCGATCGAGCCGTTCCACACCCCGGACCACTCGTGGGAACAGTCCGAGCAGGGATGGGGCGTCGTGCTGCACCTCGCCCCACGCGACGGCGTGAGCACCAGCCGGTACACGGGCGTCGTGCACCTGCGGGTCGAGGACGCGCAGACGGAGCGCGACGAGTACGCGGCCAGGCAGTCGATCGCGGTGATGGAGCGGGCGCTCGGCCGTTGACTACTCGGCGGCCCACGCCTCGTCCTGTGCAGGTGATCGAGCGGAAGGCCCGGTGCCGGACCACGCTGACGAGGAGCGAGGAGGATGGTCGCGTGAGCGAGACGACCGATCCGAAGACCGTGACGCTCATCCGGTCCGCGAGCCTCGCGCAGGGTGTCGACTACGCCTACGCCGCGACCGCTCCCGCCGACGCGCGGCTGGTGTTCCTGGCGGGGGCCTGTCCCCTCGACGAGACCGGCGCGACCGTCGCGCTCGGGGACCACGCCGGACAGGCTGCCAAGTGCGTCGAGAACATGGTGACGGCGCTTCGCGCGGCAGGCGCCGGCATCGAGGACGTCATCAGCACGCGGGTCCTCGTCGCGTCGTCGCGGCAGGCGGACCTCATCGCCGCCTGGGACGTCGTGCGTGCCGCGTTCGGTGCTCACGACGTCCCGAGCACCCTGCTCGGCGTCACCGTGCTCGGGTACGACGGGCAGCTCGTCGAGATCGAGGCGGTCGCCGCGGTCCTCGATAGGTGACGTCCACGCGGCCGTTGCGCTCCGGTTCGATGGGCTGGGAGGCCCGGCAAGACCCCGCCCCGAGGCTGCGACGAGGACGACGCCGCCCGTGAGCGCGACCCGAGTGCCGGGGAGTCTCGCTTCAGGCCGACCGCGACGCAGTTCCGCTCAGTGCGCCGCTTTGTACGCCCGGATCTCCTCGACCTTGTCGTTCGACGCGCTCGAGCTGTCGAACTCGTACGTCAGCCACTCCCGCACGTTGCGGCGGGCGAGCTCGAGGCCGATGACGCGCTGCCCCATGCAGAGCACCTGGGCGTCGTTCGACAGGATCGAGCGCTCCACCGAGTAGGAGTCGTGAGCGGTCACGGCTCGGATGCCCGGGACCTTGTTCGCCGAGATCGCGACGCCGAGGCCGGTGCCGCAGAGCAGGATCGCCCGGTCGGCGTCCCCGCGGGCGACGATCTCTGCCGCGGCGGTCGCCACGGTCGGGTAGTTCGTGTGCCCGTCGGCGTCCACACCGACGTCGACCACCGAGGCCACGAGGTCGCTCGACTCGAGGTCCTTGCGGATCGCTTCCTTGTAGTCGTACCCGGCGTCGTCCGAGCCGATCACCAATCGCCACTGGGTCATCGCGTGGCTCCTTCCTCGCGACGGTCTGTCGCTCCGGGGTCCCGGTGTACTCCGTCGTCGTCCGTGCCATCTGCGAGTGCGTCGCCAACGGCGCCGACGATCGCCGCGAACGACACCGCGCCGGGGTCGGGGGAGCCGACCGCCTTGTCGCCGTGCGTCTTCGCCCGCCCGAGGTGCGGCACGAGGTCCGCGGTCGACGCCGCGCCCTCCTCGGCGGCGGAGGCTGCGGCAGCCCACGCGGTCGCCAGGTCGTCGCCCGCCTCGACCCGCGCGGTGAGCGTGTCGGCGAACGGCACGAGCGCGTCCACCATCGTCTTGTCACCGACGGCAGCGCCGCCCACCGACTGCACGGCCTCCCGGCCCTGGCCGACACCGGTCGCGACGGCGGTGGCGGTCGGCTGCGTCTCGTCGTCGAGCTCGCTCGCGAGGGTCCGCAGCAGCACGCCCCACAGCGCGCCCGAGGTGCCGCCCGCGCGGTCGGCCCAGCCGGCACTCGCCCGGTGGAGGACCGTGGCGGCGCCGCCCTGGGCCTCCAGAGCGGCAGTCGCGGCGTCGAGTGCCGCGCTCGCACCGCGCTGCATGCCGATGCCGTGGTCGCCGTCGCCGGCGATCGAGTCGAGACGCCCCCAGTCGGCGACGTGGTCCTCCACGGTCGTCGCGACCGTGCGGAGCAGGTCGACGATGTGTGCCGCGGACTCGCGGGACTCCGCACTGGAGGGCCGGATCGCGTCCTCCGTGTCGGCCTCGGCAGCCGTCGGTCCGGCGCTCACGAGGTCCTGCTGGACGCTGCCCCGACGGAACGCCGGGGTGTCGGCGGGCGCGGTCCAGAGCCGCTCGAGCTCGTCGTCGAGCCAGAGCAGGGTCAGGGACGCGCCGGCCATGTCGAAGCTCGTGCAGAACTCGCCCACCTGCGGGTCGACCACGGTGAGCCCGCGGTCCTGCAGCAGCCCCGCGATCGAGCGGTAGACGACGAACAGCTCCTCGACCTTGACCGACCCGAGCCCGTTGAGGATCGGGACCACCCGCGCGCCGTCGAGGTCGACGCCCTCGGGGATCTCCGCCTCGGCGAGGAGCCGCTCGACGAACAGCTCGGCCAGCCCCTCGGCGCTGGGGATGTCGGTCTCGTCGATGCCCGGCTCGCCGTGGATGCCGAGCCCGATCGCCATGCGGCCCTCCGGGACGTCGAACAGGGGTTCGTCGGCGCCGGGCAATGTGCAGCCGCTGAACGCAACGCCCATCGACCGCGTCCGCTGGTTCGCCAGCACCGCCACGCGCTCGACGTCGTCGAGGTCCATGCCCTCGGCAGCGGCGGCCCCGGCCACCTTGAACACCGTGAGGTCGCCCGCGATGCCGCGACGCTTGCCGCGCTCGTCGCTCGACGCGCTGAAGATGTCGTCCGTCACGAGGACCGTGCGGCAGTCGACGCCGTCCGCCCGGACCGCGTCCTGCGCTGCCGTGAAGTTGAGGACGTCGCCGGCGTAGTTGCCGTAGCTGAGCAGGGCGCCCCGGCCCTGCTCACTCGCGCGGATCACCGACTCGACCTGGATCGACGACGGCGACGCGAACAGGTTGCCCATCGCCGCACCGTGCGCGAGCCCCGGACCGACGAGACCGCCGAACGCCGGCCAGTGACCCGAACCGCCGCCGATGACCACGGCGACCTCGGGGTCCGGGCTCCTCGTGGACCGGGTGACACCGCCTCGGACCTGGCGGACTCGATCGCCGTTCGCGAGGACGAAGCCCTCGATCATCTCGTCGACGAACTGGTGCGGATCGTTCCAAAGCCTCGTCACGACGTTCCTCCGTTGGATCATCAGGGTCGGGAGCAGGCTACTGCGGGTCGGTGGGTGGGTGCGCGGTGTGCGGTGTGCGCGCGCGGTGCGCTATGCGGGCGTGGTGCGATGTGCGCGCGTGAACGACGAACTGCGCGGCTCGGCGACGGCGCACTTGTCGTCGAGGCGCGCAGTTCCGCACTGGCTGGGAGGCCAGCGTCAGCTCACCCGCACCCTCGCGCTGGTGATCCCGCTGCCGCTGACGGAGATCACACTGTTCATGCTGAGCGCGCCGGTGGCCAGGTCGAGGTTGGGCGATGCCCGCCAGTACGCCATAGCGCTCGTGCGTCCGGTGGTTGCGGCAGGCTCGCTCGTCGTCTCCGAGACCGCGACGACCTCGTTACGATCAACGTCGATCGTGAGCGACTTCGGCGACGTGCTCGGCGATGGTTGGCGCTTCGGCAGTGCGCGGGGAAGCCGTGTTCGCGGCGATCGGGAGCGCCGCAGCGCCGACCCCTCCTAGCGTCGCAATGACTCCCGCGGCGAGGGCGAGACGGAGAAGGTTCGGACGACGCATGGTGCTCCTGTCGGTGGTTAGTGGGTCAGCGGGTGGCCAGGATCGCACAGGTATTGCCGGTCATCGGCATCGGTGGTACACCAGATATCACCGTGCCGGTCGGCGACATGTCGGCTGTCTGTGCTTCCACGTGCGGCGCGTCCGCTCGTGGATGCTTGAGCGACTTCTCCACCGGCTTTGTGAGCGTTGCGCGGATACGGTCGACGGAGGTCCGACACGCTGCCGCCTCGCCTCGCCTCGCCTCGCCTCGCCTCGCCGTACCCGCGCCGCGCTATCCCGCGCCAGAACAGGAGCCCCATGGCCCCCGACGTCTTCTTCTTCATCGTCGCTGGTGTCGGAATCATGTGCGGTTCGTGCGTTGCCGTCTTCTCGAAGGGGTTCTCACGCGTCGGCAAGGCGACGCAGACCCGAACGTGTGGGCCGTGGCGGGCGTGAGGATCGCGCCGGGCTTCACGCGGTTGATCGGGATCGGCATGGTCGTGATCGGGGATATCGCCCTGGTGGTCGCGATCACCAACCTGCCGCACTGACAAGCCCTGAGAGGTGCGAAGCTCGAACGCCTATTCATCGAGGTTCAGTTGCTACCGGTCGATTGGCAGTCGGCAACGGGCCGGGATCAGAGCCGACATCGGGGGTCCAAGGGACTATCTGGAAAGGGGATCAGCTGGGCCGCAGATCAGTTTTCAGCCAGCCACGGGGCTGTGCGCTTTTCTGCTTGCATACGTAATGCGCGAGTTTCACCAGGAGTGTAGCCCACCTCGTACAGGTACTGGTGAATCGCCATACCGGCCCTTTGTATCTCTACGTGAGCCGGATGCGGGCCGGGAGCAGAGTCCGCCCGTTGAAGGTGTTCGCGTATCTGGTTGAGTAAACCGTCGGCAGCGGATCTATCGTGGAATCCGCGAACTTCGTAATCTAGTAGGGTGAGTTGTGATGTCTCCCAGTGTTGATCGATCACGCCGCGACTATCTGACTGTCGGAGCTTGAGTAGCTCGTTGCAGCGCTTTGCTAAATTCGCGCGCTCGCGCTCCAGTTCCCTTTTGAAGTTGTAATCGTCGCGCTGGTCCTCCTTTCTCCGCGCACTCTCTACCAGATTATTCGCTCGCTCGGCGAGCGCATTCGAGCGCTTCGCCACATTCTTGCTCTGCAATGCGATGATGGCGGCAATTAGCCCAACTAAGAAGGACCCTGCACCCGCAAAGAGGGGAAGCCCGATGTCTCGGAACCACGTGTACGACCACAGTTGAGGAATGTTAGAGACCAGAAGCATGGCCAGGATTGTGGCATATCTTGGGCCTGGCAGCCAGATGTTCCCTCGAGATCGTGCTTCGCTGGAGCTGGGTCGTCCAAATCCATCACCTCAGATGCCAGCTTTGTAATTACGAACGCTGGCACTGGCACTGGCACTGGCACTGGCACTGGCACTGGCACTTGCACTGGCATCGGCCTCGCGGTCATCGTCCTGGTCGCGATCGCCAATCTGCCTTACGGTCCCCCGCGGAGGGCCCGGCCCGGCGGTCCTCAGTCCTCAGCGTCTGCAGCAGACTCCGGCTCGACCTGCGTCTCTTCCATCCGGTTCCGGAGTTCGTCAGCCATGCTCGAGGCGCCTTCGCTCCCGTGGTCGTTGTCCACCTGCTCGATCAGGCCCGCCAGCTTCTCCTTGTTCGTCGCGTCGGTGGCGCCGTTCATGACGGGCTCGGTCTGCTCGTTGTCGCTCATGGCGCGCACGCTACGCGCGGTGCCTCCGTGTCGGGGTGCGTCGATCGCGCCGATTGCGCGCGTCCACGACAAGCGGTCGATCGGACGACCGCGCACTTGTCGTCGACGCGCGCTTCTCGCCAGCGTCAATCCGATGCGAGGGCGATCCGAAGGACCTCCACCGCGTCCGGGTCAACGCCAGCGCGCCGGCTCAGCGACGGATCCCGCTTGATGCGCGCTGCGGCCGCGAGCAATCGACGCCGCTCCGTGGCGGTCAGGTCGATCCCGAGCGCGTCACGACGCTCGACCAGTGCTGCAAGTGTGGCGATGTCCACGAGGTGACGGGAGTTGTCCTGTCCGGCGAGTGCGTCGGCCGCCGCGGCCTTGCTCACCAGTGCACCCTGCAGTGTCGGACGGAGCAGGCGCCCAACGCGTCCGTTCACGTCGACCTTGACCTCTGAGGCGCGATACAGCGCACCTTGCGTGCCGGGCGCCGCGATCGTCGTTCCTCCGCGGACGCCGCGCCGACTGTCAGCACGCTCGCCGAGGAATCGAGCCTGCAGGACATCGATCTGAGCGCCTTCTCGGACCCACCGATGTTGGTGCCCCTCGAACGAAGTCCCGTCTGGCTCGAATCCGAGGTCGGCGAGCACCCGCGTGAGATCCCAGAGGATCTGTGGATGCGCGCGGACGTCGAGCGCGACGTCGGCGTCCTGCGTCGGACGTGCGCTCGCAGAGCCCCGCTCCCAGCACAGCGACTGCACCATCTGGCCGCCGACGAGGATCCAGTCCCGCGGCAGTCGTTCGTACGCATCGAACAGCGCATGCCATGCAGCTGCCTGCGCGGTCGCGAGGGCCGGCGCAACGATCACTCGTTCGTCCCTCGAAGGAGCTGTGCCAGCCGAGCGCGCTCTCGTGGGCCGCCGTCCGTCGCGAGATCGAGGAGGAGCGTCGACAGCGGGAGCGTGGCGGGCGCGCGGTCTGCCTCGACGTGGAGAGCGACGTTCGGAGCCACTGATTCTCGGAGCAAGAACTCGCGCCGCAGGCTGTCCATGTCCTGCTCCGCCACATGGGCTTCGAGGAAGTCCGGGGCGCTGATCTCCGCACGTGGGTCGCTCACCCCGCCGAGGACGAGGCGATCGTCCAATCGAAGGTCGGCCATGTCGGCAGGTTGCACGAACAGCATCAGAGGTCGCTGCAGGATGCGAGGGCGGAACCATGTGGTGAAGACGTCGGCCGCGTGCTCGTCGTGGCGGAGGGCGTGGAGCCGCGCATCGAGGCGATGACGCTCGGTGGGACGCAGTGAGGCTCGCAGTGCGTCGCTCCCGTCGATCATGGACAGGAGCGCGGCGGCCATGCGTTGCGCCAGCGGACGACTCCGCTGAGGACGCAGCTGTTCGCCGTCGTCGATGAGCCAGACGCCGCTCGCCTTCCGGGCCGGCAGGAAACCCTGGCGCGCTGCCTTGCGGACGATCTGCTCAGAGAATCCGTACTGGTGCGCGTAGTCGGCGATGCTCACCTCGGCCATGCACACAAGTGTATCGGCGCTAGTCGACTAGTGTGAATCCGCCAGTGCAGGGAACCCGTGCCGTCGGCGGTGTCCGGCGGACCAGCGAGACGCGCACGAACGACGAGTGCGCGGCCAGGCGACGGCGCAGTTGTCGTCCGCGCACGCAGTTGCGGAAGCACTACGCCTGCGGCGGCTGCCCGTTGCTCGCGGTCGTCCCACCGTCCACGGGCAGGATCGCCCCGGTGATGAACGACGCCTCGTCGCTCGCCAGGAACAGGATCGCGGCGGCGACCTCCTCGGGCTGACCCCCGCGGCCCAGGGCGATCCGCTCGGCGAACGCCTGCTTGAGCTCCTCGTTCTCCGCCTGCTGCTGCGTCATGTCCGTCCAGATGAGCCCGGGCGCCACCGCGTTGACGCGCACCCCGTGCTCCCCGTTGTCGAGAGCAGCCGCCCGCGTGAAGTTGCTCACGCCGCCCTTCGCCGCGTTGTAGGGGCTCATGCGCCAGTCGCCGCTCATGCCCGACACGCTCGAGGTGTTCACGATCGACCCCTTCGTCTCGCGCAGGTGGGGGAGCGCCGCGCGCGTGCCGTAGAACACGGCGGACAGGTCGGTCTCGATGACGCGCCGCCACTCCTCCGGCTCGATCTCGGTGATGTCGCCCGAGGTGAACGTCCCCGCGTTGTTCACGAGCACGTCGAGGCGGCCGTAGGTGTCGACGGCGGTGCGCACCGCCTCCTCCATCGTCGCCGGTTGCGCGACGTCGCCGGTGATCGTGGTCACGGCACCATCCGGGAGGCTCGCAGCGGTCTCCGCGATCTTCTCGCCGACGGAGTCCACGGCCACCACGCGCGCACCCTCGCCGACGAACGCGCGCACCGTCGCCGCGCCGATCCCGGAGCCCGCTCCGGTGACGACGGCGACCTTGTTCTCGAATCGGTTGGGCATGGCGGTTCCTCTCATCGGCGGCGGGTGCGGTGCCTCCATTGACCCACCACCGCGATCGGCGGCACTCAGCCGGGAGGCGCGGCTGCAGCCCGTCGACACCGTGTTTGTGGACGCGGGTCCGGACCGTCGAGCGCCCGAATAGGATCCGGGGCGTGACGACATCGACGCCCCGCGAGCTCGCGGTGGAGCTCGGGTACCGGGACGAGACGCGACCCGGAGCGGTCGTTCGCAGGTACCTGCGACAGCGGTACCCGGAGCACCCGAAGCACGAGCGCTGGGTCCTCGACGACGAGCAGGCCGACGACGTGCGTGCTCACGTCCCACGTGCGGAGCCGCGCGGATGAGAGCGCCAGCGCTGTGCTCGAAGGTCGCGAAGTGGCGCCGTGACGACATCGTCGCGGCCGCGCGGGCCGAACACCGCCTCGGCGAGATCGTGCTCGAGTGCGAGGTCTGGATCGCCTTCGACACCCGCGAGGTGGCGTTCTCGCAGTCCGACGCCAAGGAGACCCACGGGGGCATCTTCACCGCCGATTACGTCCTCGCGAACTGGCTGCGGTTCCTCGAGGAGCCGGGCGGGCGGTGGATCATCCCGCACCTGCAGGCGATGACGCGGGGCGAGGACGTGCGGAGCGCCGTGCTCGCGGACTACGAGCGGCAGAACGGCGGCGGGGAGCCGGAGACCGTGCTCTGGTAGCACGTGTGGGCGGTTCACCCGCGAGTCAGCGTCCGTGGAACCCGTACCGTCTCCGCGTCGAAACTGATATTTGCGACGGTCGCTCGCGGTGAGGGGGAGTTCCATGGGGGACCTGCGGATCGACGTCAGCGCGATCGAGCACGTGGCTCGTTTGGCTCGGCAGGCGGCGGAGGACTTCCGCGACGAGGGTCCAGCGCTTCCCGGGGGTGCCTTCGGCGCCGCGGACGTCGAGGACGCTTTCGCTCGGACCGTCGCCGCGCACCGTGAGATGGTGCGCTGGCTCGAGACGAGTGCGACCTCGCTCGCGACCTTCGTCGGCGACACCCCGCAGTCGATGCTCGCTGCGGACGGCCACCTGGCGAAGGCGGCTCGATGACCGCCGACCCGCTCGCCGGCGATTCGAGCAGCATCCGCACCCTCGCGCGGCAGCTCGAGGCGCAGGCCGACGGGATCCGGAGGGGGGCCTCCCGACTTGACAGCGCCGTCGGCGACGCCGGCGGGTCCTGGACGGGCGCGTCAGTCGATCGCTCGGGGCCTCGGCGCAGTGGCATTAAGGGAGACTCTCGCAGTCGTGTAGTTCTGACGAGTACGACTGATGTTGAGATCATCCACCAGCCGCGCTAACAACTCGTCGTACGCCTTCCGGTACCCGTCGAGGACGTCCGCGCCGATGTGGTCGTGCGGAGCGAGGGCGAAGTGCTGCTCCCACCCCGGCTGCCAACCGATGTCCTGCCGACACCAGGCCTGACTTCGTCTGTACGAGCTGCTGATGATCTTCGCGTCCGAACCCCAGGCGCCAAAGGTGATGAAGCTCCGCGACATCAAGTTCTCGTAGGCGGCAGACACAGCTCGCGAGAACAAGGGGGCTGCACAGTAGAAGTCGCTGTCCAGGTGCCGCTTGAGCGCCACGATGTCGAGTGGTGAATCGTCACGCCAGCCTCCGATGAACGTGACGTAGCACATTAGCCGATTCAGATTCGGAACCAATTGCCGGTAGTAGTCGACGCGAAGCTTGAGCAGCTCAGAGTTGCGCGACTGCCGCTTGGTGATGACGATACCGAGCACCGCGACGAGGATCGGCGTCAGCGCGGTACCGATCGCCGTGACGTCATCGGTCCACGCGTCAATGTTCACCCGAGAAGCTTCCCGTGACCGTGGGCTCCTTCGAGCGACGACACGCTGCCGGGATCGGACCACGCCGAGCGCCCCGCGGGGCGGGAGGCTGTTCTGAGGCCTCTCCTGGGCCTCATGACGCGCCTTCTGGCTGTTAGCGTTCGTGCATGCCGGACGACGGACTGATGGGCGAGTTACGAGCCTTCGTATCCGAACGCGATTGGGGCCAATTCCACAGTGCGAGCAACCTCGCGAAGAGCGTCTCGATCGAGGCCGGGGAGCTCCTCGAGTGTTATCAGTGGAGCGACGATGCGCCGCTCGAGGACGTGCGTGGGGAACTCGCGGACGTGTTGACCTACTGTCTGATGCTCGCGGACCGACTGGGGCTCGATCCGGAGGCGATCGTCAGAACGAAGCTCGAAGAGACCCGGCAGAAGTACCCGGTCGACCGAGCGAAGGGCCGAAGCACGAAGTATGACCGGCTTTAGCATCGAGCGCCTGCCGTTCGGCGCTGCGCAAATCCAGGCGTGGCGCGAGCGCGATCCTCGGTTCACGAACTGGCCCGTCGTCTACGTTCTCGACGACGGCAAGCGTGTGTACGTGGGCGAGACTCGCAACGCGGCGGCACGTATGCGCCAGCACCTCGAGTCCGAGGAACGCGGCTCTCTCCGCGCCGTGCGCGTGGTGCTCGACGACACGTTCAACAAGTCCGTCTGTCTCGACCTTGAGTCTCGACTGATCGGACTCTTCGCGGGTGAGGGCAAGTACACGGTACTCAACCGCAACGAAGGCATCGTCGACGCAGACTACTACGCCCGCGCCAGCTATCGCGAGAAGTTCGACGGGATCTTCGAAGCGCTCCGCGAGCAGAAACTCTTCACCCGCGACATCGCGGATATCGAGAACAGCGAACTGTTCAAGCTCTCCCCATTCAAGGCTCTGAATCAGGACCAAGCTGTCGCCATTGAAGACATACTGGAGGGCTTGTTCGAGGACCTGGAGAGCGATACTGGCGACACGATCGTGATCGAGGGTGCGCCCGGCACGGGGAAGACCGTCGTCGCGGTCTACCTGATGAAGCTGCTCAGCGACATCGCGCGGGGCATCGACATCGACGAATTGGACGGCGACTCCCTGTTCAGCGATTTCTTCGTGGCTGACAACCACGAATTGCTGCAGGGCTTCCGCATGGGCTTGGTCGTGCCGCAGCAGGCGTTACGCGCTTCGCTCCGGAAAGTCTTCGCCAAGACGCCGGGGCTCCACCCGTCGATGGTGCTCACGCCGTTCGACGTCGGGAAGAGCAGCGAAGACTTCGACCTGTTGATCGTCGACGAGGCGCACCGCTTGAATCAGCGGGCGAACCAGGCGTCCGGCCCGCAGAACAAGAGCTTTGGCGAGATCAACGCGGCACTTTTCGGGAGCGACGCCGACCACTGGACGCAGCTCGACTGGATCCGCCGGAAGAGCACGAATCAGATCCTCCTCATCGACTCCGAGCAGAGCGTGCGGCCGGCGGACCTCCCGAACGAGCTGCAGGTGAACGTGATCGCCGAAGCGCGTGAGCATCACCGGTACTACCGTCTGCTCTCCCAGATGCGAGTTCGCGCGGGCGAGGACTATGTGGAGTACGTCCGGGCCATCATGCGTGACGAGAATCCCGCTCCGCAGATGTTCGCGGACTACGAGTTCCGCATGTTCGACGACCTTGGCGAGATGCACGACGCCATCCGGGTGCGAGACGAGCAGTACGGTTTGTCGCGACTGGTTGCGGGATATGCGTGGCCGTGGAAGAGCAAGAGGGATCCGTCCGCCTACGACATCGAGGAAGACGGGCGCCGGCTTCGCTGGAACCAGACGCAAACGGACTGGATACATTCGGCAGGCGCCGTCGACCAAGTGGGCTCGATTCACACTGTTCAGGGGTACGACCTGAACTACGCTGGCGTTGTCATCGGACCGGACCTCCGCTACGACGAGCACGCCGGGCGTATCATATTCGATCGTTCGAGCTACTTTGACAAGAAGGGCATGGAGAACAATCCACGGCTGGGGATGACGTACTCCGACGAGGATCTGTTGCGCTTCGTGTCGAACATCTATGCGGTGCTGCTGACTCGTGGTATCCGCGGCACTTACCTGTGGATCGCCGATCGCGCGCTCCGTCAGAGGTTTCGCGACTATGCTTGGTCTGAATCCGGGGCCTCGCTTCGCCGAGGTGCGTGACTCGCCGGTGGTGTCGCTTTTCGCTTTCATCGACCCTTCAAAGTGAAGATCCTGGGGTCATCCTGATGCCGACGAAGAAGTTCCGCATGACGAACGCCGAGAACGGCAGGGCGACGACGGCGTGGATGATGATCAGGCCGGTCGCGGTGTCGAACAGTCGGACGTGTCCCTGGCACGATCGCTGAAATAAGCGGGGGCCACGCAGCACGCTAGGACTCGTCGTCCGCCTTCTTCGACCCGCTGCGCGGCATGATCCGCTCCGCGAACGCGAGCGCCGCCTCTCCGGCTGCGGACCGCGCCTTGGTGACTGCCGCATCTCCGAGGCGCTTCGCACCGTCGATGCCGCTCTCACCCGCGTCGATGGCCTTGTCTCTGATTTCGAGCGCCGCGGCCGACCACCGCTTTGACTCCAGAGCCTGCCCGGCGCTCTCGATGCCCAGATGGCCGTGGAACTGGGTGACGCCGCTTGCCATCTGATTCCTGGAATCGACCACGACGTGCGCGTTCAACGGGTGGAGCAGCACATTCGAGTTGGCCCGCTCGGCGGCGTCGTCCATGCGGCTCAGGATCTTCGTCGTGCTCGTCTTGATCAGGTCGCGACGTGCTTCGCGTGTGAGGGCCAGCGCGGTCCGGTGGTCGTCGATCTCGCCAGGGGTTGCTTCGAGCACTCGATCGAGTTCGAGCACGGAGTGGGCGTCCTGCATTTGGAAGCAACGTGCGACGACCGCCAACCAGTCTCCGACTGACGCCTTGGCCGCCTCGGAAGCGGCTGCGAGATCGCCCATCTTCGACTTGCCCTCGAGCTTCTCTGCAACCGCGTCGAGCTGCCGGAGCGCGTACGCCTGGACGGTGTCAAGCATGACGGACGTGTGCTGCACCTTCTGCCACGTCGTGTCCGGGACGCGACCCATGTTCTCGCGGACCCGGAGCGCATCGGTGAGAGCGAGGTCGACGCCGATCATGTCCGCGAACACTGCGTCCTTCTGCGCCCGAAGGATGTCGTCGACCTTTTCATCGATCTTCGCGAGGTAGTCCGTCACCTCGTCCATTGCCTGCTGCATGGCGACCTGCGCCATGATGCCGGCGGCGCCAGCAAGCAGGGCTGGATTTGCCGCGAGCGCGCGGGGACCCTTCGCGATCTCGAGAATGCTTTTGATCTTCCCGTTCTCCGTCACGATCGCGCGACCGACGCCGGGTTTTGAGCCCTTCATCAGCGGCAGGTTCTTCGCGACCTCTGCCGATTCTTTCGTCAGCTTCACCCAGCGGCCGGACTGGGCGACACCGTCCGCAGCGGCCTGCGCGAGGGCGCTCGCGGCGCCGGATGACTGCCGGCGGAGTCTGTGGAGGTCAAGCTCACGGGAGGGAAGACCGGTGCTGGACAGGAAGCGCTCCACCGCTGCCGGATCCCCGATTACGGCCAGGCCGGTGCCGTCGTTGATCAGCTCTACTTCATCGTTCATCGTTCTGCTCCTCGGGATGGAGAGGTGTTCGGGTGGTTGTTCGGGAAAGCAGTTCGGCACGGACGCGGGCGTACGCAGTCTCGCCATCTCGGTCGGGCGTAGCAATCCGCACGACGGGTGCGTATCCCAGCGCCGGGAGGGCAATGTCCCGCAGTGCATCGTTGTAAGCGCGCTGCCGCTGGCGGCCGCCGGGGCCGAAACCAACGGCCGGGCGGTGCGCATATTGGAGATCGGCTCGACTCGACCACTCGTCACACAGTTGGAGGTACTCGTTGAGGTCGAATCCGAGCGACAGTTGCGGCGGGTACGCCACGAGCGTTCGGCGCCGTGCCGTTGTGAAGTGCTGTAACTCATCGATCTCGACGACCGTCCGAGTCGCGACGTGGAGGAAGTCTCCGCGCAGGGGTGTCGGACGCTTGGCTGCGAGCTCGTCTTCGTTCCCACCGAGGTCGAGGTAGATACCACGGAGAAGCGAGACCGTCTCAGGCGCGACATCGCGGAGGTCCAGGTGCCCTCGTTGGGTGATCGCCGGGACGACGTTGCGTTCGAACCGCAGTCCGTCCGCTGCCGCCAGCTGCTCGATCCGTCGTTCCGTGTCACCGACCGGCATGGGGCTCACCGCCGGCCCCGTTGCACGATGTTGGCGAACCCACGATCCTCGGACGGCAACGTCCGCTTGGACAACGGCCCGTGTGCATGGCCGACGTCTCTTGCATCACAGTCGGGCGAGGAGCTCCGCCTTTTTCGGCGCGAACTCCTCCTCAGTCAAATGCCAGCCTTCGCCAGGTCGGCCAGCTTGGTGAGTGCCGCGAACACCTCGTCCTGGGACAACGAGGAAGGTGCCGCGGCAGGGACCGGCGTTGGTGCAGTCTCCGCCACCTGCACAGCCGGTACTGACGAAGTCCAGAACCGCACTCGTCGCCGGACCGGCCATGACGGCGACGGGAGCTACGTCGACGGGAGAGGATTCGGCCTCTCGGTTGATCGGCTCGCCGTCAGGCTCGGTGATGACCGGTAACGCTGGTGCACCGATGCCGAAGTCTGCGGCGTCCGATGTGCCGTCGAGGACGGCGTCCAGGAACTCAGCGGCCGACGCAAACGAGGCGGCGGACGCACGACGTGCGGGGTGCGCGGACTCCAGCGTTTCGAAGATGGACGACACCACGGCCTCCTGCGACGCCAACCAATGCGGCATCCACACCCGCTGCACGCTCGGCCAGTGCATGAGGTTCTCGAGTACCTCGAGCGGCAGGGCATCGCGGTCGGCGACCGTCGAGCGCGACGCCCAAGCAGGTGTGTCGAGCAGGACGGCCATCAGCGGCTCGTCTGGTGCGGACGGGTGCACCAGACGATGTCGACCTTGAAGTCGGACAGGCCGGTCATTGCTCGTTCCTTCTTTGTTCGGGTGCGCGAGGCGAGCGGAGGGGCGGTTCGAGTCGTCGCTCGGCCTGCTTGCTCATCTTGGCATGAGCCACCGTCATATGCTGGAGCCGTTGCGGACAGGGCGCGGAAGCAGCCCCGGTCCGCTTCAGACAGCGAAGGTGCGAACCGTCTCGCGGATTGCGTCAGCGTGCTCGTAGATGTCCTCGAGTGCGTCGATCGGGTGACGCGTCTCGTTCTTCTCCTGGTCGAACAAGCCGAGGTACTTCTGCTTTTTGCCGTTGAACCAGAGCCGCGCGACCGGCTTGCGGTTGTTGTTGTCGAGCAGCACGGCGAAGTACGACTTCTGATCGCGGTGTGTGACGCGGTAGGGCTTGACCTCGCTGCAGGCGATCGCCTTGACGATCTGGTAGCCCTCGAGCTCCTCCTGGGTCGTGACGACGTCAGAGGGCTGCTCGAGGTTCTCCTCAGCGATGGCTTGGCTTTGAACGCTCTCGACGGACGCTTCGAAATGGGGTGCGGCGAAGGAGCTGCCGAGGGCAGTCTTCAGGCGGTCGTTCACCTGTTCGTTCAGAAACTGCTTGATGGCCTTCGAGACCAGTGTGGTGAACTGCTCGCGCACCTTCTGCGTGTACATACCGTCGTAGACGCGGGTGGTCAAGAACTTGATGAAATCGTCGGATGGCTCGCGGAGTTGTGCGGCCAGCGCGCGCTTCAGGGACCCTACGTACTTCAGCTCTTCGGCGGCACTGATGATCGAGTCGAGATCAAAGCTCTCCTTGGTGAGCTTCTGCAGCTCCGGGAGCAACGTCTCGTCGATGTCGCCGAGGTCGAGCACGAGGAACGGCTTGTCGTCCATCTTGTTCGGAGCGTCGAGGTCCGTGTAGAAGTTGTAGACCTCACCGTTGGTGAGGATGGCGATCCGGGCGTTGGTGACGGAGAAGTACCGGAACAACTGAGAGGCGTGCTCGATCTTCAGCGGCTCGGTCGACTTCTTGCACTCGATCAGGATCTGGACTTCGCTGTCCCGCATGATCGCGTAGTCGACCTTCTCGCCGCGCTTCACGCCGACGTCGGCGGTGAACTCCGGTACCACCTCGAGGGGATTGAACACGTCGTACCCGAGGATCGTCGAGATGAACGGCATCACGAACGCGTTCTTCGTCGCCTCTTCGGTCTCGATGGCCTGACGTTGATTCTGGACCTTCGTCGCCAGAGCTGCCAGACGTTCTTCAAATTCCACTGTGATCCTTTCCTCGGGTGTTCGTATTGTGGAGCAACTCGTGCTCCATGACTAGTGCGTCCTTCGAGAGGTTCGCGGGTCGGCCGAGCACCCTCAGTGCACACCGACCCAGAGCCCGTCCCGGGCTCGTGTCATTCCGACGTACAGCTCCCGGCGATCGAGCGCGTGTCGTTCTCGGTCCGATTCACGGGCGTCGGCCTTCGGGCGTTCGTCGAGCAGCGAGGTCCGGACGCGGGGGAGCAGGACCTGCTTGAACTCGAGACCCTTCGCGCGCTTGATCGTCCCGACTTTCACGGCGGCGATGGGGATGCCGTTGTACTTCTTCAACGACACACTCGCAATGCCTGCCTCCGCGAGCGCGGTCATCACTCGGTCGGCGTCGGTGTTCGTCCTGGTGAGGATGCCGATGTCGCCGAGACTGGTGTCGACGAGGCGGAGTACCTCGCGAACGCGCGGGACGATGGCGTCGTCGTGCTCCGCCCAGGACGGGAACCGTCGGATGACGGGCGCGGGCCCGGTCTTGGTGACCGCGGACACGGCGTCTCCGGACCCGTCGACACCTTCGATGTCGACGTAGTCGTCGCCGGCGACGAGGTCCTTGGCGAACGCCAGGATCTCTGCCGTGTTGCGGTGATTGACATCGAGCACGACGCCACGCCCCGCGACACTGATTCCGATCTCGCCGAGCGTGTACCCGCCGGGGTAGATGGTCTGCTGGCCGTCACCGATGAGGGTGAGCCCGTCCGGCCGGTTCCCGACGAGCGCGTGCAGCATCGCGACCATGGCACACGACAGGTCCTGCGCCTCGTCGACGATGACGGCCTCGTAGTCACGTAGAGGGTCGGCTCGGAGCGAATCGCGTGCGAGCAGGATGACGTCTGCGTAGTCGACGACGCCGCGGCGGCGGAGGCTCTCGTCATAGGCCGAGTACAGGTCCCATACCGCTTGCCGCTGATCGAGCGTCAACGGGTGCTTGCGGCCAACCCGAGCCAGGTCCGCGTACTCCTCGAACCGCGTGAGCCCGCGTCCCTTGATCACAGAGCCGATCTCGTCCTCCCAGTACGAGAACGAGAACCGCTTGGATCGGAGGGGGCTGTCGGCGTCGACTCCGTTCCATGCCTCGTACAAGGCTCGCTTCGCCTCCATGCCGTCGAGGCGGGCAGGGACCGCGCGGTCCTTGAGGACTTTGATCGCGAACTGGTGGATACCGCTGAAGTCGACGCGGTCCTTCACATCAGGTGCAAGCCGCGTGAGCAGGCTGCCGAGTACCGCCGGCAGCGTTCGGATGTACGTGGCGACGAGGACTCGTTGGCCAGTGCTGCGAGCCAGGTAGGCAGCCCGGTGGAGACCGACCACGGTCTTGCCGGTGCCAGCAGCGCCGCGTATTCGAGACGGGCCGTTGAAGTTGCGGCGCACGAGCTTCGCCTGCGCTGGGTCGAGCGTGGCCATCCACGCCTCGATCGGTGCGTCCAACATGCCGGTGACCAGGTCTGCCTCAAGCTCCTCGGCAGCACGGTGCTCGACGCCCGAGAGGTCGAGCGGGGTCCTCGGTAGCACCGGTGTCGGCACGGTGAGGTCGGGGATGTCCTCATCGAGCGCTCCGTTCATCGGGGCGAAATGCCGCATACACGCGAGCAGGACCGCATCCACCTGCGGGCCCGGTAACCGCCGTTGGTACGCGGTGATGTGCGCGATGAGATCGAGGGCGCCCCGGACGTCGACCGACGCGACCTCGGCGCGAATGCCCTTACGACCGGCAAGCGCGACGACCGCGTGGACCTCGTTCGGCGCGAGGCCGACTTCGGCGAGGACCGCCTCCGCCCCGTATCTCAGGTCCGCGAGGCGCGCTATGTCGTCGGTCACATCCTCCTGGCCGCGGAACATGCGCCCGTCGCTGATCGCGGTTTCACTCCAGGCTTTCGTGTCGACGATGAACACGCCACCCGGTCCGACGACGACCATGTCGACCTGGGCGTGCCGGCTTCCGGGCCAGCGGCGGTCGGCCAACAGGTGATAGCCGATCGCGCCCAGCGGGGCAAGGAGACGTGCGGTCTCCTCCTCCGTCCGATGGGCGATGGCGAACCGCTTAGCGGTCGCCCGCGCGACCCCGGCGGCAGTCTCGAGCGCCGCAGCGCGCCGCAGCTGCCGTTGTGCTTCGACGCCAGCGGATTCCCCTGCGATCACGACCCCGACCCCTCATCTGTCGGCTGATGAGACTCGTACCGACCGCAAACCAGTTTGACGGGACGGACGTCCTGTGTGGGAGTACCCGTTCGGGGGTGGGCTACGCGACGAGCTCGGCGGTCTTCCGAAGCGCCGCGACGAATCGCTCTTTCGCCCCGGGTTGAGCGAACGACTGCCCGGCAGGATGCACCGTCCGGATCACTCGGTACTGGTCGCCGATGATCAGGTCGAGGTGCGCGTCCCATGCCTGTTGTGCCTTCTGGCCGGCGAGGACGATGACGCGGAGGTTCGGGAGCACGTTGAGAAGTCCGCGGAGCTCGACGGCGCCCTGCGCGAGCTCCGCGCTGCTCGGCTTGACCGAAGCGCGGCCGAGTACCCACGGCACGATGTTCCATGCGAGAGCGTGGTCGTGAAGCCCGACGTCGTTCCGGGTGGTCCACACGTTCTGTGCCGTCGGGTCGTCGTTGTCCACGGAAATGAAGCCGCTGCCGCCCCACTCCGGAACGGTCTTCGGGCCTGGTGCCTCGAGCAACAGCAGCGCTCGGGCCGCCACGCCTGATTCCGCCGGGTCGAAGTGAGGGATCACGATCCCTGGCTGCAGCGCTCGTCGGCGCTCCTCGACCTCACGGGCCCACGCCTCGAGCGGCAGCGTCTCTTTTGCGGTGCCGAGCATCGCATTGCGGTCCGCGAGGACATCCGGATCACGCAGTCCGCGGGGCGCGTCGAGGAACATGGAGCGAGCGTAACGAGAAGGAATGCTTGTCAGGCTGCTTCGTCGATGGGCCACACCGTTCCTGGCATCCGCGAAGGCGCTTTTGCCGCCCCGATGGGACCTTGTTTGCCCTGTGGCTTGCGGGCATTGGCTTTCCGGCCGCGGAGCAAGTGGCGGTAGCAAGGACTCACCCCGGGATGCTGGCTCCATGCCCGCTCGACTCTCGTGTCACTCGTGTCGTCGAGATCCGGATGCCCAGCTACCGATTGCGACCGATGACGCCGCGCGCCGGAAGGACCGTCACGAGTAGGGCGATGATGGCCGCGCCGACCTCGACCAAGACCATGAGTCAGACCCCCTGCGGGACGGTACGAGCAGCAGCCGAAGCGTCGGACACGCGTCGAGTGACCCTGAGTGTGGATGAAGATACACCGTAGCACATGGAATATCAGTACGAGGATGTGACGTCGCGCGTGGGGAAGCTCAACCACGCACAGAAGGGCCGCTCCGGCAGCGCGGGCGCGGCCCTTCGAAGTGACTCCGCTCAGTACTGCCCCAACGACAACCCCCGCTGGAAGAACCGCTGCGCGAACCCGAACAGCAGCGCGGTGGGTAGCGACACCAGGAGCGCCGCGGTCAGGATGATCGTGAACCCGGGCCCACCGCCCTCGACGGACTGCAGCGCGTTGAGCAGGGGCATCACGGGCCGGGTCGACGGGCTCTGCGTCAGGATGAGCGCGATGAGGAAGTCGTTCCACACCCACGTGGCCTGCAGGATGAACACGACGACCAGGGCGCTGCGCGACATCGGCAGGTAGATCCGGGTGAAGATCCGCCAGACGCTGGCACCGTCGACGACCGCGGCCTCGAACACGCTCGGCGCGATGCCGACGAAGAAGTTCCGCATGACGAACGCCGAGAACGGCAGGGCGACGACGGCGTAGATGATGATCAGGCCGGGCGCGGTGTCGAACAGGCCGATGTCGGCGTAGACGGAGAACCAGGGGATGAGCATCATCTGCAGCGGGAACACCGTGCCGCAGAAGATGACGAAGAACCAGAAGAATCCGTGTCGCACCTTGAGCACGATGACCGCGAACGCCACGGCGGCGCCGAGGGCGACGGCGATGATCGGCGCGACGATTGCGTACACGGCGGTGATGCCGAGGCCGGATGGCACGTCGGTGTTCTGGAACACCGCGATGACGTTGTCCCACAGGCCGACGGGGGAGCCGGCGCTCCACAAGTTGTCTCCGGAGTACGAGGCGGAGCTCTTGCTCGCGTTCGCGAACAGCAGGTAGATCGGCACGAGCCACAGCAGGCCCATGGCGCCGAGGATCACGTAGCGGGGCATGGTCGACCGCATCAGACGGCCCTCCGTTCTGAACGAGCCACGCCGGACCTGTCAGACCGTCCGGCGCCGCTGGCGGCCCCGACCGTCTCACGAGGCGAGGCGTCGGACGGACCGCTGGCGGACCTCCCGGCCGAGCCCCCGGGCGCACCGCCGTCGCCACCGCGCGTACGCCGGGAGGCCCGACCCGCGCCCGCCCCATCGCGCGCCGCCCCGTCACCCGAGGAGTCGCCGATCGCGAGCTGCCGCCGCAGGTAGATGACGCTCGCGGCGACGGTGATGACGCTGAGGAAGATCGCGACGGCCGACCCGAGCCCGTACTGGCTGTTCGAGAACGTGTCGCGGTACATGGTGACGCCGAGGGTCTCGGACACCCGGTTCGGCCCGCCCTGCGTCATGGCCTGCACGATGTCGAACGTCTTGAGGCTGTTGACGATCGACAGGCCGACCACGATGGTCGTGGAGGGCCGGAGCAGTGGCCAGATCATGTACCGGAACATGCGCCAGCCGGAGGCGCCGTCGACGCGCGCGGCCTCGAGCGGCTCCTTGGGGATCGACTGCAGGCCGACGGTGAACAGCAGCGCGTTGACGCCGATGCCCTGCCACGACGCGGCGAGGATCATCACCACGGTGTTGAGCGGGGCCACCTGGAGCCAGCGGATGTCACTGCCGGGCAGGTGCAGGAACGCGAGTGCCTGGGACAGCGCACCGCCGTTCTGCAGCACGAAGTTGAACAGGATGCCGACCGCGACGCCGGAGAGGGCGTAGGGGATGAGGAACGGCACGCGGAGCCAGGCGGCGCCCTTGAGGCCGAATGACAGGTAGGCGACGAGGAGCCCGATCCCGACGGGGATGAGCAGCGAGCCGCCGACCCAGATCAGTGTGTTGAGGAGCGCGGTGGTGAACACCGGGTCCGTGAACATCGAGGCGTAGTTGGCGAGCCCAACGAACGACGCGCTGCCGAGGCCCGTGTACGACGTGAAGCTGAGGTAGACGGTGTAGAGGACGGGGAGGTAGAGGACCAGGACCACCACGGCCGCGCCTGGGCCGAGGAAGGCCCAGGCGGCGGCCTGGTAGTTGGTCGATTTGCGGTCGGCCATCGGTTACTTGTGGCTCTTCCAGTACTGCGCGGCGACCTGCTGGATGCCCGACAGGTACTTCTTCGGGTCACCGGGGTTCGTCATGAACCCGGTGAACTGGTCGAGCGCCTCGGTCAGGATCTGCTGCGGCGTGGCCTCGTAGTAGCGCAGGTACGTCTCGTACTTGCTGGTGTTCGACAGTTCCTTGCTCGCGTCGACGAAGGTCTGCGTCGCCGCGGTGGCCTTCGGGTTGTACGGCAGGTTGTTCTGCTGCTTCGACCAGGCGGTCTGCGCCTTCGCGGTCATCCACCAGGCCGAGTACTTGAGCCCGAGCTGCTTCTGGGAGGACTTCTCGGGCACGCACGCCGGCGCGGTCTCGATCGCCACGGGGGTCTTGGCCTGCGCCGGGTTCACCTTGGGGATCGTGAACACGCCCCAGTCGGTTCCGGGCTTGAGGCCGACCTGGTCGATCGTCGACGCGTACCAGGTGCCGAACGGGATCATGGCGAGCTTGCCGTCCTTCATCTGCGTCTCGGGGGCCGTCTTGGAACCCGGGTCGCTGAAGTACCCCTTCTTCTCCATGTCGAGCCACGTGTCCATCACCTTGACCACGCGCGGATCGGTGTACGAGACCTTGCCGGTCGAGAGGCCCTGGTAGAGGTTCAGGTCCGTGCCGGCGAGGAGGATCTGGAACCACACGAACGCCCAGGGGTCGCCGCCCGAGCTCCAGAACGGCGAGATGCCGTGCTGCTTGAGGACCGCGGCGTCGGACATCATCTCGGCCCAGGTCGTCGGCGGCGTCAAGTTGTACTTGGCGAACATCGACTTGTCGTAGTACATGACCCAGTCGTCGACGCTGATCGGGGTGCAGTACTGCTTGCCGTCGATCGTGTAGAGGCTCTTGACGCTCGGGGCGATCTGGCCGTTCGCGATCGCCTTCTTCCAGATGCTCGAGGTGTCCGCGACGAGGCCCTGGTCGACGAGCTGCTTGAGCTGGTCGCCGGTGTGCCAGGTGAACAGCCCCGGCGTCTTGTTCGTCCGGAACGACTGCTTGACGAACGCCTGGAACGCCGGCTGGTCCGCGTAGGTCGAGGACTTGAGCGAGACGCCGATGTCCTTCTGCGACACCTTCGAGAACGACTTGAAGTCCCACGACTTGTCGTTGACGAAGCTCAAGGTGCCGGTGGTGGTGTTCGACGAGCTCGACGACGAACACCCGACGAGCACCGCTGATGCCGCCAGGGTCATCGCGATGACCGGTAGCAATCGCTTCATTTTCACGCTGAACTCCCTTGTTCTCGGCCCGGTGCACGCGTCTCGCCGCTCGTGGAACTCAGTGCGAGGAGTGCGGATGCAATCCGTTGGTATCGTTACCAGGCGCTGACAGTAACATGCGCTGCGACGGAGCGGCAAGGGTGTCGATCCCGAACCGGACGGACTGCGCGGGTCGGACAGCGGCGCCGCGGGACGACGGCGTGACCGGACGACAGGTGAGTGGGGACGATGAGCGGAACGCACCAGCAGCACCGGCCGGGAGGCCTGATCCACGTCATGGACGTCGGTGGCAGTCATGTGACCGCCGCGGTCGTGACGGGGACCGGCGCCGCGATCGCCCTCGATGCGGGACCAGCGTCCGGCGTCGCGACGGTCACCGGTGGCGTGCCCGGGGCCGGCTTCGAGCGTGCGGATGTCGCGGGTATCGGAGCCGACGTCCGGTGGGCGGTGCGGGCCTCCCGGACGCGGCAGCTCGATGCGGGTGCACCCCGCGACGCCCTGCTCCAGGTCCTGGTCGACGCCGCCCGCGAGGTCGCTGCCGAGGGTGCGCCCGCCTGGACGATCGCGATGCCCGGTCCGTTCGATCCCGTCCGTGGCGTCGGCGACTTCCGGGGCATGGGGAAGTTCGAAGCGCTCACGGGTGTCGACCTCCGGGCGGCGCTGGCCGACCGGCTCGGGGTGCCGCCGACGGCCGTCGGGTTCTGCAACGACGCGGTGGCGTACGGCATCGGGGAGTGGGCTGCGGGTGCGGGCGAGCGAGCTGCACGGATGGTGTGCCTGACGCTCGGGACGGGCGTGGGGTCGGCGTTCCTCGACCACGGCGTGCACGTCGACCACGGTGACCTGGTCCCGGCCCGCGGTGAGGCGCACACGATCCGGCTCGACGGCCGCCCGCTCGAGGAGACCGTGTCGACCGCCGCGCTCCGGGATGCCTACGCGCGGGCGACGGGTGCCGCGGGTGCGACGGATTCCGCGGGCGCGACGGATGCAACTGGCGCGACGCAGCACGGCGGGGGAGCGGACGCGCCGAGCGTCCGCGAGATCGCCGACCGCGCGCGGCAGGGCGACATCGTGGCGACGCGGGTGATCAGCACGACGATGACCGCACTCGGGCGGGCGCTCGGTCCGTGGGTGCGGCGGTTCGGGGCCTCCCGGACGGTGATCGGCGGTGCGATGGCGGGCTCGTGGGACCTGCTCGAGGAGCCCCTGGCGACGGCGTTCGCCGAGGCGGGAGCGGTGACCGAGCTGCGGCCGGCGCAGCTCGGGGCGGACGCGCCGCTCATCGGGGCGGCGGTCTGGGCGGACGGCCGCTGACGTCAGGTTCCGGCGTCGTCCGCCCGGCCGAGGCTCGTGCGGACGGGAGCGGGCGCGGGGCGGGGCGGGGGCAGGGGCGAGTGTGCACGACGCGCCGCTCACTCCGGGGCGGAACGGCGTGTTGTGCCCCCTCGGCGGGTCGCGGCCCCGCGCGCTACCCCCGCTCCGTGCCCCGCACCGACGCCTTGACGGTCCCGAGGCGCTGACCGGTCCCGCGCCCGTGTGGCCGGATCGTGTAGGGCCCGACGGCGGCCGGCACGATGAAGGTCTCGGCGTAGTGGACGACGAACGGTTCGAACGCGCCGGTCGGGCTCTCGACGACGGCCTCGGCGCCCTCGACGAGGTTGAGGACGTTGACCGTGCCGCGGGTGTCGTGCGGGACGACGTCGGTGAACCAGTGCCGGCGGACCTCGATGAACTCGAGCTCGTGCAGGCCCGTGCGCTCCTCGACCCAGCCGTCGCCGGAGGCCACCTCGGTCACCTGGTCGACCAGGTGGTCGCGGGTCCACGTCGTGTCCCGGTCCCACTGCACGTTCGCCATCGCGTGGTCGAGGTGGATCGGACGCGGGACGCCGTCGAGCCCGACCCGGCCCCAGTCCCACATCTTGAACGTGAAGATGTACGGCGTCGCCGAGATCTCGAGCACCATCGAGTTCGCCCCGGAGCAGTGGACGGTGCCGGCGGGGATGAGGAAGTGGTCGTGCTTCTTGGCGGGGAACGCGTTGACGAACGCGTCGGCCTCGAACGGGGCGGCACCGGTCTCGGCGGTGCGGAGCGCCTGCTCCATCGCGGCGGGTTCCGCGTCCTCGCGGAGCCCGAGGTACACCACGGCGTCGTCGGCGGCGTCGAGCAGGTAGTAGCTCTCGTCCTGCGTGTAGTGCATGCCGAACTTGTCCTGGATGTACCCGGTCAGCGGATGCACCTGGAGTGACAGGTTGCCGCCCTCCATGGTGTCCAGGAAGTCGAAGCGGATCGGGAACTCCGGGCCGAACCGCGCGTGGGTCCGCTCGCCCAGGAGCTCCCGCGGGTGCCGGAGGACCAGGTCGAGGGACGGAACCTCGACGGTGGTGCCGTCGACGTCGAGCAGCAGGCTGTTCTCCTCGGGCACGCAGTCGAAGCACCAGGCGTAGTTCTCGGCGTCGTCGAGGTCGAACGTCGTCTTCATCCACTGGCCGCCCCACACGCCGGGGTCGAAGAACGGGACGACCCGGAACGGACGGGTCGTCGCGGCGGCCAGGCCGGCTCGGAACGTGTCGCCGGTGATGAGCTTGGCGGTCGCCATCGTGCTGTTCGCGTCGAGGACGTAGTCGATCCGGTCGAACAACGCCTGCTTGTGCCGGTCGGCCATCCGCCACTCGACGAAGAACCCGCGCTTGACCTTGCGGAGCTGGTCGTCGTCGCCGTTGTCCGCGCGCCAGTTCGGGGCGCCCGCGCGCTGCCGCTGCTGGATCTCCCATCGGGCGAGGTCGGCGAGGACGACAGTGTCGAACGTCGTCGGCACGAGCGTGGCGCCCCAGCCGTAGACCACGACGGGCCGCTCGGACGCGGCGACCCGGTCGGCCACGGCGGCGAGCCGGTCCGCGTCGTACAGGATGTCGAGCGTGCGATGGTCCATGACGCCGAACACCCGGTCGTCGGTGAGGTTCGGGGCGAGGAGCGCGTCGATGTACTCGGGGGAGTGCGCCGCCGCGACCTCGACGTCGATGAGCTCGGCGTCGGGGAGCGCGCGCGCGAGCTCAGCGCGCAGCCCGTCGAGGTCGCTGCCGGGGTAGGTGTCGATCGCGATCGGGCGACCGGGAGCCGCGTGTTCCGCCAGTCGCCCCCAGGCCTCGGGGCCGGTCCAGGCGTGGTGCCCGGGTCCGACGGCCACCGACGGTGCCCTGTCGTAGGTCGCCCGTGATCCGGTCGGTCGGTCGTCCATCCCCGCTCCCTTCGCGTCCGCGACCGACGCTGGCCGCATGGACGTGTGTTCAGGTTGGTAACGTTATCAGGATCGGCACCGATCGCAAGCCCGCCGGGAGGCCCGGCACCGGCCCGTCGGGAGGGCCAGCTCCGGCCGGTCTCGGCGCCGCGTCCGGCGTCTCCTCGGGAGCGCTGCCGCTCCTCCCGATGGACCCCAGCCTCCCGGCCCCTGGTTTCGACGTCCCGGTTGTCGTTCGCCAGCAGCACCGTCGAAACTCCCGGGCGGCTGCGGCTCCACTACGTGCCCCGCCGCTGCGCTCGACGGTCCCGGTTTCGTTCGACAGCGGGATCGTCGGCATACACGGGTGGTCCTCGAGTGCGGGGCGGCGCAGCCGGGAGGCCCGCCGGCGCTACGCGAAGTCGACGAACTCCACCGGCAGCTCGACGAGCCGCGGCGCGCTGTCGTCCCCACGGTCGAGGCGGTCGAACAGCATCCGGGCGGCGACGCGACCCAGCTCGGCAGCGTCGTGCGCGACGACGGACAGCGGCACGGGCGACATGTCGGCGAACTCGAACGAGTCGAACCCGAAGAGCCGGATCGGAGCGGGTTGCTCGCCGCGGTCCCTCGCCCGCGCCCGGGACTTCGTGATGGCGCGGATCGCGCCGATGGAGTTGCGGTTGTTGGCGGCGAAGACGGCGGTGGGCGGGGCCTCCAGGCCGAGCAGCTGGTCCATCGCCTGCTCGGCCGAGCTGACGTCCTGCTGCCCGAGCCGGACGAGCTCGTCGACGGGCTCGAGCCCGTGGCGCTCGTGCGCCTGGCGGAAGCCCTCGAACCGTCGGCGGCCGGTCGACACCGACACCTGGTTGCCGAGGAACCCGACGCGGGTGTGCCCCTCGACGAGCATGCGGTCCGTGGCGACGAACGCGCCGTGGATGTCGTCGAGCAGGATCGCGTCCGCGCTGACGTCGGGGAACGTCCGCGACGCGAGCACCACGGGCACGCCGGCGAGGGCGTCGGGCGCGAACCGGGCCGGCTCCCGACCGGCGGGGACGACGATGAGGCCCTCGACCTGCCGACCGAGGAAGTCCGCGAGCAGCTGCTGCTCGAGGTCCTCGTCCTCGTTCGTGACGCCGATGATGATGCGTCGGCCGGCCTCGCCGACGACCTCCTCGACGCCCTGGAGCATCCCCGCGTAGTACGGGTTCCCGACGTTCGTGATGAGCACGCCGACGAGTCCCGAGCGGCGACCCTGTCGGAGTCGGCGGGCGTTCTCGTTCCGGTGGTAGCCGACCTCGGCGATGGCGCGCTCGACCCGGTCCTGGAGCTCGGGCCGGACGTTCTTGCCCCCGGAAAGCACACGGGACACGGTCATCGGGCTGACCTCGGCGACACGCGCGATGTCCTTGACCGTCGGCGCACCACGACCGCGCCCCGTCGTGGGCCCGCTCCCGTTCCCCGCGGCTGCCATGCCTCAAGGTATACAGCAGCACCGGCTCCGGCCGGTCACACGTGTACAGCAGCACCGGCTTCGGCCGGTCACACGATTGCCCCTTGCGGAGCGCCCCCGTCGTCCTGCTAGCGTTGTTGGTAACGATATCAATTCGACGACGAATGGTGCTGCTGATGACCGACGCCCGTGGTGATCGCCCGACTCGACCCCCGCTGATCTCGGCACAGCCGTGGCAGCACACCGACGCGCGGGTCGGCCTGATCGACCGGGCCGTCGCCGCCACCGGCACGATCGGCGGCGAACGCGTCCGCGTCTTGCCGGAGCCCATGCGCGCCACACGGGACGACGTCGAGGTCCAGGCGGTGCGCCTCCTGTTCGACACCGAGGAAGCGGCGGCCCGCGCGACCGACGTCGTGATCGAACGCGGCACCGCGACCGGCACCGGCACCGGCGCCGCCGCCGCGCCAGGCGCGTTCGTCGGCTTCGCGACGGCCCCCGACGCGCTGTCGGTGCGCCTCCTGGTCCGGGTCGTCAACGCGCCCACCGCGGCGACCGTCCGGATCCCGTCCCTCGGCGACGGCGCGGTGTCCGTCGAGCTCACGCCGCAGCGGCCGTGGTCCGTGCACGTCGTGCACCACTCGCACTTCGACTTCGGCTACACCGACCCGCAGGCGACGGTCATCGCGAGCCAGCGGTCGTACCTCGACACCGCCATGGACCTCGCCCGCGCGACCGACGACTGGCCCGAGGAGGCCCGGTTCCGCTGGAACGCCGAGGCGCTCTGGGCGTTCACCGACTGGGAGCGGCACCGCCCGCAGGCGCAGGTCGACGAGTTCGTGCAGCTCGTCAAGGACGGCCGGATCGGCCTCAGCGCGATGCCGTACAACCTGCACACCGACACGTGCTCCACCGACGAACTGCACGAGCTCCTCCGTGACGCGCGGCGCATCCGCGACCAGTACGGCATCGACTTCACCACCGCGATGCAGACGGACGTCCCGGGACAGGTGGCGGGCCTCCCGGACGCGCTGCAGGAGGTCGGCGTCAAGTACCTGGCGGTCGCGCACAACTGGGCGGGCCGGTCGCAGCCGCACACCTCGGGCGCGCTCAACCTGCCGCGCATGTTCCGCTGGCGCACCCCCGCCGGCAACTCGGTGATCGTGTGGATGACCGACAGCCCGCACGGCCTGGCGTACATGGAGGGGCCGATGATCGGCTTCACCGAGTCGTACGCGTCCGTGGACGCGCTGTTCCCCGCGTACCTGACCGCGCTCGCCACCCGCGGCTACCCGTTCCCGCCCGGGATCTTCGGCGCGCACGGCGAGCAGACCGAGGGCCGCGACGGCTACCCGTGGGAGGTCCTGCACATCCGCACGCAGGGGTTCATGGGCGACAACGGCCCCGCCCGGCTCCAGCTCGCCGAGATCGTCCGCGAGTGGAACGACACGTGGACGTCCCCGACCCTGCGGGTGTCGCGGAACGAGGACTTCTTCGCCGAGGCGGAGGCCCGCCACGGCGACGAGCTCCAGACGTTCCAGGGGGACTGGGGCGACTGGTGGGTCGAGGGCGTCGGCTCCGCGGCCGTGCCGCTCGCACTCGCCCGGGAGGCCCAGGCCGCCGTCACCGACGCCGGCGCGTTCTCGCAGGCGGCCGCGTTGATCGGCGCTGCCGCGGTACCGGAGGAAACCGCGCGTCGCACCGAGGCCTACGACGCGATCTCGATGTTCAACGAGCACACGTGGGGCGCCGGGAACTCCTGGACCCACGGGGACGCCGGGTTCGAGTCGGGGGAGCTGCAGTGGCAGTGGAAGGTGGCGCAGGGCATCGGCGCGCACCAGCGGGCCACCGAGTTCCGGGAGCAGGCGATGGCCTACCTCGGCGCCGCGGTGCCGCGCGATCCCGACGCGGTCGTCAGCTTCATCGCCGCGAACGCCACCGGCCGCCGCCGCAGCACCGTCGCGCGCCTGCTCGTCAAGGAGGCCCACATCGGCCTCGACCAGGACATCGAGGTCCGGGACGGCCGCACCGGCGAACCGATACCGGTGGTCCTCGAACCGCAGTCGAACACGGCGCACCGGGAGTCCGGGCGCTGGGCGGTCGTGCGGGTCGAGGACGTGCCCGCGTTCGGGTTCGTCCGACTCGACGTCTCCGTCGCGGCGACGTCCGCGCCGAACGACGCTCCCGTTCCCCTCGGGTCCCGGGCCCGCGCCGAGGTGCTCACGCTCGAGAACGAGTACCTGCGCGTCGTCGTCGACGAGACCACGTCCTCCATCGCGTCGATCGTCGAGCGGCGGACCGGACGCGAGCTCGTGAACGGGTCGTCCGTCGCTGGGTTCAACGCGTACCTCTACGACCAGTACGGCAGCTCGGGCGCCGGGTTCAACCACCTGGCAAACAAGCTGTCCGTCTCCGACCGGCTCGAACTGCTCGTGTCACGGACGACCGCCCGGCCCGCCGTCGTCCTCGAGCGGACGAGCGACGCGGTCGAGGAACGCCTGGTCTACGAGTTCGTCGCCGACGGGGTGGACTCCGTCGTCGTGACGCTCCGGCTCCGGCACGGCGACGGCGTGCTGCTCATCGAGAACCGCCTGGCCAAGCCGACGACCCTGATCAAGGAGAGCGCCTACTTCGCGTTCCCGTTCGCCGTCGACGACCCGGTCGTCCGGTTCGAGGTCTCCGGCGGGGTCACGGGCGACGGCGTCCCGCACATCCCGGGAGCGCCGCAGCACATGCGCGCGATCCGCAACTGGATCACCTTGACCGACCCGGAGACCCACGACGACGTCGTCTGGGTGACGAAGGACGCGCCGCTCGTGCAGACCGGGAGCATCGCGGTGCCGTACGCGCCGTTCCCCGCGAGCACGAGTCCCGTCGAACCGGGCACCGTGTTCTCGTGGCTCCACAACAACGTGTGGGACACGAACTTCCCGATCGAGCAGGCGTTCACCGCGACCTTCCGGTACGCCGTCGGGGTCCGCACGGACCGGGACGGAGCCTCGACCGAGGGTCTGGCCGTGGCGACGACCGGCGAGCTCGTGCACCCCCTGACGACCGCTGAGGCCAAGGGCCGTCCGGACACCGCCGCTCGGGCCGATGTGTCCCTGCTCGACCTCGACGACGACCGCGTGCAACTGGTCGGTGTCGTCGCAGGACCGGAGGAGGGCACCTCGATCGTGCGGCTCCAGTCGTTCGCCGACCAGGACGTCGTGCTGACGCTCCGGCCCGGCGTGGCGATGGCCGAGGCGTGGGTGAGCTCGTTCCTCGGGGACCGGGGGACGGGCCTCCCGGTCGATGATGGTGCGGTGCGGGTTCCGCTCGCGCCGTTCGCGACGACCGCGGTGGGCGTGCGTTGGGGCGGCGGGGTCGCCACCGACTGAGTGCACACGCGGACGACAAGTGCGCATGCGGGCGCATGCGCACTTGTCGTCCGCGTGCGCGGTCGACGTCGGCTGATTCGACGGGGTCAGTACTTCGGCCGCGCGAACTTGTACTGACCGCTCGTGTCCCAGGGGTCCTCGTAGATCTTCACGTGGTTGGTCGAGGCGTTGCCCGAGCCCACGTTCCCCTCCACCGTGCGGACGTGGCCATCGCTGTGTGACCGAACGAGGCCGATGTGCCCGACGCCGTAGTACCAGATGATGTCGCCCTGGCGGACGTTGGCGGCCGACACCGGCGTGCAGAGCTTGTAGAAGTCCGACGCCCGAGGGCTGAAGCCGGTGTCGGTGCCACGGAGGCACCAGCTGACGAAGATCGCGCACCAGTCGCCACTCGTCTTGTACTTGGAGGACCAGATCGCGTTCATCTGCGCGAGGCTGTTGCCGGTGTAGCTCTTCGCCTCGGTGATCACGGCGGACGGGGTGGTGGGTGCGGCGGCGCTCGCCATCGATGCGGGTCCTGCGACTGCAGCGACCGCGGCGAGCGAGACACCGCCCGCTCCGATGAGGAGCGAGCGTCGGCTCAGTGAGCCGGAGACGTCGAACTTCGTTGTGGGTGCGTCCATGGCGAGACACTGGCAGCGGCACGAGCAGGCGACAAGTCCTCACTCCAGAGGACAGACTGCGGCGCGTCCGCCCGGCATGTCAGTGTCGCTCGGCCGCGGCTGCTGGGTCCCGGTCGTGTCGACCCCTGCGTGCTGGTCGTGTCGGTCGTCCCGGTCGTGTCGGTCGTGTCGGTCGTGTCGGTCGTGTCGGTCGCGACCGCTACCGTCGTGCTGCGCGACGAACGAGCGCACCCGGGGGAGGAACCGTGCAACTGACGACCGACGGCCGCGTCGTGCTGAGCCCGAGCGACCTCAGCGTCTGGGCGTCGTGCGAGTGGGCGTTCCTGCGGCGTCTCGACGCCAAGCTGGGGCGCGCCGAACCGGTGGCCGAGGCGGCAGACGCGATGCTCGACCGCACCGCTCGCTTGGGTGACGAGCACGAGCTCCGGTACCTCGCGACGCTCAAGGCCGAGCACGGCGCGGACCAGGTCGTCGAGTTCGAGCGCCCCGACCCGGACCAGTACCAGCAGGCGGCGCAGGCCGCGGCGGACGCCATGCGCGCCGGCGTCGCGGTCCTGTACCAGGCGACGTTCCACGACCCGGGCTTCATCGGGTTCTCGGACTTCCTCATCCGCAACGACCGCGGCGAGTACGAGGTCTACGACACCAAGCTCGCCCGGCACGCCAAGATCACCGCGCTGCTGCAGCTCGCCGCGTACGCCGAGCAGATCGAGCGGCTCGGCATCCCGGTGGGGGCGCAGGTGCACCTGGTCCTCGGCGACGAGACCGTGAGCAGCCACGACCTCGCCGACATCGCACCGGTGTACCGGACGCAGCGCGACGAGCTCCGGCGCGTCATCGACGAGCGCATCGCCGCCTCCGAGCCGCTCGCGTGGGGCGACCCCCGCTACACCTCGTGCGGCCGGTGCGGCATCTGCAGCACGCAGGTCGAGGAGCACCGCGACCTCGTCCTCGTCGCCGGCATGCGCCTCGACCAGCGAGCGCGCCTCATCGCGGCGGGCGTGACGAGCATCGACGCCCTCGCGACCGCCGAGGGCCCGGTGCCCGGTGTCAGCGCGGCGACGCTGGCGACGTTGCGGGCGCAGGCGCGCCTCCAGACCGGATCGGAACGCGACCGACAGCGCGCCGGTTCCGACGTCCACCCCGCACCCCGGTTCGAGGTCGTCGACCCGCAGGCGCTCGCGGCGATCCCGGCGCCGGACGCGGGCGACGTGTTCTTCGACTTCGAGGGCGACCCGCTGTACTCCGAGGACGGCCACACCTGGGGCCTCGACTACCTGTTCGGGCTCGTCGACACGGACGCCCGCTTCACCGCGTTCTGGGCGCACACGATCCGGGAGGAACGGCGCGCGCTCGTCGACTTCCTCGCGTTCGTCAAGGAGCGGCGTGCGCAGTACCCGGGCATGCACGTCTACCACTACGCGTCGTACGAGCGGACGCACCTGCTGTCGCTCGCCGCGCGGCACGGTGTGGGCGAGGACGACGTCGACGACCTGCTCCGCGAAAACGTCCTGGTCGACCTGTACCCGATCGTGCGGAAGGCCCTGCTCGTCGGCAGCCGCAGCTACTCGATCAAGAAGCTCGAGCCGCTCTACATGGGCGAGGACCTGCGCGACGACGCCGGCGTGACGAACGCCGCGGACAGCATCACCGCGTACGTCGAGGCGATCGAGGAGCTCCGGAACGGGGACCCGGTCCTGGGGCAGCACGCGCTCGACCAGGTCGCGGACTACAACGAGTACGACTGCCGATCGACGCTGCGGCTCCGCGACTGGCTGCTCGGCCTGGAGGACCGGGGTCGCGTCGACGACGACGGCTCCGCACCCGACACGGCCGGGTCCGACGGCGCATCCGACGAGCTGGAGGTCGTGCTCCCGCCGGCCGTGCGCGAGCCCGACCCGGTGTACCTGGCGCTCATGGTCGAGATCGAGGGCGTCGACGCGCTCGACCGCACGGCGGACCAGCAGGCCATCGCGCTCGCCGCGGCCGCCATCGACTACCACCGGCGTGAGGGCAAGACGTTCTGGCAGGAGCACTTCGACCGGCTCCGGAACCCCATCGACGAGTGGGCCGACACCCGCGACGTGTTCATCGTGGAGCAGGCCGAGGTCGTGCAGGACTGGGCGAAGCTGCCCGGCAAGCGGACGTTCTCGCGCGAACTCCGCCTGCTCGGCACGCTCGCACCCGGCAGCAAGGTCCGTGAGGGCACGAAGCCGCACCTCGTCTACGACGAACCCCTGCCGATCTCGATCACCTCGCCGGGGCCGGGCATGCGTGGCGCCTCGAGCAAGGGCGAGGTCCTCGACATCGGGCCGAACGGCGACCGCATCGAGATCCTGCTCAAGGAGTCGGTCGGGCAGGGGCAGACGGGGCACGAGGACCTGCCGGTGGCCCTCACGCCCGCCGCACCGCCGGCCGCGAAGCCGCAGCCCGAGGCGATCGCCGAGTGGGGGCGCGAGGTGCTCGATGCGCTCCCGTCGATGCTGCCCGACCCGGCCCTCGACCTGCTGCGGCGGGTGCCGCCGCGCGGAGGCGTCGTGCCGCTGTCCGTGACGGAGGACGACACCGTCGCGGCCGTCGTCGCGACCCTGCTCGGACTCGACCGGTCGTACCTGGCGATCCAGGGGCCTCCCGGCACCGGTAAGACGTACGTCGGCTCGCACGTCGTCGCACGGCTCGTGCAGGAGCACGGGTGGCGGGTCGGAGTGGTCGGGCAGTCGCACGCGACCTCCGAGAACTTCCTCGACGCCGTCGTCACCGCGGGTGTTCCCGCCGACCGCGTCGTCAAGGTGCCGCAGCGCGGCGGAGATCCCGACCGACTCGAGGCGGCCGCTTGGACGCCCGTCAAGGACAACGTCGCGCTCGCCGCGTTCCTGACCGGCCCCGCAGCGGGATCGACCGGTCGGCCCGGCGGTGTGGTCGGCGGGACGGCGTGGACCTTCGCCAACGCCAACACCGTCGAACGGCGGTCGCTCGACCTGCTCGTGGTCGACGAGGCGGGGCAGTTCTCGCTCGCGCCCACGATCGCCTCGTCCGTCGCCGCGTCGCGACTCCTGCTGCTCGGCGACCCGCAGCAGCTGCCCCAGGTGTCGCAGGGCTCGCACCCCGAGCCGGTCGACGAGTCCGCCCTCGGCTGGCTGGCCGACGGCGAGCACGTCCTGCCGCCGGAGTTCGGGTACTTCCTGGCGCACACCCGGCGGATGCACCCGGCCCTGACCGCGCCCGTCTCGCGCCTGTCCTACAACGGGTCGCTCACCGCGTCCGAGGCCGTCCTGTCCCGGTCGCTCCGGGGACTCGAGCCGGGCCTCCACGTCGCGCCGGTCGCGCACATCGGGAACACGACGTCCTCGCCCGAAGAAGCGGAGCGGGTCGTGTCGCTCGCGTCGTCCGTCATCGGGCTGCCGTGGACGGACGGCGGCGTGACCAGGCCACTGACCGACGAGGACGTCATCGTCGTGGCGCCCTACAACGCGCAGGGCGCGCTGATCCGCGCCGCGCTCGACGCCGCCGGGCTGCGCGGGACGCAGGTCGGCACGGTCGACCTGTTCCAGGGCCGGGAGGCCGTGGTCGCCATCGTGTCGCTCGCCGCGTCCTCCGCGGCCGAGATCCCGCGGGGGCTCGACTTCCTGCTCATGCCGAACCGGCTCAACGTCGCGATCTCGCGGGCGAAGTGGGCGGCGTTCGTCGTGTACTCGCCGGGTCTGACGACGGCGCTGCCGACGTCGATCGCGGGGATGGCGTTGTTGTCGCGGTTCATCGAGCTCGTACAATGCCGGTAGGCCGTGAAGGAACGGCGGACAAGCGCCACCAGGAGGTTGAGGCGACGACTGACGACCGAATCAGCGACGGCTCCCTTTCATGAGAAGTCGGCTCGGATTTGATTGTCGATCTGATGCTCGATTACGCGCCTGTCCACTCCGAAGTGATCCGCCACTCCTTGGCAAGCCCTGTCGGAAAAGTCGCCCGCGAGTAGGGTGCTGATGCCAATTGCGGGTGCGAGAAACTCAGCCGCAAATGCTCGTTCGATCCGATCGCTGATAAAGGGCCCGTCGGTCATGACGTGAACGCGCTCGTCGCTTTGGTACACAGCTCGGGAAAGCACGCGCGCTTGGAGGAAGCGCGTGCTACTCACTCCTCGAGACGGACCCACCACTGCCCGTGGAGAGGGCGTAGAGGGTGTAACGAGAGCGGGAGCGTGAATCGGAGAGGGCAGTTTGCTGTAAGCGGTGGAGATGTAAGTCTCTACAGGTGCCGCATCACTTGACTTCAGGCCGAGAACGTCCCGAGCCGCGCGGGCTCGGCTGAAGCCTATGGTCCACGGGTGCTCCAAAGACCTAGCCTGCTGACGGAGATGCCGAGCTGAGACGGCCGAAGCGATTTTCTCGACGACTCGACCGGTTTCTGACGTTTCGAGCTCATTCAGTTCTTGCAGGGACTCCGCGAGCCAGTCAGCACTGTACTGAAGCCCGTCACGAGGGGTGACGGGCACCACTTCCGCGAGAAGGTCAACGTTACCAACCTTTGCGGCGGCATCAATTAGCCCCTGAGATTCCAGGGGGCCTGCCGAATAGGGATCGAGGCCGAAGGCTGCGGCGACTCGACAAAACTCTAGTTCGTCCTCCGACATATTCTCCACCCGACTCCACTCCCGCTGGAGAGGGGTGTCGAATATGTTCTCTTGCTCAAGTCGCGTGATCACGGATGCAACGAAGCCAAACAAGCCCGTTACGGTGTCGTCAAAATCAGTTACCCAGCTTGAACGCTGTTGGTAGATAATTCGTTGGTCCGCACTCTCCTCAGGGCGACTAGTAATGAAGTAGTAGCCCTGTTCTGGGAATAGTCGAATCGGCGGCCAGGCGAAGCCGTCGCCTGCCGCGCGCATATCGAGTGAGGGGCGCTGTGCCGCGTTGAGGAAATCTACTTGAGCCGTTGACCCGGGGGTAGTGAGCAACCACCAGTTGTAAGCAATCCATTCCGCCAGTGGATAGGCCGATACATGTATTGAATCGCGATACGAATTAGCCAGGGTGTCGCGAACAAGCGTAACGGGTTCATTTCCGATCCTCATCGAGAGAGAGGCCCAGGTTGCTGCCAGTTCTGGAGTCCGGACTCCGGCCGCATCAAGCCAATCGATGCAAACTTCGAAGCTGTTCATTCGAGACCCTTCGGAGCCGAGCGCCGATCAATTGGGTAACCCTTGTACTGGCCTTGAACGCGATTCATGAGTCGCCCTTCGAAAAGGCGTCCCTCGTGCAGCACCCACACGTACCGCGGGAAATCGTCCTCCCAGTATTCACTCACGCGACCATCCAGAAGCGCTTGCTTGAGCCAAGCGGTGAACTGATGTCGATCCCGGTACTCCGGGGGACAAGGCGTGGCGTCCGATCGAAGCTTCCCGGGTCCAAGCCACGAGTGACCAGTCTTGTGCTCCACACTTCCAACGTAAGTCGCGCCTCGGGCCGCCTTCTCGAGGCGAGCCAGCGCGGGAGCCGCGGCGAGTTGCTTCCGGGGTGGACGACGGTCGGGCAGGCGCACGGCGAGATACTACCGTTAGTCGTTGCGGCTCGGCCTCCTCGAGATAACCTGCGACGAAGCCCTGATCAGGGCACGCCGCGATCAGCGCAGACTGTCCCGGGGAACAGGTCACACGTATGTTCCTGCCGACCTCGGCGCTCCGCGCAGCACGTGCACCGGCGAGGTCCATATCTTCGTGTGTGCAGACACGGGTCTGCTCGGCTGGTTCGCGACGCCTCCCGAGCCATACCGTGCGGCGTCTGGGACGCCCAGCGCAGTGAACGTACGGGTGAACGACCGCGGCAGAACGCTCGGTCGTCCCCTCAACCACATCTAGAGTTGTGCTCCGCCTGTCGCATCGGCGAGGGGCATCCCGGAAGGAACCCGATGGACCTCACGATCAACGGCGCCCGACTCAACGTCGAGGTGCTCGAGCCGACGAACGGCGACCCGGACGCACCGGTCCTCATCGCGCACCACGGCGGCGGGGGGATCGGTTCGCTCGCCGAGCCGAAGGCCACGTTCGGCCCGCTCCACGACCGCTTCCGGGTCATCGTCTTCGACTCGCGCGGGTGCGGCCGCAGCGAGGGCGTCGGCCCGTACACGCACGAGCAGTGGGCGGCAGACGTCGACGGACTGCGGCAGTGGGCGGGCGTCGAGCAGATCGTCGTGGCCGGTGGTTCGTACGGCGGGTTCATCGCCCTCGAGTACGCCGTCCGCTACCCGGAGCACGTCTCGGCGATCATCCTGCGGGACACCTCCGCCGACGGCAGCAACCTCGAGCTCGCGTTCGAGAACGCGCGGAACCAGGACCGCGTCGAGATCAACTGGGACCACTTCAACCGCTACTGGGGTGGCCAGACGCGCAGCGACGAGGAACTCAAGTCGCTGTGGGCGGAGCTCATCCCGCTGTACGACTACGAGTACGACGAGGAGAAGTCAACGGCGGCGGTCGAGGCCGGCATCTACCGGCACGAGGCGCACAACGCCTGCTTCGTCGACAACTTCCCGACCTACGACCTCAAGCCGGACCTGCCGGGCATCGCCGTCCCGACCCTCGTGACGGTCGGCCGCGGGGACTGGGTCACGCCGGTCAGCGCCTCCGAGACGATCGCCCGACTGATCCCCGACGCGGAGCTCGTCGTCTTCGAGAAGTCCGGCCACTCGCCCCAGGTCGAGGAGCGCGAGAAGTTCCAGCAGACGCTCCGCGACTTCCTCGCCCGCGCGGTTCCCGTCGCGGCCACCGTCTGATCCGCAGCACGAGGAGATCGGGAACGGCGGCCCGCGCATCGTGTCCGGCTACGAGTCCTACGACTACCTCGACGGTGACCTCCACCTACCGCGAGATCCGCTGACGCCGGAGTTCGACCGCGTCCCGCCGTACGACGGCGGGCACACGCCGGCGGTCATCGAGCGCGCCGAGCGGCTCCTGGCGGCGACCATCACGATCAGCCTGCACGACCACCCGGTCCGGTTCCCGGCCGACATGGCGAACACACCCGCCTACAACCGCGCGGGCCGTCAGTTCACCGCGTTCGAGGGCCTGCGCGCGTCCGGGCTGACCGTCGTGTTCGACAACATGATGGACGGCACCGCCACCGTCACGGGCAACACGCCATGGCAGTGGGAGGACGTCGTCACCGACCTCGGGATGCGGCAGGCGGACATCGCCCACCAGTCGGACGTCGTCGTCATCCGCACGCTCGCCGACATCCACGCCGCCCACGCGGCCGGGAGGACCGGGCTCGTCTTCGGTCTGGAGGCCGCCACCCCGATCGGGAACGACCTCGACCGCCTCGACATCCTGTACGGACTCGGGATCCGGCAGATCGGGCTCGCCTACTCCCAGTCGAACGGTCTCGGGGCCGGACTCTCGGAGCGAACCGACTTCGGCTTGACCGACTTCGGTCGCGCCGCCGTGCGTCGGATGAACCAGCTCGGGCTCGCGATCGACGTGTCGCACTCGTCCGACCGGACCGGCATCGACGCCGCCGACGCGTCCGACGTCCCGGTCTTCATCACGCACGCGGGCGCGCGCGCACTCTGGGACATCCCGCGGCTCAAGTCGGATGACGTGCTCCGGGCCGTCGCCGCCGGCGGGGGAGTGATCGGCATGTCCGCCGCCCCGCACACGACGATCTCGCGCGACCACCCGACCCACAGCCTCCTGTCCGTCATGGACCACTTCGAGTACTGCGCCGAACTCCTCGGCATCGACCACGTGGCCTTCGGGCCCGACACGCTCTACGGCGACCACGTCGGCCTGCACACGACGTTCTCGTCCATGCTCGGGGCGACCGCGGCCACGACGGAGGACCACCCCCGGGTCGAGTACGTCGACGGGCTCGAGAACCCGACGGAGAGCTTCCACAACATCGCGGCGTGGCTCGTCGAGCACGGGTACTCCGACGACGAGATCGGGAAGGTCCTCGGCGGGAACGTGCTCCGGGTGCTCGGGGAGGTCTGGGCGGGCTGACCGCGCAGTTCGGGTCCGCATCCGCTGCCGCGGGCTCGATGTCCTGCGTGGCTGGAGCGCTGGAAGTCCACGCAGGACAACCCCATCCGTCGCCGAAGCCCGCGCTCATCGACGTCGACCACCGGCGGGACGTCGACGACCCCTAAACCGGTCGTCGCCAGCCGTTCAGTCCAGGACGGCCCGGGTACCTCACGGGTACAGCTTGTTCGAGTCCCCGATCTGGATCGACCCCTGCGCCGCGGGCCCCACGCCGGAACTGGTGATCGCGGACACGGACACCAGGTAGGTGAACGTGGAGTCGAGCTCACCCGAGGTGTAGGAGCGCGCGCTCGGCGCGAGCACGACGACGGTCGGCGCGGCACCGGTGGCCAGTTGCTGCACGGTGACCTGGTACCCGAGCACCTTCTCGCCGGCCGAGACCTGCGGTGCCGCCCACGCGGCGGACACCGTGCCGACCCGCGCGTTCTCGTCGTTCCGCGTGACCACGAGGGCACGCGGCGGCGTGACCTGATGCGACCCGACGCGCACGGTGGTCGAGGCGGATCGCCCCTGGCCGAGGTCGCCCGTCACGGTGACGGTGTAGGTCCTGCCGCGGACGAGGTGGTTGAGCACGAGTGCGGTGTCGTTCGCCGAGGTCGTGCTGATGCTCTGCGGGCCGATGCCGAGTGAGTCCGTCCCGTTGCGGCTGACGACCCACGCGCCCTGGGCGCCCTCGGGCTTCGTCCAGTGGATGAGGGCACTGCCGAACGTGGCGCGGGCCGAGGCGAGGGGGAGCGGTGTCGCCGTGAGGGCGGTCGGAGCCGGGGCCTTCGCGGTGGCGGTGCGCGCGGGCGCGGCGGCGCTCGGCTTCGCCGTCGCGGCAGTACTCGACTTCGCCGCCGCGGCAGCGCTCGGGGTGGCGGACGCGGTCGCGGTCGCGGACCACGGCGCGGCGGACGGCGACGCAGACGAGGGCGTGGTCGCGGACGGTGTCCGCCCGGCGGCCGGCGCGCTGCTGCGGGCTGCGGCGGACGCCGCCGTGGTCGCGTGGTCGGATGCGGTCGCCGCGGCGGCGGGAACGGTGATGCCGACTGCGGCGATGCAGACGGCAGCGGCGATGACGGTGATGGTCGTTGTGCGCACGGGTTCGGGTCCCCTCGGGTGTCGCGCTTCGGGTGGAGCTCGATCACCGTATCCGGTTTCGGCGGGCCCCCGGAAGGGGGTGTCCGCTCTGCGTGTCACCCCGCGTGTCACCCCGCGTGTCGGGCCGCGTGTCGGGTCCGGGCTGGCCCACGCGTCGGGGCCGCGTTCCGACCTGCGTGCACGCGCCGCGCGTCAGCCCCGCCCGCCGGCGACGAGGACGGTGACGTCGCCGCGCGCCCGGAACGGCGCCAGCTGCTCCTCGGTTGCCCCCGCGTCGGTGATCAGGGTCCACGGCTGTTCGATCGGTGCCCACGCGTCGAACGGGGCGCGACCGAGCTTCGAGCTGTCGGCGAGCACGTAGACGTGTTCGGCGTGGTCCATCATGAGTTCCTTGAGCCGGGTCTGCACCGGGCTGGCCTCGCAGATCCCGAGCCGGGCGTCGAGGCTGTCGGCGCCGAGGAACGCGCGGTCCGCTGTCAACCGGGTGAGGGCGAGCTCGGCGAGGGGGCCGACGAACCCCTGGCTGATGTTCCGGAGGTCGCCGCCGAGGCCGATGACGTGCACGTGCTCGTCGTCGGAGAGTTCGGCCAGGGTCGTCATGCCGTTGGTGATGACGGTGAGGCCGGAGCGTCCGCGCAGGCGTCGGGCGAGGCTGCCCGTCGTGGTGCCGGCGTCGAGGATGAGCGTCTCGCCCTCCTGCACGAACGTCGACGCGAGGCGGGCGATCTGTTCCTTCTGCGCGACCGCCATGGTGGTCCGCTGACCGAGCGAGGGCTCCTGGCCTGCCGCGCTCGTGGCGATGGCGCCGCCGTAGGTGCGGGCGAGTTCGCCGTCCGCGGTGAGCTGTGCGAGGTCGCGGCGGATCGTCGACGGGGTGACGTCGAAGGTCTCGGCGAGCTGTTCGACGTCCACCAGTCCGGCGCGCGAGGTGAGCTGCTTGATCTGCTCGCGGCGCTGGGCGGCACCGGTCTTGCCCCTGCCTCTGGGCATCTCCGCGGCCCTCCCGTCCTCCGGTCCGCCGAGTCCGCCTCGGAGAACGGCACACGGAGCATACCGGGCGGCCGGATCCGGGCCGGTCTGGAGGTGCGGCGCGGCTCCGCCACGGCAGGGCGGCCGGTCCGTTGGTCCGTCGAGCGGCGGTCCGGCCCTCCTGGAGTTGCGCTGAGCGAAACGCGCAGTACGCTTGCTTCTTGCGCACAACGCGCAATCAAGGAGCCGGCCCGGATGCCGAGCCCCCTCGCCCCCCTCGAGAGGTAGTCCATGAGCGGCACAACGAAGTCGTCGTCCAACCACGTGTTCCTCGTCTGGCTCACGGTGTTCCTCGGGTGGGCGGTGACCACCCTCGACCTGCAGATCGTCAGCTTCGTGCAGGGGCCGATGGCGAAGTCGTTGCACACGAGCACGGGCACCGTCGGCGACGCGTTCTTCCTGTACGCGGTGGGTCTGGGCCTCGGCGCCCTCGTCCTCGGGTACTTCAGCGACCGGCTGTTCGGCCGGAAGCGCGCGTTCATGTACGGCATCATCGGCACCGTCCTCATGACCGGTCTGACCGGTCTCGTGCAGGACGCGCCCCAGCTCATGGTGGTCCGCTTCCTCGCCGGGTTCTTCTCCGGCGGTGAGTGGGCGATGGGCCTCGCGATGCTGTCCGAGTTCGCGCCGGTCAAGCGGCGGTCGCTCATGCTCGCCGGCACCCAGGCCGGCGTCGGCGTGGGCTACGGCCTCGCCAACGTGTTCGCGCAGACCTTCGGCGCCCCGACGGCCGCCGGGTGGCGCGTCGCCTACCTGGCGTCCTTCGCGTTCGCGGCCATCGCGTACCTCGTGCGCCTCGGCCTGCGCGAGTCGCCGCAGTGGGCGAGGATCAAGGAGGCCCAGGAGGCCGCGCCCGGCGAGTTCAAGCAGGGCCTGCGTGCGCTGTTCGCCAAGAAGCAACTCGGCTACACGCTGATCGCGCTCATCATCGCCTTCCTCATCGGTGCTCCCCAGGGCGGCTGGGACTTCAACTACCCGGCCTGGTACGCCCACGGCGGCATCACCGGACACCCGATCCCCGCGGTGTCGGGCACCACGATCACGTACGCCTACGAGATCGCCCTGGTCGTGTCCACGGTGTTCGGCGGCTGGTTCATGGACAAGGTGTCCGCCAAGTGGACGCTGCCGCTCGTCTGGATCGCGGTGCCATTCACCCTGCTCATCTGGCTCGCGCCGTTCTCGCAGGGCGTGGTGCCCGTCTCGCTGTACCTGTTCATCGCGGGCTTCTTCCGTCAGCTCGGCTGGAGCGTCACGGCGGCGTACTTCGTCCTCCTGTTCCCGACGCGGATCCGTGGTGTCGGGATGGGACTGGCGGTCGTCGCGGAGTGGTCGCTCGGCTACGGGACCTCGGCCTTCTGGGGCACGAACCTCGTCACGAGCGGCAACTGGAACACGTTCTGGCTCCTGCAGGTGATCCTGCTCGCCCTCATCCCGATCCCGATGGTGATCGCCGGTGTCGAGACCCGCGGGCGCAAGCTCGACTTCCAGGAGGACGTGCTCGAGCCCGGAGCCACGGCGGCCGTCGCGGCGCCCGGTCTCCTCGGGAAGGGGGGACCCCGTGCGCGCGCCTGAGCCCCGCGAGATCGGCCGCGTCGGGGACATCGGTCCCGCCGACGTCCTCGACGCCCTCGGGGCCGCCGGACAGGGCCGCGTCTACGACCTCGACGCGGGCCGGTTCGTGGGCATGCCGCAGTGGGATGGACACCCGACCTTCACCCTCACCCCGTACCGCACGCCGCAGGGCATCAAGCGGGCGCAGGACATCCCCCTCTTCGGCGAGCAGCAGAACGCCGCAGGCGTGAGCATGCTGACCGAGCTCATGATCACCGGCATGCACACGGGCACGCACCTCGACGCCCTCTGCCACATCACGGACGCCGACGACACGTGGTTCGGCGGCTTCCACGCGGCGGAGCACAGCAGCGACTTCGGTCCCACCCGGGCCGACGCCGCGAGCATCCCGCCGATCGTGCTGCGCGGTGTCCTGCTCGACGCCGCGGGGTACTTCGACGTCCCGCTGCTCGAACAGGGCCGCGGGCTGTCCCGGGCGGACCTCGAAGCCGTCGCCGCGGCCCAGGGGACGACGATCCCGCCGCGGTCCTGCGTGCTCGTCCGCACCGGCCTCATGTCGGTGTGGCCGGATCCCGCCCGCTACGGGGCCGCCGACGGTGCGGGCCTCGACCTCGAGGCCGCGCGCTGGCTCATCGACGACCTCGGCTGCGTCGTGCTCGGCTCGGACACCTCGACGGTCGAGCAGGTCCCATCCGCCGACCCGCAGAACCCGCACCCCGTGCACGAGTTCGCTCTGCGGCAGCGCGGCGTCCACCTGCTCGAGAACGCGTTCCTCGAGGACCTCGCGCGTGATGGCGTGGCCGAGTTCACGCTCATCTGCCTGCCGCTCAAGATCGCGGGCGCGACCGGCTCGATGGTCCGTCCCATCGCGATCGCGTAGACGGGATCCGAGCAGTGCAGCACACAGACCGAGGAGGAGACGCGATGGAACGGTGGCTCATCCTCGCCGACGACGTCACCGGCGCGCTCGACAGCGCCGTGGGCTTCGCCGGGACCGGCCTCGTCGAGTACGGGGTGACGCTGCCGGTCCACGTCGACGTCGCGTCCGTCTCGACCGGGTCCCGCGCCAAGCCGACGCACGACTGGGAGACCGACGACCGGTTCGACCGCGACGCCGTCGACCGCCTGTTCGTCAAGATCGACTCCACGCTCCGTGGCTGGCCGGGCGAGCACGTCCGCACCGCCCTCGCGTGGTGGGGCCCGTCCGCGACGGCCGTCATCTGCCCGGCTGCCCCGGCACTCGGCCGCACCGTCACCGACGGCCGCGTGCTCGTCCACGGGACCCCCGCCGCGCAGACGGCCGCCGGAGCCGATCCGGTCGCCCCGACCCGCGAGGACCGCCTGCCGGTGCTGTTCGACGCGCCCCTGGTGGACCTCGCGGACCTCCCGGGCGCGATCGGGCACCACCCCGCCGTCGTCGTGGACGCCGCGACCCAGGCGGACCTCGACGCGCTCGCTGCCGTCATCGAGGCCGCCGGGCCCCGTGCCGTCCCCGTCGGCGCGTCGGGCCTCGCCGCCGCGATCGGCGCACGGCGCTCGCCACGGCAGGCGCCAGGCCCGCGGGCCGCGCGGGTCGTCGTGGTCGTCACCTCAGTGCACCCCGTGTCCCGCGCCCAGATCGACGCCCTGGAGGGCCGGGTGCCGATCGTCTCGCCGCCCAACCTCGACATCGGGACGGTCACGCACGAGCAGGCCGTCGCGATCGCGCGGGCCACCGCCGACCGTGCCGCCGAGCACGTCCACCGGGATGCCGACACCGCCGTGGTCGTCATCGGCGGCGACGGCACCGACGCCCTGCTCAGCGCGCTCGGCGCCGAGGGTGTCGAGGTCCTCGGGTCCGTGCTGCCGGGCGTGCCCTGGGGTCGGATCCGCGGTGGTCGCGCCGACGGCACCACGATCGTGACCAAGTCCGGCGGCTTCGGCGACGCCGACACCCTGAACGCCATCATCCGCACCATCACGAAGGACGAACCATGACCAACCCCACGCTCGCGCTCACCCTCGGCGACGTCGCCGGCATCGGTCCGGAGATCACCGCCAAGGCGCTGCTCGCACACCCCGAACTCCGGGAGATCGCGCGTCCGGTCGTGATCGGCGACGCCGACGCGATGCGCCGCGGGATGCGCGCCACCGGGTTCGACCCGGACGCCCTCGTCGTCATCGAGGACCCGCGCGAGGCCCGGAACGACCCGGACACCGTCGAACTCGTGCAGAGCGGACCGTCCCTGGCCGACGTCCCGATCGGCGAGCTCAGCGCGGCCGCCGGCGACGGCGCCTACCGCTTCGTCGTCGAGGCCTGCTCCCTCGTCAGGGCCGGCCGCGCCGACGCGATCGTCACCGCGCCGCTCAACAAGGCGGCGATGCACGCGGGCGGCCACGACTTCGCCGGCCACACCGAGCTGCTCGCCCACGAGTTCGGCGTCAAGGACTACAGCCTCGTGCTCTCGGCCGGGGACCTCTACGTGTTCCATCTCACCACGCACGTGTCGCTCCGCCGTGCGATCGAGGACGTCACCGTCGAGCGGACGACCCAGGTGCTGAACCTCGCACACGGGCTCGCCCGGGCCCTCGGGCGTCCGGAGGAGCGGATCGCCGTCGCCGGCCTCAACCCGCACGCGGGCGAGAACCGGCTGTTCGGCGACGAGGACGCCGACGTCCTCACCCCGGCGATCGAGGCCGCCCGCGAGCGGGGCATCCCCGTCGACGGACCGATCCCCGCCGACGCGCTGTTCCCCGCGGCGATGCGCCGGGGCCGCTGGAACCTGCTCGTCGCGTGCTACCACGACCAGGGCCACGCCCCCTTCAAGTCGGTCTACGGCGACGACGGGGTCAACATCACGGTCGGCCTGCCCGCGGTGCGCGTCTCCGTGGACCACGGCACGGCGTTCGACATCGCCGGGACCGGACAGGCGAACGAGGCGAGCATGCTGCTCTCCTGCGTCCGGGCGGCCGAGCTCGCCCCGGGCTGGGGCGCGGTGGTCGACGCGCTCAGCTGATCCGGGGGAACGGCCGGGAGGCGCGGTGCGGGTCGGACCCGCACCGCGCCTCCCGGCCGTCCCGGCTCGCTCGTCGCGCCGCATCACGCTTCCTCGAGCACGGCCTCCGCGCGCTCCGGGCTGCCCTCGGCGAGCCCGCGGTCGATCGAACCGCGGAGCCCGGACCACATGACGATCCCGGCGACGAGGACGAGACCCTCGCTGACGGTGAGCGCCCAGATGATGCCCCCGAGGCCGAACCAGAGGTTCGCCAGGATCACGATCGGGATGAACAGCACCCCCTGGGTGACCGACATGATCGTCGCAGGCAGGGCGCGGCCGGCCGCCTGGAACAGCGACGTGATGAGGCCGGTGAACCCGTTGCAGATCATCGACACGAGCTGCGCGGTGATGATCGTGGCGCCGACGGCGAGCAGCGCGTGGTCCGCGACGAACAGTGAGAACACCTGGTCCCGGAAGGCGAAGACGACCCCGGAGAACACGAAGGCGATGCCGCCGACGGTGATCGCCGAGCCGCGGAGCGCCGTAGCGAGCCGCGCCCGGTCGCCCTTGCCGAACGTGTAGGCGAGCAGCGGCAGGACCCCGAGCGTGACGCCCATGATGAGGAACTCCGGCACCTGCGCGATCCGCACGGCGACTCCCATCGCGGCGAGGGGGCCGTCGCCGTAGCCCGCTGCCAGGTTGTTGAGCACGAGCGACGTCACGATGAGGAACGCCGACTGCAGCAGCTCGCCGATGCCGATCCCGAACACGGGCCGCATGACCGCGGGGGAGAGCGTGAACCATCGCGGCGCGAGGCTGACGTGCTCGCTGTGCCGGGTCAGCCACGTGACGAAGTACACGACGGTCACGAGGTTCGACAGCCCGACCGACAGTGCCGCGCCGGCGACACCCCAGCGCAGCACGAGGATGAACAGCACGTCGAACACCAGGTTGCCGACCGTGGACGCGATGAGGCCGATCATCACCTGCCGTGCGGCGCCCTCGGCGCGCACGAGTTGCTCGAGGCAGAACGCCGCGGCGAGCACCGGGACGAAGGCGAGCATGACCGCGACGAACGCGCTCGTCGCGGGGACGGCCACACCGTGCGCGCCGAGGGCGAGCACCAGGGGGTGCAGGACCACGAGGCCGACGCCGCCGAGCACCGCGCCGACGATCACCGCACCCCACACGGAGAACGCGGCGACGTGCTTGATCTCGCCCGCCTCCGCGGGGTCCTGTTCCGACGCGCCGAGCAGCCGCGAGATGAGGGCACTGCCACCGGTCCCGAACACACCGCCGACGGCCATGACGAGCCCGAGGATCGGCGAGCCGAACGTGACGGCGGCCAACAGCGTCGCGTCGTGGAGCGAACCGATGAACCCGGCGTTGACGACGTTGTAGACGGCTCCGACGATGAGTGCGGCGGCCATCGGGATGCAGAGGTGGACGAGCGCCCGCACGATGGGCGCGGCGGACAGGTACCAACGGTTGGTGACGATGGCGGGGGTGGCGACGGACACGTCGACGGTGGTGGGGGCTGAGGTGCTCATGGTGACTCCTCGAGGGCAGGGTGGAGCCCGGTTCCGGGCATGACGGATGGCGCGCCGACGGACGCCGGCACGGCGGTGGTGGGGGTGCGACCCGCGGACGGGCGCGCGGGCGACTGGCTACTGCTCCCGCGTCGGACGCGGGAGTGCGGAGGTCACCTTGGTGAGCAGGGCGTGGAGGGTGTGACGTTCCTCCTGGCTGAGGGGCGCGAGGATGGTCTCCTCGGCGTCCCGCATCGCGTCGTCGAACCCGGCGATGAGCGCGGCGCCGGCCTCGGTGGCGTACACGCGTTTGCTCCGTTCGTTCCCGGGTTCCGTGCGGCGCTCGATGAGTCCGCGTCGTTCGAGCCCCTGCAGGAGACTCGAGACGCTGGCCGGGGTCGTCCGTGTCATCGCGGCGATGTCACGCTGGATCGCACCGGGGTTCTGCACGAGGAACCCGAGTGCGAAGCCCTGCTGGTGGCTCAGCTCGCGCTGCCGGATCCAGTCCAGTCCGGCCTGCTGCTGCGCCCAGCCGACCCACCGGAGCAGGTCCATGTTGGTCGTGAGTTCGGGCTCCTGTTCGGTCATGGTCAGAACTCTGACAGTTCGATATCTAACTGTCAAGGATCAAACCGACCGATCCTGTTCGGGGCGCGAGGGCCGGGAGGCGCGTGACGGCCGGGGCGCGCGACGGCCGGGAGCGCACGACGGCCGGGAGCGCACGACGGCCGGGAGGCGCACACGGCGCCTCCCGGCCGGGAGTGGTCCTGCGGTGGTGGTCCGGGGGTCAGTACCCGAGCGGCTGGGCACCCGTCTTCCGCGCCTTGACCGCGGCGAAGTAGGCGCTCGACGGCCGGAGGTACATGAGGATCGTCGCGACGATGGCGGCGACCTCACCGACCGCGTTGATGCCGTGGCCCCCGAGGATGGTGAAGAGCGACAGGATCGTCAGGATGAGGAGCACGATGCGCGCCCAGTTCGCCCCGCGACGCATGAACACGTCGAACAGGGCGAACGCGATGATGGAGAGCACGCCGATGACGATCGCGATCACGAGTCCGGCGACGAGCGCGGCGTGCACCGTCGACTCCGAGAGGTTGCTCGACGTCGACGCGACCCGTCGCTTCGCTTCGTCCTCCGCCGTGCCGAAGGTCGAGATCGAGACGATCAGGCTGACGATCTGGGCGAGCACGGCGAGCATGAACAGCCAGAACGCGGCGTTCACCAGCGTCGGCGGGGTGGCACGGGCCTGGCGCTCGGAGGCGTAGGTCATCGGGACTCCTTCGTCGGAAGCATGAGCGTGGTTCGACTGTGAGTCTGCCCGTTCAGCGGCCGCCGCGTCCGCTGGCATGTGCTCCCGGCTCAGGTCGAGGGCTTGAGCGGGTCGTGCCCGATGGACATGAGCCGGTGCCGCCACTCCGCGTCGCCGGCCGTCGGCTCGCGGTCGTCGCCGCGCTCGGCCTGCACCTCGGCGACCACGGTCTCCATGACGGTGACGTCGTCGTCGGTCAGGTCCGTCCTGCGCTTGCCGAGGATCTCGAGCACGGCGCGCGAGCGCTCGTCACCGGCCTGGTCGGCGAAGGCCTCGCTGTCCGGCTGCGACGCATCGGTCTCGAGCCACTCGCGGAGTTCGCGCGAGGTCATGTTGACGGCCGCGTGGAAGTCGTCCCAGAGGGCGTCGTCGATGTCGGTGTGGGCCATGGAACCTCCTGCGTGGGTGGGAGAGCGGACCGGTCGGACCGCGGACGAGGACCGGTCCGACCCTAGACGTCGGGTGCCGTGCCCCTTCAGCTGCGGGTCAGGGACGCGGGAAGCGGGCCTGTCGCCGTCGGGAGCGCCATGCTGGGGGTGATCGTCCGCCGTTCGTCGACGTCCCTCGTGCAGGGACCACGACCATCCCAGGAGGCCAACGCCATGTCCGAACCCACCACCCCGGGCCTCACCGCACGCGACGACGGCGAGCTCATCGCCATCGACGGCACCGACCCAGACTGGTGGCGCCAGGCCGTCGTCTACCAGGTGTACCCGCGGAGCTTCGCCGACAGCAACGGGGACGGCCTCGGCGACATCGCCGGTGTCACGAGTCGCGTGCCGTACCTGCAGCGGCTCGGCGTCGACGCCATCTGGCTCAGCCCGTTCTACCCGTCCGCCCTCGCCGACGGTGGATACGACGTCGCGGACTACCGGAACGTCGACCCGCGGCTCGGCACGCTCGACGACTTCGACGCCATGGTCGCCGCCGCGCACGACGCCGGCATCAAGGTGATCGTCGACATCGTGCCGAACCACAGCTCGAACGACCACGCGTGGTTCCGGGAGGCGCTCGCCGCCGAGCCCGGTTCCGCCGCTCGCGAGCGCTACGTGTTCCGCGAGGGGCTCGGCGACGACGGGCAGATCCCTCCCTCCACGTGGCAGTCGAACTTCGGTGGCAGCGCCTGGACCCGCACCACGGACCCCGATGGCACACCGGGCCAGTGGTACCTGCACCTGTTCGCGCCCGAGCAGCCCGACTTCAACTGGGCGAACCCGGAGATCCGCGAGGACTTCCACACCACGCTCCGGTTCTGGGCCGACCGCGGGGTGGACGGGTTCCGCGTCGACGTCGCACACGCGCTGGCGAAGGACCTCAGCGAGCCGCTCCGCGACGCGAACCCGAAGGACTTCGACCTCCCGCTCGACGGCAGCGACCCGCTGTACGACCGCGACGAGGTGCACGAGATCTTCAGCGGCTGGCGGCGGGTGTTCGACGAGTACGACCCGCCCCGCACCGCGGTCGCCGAGGCCTGGGTGCCGAGCGCACGCGTCGCCCTCTACGCGCGGCCGACCGAGCTCGGGCAGGCGTTCAACTTCGACCTGCTCCGCGCCGACTTCGACGCCGGCACGTTCTCGCGGATCATCGACGACAACCTGCGGCTCGCGGCCGAGAGCGGTGCGTCGAGCACGTGGGTGCTCTCGAACCACGACGTCATCCGCCACGCCTCCCGCTACGCGCTGCCCGCCGGTGCAGACGAGGAGGACTGGCTCATGTCCGGCGGCACGCGTCCTGCGGCGGACGAGACCCGGGGACTCCGCCGCGCCCGCGCCGCCACGCTCCTCCTGCTCGCGCTGCCGGGCTCGGCGTACCTGTACCAGGGCGAGGAGCTCGGACTCCGTGAGGTCGCGGACCTGCGTGAGGAGGACCTCCAGGACCCGGTGTGGGTCCGGAGTGCGCACACGCGCAAGGGCCGTGACGGCTGCCGTGTCCCGCTGCCGTGGGACACGTCGACGCCGGCGTTCGGCTTCGGCCCGGCCGCGCCGCACCTGCCGCAGCCGGCGTGGTTCGCCGACCTCGCCGTGTCCGTGCAGGACGATGCGCCCGACTCGACGCTCGAGCTCTACCGGGCCGCACTCCGCGCCCGCCACGCGCTGCAGCAGGGCGAGGATCTCCGCTGGCTCGGCGCTCCGGGGCCGGACGCGATCGCCTTCGCCCGGCACGACGGTTGGGTGTGCGCGATGAACTTCGGGACCGACCCCGTGCCCGCGCCCGCCGGCTCGGTCGTCGTCGCGAGCGGTCCGCTCACCGCGGCTGGCGTGCTCCCGGGGGAGACCACGGTCTGGGTGCGTCCCTGACCGTCGCCCCGGGGGAACGGCCGGGAGGCGCGGCGCGGGCCCGACCCGCACCGCGCCTCCCGCTGCGTCATGCCTGCGTGACGGCCGCGATGAGTCCGGGGAACCGCACGTCGAGCTCGTCGCGCCGCAGCTGGATGGCGTGCGTCCGGCCGTCGATGATCGTGCGGGTCAGACCGGCCTCGCGCAGGGTGCGGAAGTGGTGCGACATGGTCGACTTCGTGACGTCGACGCCCCAGTCCTCCATGGTCTTGCCATGGGGTTCGCCGTCGGCGAGGATCCGCACGATGTGCAGGCGGATCGGATCCGCCAGGGCGCGCATGACCTCGACGAGCTCGACGTCGTCGATGGCGGGGACGGGGTAGTCGGGCACGGGCCTCCAGAAATAGTTCGACAACAATCGAACGAATGCGTACGCTGCACCGTATGACGGTGATCGAACGATCGTACCCAGCCCGCGCCGTGACCGCACGTCTGGCGGTGCTCGCCGCCGGCCTGTTCGTCGTCGGGACGAACGCCTTCGTGATCGCCGGGCTCCTGCCCGAGATCGCGGCCAGCCTGCACACCTCCGTGTCGCGGGTGAGCTACTCGATCACGCTCTACGCGATCGTCGTGGCCGTCGCCTCGCCCGCGATCTCGGTCCTCCTCGCACGACTCGACCGCAGCCGCCTCATGGCCGGTGGCCTGGTGCTCATCGCGCTCGGCACCAGCGTCGCAGCCGTCGCGCAGACGCTCGAGGTGTTCGACGTCGGCCGGTTCCTGGCAGCGCTCGGTGGTGCCGCGCTCGTCCCCGCCGCCACCGCGGCGGCACCCGCCATCATGCCGCCGGACCAGCGCGGTCGGGCCCTCGCGATCGCCGGTCTCGGCTTCACCCTCGCCACCGCGATCGGATCGCCGGCCGGGACCGCGCTCGCCGGGATCGGCGGGTGGCGGCTCCCGCTCGGCGTCCTGGCGGGCCTCGGGCTCGTGCTCGCGGTGACGGTGGCCGTGTTCGTCCGCGGGGTCCCGCTCGGAGCGGCGATCGGCATGCGGGAGCGGTTCCGCACCCTCGGACACCGGCCGATGCTCGCGACCCTCCTCGCCACCGTGCTCCTCACCATGGCGTTCAACGTCGTCTACATCTTCAGCGCCGTCGTGACCCGGCCGGCGACGCACGGCTCGAACGGCGTGCTCGCCGTGCTCCTCCTGCTCTACGGCATGGGTGGGATCGTCGGGACGAACCTGTCGGGGCGGCTGACCGACCGGGTCGGGAGCCGGCCGATGGTCGCGGTCGCCCTCGCAGCCGAGGCGGTGGTGCTGGCGGTCCTGCCGTTCGTGGACCGTTCCGTCGTCGCGGTCGGCGCCGCGTTCGTCGTGTGGGGTGTCGTCGCGTTCGCCGCCGTGGTGCCCGTGCAGCACCGCCTCGTCGGCATCGACCCCGGTACCGCGGGGATCGCGCTGTCGTGGTACTCCACCGCGATGTACGTCGGGATCGCGCTCGCCCCGGTGGTGGGCGCGCAGGTCCTCGGGGTCGGGGTCGACGCGGGAGCGGTGGCGGTGCCCGTTGCTGGTGCCGTGACCGCGGTGCTCGCGCTCGTGGCGTTCATGTCTGGTTACGCACGTCCTCGGCGGTGAGCGGCCCGCGCGGATGCGGCCGCTCGTCGGCGCCCCGCCGTACGCTCGGAGGCGATGACCTCCTCGCTCTTCGCCGACCTCGACTCGTTCATCCGCCACCCCCGCGTCACGGGCCTCGCGCTCAGTCACGACGGCGCCCGCGTCGTCGCGACCGTGCAGGAGCCCGACGCGGACGCCGCCCGGTACCGGAGCGCGCTGTGGGAGGTCGACCCCGTCGGCGATCGCCCGCCGGTCCGCCTGACGTCCTCGGAGCAGGGGGAGTCGTCGCCCGCGTTCACCCCGTCCGGCGACCTGCTCTTCACGTCGAGCCGCCCCGACCCGCGCAGCGGCGAGAACACGGAGGACCCCGCGCTCTGGTCGCTGCCAGAACACGGTGAGCCGATCCGCGTCGCGACGAGTCCCGGTGGCGTCGGGAGTCCGCTCGTCAGCCGCTCGGGTGTGGTGATCGTGACCGGCAGCCGCCTGGTCGGCTCGTCCGACGCCGACGAGGACCGAGCCCGCCGCGAGCGCCGGAAGGACCAGGCGGTCACCGCGATCCTGCACGACGGCATGCCCATCCGCTGGTGGGACCACGAACTCGACGACACCGAGGCGCGCCTGCTCGTGCTCGACGACGCGGGGGCCACCGCCCCCGACGCCGCTCGGGCCAGCGACCGGGAGGCCCGTCCCACCCCGCTCCGGGACCTCGCCCCCGACGCGGGGCAGCGCTTCCGGAACCCCGAGTTCGACATCGCTCCCGACGGCTCCTTCGTCCTCGCTCGCGCCACCGAGCGGGTCACGCGCGGACGCTCGCATGCCGTGCTCCTCCGGATCGACGTCGCGACGGGGGAGCGGTCCGTCGTCGTCGACGAGGACGGCGCCGACGCGAGCCAGGCGCGGATCGCGCCCGACGCCTCCCGGTTCGCCGTCGCGATGCGCGTGCGCGGGACGTACGACTCCCCGCACCAGGAGTGGATCGAGGTCCGCAGCATCGACGGCGGAGCAGCGGTGCGGCTCGACCTCGGCGACATCACAGCGAACGACGTCGTGTGGACGGCCGACGGAACGGGCCTCCTGGTGACGGGTGACCTGCACGGCGCGGGGGCGGTCGTCCTCGTCGACCCGACCTCCGGTGCCATCGTCCGATGGCTCGTCACCGACGCGTCGTACTCGAACCTCCTCGTGCACCCGGACGGGCGGACGCTGTTCGCGCTCCGCTCGGCGATGGACCGTCCGGCGAGCCCGGTGCGGCTCGACGTGACCGCGGAGGACCAGACGCCCGCGTTCCTCCCGGCCCCCGGCGTGGTCGACACCCTGCCCGGCACCGTGCAGCGAGTATCGGCCGAGGTCGACGGTGTCGAGGTGCCCGGATGGTTGTTCCTGCCGGACGACGCGCACCGCGGCGACGGCCCGGCACCCGTCATGACGTGGGTGCACGGCGGACCGTTCTCGTCCTGGAACGCCTGGTCGTGGCGCTGGTGCCCCTGGCTCGCCGTCGAGCGCGGGTACGCCGTCGTGCTGCCCGACCCGGCGCTCTCGACCGGGTACGGCGACGAGTGGATCGCGCGGGCCTGGCCGCACCGCGCCGCGATCGTGTGGCGCGAGATCGAGGGCGTGCTCGAGGCCGTCCTCGCCGACAGCGACCACCGCCTCGACCCGACGCGGACGGCGTTGCTCGGCGCGAGTTTCGGCGGGTACATGACGAACTGGATCGCCGGCCACACCGACCGTTTCGACTGCATCGTCACGCACGCCGGGCTCTGGTCGCTCGACCAGCAGCACGACACGACCGATGCCGCCGAGAACAAGAACGGGATCTTCGGCACCGAGCAGGAGCACCCGGACTGGTACGCGCAGAACTCGCCCGACCGGACTGCCGAGGCGATCACGACGCCGATGCTGCTCATCCACGGGAACCGGGACTACCGCGTGCCGATCTCCGAGGCGCTGCGGGCGTGGTGGGACCTGGTATCGGGGTTCCCGGGCGCGCCCGAGGACATGCCGCACCGGTTCCTGCAGCTCACGAGCGAGAACCACTGGGTGCTGTCGCCGTCGAACTTCCGCGTGTGGAGCGAGACCGTGTTCACGTTCTGCGACCAGCACGTCCGCGGCGGGGAGGCCCTGACCAACCGGATCGACTGAGGAATCGCGATGGACTGACGCGGCCGCATCGAGGGCCGTCGCCCGTTCGTCCCGGCGCGGCCCGCCGGCCTCGGTGCCCTCACATCTCGGACAGCGCCACGCTCATCATCGCGACGACGGCGAGGACCGCGACCCCGAGTGCCACCGCGCTGAGGGCCAACGCGGGCCGCACGGCGAGTGCGCGCCGCCGGTCCGGGTCACCGGACCGACCGGGGACGAGCCGCTGCACGAACGGGAGCCGGCCACGGGCCGCCAGGTAGACCACCGCCGGGACGGCGAACGCCGGCACGGCGAGGTAGACGACGAACTCCGAGCACGCGCCCACGACGATCGCGACGGTCAGCAGGACGAGCACCCGCCCGGCTCGACCGAGGTCCTTCCGGACGAGCGCATCCGTGATCGGCAGGGCGATGCAGAGACACATGACGGGTACCAGGACGAGGAAGGGCATGGGAACGGCCTCCAGGGATCCGCGGGCGGGTGGTACCGATCGTGGCGGACCGTGCACCGGAGCGGCATCCGTCGTGAGGATGACCGTCCCGCGGTCGGAAGTGATCCGTAGGTTGGGCGCATGACCGACCACGGAACCGGCGTCGACGCACTCCTCGTCGACACCATCGGCACCGTCGTCGACGACGTCGGGACCATCCGGGACCGTCTGGCGGTGGCGCTCGCCGCGCATGCCGGACACGACGTCGACGCGATCGCCCGTCGATGGGACGACCTGATGGACGCCGCCATGGCGGCGGTCAACGCCGGGGAGGCCCCCTGGCGCCCGCACCGCGCGATCCGACGGGAGTCCCTCGACGACCTCGTCGCGGACGGCTCGCTCCCTGCGCTGTCGGCCGACGAGCACGACGAGCTCGTGGACGTCACCGAGACGCTCCGGCCGTGGCCCGATTCGGCGGACGCCCTCGCGACGCTGGGACGGCAGGTGGTGGTCGCGTCCCTGTCGAACGCGGACCTCGACGAGCTCGCCGCGCTGTCGCAGCGTGCCGGATTGCGCTGGCACGCCGTGGTCTCCGCGCAGTTCCCGCGTGCCTTCAAACCCGCGGCCTCGGTGTACCGGACGGCGTTGGAACTGCTCGGCGTCCCCGCCGCCCGCACGATGATGGTGGCGGCGCATCCGTGGGACCTCCGGGCGGCGGCCTCGCTCGGCATGCAGACCGCGTACGTCGCGCGCCCGTCCGCCGACGCTCCGGCGCCCGACGACCGCTTCACGATCGCGGTGCGCGACCTCGCCGACCTCGGCGATCGACTTCCGACTCTGACGCACCGGCCGGACTGAGACCGGGCCGCGACCGCCTGACGTGGTCATCCCCTCGGCCGATGTGCGAGCACTCCTCGCGTTGCCATGCTGCCGTCATGGGGAACGACGGGGTGTGGGCGGGCTTCGACGACGAGTGGGCGCCGGACCCGCTGGCCGATCGGCGTCCGCGGGGGAGTGCGGGCGCGTCGATCGTGGGGATGACGCTGCTCGTCGGCTACGCGGCCGCGCTCCTGGGCGCCTACCTCGTCCTGCTGGCACTCGTGCGTCACGAGCCGCACGCGGCGCTCACGATGCCCTCGTGGTGGGTGCAGGTGGCCGCCCTGCTGCTCGGGCTGTTGTCGGTCGGCTCGGTCATCGCCGCGACGAGCGTGCTCGTGCTCGGTGTCCGCGGGGCGCGCTCCGCCGACCCGGGACACCGCACGCTCGGGGTCGTCGTCGTCGTCCTCGGCGCGATGGCCGTCCCCGTGTCGTTCTGGGTGCTCGTGACCGGTGGCGTCACCGCGCTGTTCGGCTTCGGCGGGTTCTGACATCGCTGGCGGATCCGGGCCTCGGCTGCGGGTACGACGACGAGGGGATCGTGACGATGACCGACCGACAGACCTACCACGGAGATCCGACCGCGACGGCGCGGAGTGCACAGCGCGGCAGCAGCGGCACGTACGTGGCGCCCGAGTTCGCCGAGGTCGACCACCGCGAGCCGCTCACGCCGCTGCGTCCCCGGCAGCTCGCCGTCCGGGTCGTCGTCTCGGTGGTGCTCGGCGTCATCGGACTGTTCGACCTCGTTCGCGCGGTGTCGGGCATCGTCGCGGCGGCAGACCCGGGCGCTTCCGCCCCGGTGGCCTCCTCGATCCTGCTGTTGCTCCTCGCGCTGGCGTTCCTGACCTACCCCGCCATCAACGTCGTGCGGTGGGCGCGCTGGCGGCACGCCCGCCGCTGAGCGGGGCCGGGTTCGTCGCTGCCGCCAGGAGCTGACCGAACGCCGCCGCCGTCACCACCCGACCTCGACCGCTCGTCGGACGCCCCACAGGTAGTCGTCGGGTCGCTCCCACGCCGCGAAGTGCCCGCCGTGTTCGAACTCCCGCCAGTCCACGATCCGGAAGCGTCGCTCGGCGAACCGTCGCGGCGCGTTGACGAGGTCGGCGGGGAACACCGTCATCACGGTCGGTACGTCGATGCGACCCCAGTCCTTGCCGCCGCCCACCGCGTAGGGCGCGAACGACGTGCCGATGCATCCGCTGACCCAGTAGGCGGTGATCCAGGTGAGCAGCTCGTCGCGCGAGAACGGCGGCGTGTCCACCGCCTGGTCGGTCCAGCGGTCGAGCTTCTCGCCGATCCACGCGGCGAGGCCGGCAGGCGAGTCCGCGAGCCCGACGGACAGCGTGTTCGGACGCGTCGACTGCTCGTGCATGTACCCGCCCTCGGCCCGTTGCCACTGCCGGCCGCGCTCGACGTACGCGCGCTCGTCGTCGTCGAGGTCGTCGGGGAGGCCGCCGAGGAAGTGGTACTGCGACACGTCCGTCAGGTGCAGCGCAGCCACCGCTCCGGGCTGCCGGGCCGCGATCGCCTCGCCCACGTCACAGCCGACGTCCCCGGCCGAGACGACGAACCGGTCGAACCCGAGGTCGAGCATCGCGGCGTGCACCGCGTCCGCCATATCGATCGCCGACCACCCACTCCGCTCCGTCGCCGCGGCGAACGGGAAGCCCGGCAGCGCCGGAACGACGCACGTCACGTCGTCGACGCGGTCGAGCACCCGCTCGAACCGGAGGACCGAGTCCGGCCACCCGTGCAGGAACAGGACGACCGGGGCGTCGGCGCCCGCACGGTGGACGATCGCGTTCACCGGTGTCGCCGACCCCGAGCGCACCCATGGCCGGGCGAGGACGCGCGCCTCGTGGTCCTCCCACCGGTAGGCGTCGGCCCAGTGGTCGAGGAGGGCGTCGAGGTCGCGCCCCGCCATGCCGAGGTCCTGACCGGCGCGGTCGACGGCAGGCAGCACCCGGCGTGCGCGCACGCGCTCGCGCAGGTCCCGCAGGACGTCCGGATCGACGGGGTGGAGGACGGTCCTCGTGCTCATGTCCCCATGCTGCACCGGGGGAAGCGACGAGGACAGGGGTCGTGCCTCCCGGCCGGTCGGCGAGTGAACGCTCACCCGCGCCCGCCTGGCGGAGTAGACAGGCGTCATGCCCAACGACGCGTACAACGAACCAGCCGTCGCCCTGCCCACCGCCTCGATGCCGCTGCTCGGCTTCGGCACCTGGCAGATCGAGGACGCCGACGCCCCCGCTGCCGTGAGCTCGGCCCTCGAGGCCGGCTACCGCCACATCGACACCGCCACCGGCTACGCCAACGAGCGCGGGGTCGGTCGGGCCGTCGCCGAGTCCGGACTCGACCGCGACGAGGTGTTCATCACCACCAAGCTGCCGCCGGAGCACGGCGGCCGTGAACGGCAGACCATCTCCGAGAGCCTGGACAAGCTCGGCGTCGACCAGCTCGACCTGTGGCTCGTGCACTGGCCGCCGAACGGCGAGGCGACCCCGGCGGTGTGGGAGCAGGTCATCGCCGCCCAGCAGGACGGTCTGACCAAGGCCATCGGCGTCAGCAACTACTCGCTGGCGCAGATCGACGAACTCATCGACGCGACCGGCGTGACGCCGTCGGTGAACCAGGTGCGCTGGAGCCCTGCGGAGTACGACGTCGCGTTCGCGCAGGGACTGGCCGAGCGCGGCGTCGTCCTCGAGGGGTACAGCCCGTTCAAGGCCTCGAACCTCCAGGACCCGACGTTCCTCCGCATCGCCGAGGCGCACGACGCCGACGCCGCGCAGGTCATCGTCGCATGGCACATCGCGCACGAGTTCGTCGTCATCCCGAAGTCGTCGCAGCCGGAGCGCATCCGCTCGAACGCGCGCGGCGTGACGTTCCAGCTGACCGAGGACGAGGTCGCCGCGATCGACGCCCTGGGCGGCACCGCCCGCTGACGCACGACCCCGCGAGATCGCAGTCGTTGCCGTTCCAGACGCGGTCTGAACGGCAACGACTGCGATCTCGTGAAAGAGGGGGTGGACGGTCAGGGCGTCCGGGCCGGGCGCGAGAGCGCTGCGAGCGAGCGATCGGCGAGCGTCAGCGCCACGAGGACCGCGGCCGCCACGACCATGATCCACGCGAGTTCGTGCAGCCCGGGGGTGGTCGCCCGCGCCCCGAACGCCGCCCCGCCCGACGCCGACGCCACGATCGCGCCGAGGTACGAGAACGTCCGGAGCAAGCCCGCGGACGCGCCGACCCGCTCGGGGTCCGCCTGGTGGTACAGGGCGTTCTGGTTCGCCAGGTTGAGCAGCCCGAGCGGGATCCCGACGAGCGTGGTGAGGGCGAACAGGAGCCACACGGCCGTGCCGGACCCCACGGCGAGGAGCAGGACGCAGCCGACGAGCAACAGGACGCCGCCGACGACGAGCTTCGCCCGCACCTCGGGCCGTCTGCCGGTCAGGGTCGACACGACGATGGCCGCACCGAACAGGGGGAGCAGCACGAGCCCCGCGGCCGATGCCGACAAGCCACGGCCGTCCTCGAGCCACTGCGTGAACCCGTAGAGGAACGCGTAGCTGACGACCTGGGCGACGAGGGCGCGCGCGAACGTCCCGAGCAGCGGGAGGTTGCCGGCGAACACCCGCACGTCGATGAACGGGTCGACGGCACGGAGTTCGCGCACCGTGAAGGCGACCGCGGCGGCGACGGCGACCACGAGCAGCCAGACGAGTGCCGGCCGCAGGTCCATGAGGAACAGCAGGAGCGCGAGGAGCGTCGCCGCGAAGAGCAGGACACCGGCGACGTCGAACCGCGCACGCGTCCGGGTGGCGTCGAGCGCGGTGTGCCGGGGGAGTGCGACCCAGCCGAGCACCAGACAGGCGACACCGAGCGGGATGTTGACCGCGAACGTCGCCCGCCACCCGCCGACGGCGATGAGGAGTCCGCCGAGCGTCGGCCCGATCACCGCGATGGTCTGCGTCGTCACGGCGAGCGCGGTGAGCACCGCCTGGGGGCTGTCCTGCCCGGTGCGGCGGCCCTCGGCACGGATGAGCGTCATGGCGGCGGGGTACCCCGCGCACGTGCCGAACCCGAGCACGACCCGGGCGGCGACGAGCCACCCGAGCCCGGGGGCGGCGGTGCCGATCACGCCCGCGACGAGGGTGAGCACGGCGCCGACGAGGAACAGCCGCCGCGGCCCGAACGTGTCGACGAGTCGCCCCACCAGGGGCTGCCCGATCGACGTCGCCAGGTACAGCGCGGACACCAGCCAGGCGGTCTCCGACGCGGGGGCGCCGAACGCGGCGGCGATCGGCACGAGGGCGACCGCGATGATCGACGAGTTGATCGGGTTGAGGATCGACCCGAGCATCATCGGCGCGAGCAGGCGCCGGTCGAACCGGTCGGGAGGCGCGGCGCGGCGCGGTCGTCCGGCTCCCGGCGTGGACGGTGCAGTGGGGCGGGGGAGCCGCCCGGTGTCCGACTCGCTCATCGGTGGGTGCGCTCCGTCGGCGCCTCGGCGACCCGGTCGAGCAGCGCCAGGGCCTCGAGCAGGCGACGGCGCTCGTCCTCCGTGTACCGCTCGGCCATCACCTCGGTGAGCCACTCCTGCCGCGCGGCGCGGTTGCCCTCGTTCTGCACCGACCCGGCGTCGGTCAGGCCGACGATCTGGCGGCGCCCGTCGGTGGGGTCGGGTGCCCGCTGCACGAGCCCTGCGGCCTCCAGCGCGGTGAGGGTGTTCGCCATCGACTGCGGCCGGACGCCCTCGAGCACGGCGAGAGCCGAGGCGGTGGTCGCCTCGCCCTTGCCGACGCGGGTCAGGACGGACGCCTGCGAGGGAGTGAGGTCGCCCTCGGCCGCGACCTCGCGCAGGCGGCGGAGGAAACGGCCGACGGCCACGCGCACGGCCAGCGAGGTCGCCGCGGGGGATGCGTTGAGTGGGATCGGTTCGTCGGACATGATCGGCAGCCTAGACTGCGCATCAGTACCTGTACATTCAGGACTGTCGAATTCCACACGACCACCGGAGGCTCGCCATGTCCACACCCGTCCTGCTCGTCATGGACTTCCAGACCAGCATCGTCGACCGGCTCGGGTCGCCCGAGGTCCTGGCGGCCGCCACGCGCGCGGTCGACGCGGCCCGCACGAGCGGCGTGCCCGTGGTGTTCGTCCGCGTCGCCTTCCGCGCGGGGTTCCCCGAGATCGCTGCGTCGAACAAGAGCTTCGGCGCGATGCGGCAGCGGGGCGACGCCGCCGGCTTCGACGAGCGCTCGACCGCGATCCACGCCGCGTTCGCGGTCCGCCCCGACGAGGTCGTCGTGACGAAGCGCCGGGTCAGTGCCTTCGCCGGCAGCGACCTCGACGTCGTGCTCCGCGCTGCCGGGGCGACCGAGCTCGTCCTCGCGGGCATCGCCACGAGCGGGGTCGTGCTGTCGACCCTCCGGCAGGCCGCGGACCTCGACTACGGGATCACGGTCCTCGCCGACGCATGTGCGGACGCCGATCCCGAGGTCCACCGGGTCCTGACCGAGAAGGTCTACCCCCGACAGGCCGACGTCACGACCGTGGACGCTTGGGTGGCGAACCTCCGCGGATGACGCTGCCGGGCCTCCCGGCCGTCCCCCGGATCAGACCAGGATCTTCGAGACGCAGACCACGTCCGCCACGAGGGTGTGCGCACCGAACGGGGCGATCGGCACGTACCCGCGGCGCAGCAGCGTGTCCGTGATGTCCGCGTCGCCCGGGGTGCCGGCGTGCACGAGGGCGGGGGAGCCGAGTTCGCCCGCGACCTGTTCGAGGCGGCTGAGCAGCGCGCTGCCGACACCGGCGCCCCGGGCGTCCTCGCGGATGAAGAACGACTGGATCTCGAGCACGCCATCGGCGACCTCGCTGAGGACCCCGTAGCCGAGCGGCTCACCCATGCCGTTGCGGACCGTCAGGTTCGCCGCGACCGACGCCAGGGGCAGCGTCCGTGCCATGCGCGGGGGGAGTCCGGCGCTGAGGAGTGCGACGGCCCGCAGGCGAACGGCGTCCTCGCCGCTGTACGGCTCGTGGTCGATCGTGATCTCGGATGGTGCTGTGGTGCTCATGAGCGTCATTGGTTCCTCGGTTCGGGTTGCACAGGGTGACCGCTCGGTCGCCCCACTGCACGTCCGGAGTCGCCACGTCCAGGGCCGGGCGGGAACTCGGATTCGCTAGTCTGTCTAGCAAATCAGGTCACACCGGGGGCACGCTGTGAGTCCTGTCCCCGGTGACCACCCAGTTCGGGGTGTGGTGGATCCGGACGGAACTGTCCTACTCCAGGAGCCCCCGCACGTCCTCAGCCGTCAGCGCTCCCGAGAACGTGTCGTCCTCGTCGATGACCGCGTCGAACAGTTCCCCCTTGCGGGTCGCGAGGGCCAGGACCTTGTCCTCGATGGTGTCCTGCGCGATGAGGCGGTGCACGCTCACGGGGACCCGCTGCCCGATGCGGTGCGCGCGGTCGATCGCCTGGGCCTCCGCCGCGGGGTTCCACCAGGGATCGAGCACGAACACCGTGTCGGCCTCGGTCAGGTTGAGGCCGAACCCGCCCGCCTTGAGGCTGATGAGGAACGCCGGCGCACTGCCCTGCTTGAACCGGTCGATCACCGCTGCGCGACCGGTCGTCGACCCGTCGAGGTACTCGTACGCCACGCCGCGCGCGTCGAGCCCGGACGCGACGAGCCGGAGGAACGAGGTGAACTGACTGAACACGAGGGCACGGCGCCCCTCGGCCTCGAGCTCCGCGAGGTCGTCGAGCAGCAGGTCGAGCTTCGCCGACGGCACGGCCGAGTCCGGGTCGATGAGCGCCGGCGAGAGGGCGAGCATCCGCAGGAGCGTCAGCGAGCGGAACACGATCATCCGGTGCCGGTCCATGTCGTCGAGCAGGTCGAGCACCTTGAGCCGCTCGCGCTGCAGGGTCCGGTCGTAGAGGGCGCGGTGCTCCGGGTCGAGGTCGACGTGCAGCACCTGCTCGACCTTCTCGGGCAGGTCCGCCGCCACGGACTCCTTGGTGCGCCGGAGCATGAGCGGCCGGATCCGCCGCCGCAGTCGACCCATCACATCGGCCCGCTGCTCCGGTGTCAGGTCCGGGGACGCCACCGGCTTGACCACGTCATCGGTGAACCGCGTCACGCTCGACAGCAGACCCGGCGCGACGACCGAGAAGATCGACCACAGGTCCATGAGCCCGTTCTCGAGCGGCGTCCCGGTGATCGCGAGCTTGAACGGCGCGGGGAGGTCCGCCGCGAGCCGGTTCGCCTGCGACGTCCGGTTCTTGACGAACTGCGCCTCGTCGAGGACCAGCCCGGCCCACTCCTGCTGTCGGTACGCCGCCGCGTCGAGCCGGAACAGCGCGTACGAGGTCACGACGACGTCCGCCTCGGCCGCGGCGTCCCGGAGCATCCGCCGTCGCTTCGCGGTCGTCGCCGTCACGCCGCGCACCACGAGCGACGGGGTGAACCGCGCCGCCTCGGTGACCCAGTTGCCGACGACGCTCGTCGGCGCGACCACGAGGAACGGGCGACGGTCGGGAGCCGCGGCTGACGGGCCTCCCGACCGGTCCGGTGCGGCGTCCCCCGAGCCGGCCCGCGCGCGTTCGCGCTCCCGCACGCCCGCCACGAACGCGAGCGTCTGCAGCGTCTTGCCGAGCCCCATGTCGTCCGCCAGGACCCCGCCGAGCCCGTGCTCGTACAGGAACGTCAGCCACGCCAGGCCCTCGCGTTGGTAGGGGCGGAGCTCGGCGTGCACCGACTCCGGCACGGACACGGCCGTGATCACCGGGTCGTCGTCGGTGGCGTCCTGGAACCGCAGGAGGCCCTCGACGGTCTCGCGCCACCGGGCGTCCTGCACGGTCTCGTCGGCGAGCTGGTCGAACTCCGACCACAGTGCGGCCTGGTACGGGCTGATGCGGTAGCGGCCGGGCTCCCACTCGTCGAGCTCGGTCGCCTCGTCGATGAGGCGCTTCAGCTCGTCGAACACCGGGTTCTGCAGTGACATGTACGTGTTGTCGATGAGCTTGAGCTTCCGCTCCCGCTTGGCGAGCGCCTCGAGCAGGGGCGTGAACGGGACCGTGCGACCCTCGACGGTCACGAGGAACCCGAGGTCGAACCAGTCGCGGTGTGGGCTCGGCATCGTGGTCAGGGTCAGCTTCGGCCGGTCGGTGAGTTCCCGGTAGTCCGGGCGCTCGCCCACGATGCGGACGCGCAGGTCGTCGCGGGCCTGGAGTGTCGGCAGGGTCGTCGTCGTGAACTCGATGGCGTCGGAACCGTCGAGCACCTGGTCGCCGTCGTCGGAGTCCCCGTCGTCGGCGTCGCTTCCGTCGACGTCGACGTCGCGGCGGCGGTCACGGACCGGGTCGACGCCGGTCCGGCTCGGCCACCGCAGGCCGGGCGGCCCGTCGACCTCCGACAGGTCCGGAACCGGTCCGTGCGCTGCGGGGAGGTCCCGTCGGCCGTCGACGTGCCAACGCCAGCTGAGCAGCACGCGGTCCTCGGGCTCGAACGTCACGGTCAGGACGAACTCCGGCGGCGTGCGGTCCGGGAGCTCGAGCGAACCGTCGGCGCTCACGAGGTCCACGCTGCCGCGCAGGCGGGGCGAGACGTCGTGCAGGAACTCGTCGACGTCCGCGGGCGGGACGGTGATGCGGTCCCCGGTCGTCAGGAGACGGCGCTGGTCCTCGCGCAGGGGCGTCGGTGTCGGTGCGAGGGTGACGTGCAGCGACGGGGAGCGGCGGAAGGCGTAGACGCCGTGGGTACCGATCGCGCCCGCGGCCCCCGGCGGGATCGGACGGCCGTCGACCAGGGCGAGCGCGCCGAGCTGCACGCCGTCCGACGTGCGGGACGCATCGAGGACGACCCGGGCCTCCCGGCCGACGACGACGGCACGGGCGTCGGTGTCGGCGCTGGGGTCGGGCGCCGTCCCAGTGCCGGTGCCGGTGCCGGTGCCGGCACTGGCGCTCCGGCCGCGCCCGCGTGCGGCGGCCTTCGCGCCCGCTGCGACGAGCGCGATGCCGAGCCGCTCGGCCTCGTGCAGGAGCGGCCACAGCAGCGGACTCGCGAACTCGTCGAGGAACAGCCAGTCGCTCTCGCCCGGCGCGTACGCCGCGTGCGCGGAGCGGTGCAGCGCGGCGAACTGCAGGAACCAGGCGTGCTGGTCGGGGTCCGCGCCGAGGCGGTTGCGGGAGTAGGGGAGCGACCCCCAGGTGAGTTGCCCGCGGACCCAGTTGCCCGCGGCGCTGCGCGTGACCGGGCGGACGCCGAGGCGGACACGGCTGCCCGTCGACCCGGCGGCGTCGCGACCCGCCGCCGCGCGGGCGAGTCGCTGCGGGACGAGGTCGCGGAGCTCGAACTGGAGGCCCATCGCGGTCGTCCGTGCGCTCGCCGGCCCGGGGTCGCCGGCGAGCGACCCGAGCGCCGTCCGCCAGTGCTCGGGCGGCGCGGCCACGGCGTCGTCGACCGCCGTCGCGGCGAGGCCCGTCGGCTCCACGAGTCCGGTGAGTCCGGCCGCGCCGGTCAGCCCGGGGTCGCGCCGGACCGCGGCGGCCGTGACCTCGAGGAGCGCCGCCGCGACGTGCTTGCAATCGCCACCGATGGGGCACGTGCAGGTGTTCCGGCCGGGTCGGCTGAACGGACCGCGGGTGGGCGTGAGGTGCACGCTCACCTGGTACGGCTCGGGGCCGGAGCCCTGCACGAGGGCGGCGAGCGTCTCGTCCGCGTCGTCCCAGCGGGTCCCGAGCACGCCGCCGGCACGCACGAGGTCCTTCGCGCGCCCGAACGGACGCGGGCCGACGAGTCGGATGACGTCGACCGCGTCGACGAGCGGGGCGGGCATGTCCCCCATCGTCGCAGGAGCGTCCGACGTCGTCAGTCGCCCGGCTCCGCCCGCAGTCCCGCGAGCAGCAGCCCCACCATGCGTTCGGCACGGCCGGACCGCTCGGTCCCGGGAGGCCCACCCGCGTGACAGAGGTCCGCGACCGCCCCGAGGAACTCGGCGGCGTCGACCTCGTGCACGACGTCCCCGGACGCGGTCGCCGCGGTGAGCAGCCGATCGAGCGTCGGTGCGAGTCGCGTCGAGAAGTACTCGGCGAGCGGTTCGTACGCCGGGTCGCCCGAGTGGAGTGCCGCAGCGAGCCCGCGCTTCGTGGCGACGAACTGGGTGTAGCGCATGATCCAGCGGTCGAGTGCCTCGCCCGGCGGCGAGCTCGCCTCGATCTCCTCCGCGGCTGCCACGCACGCGTCCATCTCGCGCCGGAACACCGCCGAGATGAGGTCCGAGCGGAGCGGGAAGTGCCGGTACAGGGTGCCGACCCCGACGCCCGCGCGTTCGGCGATCGTCCGCACCGGTGCGTCCACACCGGCGTCCGCGAACACCGCCTTCGCGGCTTCGAGGAGGGCATCGACGTTCTGCCGCGCGTCCGAACGCATCCGTCGGCCGGCCGGCGCGATCGAGGCCTCGGTGTCGCTCGTGGGCGCGGGCATGATGGGGCTCCTCTTGCGGCGGAACAAAGTTCCGCATAAGGTGACGGAATCAAGCGGAACAGGGTTCCGGATAACCGATCGCATCGAGCGTCGTTCCGGAAGGTCGTTCCGATTCATCGATCATACGACCGCCTCGGCTGACAGGGCGGCGCGGGTCCGGAAGTGGAGCATCATGCAGTACCGCACTCTCGGCCGCACCGGCATCAAGGTCACCCCGTACGCGCTCGGCGCGATGATGCTCGGGAGTCTCGGCAATCCGGACCGCAAGGAGGGCGTCCGGATCATCCACCGGGCCCTCGACGCCGGCATCAACCTCGTCGACACCGCCGACCGCTACGGCGACTCCGAGGAGGTCGTCGGCGAAGCGCTGAAGGGCCGCCGCGACGACGTCGTCCTCGCCACGAAGTTCTGGGGTCCCGTGGACGACGACGTCAACCACCGGGGCGCGTCGCGACGCTGGATCACCCAGGCGGTCGAGCGATCGCTCCGCCGCCTGCAGACCGACCACATCGACCTGTACCAGCTCCACCGCCCGGACCCCGACACCGACATCGACGAGACGCTGTCGGCGCTCACCGACCTCGTGCGGCAGGGCAAGGTCCGCGCGATCGGGTCGTCCTCGATGCGCGGCTCCGAGATCGTCGAGGCGCAGTGGACGTCCGAGCGCCGCGGGTTCGAGCGGTTCCGCACCGAACAGCCGAACTACTCGATCCTCGACCGTGAGATCGAGCGCGAGATCCTCCCCGTCGCCGAGCGCTACGGCATGGGGACCCTGGTCTACAGCCCGCTCGCCGGTGGCACCCTGACCGGGCGCTACCGGGCGGGTCAGGACAACGACGTGTTCCGCTCGTCGGTCTCCGGGATGCGGCACTTCCGCGACGAACGCCGCCTCGCCACCGTCGAGCAGCTCATCACGCTGGCCCAGGAGGTCGGTGTCCCACTCACCCACCTCGCGATGTCCTTCGTGATCGCGCATCCCGGCGTGACCTCCGCCATCGCCGGACCCCGGACCATGGAGCAGCTCGAGGACACGCTCGCCGGGATCGACGTCGCGCTGTCGGACGAGGTGCTCGACCGGATCGACGCGATCGTCCCGCCCGGCGAGAGCGTCGGGGCGATGGACATGGTCTACCGCGGGCCGGAGGTCGGCGACCCGGCGCTGCGCCGACGCCCGGCCGCGGAGCGCTCCGCCGCCTGACCGCCCCGTTCTTCCGCGAGATCTCAGTCGTTGCCGGTATCTGCGTCTCCAGAGCGGCAACAACTGCGATCTCGACGAAGGGGGGGTGACCGGGCCGGTGGGAACGCTGGTCAGCGCAGCGCGGAGAGGGCGTCCGTCGACGCCGAGTGCGTGGCGCCGTCGCTCGTCGTCCAGGTCACGGTCAGGTCCCCGAGGTCCCCGGTGTCCCGGTCCACCGGCGGCCACCACGCGGTCCACAGGCCGTCCCCGACGGTCGTCGTGATCGTCCGGCCCGAGGCGGTGTGGAGCACGACACCCGTGACGTCCGGCCCGACCTGCCCGTACGCGCGGCTGATCGCCTGGCCGCCCGATCCGTTCATCTCGGTGCTCTGGACGTTGACCGTCCCGGCGGCGAGCACCGGCAGCGGGGTCGAGCGGTCGTCGACGAGCTCCCACGACACGACATGTCCGGAGCCGACGAGGCACCAGCGCCGCGCGCCGTCGCCCGCGCTCGACACCACCATGGTCAGGACCGAGCCGCGGCGGTCGACGTCCGACACCGAGATCCGTCCGGCCGCCGGGGTCGCGTCGGTGCCCACCGACCTCGTGCACTGCTGCGCGATCGCCTCGATCGACGAGGACGTCGCCGACGGGTGCGAGGGGACCGCCGTCCACGAGGCGATCTCGGCCGTCGACAGGCTCGTCGCGTGTCCCGGCAGCTGGTGGTACAGGTCGCGGGCGATCGGCAGGCCGACCACCGCGCCGCCGAGGAGCAGCGCGCCGCCCGCCACGGTGGCACCGGTCGCCCAGGCGGCCCGTGTGATCGGCCCGCGTCCGATCCGCGTCGCCGGCATCGGCCGGGAGGCCCGGGACGAGCCCGTCACGCGGACCACCTCCGGCTCGCGGTCGAGTCGGACGATCGCGGCGAGGAGGCGCTCCGCGCGGTCGACCTCGCTCGGGGTCAGGTCGGCGCGGGGCTCGGTGTCGAGGCCGCCGAGCTCGTGCTCGAGTCGTGGTGCGTGCGGTCGTGTCATCGTCGTGCCTTCCGGTCGTGGCGGACTGCGGTCATCGCGGTGGGGGAGTCCGGGTGGTCGGGGCCCGGATCCGCGTCGGGGGTGGGCCAGCTGGCGAGCGGGTGCGGGGCCTCCCGGCCGGCGTCGGAGGTGGGCCAGTCGGCGGCGGGTTGCGGGGCCTCCCGGCCGGTGTCGGGGTGCGTGGCGGCGGACGCTGCCGTCGGCGATCCGCGTCGCTCGCCGTCGTCGGAGGCGCGGAGCACCGCTGCCAGGCGGCGTCGGGCGCGACTGGCGCGCATCGAGTAGGCCGCACGGCTGATGCCGAGGACGGCGGCGGCTTGCGCTCCGGTCATGCCCTCCCAGACCTGCAGGGCCAGGGCCTCCTGGTCGAGCTCGTCGAGCGAGCGCCACGCGAGGGCGAGGTCGTGCCGACGTTCGAGCGCCGCGATCGGGTCGTCGCTCGGAACCGCGACCGATGCCTCACCCTGCACCCGGACGGCGAGTCCGGTCCGACGTCCGGCGCTCCGGGCGGCGTTGAGCATGACGTTCCGCGCCGTCCGGTAGAGCCAGGGGAGCGGTGCGACGAGCATCTCGTCCTGCCGGCGCCACGCGGCGACGAAGGTCTCGGACACGACGTCGTCCACGGCCGCCGGATGCGCTCGTCGACGGACGAACCGCAGCACCGCGGGGTAGTGGAGCCGGTACAGCTCGGTGAATGTGGGGTCCACGGGACTCCTTCGGATCGGTGGTCACCCTGGATGTGTCCGGCACGCCCCAGTGTGCAACCGGATCCCCTTGTCCCCTTGTCCGCGGAATCGCACTCGTTGCCGTTCTGACCCGGGCCAGAGCGGCAACGACTGCGATCTCGGCGCTCAGATGGTCAGGGTGGCGGTCGGGCGGCCGGGAGGGACGGCGTCAGGACGCGAAGTCGAGGTCGAGCACGCCGTCGACTGCCTCCGACCGCGGCGGCACCTGCCCCGTGTCGAGCATCTCGTCGAGGTGGACCGACAGGTAGAGACGGACGATCGGGCGGCCGCTCGCGTCGTGGACGGGGACCCGACGGCGGAACCGGACGTACGGGTACCGCCGGTGCTCGAACGTGGCGACGACCACGTCGCGCGGCCAGGCCCCCTCGACGACGACCTCCACGTTGCGGTAGTCACTCGGCATGCGGTGCATCGCATCGTCCTCGGCGGTCCACATGACGGTGTCGGAGCTGAGCCCGGTGAACTGCGAGCGGACTGCCTCGACGTCGGCGATGATCTGTTCGTGGCTGCGCTCGGCGAGGTGCCAGCGTGTCCCCGCGACGCCGTCGAGCTCGATGCGATCCCGCCAGGGATGCACCGTCGCCTCGCGGTCGTCGAGATGGCGCTCCCACCGCTCGCCCCAGTCGTCACCCTCGTCGGACGGGTCGCCGTCCGACGGGTCGTCGTCCGACGGGTCGTCGTCCGACGGGTCGTCGGCGTCGTCCCACCGCTCGCCGTCGGCCGCGGACCGCCCCTCGACCGTGGGCAACGAGTCGGTCACGATCCGATCCGGGAGGCCCTGCCGCACGTCCACCTCGACGGTGCGCGGCTCGTACCGGATGTCCCAGGACCGGTGCGCCGGGACGTGGCGCGGACCTGCCGCGTGCACGCGGAGGCGCAGCACGTCACCGACCCGCTCGACCGCATCGACGAGGTGGTCGACGACGATCGTGCGCCGCGCGCCGTCCATGCCGACGTGCACGATCTCAGTGGGAGGCGTGGGGAGCGGTGTCGGGGTGGGTCCGAGCGGCCGTTCGTCCTCGTCGTCGCCCGGGAAGCGGATGTACCAGCCGGAGCCCGGGCCCCCGTCGTCGGCGTCGTTCCCCGTCGCAGCGGCGAACATGGCCGCCGTGGCGACCACACTCGGGCCCGCCGCCTCGGACTCGGCGGCGGCGTGGTCGCCCTCCGCGTGGTCCTCGGGGTGGTCCTCGTTCTCGTCCTCGTCCTCTTCCAGCCAGGTCCCGTCCTCCTCGGTCCAGCCGTCGGCGTCGCCCCACGCGCCCGCGTCCGGCCAGAACGCCTCGTCGTCCTGGTCGTCGGATGGCGGCGCTTCGAGCGGCAGGTCCTCGACGTCGGGGAACGAGGTTGCGTCGTCGGGCTGTTCGTCGTCCTCGGATCCGATCCAGAGCGAGGGACCCCGCGGGTCCACCGTCCAGAGCCCGGCCGCGTCGGCGCTGCTCGGCCGCCGGGGACCCAGATCGACCGAGGAGGTCCTGCCGTCGGCCCCGACGTGGACCGCGGTCCAGGTCGGGCCGGTACGCGTCCCGGCTCCGCTGTCAGGGATCTCGCCGTCCTCGGACTCCTCGTACACGACCCAGACTCCGTCCGGGGCGGCGATGACTTCCGTCGACGGTGCGTGCTCCGGGAGCGGCGCATCCGGCCAGGTTGCGAATCGAGTGTCGTCGTCGGTCACGAGTGCGGCGACCGGGCGATGCTCGTCGACCACGATCGTGATCGCGCCGATGACGACGGGGGGCAGGGGTTCGAGCGGATCGACGACGGTCACGCGCTCACAGTAGGGGGACCGGCGTCCATCTCGCGAGATCGCAGTCGTTGCCGTTCTGACCCAGGCGAGAGCGGCAACAAGTGCGATCTCGACGGTTTCGGCTGGCGGCCCGCCGAGCGGTTGCCGGCCCGCCGGCCCGGTCAGGCCTGCGGATGCGCCCAGGCCAGGAGGCGCTCCACCGGCCACGTCGTCACGATGCGGTCCGCCGGCACCCCGTTCTGCGCCGCCCGCTCCGCCCCGAGCCGCAGGAAGTCGAGCTGTCCGGGCGCGTGTGCGTCGGTGTCGATGCTGAACAGGCAGCCCACCTCGAGCGCGAGCTGGATGAGGTCGTCCGGCGGGTCCTGTCGCTCGGGTCGGCTGTTGATCTCGACCGCGACGTCGTGCTCCACGCACGCCTCGAACACCGCACGCGCGTCGAACGTCGACTGCGGGCGCTCGCCGCGGGACCCCTGCACGAGGCGGCCGGTGCAGTGCCCGAGGACGTTCGTGTGCGGATCACGGATGCCGCCGAGCATGCGCTCCGTCATCGTGCGGCGGTCAGCGCGGAGCTTCGAGTGCACGCTCGCGACGACGACGTCGAGCCGGTCGAGCATCGCCGGGGTCTGGTCGAGCGTGCCGTCCTCGAGGATGTCGACCTCGATCCCGCTGAGCACCCGGACGTCGGGGTGGTCCGCCCGGACGTCGTCGAGCACGCCGAGCTGTTCGGTCAGGCGCTCGGCGGTCAGACCGTGCGCGACGGTCAGGTTGGGCGAGTGGTCGGTGAGCGCGATGTACTCGCGCCCCAGGGTCCGCGCCGCCTCGACCATGAGCGGGATGGGCGTGCCGCCGTCCGACCACTCACTGTGGCAGTGCAGGTCGCCGCGCAGGTCGGCCAGGAGGCCCGCCCCGGCCTCGCTCGTCGTCTCGCGTTCCCGGTCGCGCAGGGCCTGCAGGTAGTCGGGCACGCGGCCCTCGAGCGCCTGGCCGATCACCTCGAGGCTGCGGGAACCGACCCCCTTGGTGCGGGCGAGTGCGCCGGAGCGGAGCCGGGCCTCCACATCGTCGTCGGACCGACCGGCGATCGCGGCGGCCGCCGTGCGGAACGCCTGCACCTTGAACGACGGAGCGAGGTCCCGTTCGAGCCAGAAGGCGATCTCCTGCAGGGCGTCGACGGGGTGCACGCCGTCCATCCTGCTCGTCCGGGCGTCCGGGCGTCCGGGCGTCCGGCGTCCCGGTGGCCGGGTGGCCGGCACCCGACCGTTCCGACGAAGTCCCAGTCGTCGTCGTTCCGAGGCCGGTCAGAACGGCAACGACTGCGATCTCGCGGAAGGGGGAGCGGGGGAGCGGCCGGCGGTCAGCCGACGCTGTGTCCGCAGGCCGCCGCGTAGTCGCGGAGGACCTCGCGCACGGCGTCGACCGCGAGGGCCTCGGGCTCCGGCGCCAGCACGCCCTGCCGCACCCGCGTGAACTGCTTCGGCAGGAACTGCCCGATCAGCGGCTCGGGGATCCCGGACGCGGTCAGGTTGGTGAACAACCGGTCGACGCGCTCCTCGACCTCGGGCGAGGCCCAGTAGTAGCGGATGCGGTCGCTGTAGCTGTACCGGCGGGCGATGCGCTGCTCCTCGGCGTCGCCCTCGTAGTAGTGCTCCCAGTACCCGGGATCGGCGACCATCCGCTCGTCCATGAACGCGACGAGGTCGGAGCGCTCGCCGGCGGGCACGAGTTCGCCCTCGATCGCGGCGAGGGCGAACAGGGCCTCGCGCAGGGCGAACGTCAGCCCCGGCCCGACCTTGAGCACGGCCCAGTGGTCCTCGACGAGCTCGGTCAGGTGGCCGCGGGTCTGGTAGTCGGTGCTGTGCGCCTCGAACACCATGTCGGGCTCGTCGTCGAGGACCCGCTGCAGCTGCTGCGTGGCCGTCCGGTCGTAGTCGATCACCTTGAGGTGGTCGAACTCGACGCCGGGCTGCACGACGAGTGCGACGACCCGCGGCCACACCGCGTCGAGGCCGCGGTCGCGCAGGGCGCCCCGGTGGGCGTCGAGGGTCTCGCGTGCGGCCGCGGGACTCGTCGGCTGGAGCGCGCCGAGGGTCTCGTGCGCGCCTCCCGGCACGGGCACCTCGGTGCCGATCACGTACACGGGCGGTTCGCCGTCGGCCGGCCGGGCGGCCTCGGCGATCGCGATGAGCCGGGCCGCGCGTTCGGCGACGACGGCGTCGGGCAGGGGCGTGGGGTCGCCGTCGAGCCGCATGCTGCAGTCGATGTGGAGTTTGGCGTACCCGGCGGCGGCGTACGCGGCGACGAGGTCGTCGGCCTTCGGCATCGCCTGATCCGGCGTCTCACGCTGCCACCGGTTCGGCCCGAGGTGGTCCCCGCCGAGCACCAGGCGGTCGCGGGGGAAGGACTCCTCGTCGGCGAAGCCGAGCACCTGGTCGCGGAACTGCTCCGGCGTGAGGCCCGTGTACCCGCCGAACTGGTCGACCTGGTTCGAGGTCGCCTCGATGAGCAGGACGGAGCCGTCCTCGAGGGCCTGCCGCATCGACGCCCGCAGCACGAGGGGGTGCGCGGAGCAGACGGAGGTGATCCCGACGGTGTCGCCGCCGCGGTGCCGACGGACGATGGCTTCGACCTGGTTCATGTCGTGGGGTTCCTTCCAGCGCGGTGAGCGCGATCCGTGGTCGACGACGGGACGTCGACCGGGAACGGGTGCATCGGGACCAGCATGGCGGTTCCCGACGCACCCGACGGTGGTGCGGCGGCGATCAGTGGAGACGCAGCGCCTGTGGGATCCGGTCGCCGTGCGCCTCGAGCAGCTCGTCGCACATCGCGTGGATGTCGTCCAGGCTCAGCGACGCGGCGGCGTTCGGGTCGAGCATCGCGGCGTGGTACACGTGGTCGCGGTCGCCCTCGAGGACGGCCTTGACCGTGAGTTCCACGACGTTGAGGAACGTCCGGTTGAGCGCGACGAGCTGCGCGGGCAGTGCGCCCACGGACTGCGGGTGCAGGCCGTCGGCGTCGACCGTCGCGGGGACCTCGATCGCGCACTCGTCGGGGAGGTTCGCGATCTTGCCGTTGTTCACGACGTTGACGTACAGGTCCGTCGGCTGACCGGTCACCTGCGCGCGGATGTACTCCGACGCCATCTCCGAGGTGGGCTCGAGCGTGAGTTCCCCGCCGCCCTCGAGGATGTGCTTCGTCTCGTCGAGCTCGTCGAGGTTCTCCTCGGAGCGGCGCAGGTACTCGCCGACCGGGATGCGGAACCGATCGATCGCGGCGTCGTCGTGCATGAGCCACGGCACGTACTCGGCCGAGTGCTCGCTCGACTCGGTGGGGAAGTACCCGAACCGGCGGAAGATCTCGACGCGCACGCGGCGCTGCAGCTCCGGGTCGGCCTCGACGACCTCGCGGAGGCGCGGGTACAGGTCCTCGCCGTCGCGGGTGAACCGGAGGACGAACGCCTGGTGGTTGAAGCCGGCGGTGACGTACTCGATCTCGTCCTGCGGAACGCCGACGAGCTCGGCGAGCTGGCGGTGGGTGTCGCGCACGGAGTGGCACAGGCCGACGACGCGCTGGAAGGGCGTGCTCGCCGCGACGGCCCACGGCAGCATCGCCATCGGGTTGCTGTAGTTGAGGAGCGTGGAGTCGGGCGCGACCTCGGCGAGGTCGTTCCCGATGCCCTGGAGCACGGGGATGGTACGGAGGCCGCGGAAGATGCCGCCGACGCCGATCGTGTCGCCGATGGTCTGACGCAGCCCGTACTTGGCGGGGATGTCGAAGTCGAGGCGGGTCGCCGCGTACCCGCCGACCTGGATCTCGTTGATGACGAAGTCGGCGCCCTCGAGCGCGGCGCGTCGGTCGATGTCGGAGCTGATGCGCGCGCCGGCCCCGGCCAGGTCGGACACCCGGCCGGCGAGGGCCTCGGCGTACCCGAGGCGCTCGGCGTCGATGTCGTGGAGCGACAGCTCGAGCTGTCCCTGGAGCTCCGGGTAGGTGCACAGATCGGTGACGACGTTGCGGGTGAACTCGACGCTCCCGGCGCCGATGAAGGCTACTTTGACCACGCGCTCACCCTGGCATGCTGCGTGCTTTCTGCGCAATCAGCGCGCAGGAATGCATGGAGAACTGCGCGAACTGCTTGGTTCCTCAGGCGCGGACGACCCGGCAGCCCTGGCGCTCGATCGCCTCGACGGCGCTGTCCGGCGCCCGCGTGTCGGTGACGAGGACGTCGACGTCGGCCATCGAGCAGACGCTCGCCAGCGCCATGCGACCGATCTTGGTGGCGTCGGCGAGCACCACGGTGGCGCGGGACCGCCGGCTCATCATCGCGTTCACCCGGGCGCCGACCGGATCGTAGTTCGTGCACCCGGCCGTGGCGTCAACTCCGTCGACCCCGACGAACGACACGTCGATGTGGTAATCGGACAGGAACGCCTCGGCGCTCGGACCGACGGTTTCCTGGCTGCTCGACCGGACCTCCCCACCCGCCGCGAACACCCTGACTCCGCTGTGTTCGACGAGCCCCGTGGCGATGTTGAGCGCGTTCGTGACGACGGTCAGCCCCGTGCGGTTGCCGATCTGCTGCGCGAACTCCCACACCGTGGTGCCGCCGGTCAGGCCGATGACGCGGGCGCCCTCGAGGTAGGCGAGCGCGGCACGGGCGATGCGGTGCTTCTCCGCGGCGTCCTGCGAGGTCTTGTACCCGAGCGGCAGGTCGTTGAACGCGACGTGCCGGGTGGCCCCGCCTCGGGTCCGACTGACGAGCTGCTGCTGTTCGAGGAGCTCGAGGTCCCGCCGGACGGTGGCCTCGGACACGGCGAACCGTTCCGCGAGTTCGGGGACGTCCATCGAGGTGTTCTCGACGATCGCGGCGACGATCTGGTTGAGCCGTTGCTTTCGCTGCACACAGCAACTCTAGCCTTCGCGCAGTCTCCGGGGGAGTGTTCGCGCGTTTCGATCATGATTCCTGCAACTTTGTGTCCTGCTCGTTACGAACGCCCGTGCTCAGTTGACGGAACTGCGCGAAAAGTGCAAGTGTTGCCGCCACGCCCGCGCAGGTTGCGCAGGTATCGGTCCTCGGCGCGACGACGCGCTGCGGTGGCAGAAGGGTCACGACAATGGCAATCAAGCGGAAGGGCCTCCGGGGCTCGGCGCTCGTCGCGGGAGCGCTCGGGCTCTCGCTCCTCGCGACCGGGTGTGCCGGGGGCGGGGCGAGCTCGGGGTCGGACCAGACCAAGGGCGCGACGATCACGGTCGCGTGGCTGAACCCCTCCCCGCCCAAGGCGGCGCTCGCGCAGTTCACGAAGCAGACGGGCATCCACGTCAAGTGGACCGTCGTCGACTGGGACAGCCTGCAGACGAAGATCGCGGCCGCAGCGACCTCGAACACGTACTTCGCCGACGTCACCGACGTCGACTGGTCCCGCGTCGGTCAGCTCGGCAAGCTCGGGTGGTTCCGCCCGATGTCCGACTACCTCGACGTGAAGTCGATGAAGTCGGACATGCCGCAGATGAGCTCGTTCACCTCGAACGGCACCGTCTACGGCATCCCGTTCGACTCGTCGTACATGGTCACGACCGTGAACCAGGACGAGTTCGCCAAGGCCGGCATCACGACCATGCCGACCACCATGGACGAGTACACCAAGGACCTCGAGCAGGTGAAGGCGAAGGGCGTCACGGACACCCCGCTCAACATCCCGTTCGCCGCGGCCGAGGGCCTGTCGACGTACTGGTACCAGACGACGGCCGCGTTCGGCGGGCAGGTCCTGGACAAGAGCGGCATGCCGCAGTTCACGTCGCCGAGCTCCGGCGGCTACAAGGCCGCCAAGTGGATGGTCCAGTCGATCAAGAACGGCCTGGTCCCGAACGGGAACATCAACGTCACGGATTCGCAGGGCATGCAGAACCTCATGGCGAAGGGCATCACCGCCTCGACCCTGTCGGACTACTCCGGCAACGTCGGCAGCCTGTACGACGTCCCGGCCTCGTCCACCGTCGTGCACCACGTGCAGTACATCCCGACGCCCGGTGTCAGCGGCACGGTCGCCAACCTCGGCAACCCGGACGGCATCGGGATCCCGAAGCAGGCGAAGTACCCGAAGGCCGCCGCGGAGTTCATCAAGTGGATCACCGCCTCCGGCAACCAGGCCGCGTTCGCCGGTGCCGACGGCGCGTCCAAGGTCATGCCGAACTACCCGACGCCGTCGCGGCTCAGCGCGATGAAGACCCTGACGACGTCGGGCAACCTCGCGCAGGGTGCCGAGCTCACGACGCTGCTGCAGGGTTCGAAGGCCGTGTTCCCGGCCGGTGCGCCGTCCTGGTACCCGCAGTTCTCCCGCGCCGTGAACACGAACCTGCACGCGGCAGCGGTCGGCTCGATGTCGGTCGACCAGGCGGTCGCCGCCATCGCGAAGAGCGCGAACTCGCTCGCGAAGGGCAACTCGTGACGGTCGGCACCAGCGCGCCGGCCACCACGCGGACCGGCCGGGCCGGTCGCGTGGGCAGGGCGGGCCGCGCCGCGAGCGGGCTGCCGGCGGGCCGACCGGGAGGCCCGGGGCGGCGGAAGCGCATGGACCTCCTGCCCTACGCGCTCGTCACGCCGCTCGCACTGTTCATCCTCGTCCTGGCGCTCGTGCCCGCGGGCATCACGCTCGTCGAGGCGTTCTTCAAAGCGCAGCCGCTGGATCCGCCGAACTCGTTCGTCGGCATCCAGAACTTCGTCCAGCTGTTCCGTGACGACACGATCGTGTCGAGCATGGTGAACACGGCCTACTACGTCGTGATCGGCGTGATCGTGTCGACGGTGCTCGGGATCGTCATGGCGGTGACGCTCCAGAAGCCGTTCATCGGCCGCTCGGTGCTCATCGCGATCCTGATCCTGCCGTGGGCGCTCCCCGGCGTCGTCGAGGGCATCGTCTGGTCGGGCATCTGGGACAGCAACACGGGGCTGCTCAACAGCGTCCTGTCGACTCTGCACGTCATCACGCACTACCAGGTGTTCCTCGGCCAGAACCGGTTCGTCACGATCCTCGTGATCGAGATCGTCCAGGTGTGGCAGATGACGCCGCTGTCGACCCTGCTCGTCCTGGCGGCGCTGCAGAACATCCCGGGCGAGCTCTACGAGGCGGCCTCGATCGACGGCGCCACCGGGTGGAAGTCGTTCATGCAGGTGACGCTGCCGTTGGCCCGACCGGGCATCGCGATCGCCATGGTGCAGGCCGTCATCGCCACCCTCAACGTGTTCGACCAGCCGTACGTGTTGAACGGCGCCGCATCGACGGGCGCGTCCGTCACCGAGCAGACGTACTTCGTGAGCTTCCAGAACCTCGACTTCGGCGAGGGGTACGCGCTGTCGCTGCTCATCACCATCGTCACGGTCGTCGTCTCGCTCGCGGTCGTCCGCTTCGTCTACAAGCCCGTGGAGTTCTGATGCGTCGCAGATCCGTCGCCCGTCCCGTCGGCGTCGTCTTCATCGTCCTCTGGACGCTCGTGCCCCTGTACTGGGTGCTCAACACGAGCCTCCAGACCGACCAGCAGATCAGCGCGAAGCCGGCGAACTACATCCCGCCGACGCCGACGTTCGGCAACTACGCGACCCTGCTCGGCGGCAGCGGGGACATCGCCTCATCAGTCCGGCAGTCGACGCTCAACATCTTCATCGAGTGCGGCGGGGCGACGATCGTCACCGTCGTGCTCGCGACGATCGCGGCGTACGCGTTCGCCCGGATGACGTTCCGTGGTCGGAACGTGCTGTTCTCCGCGGTCCTCGCGACCATGGCCTTCCCCGCCTACGCCACGCTCATCCCGCTGTACCGGATGCTCAGCGCCGCCGGACTCGTGAACACCTACACCGGCATCGTGCTCGTCTACGTGTCGGGCTTCCTGCCGCTCGCGACCTGGATCCTCTTCAACTACATGTCGAGCCTCCCGCTCGCCCTCGAGGAGGCCGGGTCGATGGACGGGGCCAGCCGACTCGGCGTGCTCTGGCACATCGTGCTCCCGCTCGCCCGGCCGGGCATCGTCTCGACGGCGATCATCACGTTCCTGTCCGCCTGGGCGCAGTTCCTGTTCCCCCTCGTGCTCTCGAGCGACATCTCGACCCAGCCGCTCACGGTCGTGATCGCCGCGTTGCAGGGCCGCCACACGGTGCCGTACTCGCTCATGAGCGCCGCCGGCGTCCTGGCGGTCGTCGTGCCCGCCGCGATCGCCGTCGTCCTCAACCGCTACATCGTCAGCGGCCTGCTCACCGGGAGCGTGAAGTGACGGACGCGTTCGTGCTCATCGGCGCCGGCAGCACGGTGTTCACGCCGGGGTTGCTCACCGACCTCGCGCGGAACGAGGCGTTCGACGACGTCACCGTCCGGCTCGTCGACCTCGTGCCCGAGGCCGCCGAGACGATGGCCGCGGTCGGACGACGCATCGCAGCCCAGTACGGCTCGCACATGCGGGTCGAGGCCGTCGCGGACCGGCGGGAGGCCCTCCGCGGCGCCCGGTTCGTCACCACCACCATCGCGGTCGGGTCCGCGGACGGCTGGCGCCGGGACCTCGAGATCCCCGAGCGGCTCGGCATCCGGCAGACGGTCGGCGACAGCGTCGGCCCCGGCGGGGTGCTCCGCGCGCTGCGGCACGTGCCCGAGCTCGTCGCGATCGCGCGGGACGTCGCCGACGTCGCGCCCGAGGCGGTGCTCGTCAACTACAGCAACCCGCTCACCGCCAACGTGCGGGCCGTGACCCGCGAGACCCCGGTGCAGGCGGTCGGGCTCTGCCACGGCACCATGCACACGAAGGCGGCGCTCGTCCGGGCGCTGGGGGAGGACCCGGACCGGGTCTCCGCCACCTTCGCCGGGCTCAATCACCTGTGCTGGCTCCTCGACATCCGCACGCCGGAGCGCGACCTGTACCCGCGCCTCCGCGATCTGGTGGCCGACCAAGCGGGCGGGATCGACGCGGTTTCGGACTGGACCGAGGGGCCGCAGGCGCCGGTCTCCGCGGACCTGCTGCGGACCTTCGACCGTTACCCGGCGCCGGGGGACCGGCACGTCGCCGAGTTCTTCGGCGACTACCTGCGAGCCGGACCCGACGACGCGCTGCAGTGGGGCCTCCAGGCCGGTCTCGACGCGACCCGCGAGTACATCGGCGAGAAGTCGCGGTTGTGGGACGACCTGCGCGAGCTCGCCGACGGCGATCGGCCGGTCCCGCCGCCGACCGACCAGGAGGCGGAGCGCCTCGTCGCGATCGCCGCGGCGATCCGCACCGGCGGCAGCCACGTCGAGCTCGCCGTCAACCTGCCGAACCGGGGCCTCATCACGAACCTGCCGGCGACCGCGGTCGTCGAGGTGCCGGCGGCGATCGGTGCCGACGGCATCCGTGGGATCGGCGTCGGGGACCTCCCGGCCGGCATCGCGGCGGTGCTGTCCGCCCGAGCCGAGCAGCAGGAGATCACCGTCGACGCCGCGCTGTCCGGGTGCCGCGACCTCGCGCTGCAGGCACTCGTGCTCGACCCGCTCGTGCCCGACCGCGCCACGGCCGTCGCCGTGCTCGACGCGGCCGTCACGGCCGACCCGGAACACCTCGGCGGCTTCGCGCGGGCCGAACGAGCCGAGGCCTGACCACCGCGGACCGACCCCCGCCCCGCTCCTGCACCATCGTCGACGCGACCGGACGCCGACGCATCACCGACCGAACCACCACCATCGTCCGCCCACCCGCACGGGTGCGGCGGAGCACCATCGACGTCTGGAGACCGACATGACCGACACCCAACCGCACGCCACCGAGCACGCGGTCACGGCGGGCGCCGAAGCCACGTTCCGCGAGATCCGCCAGCAACCCGCGGTCTGGCGCGACGCAGCCGCGACCCTGACCGACCGGCGTGACGAGGTCGACGCGTTCCTCGGCTCCCTGCTCGCGCTGCCCGACCTCCGCATCGTGTTCACCGGTGCGGGCACCTCCGCGTTCGCCGGTGGTGTCGTCGCCCCGACGATCGCTCGCGCCACCGGCCGCCGCGTCGAGAGCATCGCGACCACCGACCTCGTGTCGAACCCGCACCACTACCTCGCCGAGGACGTCCCCACGCTCCTCGTGTCGTTCGCGCGGTCCGGGAACAGCCCCGAGAGCGTCGCCGCCACGCAGCTCGCCGACCAGGTACTCGCCCACACCCACCACCTCGTCATCACCTGCAACGCCGACGGCGACCTCGCCCGGCAGCACGAGCAGCGCGACGACTCCCTCGTGCTCCACATGCCGGCCGCCTCGAACGACGCCGGGTTCGCGATGACGTCGAGCTTCACGTCGATGATGCTCAGCGCGCTGCTCGTGTTCCTCGGTGACGCCCCCGATCGCGTCACGTTGCTCGCGGACGCGGCGCAGACCGTGATCGACGACCGGTGGCCCGGCATCGCCGCGCTCGCCGAAGCGGGCGTCCGCCGCCTCGTCTACCTGGGCAGCGGGCCGCTCGCCGCCCTCGCGCAGGAGTCCGCGCTCAAGGTCCTCGAGCTCACCGCGGGGCGGGTCGTGAGCTACCACGATTCTTCGCTCGGCTTCCGGCACGGACCGAAGGCGGTCCTCGACGACGAGACGTTGGCGATCGTGTTCCCGTCGACCGACCCCTACACGCGCGGCTACGACCTCGACATCGTGCGGGAACTCCGCTCGGCGCTCGGGGCCGAGCGGGTCCTCACCGTCGGCGCGCTGCCCGGCGAGGACGTCGACGGCATCGCGCTGCCGGGCCTCGAGACGATCGACGACGGGTTCCTCGCGCTCGTCGACATCGTCGCGGCGCAGATCCTCGCGTTGTCGTTCGCGCTCCAGGTCGGCACGACGCCGGACAACCCGTTCCCCGGCGGCGGTGTGAACCGCGTCGTGCAGGGCGTGCGCATCCACCCGCTCGCTCCCGTCGCGGACGAGCGCTGACGTGGCCCACTGGCTCGGGGTCGACGGCGGCGGGACCAAGACCGCGTTCGTGCTGCTCGGCGACGACGGCGCGGAGCAGGGCGTCGTCGAGGGATCGAGCAGCTACCACCTCGAACACGGCATGGACCGCGTCGAGCAGGTGCTCGTCGAGGGCGTCGCCGCCGTCACCGCCCAGGCCGGCATCACGCCCGCCGACGTCGACCACGCGTTCTTCGCGCTCCCCGGACACGGTGAGTCGAGCCACGACACCCCGCTGCTCGACCGGCTCCCCGCGGTCGCGCTCGGACACGACCGCTACCGGTGCGGCAACGACACCGTCGCCGGGTGGGCGGGGTCGCTCGGCGGTGAGGACGGCGTGAACATCGTCGCCGGCACGGGCAGCATCACGTACGGCGAGCGGCGTGGGCACGGGGTCCGCGTGGGCGGATGGGGCGAACTGTTCAGCGACGAGGGCTCGGCGTACTGGATCGGTCTGGAGGCCCTCACCGCGTTCAGCAGGATGAGTGACGGTCGGGCGCCGCGCACCCTCCTGCACGAGCGGATCCGCACGGTCGCCGAGGTCGAGGACGACCTCGACCTCGTCGACGTCGTGTTCCGTCAGTGGGGCCGAAGCCGCGGTCGCATCGCCGCACTCGCACCGACGGTCACGCGTGCGGCGGAGGACGGGGACGCGACCGCCACCGCGATCCTCGACCGAGCGGCGACCGAACTCGTCGAGCTCGTCGAGGCGACGGCGCGGCAGCTCGGCTTCGCCGCGGGGGAGTCCGTGCCCGTCTCGTGGTCGGGCGGGGTGTTCCGTGCGGAGGCCGTCCGGTCACGGTTCGCGGCCCTCCTCGACGCGAGCGTGACGGCGTACGACCTCCGTACGCCCCGGTTCTCGTCCCACGTCGGGGCAGCGCTCTACGCGGCCAAGACCGCCGGCCATCCGCTCGACCCCGCCGCGCTGGCGCGACTGGCCCCCGCGGGCATGCCATCCTGAGAGGCGTTCGAACGCAGCACGGCGCCCATCGCCGACGAAGGAGTCAAGACACGTGATCGCAGGCATCGAGACGGGCGGGACGAAGGTCATCTGCGGGGTGGTCTCCGAGGACGACCCCCAGCGGCTGCTCAGCACGACCCGGATCCCCACGACCACGCCCGACGAGACCACCACCGCGATCAACGCCTTCCTCGACGAGGCCGAGGCGTCGTCGTCCGAGCCGGTCACCGCGCTCGGGGTGGCGTCGTTCGGCCCCGTCAACGTCGACCCCGCCGAGGACCGCTGGGGCTGGGTCACCGGGACGCCCAAGCCGGGATGGGCGGACCAGGACCTGCTCGGACGGATCCCCCTGGCCTCCCGGGTCCCGACCGTGATCATGGCCGACGTGGGCAGCGCGGCCCTCGGCGAAGCGACCTGGGGCGCGGGGCGCGACGTCGACCGCGTCGGGTACGCGACGTTCGGGACCGGCGTGGGCGTCGGCCTCGCGCTCGGCGGCCGACTGCTGCACGGCAACGGCTACCCCGAGATGGGGCACGTCATCGTCCGCAAGCACCCGCAGGACGACTTCGTCGGCAGCTGCCCGTTCCACGGCGACTGCCTCGAGGGGCTCGCGTCCGGGCCGGCCGTGCTCGGCCGATGGGGACACGACGCCTCCTCGTTCACCGACCCCGAGGAGCAGGCCCTCGCCTACGAGATGCTCGGCTCCTACATCGCGCAGCTCGCCCTCACGGCGGCGATCACCGCCGGCGTGCAGCGCTTCGTCGTCGGCGGCGGGGTGCTCAAGTCCCCGGGGCTGTTCGATGCCGTGCGGGCGCAGCTGCCGATCCTGTCCGGTGGACCCGGCGCGGGGCACGCCGCGTCGCTCGACGCACCGGACTTCCTGGCACAGCCGGCGCTCGGGGACCACTCGGGCGTGCTCGGGGCCGTCGCGGCGGCGCTGACGCTCGAGCGCTGACCCGATCCCGGGCGACTGCGCGCCTGGACGACGACTGCGCGCCTGGACGACGACTGCGCGCCTGGACGACGACTGCGCCGTCGCGACGACAGCGCAGTCGTCGTCGGCGCGCGCCCTTCCGGAAGCCCCGCGCCCGCCCGACGCGCTACGGCCGGTAGTCGCCCCGTCGTCGGTACAGTGCCGCGGCGGACTCGTCGGCGAACGGCTTCACGCCGTGCATCCCGCCGACCGTCTTCGCGGCGGTGCTGAGCAGCCACGCTGCCGTTCGTGCTGCGATGGTGATCATCCGCATGCTGACTGCCCCCTCGTGGTGATCGCGAGGCTAGCCCCTCCCGCGTGCTCCCGTCACGGTCCATCGCGGGCGTTGAGCCGCAGTACGGACGACGAGCCGCGCCGATGCGCGGCGGGATGTCCGGAACCCGGTTCGGTCGCGGCGTCAGCGCCGCCGGAGCGCCCGCACCGCTGCGACGACGAGGCAGACCACCGCCGCGAGGACGAGCAGGAGCGCCAGGGTCGCCAGCGCGTTGTCGACCTGGACCGCATCGACGAGGGGCGGGCGGCTGGTGTACCGGACGGCACCGCCCTCGCGCGACGCATGGACGCGCAGGACGAGGACCGCGGTGCCCGCGAGGACCAGGAGCACCGCCGCCGCCGCGAGGAGACGGACCAGCGGGCGTCGACGTCGGGACACCCGACGAGTCAACCAGAGGTCAACGCCTGGGCACGGCCGCGAGCCGCCGGAACCCCTCGTCGAGCGACACCGCGGGCGTCCACCCGAGGTCGGCCCGGGTCCGCCGCTGGTCGAACCAGTGCGAGGTCGACAGCTGCTCGGCCAGGAACCGCGTCATCGGCGGCTCGTCGCGCCCGGGGCGGACGCGCCACAGCGCCTCGACGGCGGACCCCGCGACCCGGGCGAGTCCCGCCGGCACGTGCAGCGTCGGCGCCGGCACGCCCGACGCGCGACAGATCCCCGCCAGGAGTTCCGCCACCGGGCGTGGCTCGCCGTTCGTGACGACGTACGCGTTGCCGTGGACGTCCTCGGCCCGGTCGAGTGCGGCCACCATGGCGCTCGCCGCGTTGTCGACGTACGTCGTGTCGATCAGGGCCGCCCCGGCGTCGAGCAGCGGCAGCCGCCCCGTCCGGGCGCGCTCGACGATCCGGCCGACGAGCTGGGTGTCGCCCGGACCCCACACCAGGTGCGGGCGCACCGCGACGACGGCGAACCCGGGAGCGTCGGCCGCCAGCGCAGCGAGCTCGGCCTGCGCCTTCGTGCGGGCGTAGTCCCCACGTGCGCGGAACGGATCGGCGGGCGCGGCGTCGTCCCCGACGATCGAGGCGCCGGCGTGCGCCACCGAGGGCGAGGACACGAACACGAACCGGGACGCCCCCGCCGAGCGGGCCGCGGCGAGCAACGTCCGCGTCCCCTCGACGTTGACGCGCGCGAAGTCCGCGGGGTCGCCCGCGAGCGACACCTTCGCCGCGAGGTGCACGACCGCGTCGGTGTCGGCGACGGCCGCCTCGGCGTCGGCGGCCGACGTCAGGGAGCCGAGCCGGTCCTCCAGGCCGAGGACGCCGGACGGGCGCCGCTGGAAGGTGTGCACCGTGTGACCGGCGTCGCGGACCGCGGCGGCCACGGCGCGGCCGAGGAACCCGCTCGCGCCCGTCACGAGGACCCTCACGGTCGCACCATCCGGCCCCCCGCGAGCACGCCGGCGGCCCAGCGCGCCACGCGCGTGCGGTCGATCTTCGAGTTGTGTCGGATGTCGGTCGGGAGGCCCGGCACGACCAGCACCGCCGCCAGCGGCACGTCGACGGTCGCCCGGACCCGCTCCGCGAGCGCGGGGTCGGCCAGGTGCGGCCGTCGCGCCGCCGGGGTGGTCTCGACGACGGCCACGACCTGCTGCGTCCCGGCGGGGCCGACGCCGACGACGGCCGCGCGGTCGACCTCCGGCACGGACTCGATGCGCTGCTCCGGTCCGACGGGGGTGACGACGCCCGACGCGGTGGCGACGACGTGGGGGAGCCGCCCCTCGACCCAGAGGCGTCCGTCGGCGTCGAGGTGTCCGACGTCGCCGGTGCGGTGCCAGCGACGGTCCGTGCTCACCTGCCGTCGCGCCGCGAGGTCGGTCAGCCACAGCCGGTCGTAGTGGTCCTTGCCGTGCGGCGCAGCGAGGACGATCTCGCCGGTGACCTCCGGTGTCGTGCCGAGGGGACCCGTCGCCGCGCCGAGGTCGTCGAGGGATGCGATGCGCACGGCGACACCGGCGGCCGGCCTCCCGACGCACACGCCCCCACCGGCCCCGGCCCCGGTCCCCCTTCCGCGAGATCGCAGTCCTTGCCGTTCTGACCCCTGCGACACCGGCGACAACTGCGATCTCGCCGGGGTGTGGGCGGGGCCCACCGCGGCGGCTCGGATGCCCGCGAGGTCGATGTCCGTCATGAGCAGCCCCTCGGTCATGCCGTACGGCGTGTGGGCGCTCGCGGCGGGCATGAGTCGAGCGGCCTCGGCGAGGAGCGGTTCGGGCACGGGCGCGCCCGCGGACAGGAACAGGCGGACGCGTCCGAGCGCGGCGTGGTCCTCGGCGGTCAGCGCACCGGCCGTGGCGACGACGTTCGCCAGCGCGGCGGGCGACAGGAACACGACGACGCCCTCGCCGCTGGGCTCGGTCCGGCCGGTCCCTTCGGTCGCCCCGGTTCCTTCCGCCGAGATCGCAGTCGTTGCCGCTCCCGACCCGGTCTGAGCGGCAACGACTGCGATCTCGCGGAGGGGCGGGGCGGCGGCGGCGGCCGCAGCGGCGACCGCGCGCGCCGTCAGGGTGCGGGGCGCCGTGACGTCCATGTCGGGCGTCACCGACCGGGCGCCGAGCGCGGGTCCGAGCAGGGCGAACGGCGCGAACCCCGCCACGAGCCCGGTGCCGACGCCGACACCGTACTGCGTCGCGAGGGCGTCCCGGACGGCGGCGAGCTGCGCGTGCGTGTAGACGACGCCCTTCGCGGGTCCGGTCGATCCCGAGGTGAACAGCACCGCGGCCGTGTCCGTCGGTGCGGGTGCCGCCGGCAGTGCGACCCCGGCACGGAGCCGGGCCGCGCCCCGCGAAGCGAGCCCCGCCAGCGTGTGCTCGACCCCGAGGGCGACACGGGCCGCCGGGGGGACCGACGGCGTCGCGATGCGCCGACCCGGCCAGCCGAGCGCCCGGGCGGCCGTCAGCCCGGGGAGCGCGCCGACGAGCCAGTCCGGTCGGGCGCCGCGCACGGCCCGCGTGAGCCCGCGGACCCCGAGGCCGGCGTCGGCGACGACGACGACCGCCCCGATGCGGACACAGGCGTAGAGCACGGCGGTCAGGTCGGCGCCCGGCGTCACGAGGAGCGAGACGCGGTCGCCGCGCTGCACCCCGGCGTCGGCCAGACCGGCGGCGATCTCGCGGACGCGACGGCTCAGGAGCCGCCAGCTGACGGAGCGCGGGTGACGGCCGCCGCCGGGCGCCATCTCGACGAGGGCGACGTCGTCGGCGTCGGCGAGTTCGTCGAGGGCCGCCCACACCGGGCGGCTCACGTCGGCATCGGCCCGGAGGCCCGCACCGGCGTCGGTGTCGGTGTCGGCATCGGCATCGGCCGGGAGGCCCGCACCGACCTCGGTGGGCACGTGTCCCTCGGGCAGACGGTCGCCGAGCCACGCGAGGACGGCCCCGGCGACGTCGACGTCCTCCGGCAGCAGGTGTCCGGCGCCCTCGAAGCGGTGCACGTCGGCGCGCGGCATCCGCGTCGCCAGGTCGTCGAGGTAGCGCTCGAGGAACACCGGGTCGCGCGGGCCCCACAGCACGAGGGCGGGGACGCCGAGCGCGCGGACGCCCTCGGCGATCCGGTCGAGTTCGACGGCGCTCGGGTGGCGGTCATCGACGGGGATGTCCGCCACGAACCCGCCGATGCCGCCCCGTCGGTCGGCTCCGCGGTACGGCGAACGGTAGGCGTCGCGCACGGGAGCGGGGAGCGGCGGGTGGGCGATCGCGAGCGTCGTCTCGAGGAACCCGGGTGTCAGGACCGTCGCGCGCCCGAGCACGGACGGCCGCAGGGCGAGCCGGAGCGGCGCGGGGATCGGGGCGTCGGCGGGCTGGTGCACGGCGGTGTTGCACACGACGACGCCGGTGAGCAGATCGGGGTGGTCCACGGCCCAGCCGAGGGACACGACGCCGCCCCAGTCGTGCCCGAGGGTGACGACGGGACCGGTGAGGCCGAGTTCGTCGGTGAGGGCGCCGAGGTCCGCGACGCGCTGCGCGAGTCCGCGGGGCACACCGCTGCGCTCCGAGTACCCCATGTCGAGCTGGTCGACGGCGACCACGCGCCAGGCCGGACCGCCGGCCCGGGCGGTCTCGGTCGCGGCGGTGAGGACGCTGCGCCAGAGGTACGACCAGGTCGGGTTCCCGTGGACGCAGAGGACGGTGCCGACGGGCTCGACCCCGAGCTCGGCGAGCTGTCCCGCGTTGTCGAGCACGTGCCAGGTGCGCGTGGCGGGTGACGGGCCTCCCGGCGCGTGCTCGGGCCCGACCGCGGGGGTCGCGACGAGGCGCGACCAGGCGGGGTCGAGTCCGGGGAGGTGCGGGGGGAGCGCGGCGGGCGCGGTCGCCGCGGCGGCGCGCGGCAGGCCGGACCTCACCAGTCGATCTCCATCATGGCGGTGTTGAGGCCGGAGCCGACGCCGCCGAGCAGGACGCGGTCGCCGCGCCGCACGTTGCCGGCCTGGACCTCTTCGGCCAGGGTGATCGGGATCGACGCCGGACCGACGTTGCCGTACCGCGAGTAGGTCACGGGGACGCGGTCGCGGTCGATGTCGATCGCCTCGACGATCGCCTTCATGTGGATGTCCGACACCTGGTGGAAGATGTAGCGGTCCATGCCGCCCCAACTCCAGTCGCGCTTGGCCTCGTTCCAGGCGGACACGACGAGCTCGACGCCGCCGCGGAGCAGGGCCTTGGCGTCGGTGAACATGCCGTCCACGCTGCCGACGCAGAGGTCGTACCACTGGGTCGCGGCTCGGGTGACGCCGCCGTGGATGCGGTGCCCCTCCGGGTGGACGTCCATCGGGCCGAGCACGGCGGCCGCGGCACCGGACCCGAGGGTGAGGCTCGCGAACTCGCTCATGAAGTCCTTGCGGTTCCGACCGCCCTCGCTCAGTCGCGCGATCGTGTTGAGCTGGACCTGGTCGGCGTCCTCGCCGTCGATGACGACCGCGTACTGGATCTGACCGGAGTCGATCATGCCCGCGGCGACGCTCATCGCGTTGACGAACCCGAGGCACGCGTTCGCGATGTCGAAGTTGATCGCGGACGTCGGCAGCCCGAGCCCGTGGTGCAGGCGGACCGCGACGCTCGGCTCGAGGTGCGGGCGGGTCACCGACGTGTTGATGAGCAGCCCGACCTGGTCCGGGCGGACCCCGGCCTCGGCGAGCGCCCGGCGGGCGGCGTCGATCGCGGCCTCGTCGAAGCTCTGCTCGGGGCCCCAGTTCCGACGCTCCTTGACGCCCGCGACCCGCTCGAGCAGGCCCTTCGGGAGGCGGAGGCGTCGGAGCACGGGGTGGAGGCGCTCCTCGATGTCCGCGGACGTCGTGACGCGATCGGCGATCGTGGTGGCGACGGCGAGCAGGCCGACGTTCTCGTGACGGGTGGTGGCGTTGCCGGGGGCGGGGAGGTCGGCCCGGCGCGTCTCTGGGGTGGCTGCGGGGCGGTCTGTGACGGTTGACACCTCATCAATGATGCACCCCTCCCGCTGGGCGGTGTGCGCGTCGACGGTCGTCACAGCGCGCGGAGCTTCTCCAGGAGGGGACCGGCGGCCTCGTCGAGGAACCGGTCCTGACCCTCGTCGCCGACCTGGACGATCGCGATGTCGGTGAAAGCGGCGTCGAGGAACGGCCGCACGCTCTCGGCGAGTCGGTCGAGGTCGGGGCCGCACGCGATCGACTCCGCGACGTCCTCGGGACGCACGAACTGGCTGGCGCTGTCGAACGACGCGGGGGTGGGCAGGTCCGCGTTGACGTGCCAGCCGCCGGCGAACCAGCGGAACAGGTCGTGTGCCCGCGCGACCGCGGCGTCCTCGTCGGGGTCCCAGCAGATCGGGATCTGGCCGATCTTGCGTGACGGGGCGCCCTGGTGGTGCTCGTCCCACCCCTGCACGAGCTCGGGCACGGGATCGGTGGTGATCATGTGGTCGCCGAGGGGCGCGAACCGCTCGATGCCCTTCGCGCCGGACACCGCGACGCCGATCGGGACCCCGCCGTCCGGGACGTCCCAGAGCTTCGCCTGGTCGACGCGGAAGTGCGTGCCCTCCCACGTCACGACGTCACCGGACTCGAGCGCGCGGATGATGTGGATGGCCTCCTCGAGCATGTCCTGTCGTTCGCCGACCGCGGGCCAGCGTTCCCCGACGATGTGCTCGTTGAGGTTCTCGCCGGCACCGAGCCCGAGCGTGAACCGGCCCTCGGACAGGATCTGGAGCGTCGCGGCCTTCTGGGCGACCACGGCCGGGTGGTACCGGATCGTCGGGCAGGTCACGTAGGTCATGAGCTCGACCGTGCTCGTCACCTGCGCCACGGCGCCGAGCACGGTCCAGGCGTAGGGGGCGTGCCCCATGCTCTCGAGCCAGGGGAAGGCGTGGTCGCTCGACACCTCGAAGTCGTACCCGACGTCCTCGGCCTTCTGCGCGTACCGGACGAGCTCGCGGGGGCCGCTCTGCTCGGTCATCAGGGTGTAGCCGAAGTTCGTCATCAGGGTGCTCCTCGTCAAGGGTGTCCGGCTTCCTCGTCTACGCCTCGACGGCCGCGAGCGCGCATCCTGCCGCCGCGGATCGGGTGCCGCGGGTGCTCCGCGGGACCGGGATCGGGGAAACACCGCCGACACGGCCCGGACACCCCACCGACACGCCGCCCGCGTAGCGTGCAGGGATGAGTGCAGAGCTGACGCTGGGCGCCGAGGAAGAGCTCCACCTCATCGACCTGCGGACAGGGCGGTTGTCCGCCAAGGCCCCCCAGCTCCTCCCGGGCCTGCCGCCCGACCGGTACGGTGCCGAGCTGCAGCGGACGACGATCGAGACGAACGTGCCGGTGGTGCGGGACCTCGCGGACCTCCGGACCGAGATCGTCCGGCTCCGGACGGACCTGACGGCGGCGATCGCCCCGCACGGGCTCGCGATCGGGAGCGTCGGGACGGCACCGCGCTCGGAGTTCGCCGACTTCGAGCTGACGTCGACCGGCCGGTACGGGCGCATGCAGGAGCAGTACCGGATGCTCGTCGACGAGCAGCTCATCTGCGGGCTGCAGATCCACGTCGGCGTGAGCGACCGCGACCTGGCGGTGCAGATCGCCCAGCGGGTCGCCCCCGCGCTGCCGGTGCTGCTCGCCCTGAGCGCGAGCAGCCCGTACTGGAACGGCCAGGACACCGGGTACGCGAGCATCCGCAGCATCATCTGGCAGCGCTGGCCCACCGCGGGGTCGTTCGGCCGGATGACGAGTGCGGCCGAGTACGACCGGATGCTGCAGGACCTCATCACGAGCGGGGTGATCGCCGACTCCAAGATGGCGTACTTCGACGTCCGGCCGTCCTCGCACGCCCCGACGCTCGAGCTGCGGGTGTGCGACGCGACGCCGATCGTCGACGATGCCGTGCTCATCGCGGGCCTGTTCCGCGCCGCGGTCCGCCACGCCGAGCAGGACATCGAGCGCGGTGACGAGTGGCACCCCCGCCGGGAACCCCTGCACCGGGCGGCGATGTGGCAGGCGGCTCGTGGCGGCCTGTCGGGCGAGCTCGTCGGGCTCGGCGAACACCCCGAGCGGCTCCCGGCCCACGTGGCGGTGCGGCAGCTCGTCGACCGCCTCCGTCCGCAGCTCGAGGAGCTCGGGGACTGGGGCCTGGTCGGGACGCTCGTCGAGGAGACCCTGGCCCGCGGCAACTCGGCGGACCGGCAGCGCACGGCGTACGCCGAACGCGGGGAGCTCGACGACGTCGTCGACCTGGTGGTCCGCGAGTCCCGGAGCGATCCCGACGTCGGCGCCGACGAGCGCGCGGTCGCCATCCCCGGCTACCACGTGCGCGCGGGCGACGAGGCGGTCGGTCCGGGCGCCTTCCCGCGCCCGGTCTTCCGCGACCTCGCCGGGTACCTCCGTGGGTGGGACGACGACGAGGCGCTCGCCCGGTGCGCCGCCCGCGACGCGTGGACGGAGCGGGAGCAGCTCGGGTTCGTCGTCGGTGGTGCCCGGCAGCCGTTCCACTGCGACCTCGTCCCGCGCATCGTCAACCCGTACGAGTGGGGCCAGCTGCAGCGCGGGCTGACGCAACGGGCACGCGCGATCGAGGCGTTCCTCCAGGACGCGTACGGCGATCGGCGGATCGTCGCCGACGCTGTGCTCCGCGAGTCCGACGTCGTCGGCGCGGCCGGGTGGCGCGATGAGGCCACGCGGCTGCCGGCGGGCACGGTCCGGGCCGCGGTGCAGGGGTTCGACGTCGTCCGCAACGAGTTCGGCGGATGGCGGGTCCTCGAGGACAACGTCCGCTCACCGAGCGGTGTGGCGTACGCGCTCGCGGTGCGGCGGCTCATCGACGACGTCCTGCCGGACGCGCCTCGCCCGACGGGGCTCCGGGACGCACGGAGCGTCCTGCCGCTGCTGCGCGCGACCCTGGCCGCCCCGGCACGCGCACGCGGCGTCGCGGACCCGACGCTCGCGGTGCTGACGAGCGGGCCGTCGAGCGCGGCCTGGTACGAACACCACACGCTCGCGGACGAGGCCGGCATGCTGCTGCTCACCCCCGACGACGTCGCCGTCCGGGAGGACCGGGTCGTCGAGCGATCGACCGGTCGCGTCGTCGACGCCCTCCTGATCCGCATCGACGGCGAGGTGGTCGACATGACGAACGACGCCGACCCGGACCTCGGCGAGCACGTCCTCGCGGTCGCCGCCGCGGGGGACGTGTTCCTCGCGAACGGCCCGGGCAACGGTCTGGCCGACGACAAGTCGATGTACGTCTCGGTGCCCGACCTCATCTGGTACTACCTCGACGAGCGACCGCTGCTCGAGTCCGTGCCGACGTACCGGACGCGGGACGAGTCGGAGCGCCTCACCGTCCTCGAGCGCGTCGGCGAGCTCGTGACGAAGCCCGTCGACGGCGAGGGCGGCCGCGGTGTGCTCATCGGACCGAGCGCCAGCGCGGAGGAGGTCGCCGACCGGCGGACCGCCATCGCCGCCGCTCCCGAGGCGTGGGTGGCGCAGGAGGTCGTCCAGCTGTCCTCGCACCCGACGCTCACGCCCGCCGGGCTCGAACCCCGGCACGTCGACCTCCGCGCGTTCGTGTACCTCACGGGGACCGGAGCGGACGAGGCGCACCTCGCCGACGTCGCGCTGACCCGGGTGGCGCCCGAGGGCAGCATGGTCGTCAACTCGTCCCGGGGCGGCGGAGCGAAGGACACGTGGATCGTGGGAGGGGACTGACATGTGCGGACTCGCGGGAGAGCTCCGGTTCGACGGCCGTCCGGCGGACGTCGGCGTCGTCGCCACGATGTCCGCGTGCCAGGCCCACCGCGGCCCCGACGGCGACGGGCTGTGGGCACGGGGGCCGGTCGTGCTCGGGCACCGGCGCCTGTCGATCGTCGACCTGTCGTCGGCCGGCGCCCAGCCCATGGTCGACGCGGCGCTCGGGCTCACGATCGTGTTCAACGGGATGGTCTACAACTACCCGCAGCTGCGCGAACAGCTCCGGGCCGCGGGCCACACGTTCGCGTCGACGTCGGACACCGAGGTCGTGCTCAAGGCGTACGCCGAGTGGGGCACCGCGTTCGTGGACCGGTTCCTCGGCATGTTCGCGGTCGCGATCTGGGAACACCGCTCGGGGCGGCTCGTGCTCGCCCGCGACCGGCTCGGCATCAAGCCGATGTACGTGTCGCACACGCGGGACCGCATCCGGTTCGCATCGACGCTGCCGGCGCTCCTCCGCGGCGGCGAGGCCGCCGGCGCGGACACCGACACGTCGATCGACCGAGTCGCCCTCGCCTCGTACATGACGTTCCACTCGGTCGTCCCCGCGCCGCGGACGATCATCGCGGGCATCGAGAAGCTCCCGCCCGCGACCGTCCGGGTGGTCGAGCCGGACGGGTCCGCGCGCGACACCCGGTACTGGGAGCCGTCGTTCATGCGGGACCCGGCACGGGCGGACTGGACGCCGGAGGACTGGCAGGAGGCCCTCGTCGCGCACCTGCGGGCCGCCGTCGAACGGCGCATGGTCGCCGACGTCCCGGTGGGCGTGCTCCTCTCGGGTGGGATCGACTCGTCGCTCGTCGTGGCGCTCCTCGCCGAGGCCGGCCAGCACGACCTCGCCACGTACAGCATCGGGTTCGAGTCCGCCGGGGGCGAGTCCGGCGACGAGTTCGCGTACTCGTCCGCCGTCGCGCGGGCGTTCGGAACGGACCACCACCGCATCCCGATCGCCTCGGACGCCCTGCTGCCCGGGATCGACGGCGCGGTCGCCGCGATGAGCGAGCCCATGGTGTCGCACGACTGCGTCGCGTTCTACCTGCTCGGACAGGAGGTCTCGAAGACGATCAAGGTCGTGCAGTCGGGGCAGGGCGCGGACGAGGTCCTCGGCGGGTACGACTGGTACCCGCCGCTCGCCGGAGTCCCGCGGAACGAGGCCGCGGAGGCGTACAAGCGCGTGTTCATGGACCGCCGCTGGCCGGCCCTGCGACGCCTGCTGCGGCCCGAGTGGCTGCCCGACGAGGACACCCCGAGCGCGTTCGTCGACGCCGCGTTCGCCCGCCCCGGCGCCGAGGACTCGGTCGACGCCGCGCTCCGCATCGACACGACGGTCATGCTCGTCGACGACCCCGTCAAGCGTGTCGACACCATGACGATGGCGTGGGGCCTCGAGGCGCGGGTCCCGTTCCTCGACCACGAGTTCGTCGAGTTCGCCGCCACGATCCCCACCGAGCTCAAGCTCGCGGACGGCGGCAAGGGTGTCATGAAGCGCGCTGCGCGGGGGATCGTGCCGGACGCCGTGATCGACCGGCCGAAGGGGTACTTCCCGGTGCCGGCGATCCGGCAACTCGAGGGGCCGTACCTCGACCGCGTGCGGGACGCCCTCACCGACCCCGCGGCCCTCGAGCGCGGGATCTTCGACGAGGCGAGCGTCGCGGCGATGCTCGCCGACCCGAACACCACCCGCACGACGCTCGGCTCGAACGCCCTGTGGCAACTCGCGCTGCTCGAGATGTGGCTCCAGACACAGGGGATCCGATGACCGACGTGACCGATCTCGTCGGCGTCGCGCACGCCGTGGCGCTCGGCGACGCCCTGACCGACGCGTGGGGTTCATGGGGTCCGACGATGACCCGTGATGCCCGACGCGTCGCGTTCGTCAGCGACCGGCACGGCACCCCCGAGGTGTTCGTGCAGGATGTCGTGGTCGACGGCCCTCCGCCCGAGGCCCGGCGGATCCCGCTGTCGGACGACCCCGTCGTCGCCGTCACCTGGTCCGCCGACAGCGCGTGGCTCGCGGTCGCGGTGGCCACGGACGGCGGGGTGAAGCAGCAGGTGTGGGTGGTCCGGCCGGACGGCTCCGACGCCCAGCAGATCGCGGGCTCCCGGTACCAGCACGCCGAGCTCGGCCCGTGGAGCCGGAGCGGGCACCGCGTCGTCGTCACGCTGCCCTCGACGGAGCCGGAGCAGCCCGCCCGCGCGTACCTCGTCGACCCGGCGACCGGGCAGCGGGACGACCTGGCGGTGGGGGAGCTCATCCACATCCTCGACCTGTCCGTCGAGGAACGCCTCGTCGTCCTCCGTGACGGCCAGCGGGGCGAGGAGTTCGTGGTGGTCGTCGACCGCCTGACGGACGAGGACCACCCGCTCCTCACCCCACCGCACGAGGGCTCCGCCGAGATCGCGCTGCTCCGCCCGGCACCCGCGAGCGGCACGAGTCCGCTCGTCGCCTACATCGCCACCGAGGCCGGACTCCCGCGACGCCAGCTCCTCGCGATGCCCCTCGGGCCGCACGGATGGCGGGGACAGGCCCGCGTCCTCGTCGGGCGCGACGACGCCGACCTCGAGTACCTCGACGCGGACGACGCCGGCCGCACCCTGCTGCTCGGGTGGAACGTGGCGGGGCGGACGGAACTCGACCTCGTCGACACGGCCACGGCCTCCCGGACGACCGTGCCGGACCTGCCGGGCGCCGTCGTGACCGACCCGGTGCTGAGCCGCGACGGCCGGAGCGTCGTCCTCGCGGTCGAGGGACCGACCCGTCCCCGCGAGCTGTGGCGGCTCGACACCGCCGCACTCACCTGGACCCGGGTGACGGCGGTGCCCGAGCTGCCGGCCGTGCCGCTCGTCGAGCCGACCCTCGAGACCTTCCACGCCCGCGACGGCCTGCCGATCACCGGGTGGCTGTACCGGGTCCCGGCGGCGGCGCGCGACGCCTCCCGGTCCGCCGAGGTCGACGGCGTCCCCCTCGCACCGGCCGGACCCGCGATGCTCCACCTGCACGGCGGACCGGAGTCGCAGGAACGGCCGACGTTCTCACCCCAGCACCAGGCCATGGTCGCCGCGGGCATCACGGTGTTCGCGCCGAACATCCGCGGCTCGAGCGGATCGGGCCGCGAGTTCGTGCACGCCGACGACCGCGAGCGCCGGTGGATGGCGCTCGCCGACGTCGTCGACGCGGCCCGGTTCCTCGCCGACGCGGGCGTGGCGGACCCGGCGCGCATCGCCGTGACGGGCCGGTCGTACGGCGGGTACGCGACCCTCGCCTCCCTGGCGTTCACGCCGGACGTGTTCGCGGCTGGGGTGGACGTGTGCGGCATGTCCGACTTCGCCACGTTCTACCGCGACACGGAGCCGTGGATCGCCTCCGCCGCCGCGACGAAGTACGGCCACCCGGTCGACGACGCCGACCTGCTGCACGCGCTCTCGCCGATGCGGGCCGTCGACGACGTCCGCGCGCCGTTGCTCGTCGTGCACGGCGAACTCGACACGAACGTGCCGATCGGCGAGGCGCACCAGGTCGTCGCCGCGCTGCGGGAGCGGGGCCGCCCGGTGTCGTACCTCGAGCTCGCCGGGGAGGGGCACGAGTACCGGCGGCGGGAGTCGCGACGGACGCTCGTCGCGACGATGGTCCGGTTCCTGGCCGACGTGCTCGGCGCCGGCTGACGCTGTGGCCCACCGCCGCCACCGGTGGTTGGCTGTGAGGGTCGGGTCGGGAGGCCCGGACCGCCGCACCCGGAGCGGGTGCGGCCGACACGACGACCGGGAGGACCAGCACGTGTTCGAGATCGCCGACCGGATCCTCGCCCGACTCGACGCAGGCGAGGCCGTCGCCGTCGCGACCGCCGTGGGCGTGGACGGGAGCGCGCCCCGCGGCGCCGGGACCTCGATGGCCGTCACCGTCGACGGCACCGTGATCGGGAGCATCTCCGGGGGCTGTGTCGAGGGCGCCGTCTACGAGATGTGCGAGCGGGTCCTCGCGTCCGGCGTCGCGGAACTCGAGTCGTTCGGCCACGACGACCACCCGTTCGCGATCGGCCTGGCCTGCGGTGGACGGGTCGAGGTCCTCGCGACCCGGCTCACGCGCGACGACCTGGTCGCCGTCGACGCCCTGCGCCGAGCCGCGGCCGGGCGTCCTGCCCGCGTGACGCGGGTCCTCGAGGGTCCCCGGCTCGGAGCGATCGTGGCCCGGCCGGACGAGTGCTCGGACGTCCGGAGCGCCACCGAGCGCAACGAGCCGGCACCGCGCATGGTCGTCGTCGGCGCGGTCGAGTTCGCGGTCGCACTCACCAACGCGGCGTCGACCCTCGGTTACCGGGTGACGGTCTGCGACCCCCGCCCGGTGTTCGCGACCCCGGAACGGTTCCCCGCCGCGGCCGAGGTGGTGGTCGCCTGGCCTCCGACGTGGCTCGCGTCCGCGGGGCTGGACGCCGACACCGCGGTCGTGGTCGTGAGCCACGACGACCGGTTCGACGCCGAGGTCGTCGCGCTCGCCCTCGAGCGGGGCGCCGGGTACGTCGGGGCCATGGGATCGCGGCGCACGCACGAGCGGCGGATGCAGGAACTCGCAGGGCTGGGCGTGACGGACGTCGCACGACTGCGGTCGCCGATCGGCCTGGACCTCGGTGCGGAGACCCCGGAGGAGGTCGCCGTGTCGATCCTCGCCGAGGTGCTCGCAACGAGGAACGCCACCAGCGCCCGGCCGCTCCGGGAGCGCTCCGGGAACATCCACCCGGCGCGGGCGGCGTCCACCGCGTCCTGACCCGGTCGGCGTCAGGCCCGCGAGGGCAGCGCCCCGACGAGCTTGTCCGGCTGCACGGGCAGGGAGCGGATGCGGACACCGGTTGCGTGCCACACGGCGTTGGTGACGGCGGCCGCGGCCCCGACGATCCCGATCTCGCCGATCCCCTTGCCGCCCATCGGCGCGAGGTGGTCGTCGCGTTCGTCGAGCCACTCGACGTGCAGGTCCTCGACGTCGGCGTTCGCCGCCACGTGGTAGGTCGCCAGGTCGTGGTTGCCGTAGTCCCCGAGCACGGGATCGAGCAGGCCGTGCTCGTGCAGGGCCATCGACAGGCCCATGGTCATGCCGCCGACGAACTGCGATCGAGCGGTGCGGGGGTTCATGATCCGTCCCGCCGCGAACACCCCGACCATGCGGGGGACCACGACCTCACCCGAGTCCAGGTCGACCCGCGCCTCGACGAACTGCGCGCCGAACGCCTGACGGACGTACGGGCCCATGGCGGCGACGTCCTCGGTGGTGTCGACCACCACCTCCAGGCCCTCGGGCGGCACCGGCTGACCCTCGTCGAGCAGCGCGGTGAGGTGGCGGCACGCCTTCGTGACGGCCCACCCCCAGGACGCCGTGCCGGACGAGCCGCCCGCGACGGACGCGACGGGCAGGTCGCTGTCCGCGATGCTGATGTCGATCGCCTCGACGGGGACGTCCAGCGCGTCGGCGGCGATCTGCGCCATCACCGTGCGCGCGCCGGTGCCGATGTCCGTCGCGTTGACACCGATCGCGTAGCGTCCGCCGGGCAGCGCCGTCGCCCGGGCACCGCTCTGCTGGGCCATCGCGGGGTACGACGACGCAGCCACACCGGTGCCGACGAGCCATCGGCCCTCGCGTCGAACGCCGGGCCGTGGGTCGCGGCCGTCCCACCCGAACAGCTCGGCGCCCCGGCGCAGGCAGGCGACGAGGTTCCGGCTGCTGAAGGGCTGCCCGGACTCCGGGTCGACCTCCGGGTCGTTGCGCACGCGGAGCTCGACGGGGTCGATCCCCGCGGCGATCGCGAGTTCGTCCATCGCGGACTCGAGTGCGTACATGCCGGGGCACTCGCCCGGGGCCCGCATCCACCGCGGCGTCGGGACGTCGAGGCCTGCGAGGCGGTGCGTGACGAGCATGTTCGGGGCCCCGTACATGTGCCGGGTGACCTCGCCGGTCTGCTCCGCGAACTCCTGGATGCTCGACGTGTGCGAGTACGCCTGGTGTGACACCGCCGTCAGGTGGCCGTCGGTGTCGAGCCCGAGCCGCATGCGCGAGATCGTCGGCGTGCGGTAGCCCGCGATCGCGAACATCATCTGCCGCGTGTAGGCGATCTTGACGGGTCGACCCGTGGCCATCGCCGCCATGACGGCGAGCGGGACGTTCGGCCGTGGGGATCCCTTCGACCCGAACCCGCCGCCGACGTGTTCGGCCCGGACGCGTACGGACGAGGGGTCGAGCCCGAACAGCGAGACGATCGTCGACTGGTCGGGGCTCGTGCCCTGCGACGCGTCGACCACGTCCAACCGGCCGTCGTGCCAGTGCGCGGTGGTCGCGTGCGGTTCCATCGGGTTGTTGAAGAGCGCGGGCGTCCGGTACGTCGCGTCGATGCTCGTGGCCGCCGTGGCGAGGGCGGCGTCGACGTCCCCCTCGCTCGAGTCGGTGGCGAACCCCGCGTTCACCTGCTCGGGCGCGTAGAGCTTCGGGTGGTCCTCGGTGAGGACGACGTCCATGCTCTCCTCGGCGTACTCGGGCACGAACCGGGCTGCCGCCTCGCGGGCGGTCTCGAGGGTCTCGGCCACGACGAGGGCGACCACCTGGCCCCGGTACGCGATCCGGTCGGACTGCAGCACGAGCAACTCGGCGTCGTCCGACTCCTGCAGGCGCGGCGCGTCCTCGTGGGTGAGCACCGTGACCACGCCGGGCATGGCGCGGACCTCGTCGGCGTTCGTGGCGACGATCCGACCCGTCACGACGGAGGCCTGCACCGGCCAGGCGTAGAGGACGTCGTCCTCCGGCCCCTGCTCGAAGGCGTACCGCGCGATGCCGGTGGTCTTCTCCCGCCCCTCGAGGCGGGCGAGGGGAGCCCCGATCGCGGTCACGCCGCGGCCTCGCCGGTGTCCGCCGCGCGACCGTTCGTCGGGCCGGCGGCGTCGTCGACGCCCGTGAGTTCGGCGAGGACGCCGACGACGAGCCGCCGCAGCAGCGGGACCTTGAACGCGTTCTGGTCGGTCGGGGTCGCGGCGGCCAGCTCGGCGTCGGCAGCCGCGGCGAACGCCGACAGGGTCACGGGGCCGCCCCGCAACGCGTCCTCGGCGGCGGAGGCGCGCCACGGCTTGTGCGACGCGGCACCGAACGCGATCCGGACATCGCGGACGACGTCGCCGTCGACGTCGATCGCGGCCGCGACGGAGGCGAGTGCGAAGGCGTAGGACCGGCGGTCGCGGGCCTTGCGGTACGTCGAGTGGGCGGCGAACGGCAGCGCGGGGATCGTCACGGCGGTGATGACCGCGCCGACCGGCAGGTTCGTGTCACGCTCCGGCTCGTCGCCGGGGAGCCGGTAGAAGTCGCCGATCCGGAGCGAGGACGGCCCCTCCGTGGTCGTGAAGTGCACGGTCGCGTCGAGTGCGGTGAGCGCCACGGCCATGTCGCCGGGGTGCGTCGCGATGCACGAGTGGGACGTGCCGAGCACGGCGAGTTCGCGCGACAGGCCCTCGATCGCCGGACAGCCGGTCCCGGGCTCCCGCTTGTTGCACGGCTTGCTCACGTCGTTGAAGTACACGCACCGGGTCCGCTGGAGGAGGTTGCCGGCGGTGGTCGCCCGGTTCCGGAGCTGTCCGGACGCCCCGGCGAGGAGTGCGCGGCTCAACACCGGGAAGCGCGTACGGACGGCCGGATGCGCGGCGAGGTCGGCGTTGAGCACGCCCGCGCCGATGGTGAGCGAGCCGTCGGGCTCCTCCACGACGTCCGTCAGACCGAGGTGGGACACGTCGACCAGGCGATCGGGCCGCTCGACGCCGAGCTTCATGAGGTCGACCAGGTTCGTGCCGCCGGCGAGGAGCTTGGCCGTCGGCTCCGCCGCGAGTCGCCGGACCGCGTCGTCGACGTCCGTCGCGCGCTCGTAGTCGAACGTCTTCATCGTGCAGCCCCTGTCGTCTCGTCACGCCGCTGCGCGCCGTCGGTGTCGTCGGTCTCGGTGTGCACGTGGACCGCGTCGGCGGCGTCGGCGTCGTGGACCGCGGCCACGATGTTGACGTACGCACCGCAGCGGCAGATGTTGCCGCTCATCCGTTCCCTGATCTCGGCGTCATCGAGGACGATCTCGTCGGCCGCGAGGTCGGTGGTGACGTGGCTCGGCATCCCCGCACGGGCCTCGCGGAGCGCGCCGATGGTCGAGCAGATCTGGCCCGGCGTGCAGTACCCGCACTGGTACGCGTCGCGCTCGAGGAAGGCCACCTGCACCGGATGGAGATCGTCACCGTCCGCGAGTCCCTCGATGGTCGTCACGGCGCTGCCCTCCGCCGCGACCGCGAGCACGAGACAGCTGTTCACCCGGCGGCCGTCGAGGAGCACCGTGCACGCGCCGCACTGGCCGTGGTCGCAGCCCTTCTTCGAGCCGATGAGGTCGAGTCGCTCGCGGAGCACGTCGAGCAACGACGTGCGGTTGTCCACCACCAGCGGGCGGTCCTCGCCGTTGATCCGCAGCGTCACCGCCGTCGTGGGTACTGCATCCCGCACCGAAGCGTCCATGGGTGGAACGTACCCATGGACGGCTGGTGTGTCCGGAGGCAGGAGCGTTCCTGTGGACGGAGTACCGTCGGCTCGTCCCTGAGGAGGAGTCCATGCGCCTGACCGAGCAGCAGCGGTCGTACCTCGACGCCGTGCGTGCCGCGTGCGCCGAGCTCGTCCCGGACGAGGAGGCCCGCCGCCGCCTCTCGCGCGACGACACCGCGCTCAACGCACCCGAGGCCTTCGCGCTGTTCGCCGACCGGGGTCTGCTCGGGGTGTCGCTGCCCGTGGCCGACGGTGGCGGCGGACGGACGTTCACCGAGGAGTGCCTGCTCCTCGAGGAGACGGCGCGCGCGGGCGTGCCGCTCACGGCCTACTCGACGGCGTTGACCGCCGCGCAGAGCTACCTCAAGTGGGGCGACGCCGACCAGCGCCGGACCATCGTGGCCTCGATCGTCTCCGGGCATGCCGAGTCGGTCACGTTCACCGAGCCCGAGGCGGGGTCGGACCTGGCGGCGGCGACGACCAGCGCCTCCCGGGACGGCGACGACTGGGTGCTCGACGGCCGCAAGACGTGGATCTCGTTCGCGCGCCTGGCGCGCCACCTGCTCGTGCTCGCCCGGACGGACGACAGTGGTGTCCGGCACGACGGGCTGACGCTGTTCATGGTCCCCGCCGACGCCCCGGGTGTGACGGTGCGCCCGATCGAGACGATGGGCGCCCACATGGTGAACGACGTGTTCCTGTCGGGCGTGCGCGTGCCGTCGTCCGCGGTGGTGGGGACACGCGGTGAGGCGTGGCGACACATCGGCCGCGGCCTGGCGGTCGAGCGTGTCATCATCGCCGCCATGAGCGTCGGGGCGGCCCAGCGGGCGCTCGACCAGCTCGTCGCGCACGTCACGACGCGCGAGCAGTTCGGGGCGCCGCTGTCGCGGAAGCAGGCGGTGCGGCACCGCATCGCCGACCTCGCGTCCGACGTCGCGGTGTGTCGCGCGTACGTGTACGAGATCGCCGACCGCGTCGACGCGGGCGAGGAGGACCGGCTCAACACCGAGGCGTCGATGGCGAAGCTGCGCGCCACCGAGACGTACAAGCACACGACGCTCGAGGCCGTGCAGCTCATGGGTGGATCCGGGTACGGCTCGGCCGCGGGCATGGAGCAGCAGCTGCGGACCGCGGTCGCCACGACGATCTACGGCGGCGCGAACGAGGTGCAGCGCGAGATCATCGGGCGCGGGCTGGGGCTCTGACCCGCGTCTCCGCGGCCGGCACGGGCCCTCGACCCGGGATCGGCGTTCGTCCTCGCCGTCCACAGGGCGGGCGTCGGTCGTGCGGTCCACAGGCCCGACCGGGAGGCCCGGAGCGGCTCCGCCACATGGCCAGGCTCGGTCCCATGACCGATCAGAACGCACTCGAAACGCTCCGTGACCGCCCCGTCCACACCGACGCGGACGTGCTCGCCCTCGTCCGGGCGCTGCTCCTGCCCGTCGTCCGCCGACAGTGCTGGCTGTTGTTCCTGGGCGAGGACGCCGTGCCGGTGCAGGTGCTCGTGCCCATCGACGACCTCCCCGCCGCTCCCGAGCCCGACGGCGTGGCGCAGTTCGCGCAGGCCATGGGCGAGATCGTGCCCGATGTCGGCGCCACCCAGGTGATCGTGGCGTGGGAACGGCCTGGCTCGTCCGCACCCCGCGATCGCGACCGGGCGTGGGCCGAGGCCGTCACGGTCGCCTTCGCTCGAGCCGCGGTGCCGCTGCGCGCGCAGGTGCTCGTGTCCGACGACGGCGTGGCGCTCCTCCCGGCACTCGGCGCGGTCGCGGCATGACATCCCCGGTGGCGGCAGGCTCCCTGCGGCTGCAGGCTGCCGGGTGGCCGCTCCCGGGCGGCGCGAGTAGACGGGGGCACATGGCCAGCATCCGCCCGAAGGGCCTGGTCCCGGTGGTCCCGGGACCCGGTCAGGAGTCCGTCTGGGACTACCCGCGCCCACCGCGGGTCGAGTCGACCGCCGAACACGTCGTGGTCCGGCTCGGCGGCGTCGTCGTCGCCGACACGCGGGATGCCGTCCGCGTGCTCGAGACGAGCCATCCACCCGTGTACTACCTCCCGCTGTCCGGGTTCGCCCCCGGCGCCCTCACCCCGGCGGAGGGCGTGAGCATGTGTGAGTTCAAGGGCCGGGCCGGATACCTCGACCTGCACGGGGGCGGCCGGACGGCGCCACGCGCGGCCTGGCGCTACCCGAGTCCCTGGGCCGGGTACGAGGTCCTCGCCGACCGGGTCGCCGTCTACCCGGGGGCCGTGGACGACTGCGAGGTCGACGGGGAACGGGTGGAGCCACAACCGGGCGACTTCTACGGCGGCTGGGTGACGTCCCGCGTGGTGGGCCCGTTCAAGGGGGCCCCGGGCACGCTCGGGTGGTGACCGCCGTGGGCTACTGCGGCGCGACCTCGGGGACGTCCTCGCCGGTCAGGCGTTCGACGATCTGCACCGCCCCGGGCCAGTACCGGGCGTAGTGGTCCGGGTCGGCGTTCACCTGCACGGCGTGTGCGGCCTGGGTCGGGGTCATCGTCTTCCACCCCGGGATGCTCACGAGCTTCCGGAAGAACATCGTCGCTGCCGTGTACGGGTCCATGCGCTGGGCGTACGTCCCCCACGCGCCGTTGTCCCGCTGCTGGAACAGGCCCCTGCTGTCCGGACCGGCCGCGTCCCCGTGGTCGAGGTCCACGAGCCCGGACTCGCCCATCGCCGTCATCACCCCGACGGCCTGGGTGTGCGGGCCGATGCCGAGCGACTGAGCGGCCTCGATGACGTACGCGGCGTTGACGAGGCGGTCCTGACAGTAGCCCGCGACCGGGCCCCGGGGGACCACCATGCCGCCGACGGTCTTCGCGGGTACCGCGGGGCACGTGATCGCCGTCGCCGTGGTCCCGGCACCGACGAGCCCGTGCAGGGAGTTCACCGCGATGACGACGAGTACCACGATCCCGATCGCCGCCGCGACGACGCCGGCGCCGAAGACCGAGACGACCCCGACGGCCACGCGACGTCCGAACCGGCCCGGGGCAGCGCTGGTGCGCCGCGGTCGTCGGCGCGCCCGGGTCGAGCGGCCCGTGGTCCGGCGACCGCCGATCGCGCCGGCGCGAGCCGTGCTGCCCTGTCCCGTGCTGCGCTCTCCCGTGCTGCGCTGTCCCGTGCTGCGCTGACCCGTGCTGCGCTGGCCCGTGCTGCGCTGTCCAGTGCGGTCGAGCACGGCGTCGCGGACGGGGCTGGGCGCGGTCGGGATCACGGGGCGGGCGGACCTTCCGGGAGCGGACGCGACGTGGTTCGGTCGCGGGCGGACGGGCATGACAGTAAGTGATCCTCCCGTGCGTCACCCGAAGCGACATGCCCCCGTCCGGGGCGACGTCACGATCGACGTCGGGGCCCACGCGCCCGGTAGCGTTGCCCCGGGAGGCTCGATGGACGACGACGTGCGCGATCGCGCGCTGGGGTCGGTGCTCGCCGCCGCATGCGGTGACGCCCTCGGCGCCGGCTACGAGTTCGGACCGCCGCTCGCCCAGGACGCGCCCGTGCGCATGCGGGGTGGCGGACCCACGGGCACCGCGCCGGGGGAATGGACCGACGACACCGCGATGGGGATCCCCGTGCTCGAGGCCCTCGCGCGCGGCGATCGCCTCGACGACGCCCGGACGCTCGGACGCATCGTGGCGGAGTGGGCCGACTGGGCGCAGGACGCCCCCGACGCCGGCGTCCAGACCCGCGCGGTGTTCGCCGAGCTCGACGCCAACACCGAGGCCGCTGCCCGCGCCGCCGCACTCGCGGTGCACCAGGCGAACGGCCGGTCCGCTGGCAACGGGTCGCTCATGCGGACCGGGCCCGTCGCGCTCGCGTACCTCGGAGACGGCACGAAGCGGGAACTGGCCGCGGCGGCCCGACGGGTCTCGGAACTGACGCACCACGAGGACGACGCCGGTGACGCCTGCGTGCTCTGGACGGCCGCGATCCGCCGCGCGGTCCGGAAGGGCCACGTCGACGTCCGGACGGGGATCCCGCTCCTGCCGCGGGCACGCCGCGCCCGGTGGCTCGCGCTCCTCGACGAAGCCGAGCAGTCGAACCCGGCGGACTTCGCCGACCGGAACGGCTGGGTCGTGGCGGCGCTCCAGGGGGCCGTCTCCGCCGTCACCCGCGGCAGCGACCTCGTCGACGTCCTCGAGCGCGCGGTCCGGGGCGGGAACGACACCGACACCGTCGCGGCGATCGCGGGCAGCCTCGCCGGCGCCCGGTACGGGGCGGGCGCCCTGCCCGACGAGTGGCTCGCGGTGGTGCACGGCTGGCCCGGCAAGCGCATCGACTGGCTCCGGACCCTGACCGCGCGGGCGCTCGCGACCACGCACTGACCGGTTCCCGGGACTCGGTGGACCGGTTCCGGTCGTCGTCCGGTGCCCGCTGCCGGGCCCTGCGACGGTGCCGGCGCGCGGGGTACGGGTCTCGTCCGCCGATCGTCCGACCACTGCCGGAACCCCACGCGCTATGGACGAGCTGTGAGCGGCAGGGTAGGGTCGCACCACCCGAACACGACCCCCGACCCGAAACGGGAGGTTCTGCCCATGCACGACGCCCACCCAGGCGCCGCGATGGTTCCGGACCGCGCTGCCCCGACGCGCACCGGAACCGACGAGGACACCACCATGTCCGAGCGCAGCGCGACCACGCTGTCCTCGACGACCGCCGGCGGCGCGCCTCGATCGTCCGTCGGCGCCGCGCCCGACGACCGACACCCGGCCGTCGCGATCGCGCCGCCGGCCGAGTCCTCGCGGCAGGGCGAGCTCATGCCCGAGCATTCCCTGCTCGAACGCTGGGCCCGCACCGCAGCCAGGTGGCCGGACGAGATCGCGCTGTCCGACGAGCACACGACGGTGACCTACCGGCAGGCCGACGAGATCAGCCGCGCCCTCGGCGCACTCCTCGACGAGCGCCTCCGGCCGGACGACCACAGCGCGGCCGGCGTCGGCCCCGTGCCCGGTGACGGGCCGGTGCCGGTCGGGATCATGGCCAGCCAGACGAGCAGCGGCGTGCTCGGCGTCCTCGGTCTCGCGTTCGCCGGCCGGCTGCTCGTCGTCCTCGACGCCCATCTGCCAGAGGCACGGATCCGGCACGTCATCGCGCTCGCGGGCATCACCGAGATCGTCGCGGACGAGGCGCACCGCGCGCTCGCGGCGACGCTCGTGGCGGGCCCGACCGCGGTCCTCCCGCTCGACCCGATGCTCGACGAGGCCCAGTCGATCGCCGCAGCGGGCGGGCCGATCCGGGTCGTGCCCGCCGCCCTCGAACGCGGCGGCACGGACGGCTTCAACATCGTGTTCACGTCCGGCTCGACGGGCGCGCCGAAGGGCGTCGTGACGAGCCACCGAGCCATGCTCGCGGACGTCACCGGCTACCGCGAGCGCCTCGGGCTCGCTCCCGGCGAGCGCTCCGCCGTCGTGCTGCCCGTCGGGTTCGCCGCGGGGTTCGCCATGGCGTTCGGCACGATCCACTCGGGTGCCGAGGCGCACCTGCTCGACGCGCGTGACGCCGGGGTGCTCGGACTCGTCGACCGCATCGCGGAGCGCGGCATCACCGTGATGCAGAGCACCCCGCACCTCGCCCGGACGATCGCCGACGCGCTCGGACCCGACGACGACCGGCTCCGCGGGCTCCGGGTGTTCGCCACCGTCGGTGAGGCCGTGACGGGGACCGACGTCGCGGCGGTACGACCGCTGTTCGGCCCGACGACGTCGTTCTTCAACTTCACCGGATCGAGTGAGACCGCGTCGCTCGCCTTCAACGAGATCGCGCCGGGCGATCCGGTGCCCGAGGGGAGCATCCCGGCGGGCGAGCCGGCGTTCGACAAGGAGATCCGGATCCTCCGCGAGGACGGCACCACCGCGGCGGTCGGCGAGACCGGGCAGTTGCTGTGCGTGTCCGACGCGGTGACCCCGGGGTACTGGGGCGCGTACGAGCAGACGGCGCTCCGTGCCGGGATCGCCGAGGACGGCCGGGCCACCTGGAAGCAGGGCGACCTCGCGCGGATCGACGAGGACGGCAAACTCACGCTCCTCGGTCGGGCCGACGACGCGGTCAAGGTCCGCGGGTACCTCGTCGAGCCGAGCGAGATCGAGGCCGCCATCCGCCGCATCGACACGGTCCAGGAGGCCGTGGTCACCGCGATCGTGCAACCCGGGGCATCCACGCGCCTCGTCGCCTACGTCGTCGGTCGAGCCGGGCGGCGCACGGCGTCGCCCGCTGCGATCCGACGTGCCCTGCGTGCCGAACTCCCCGCCTACATGGTGCCCGGGACGATCGTGCCGATGGTGGCGCTGCCGCGGAACGAGCGCGGCAAGGTCGACCGCGCCGAGCTCCCGCCGCCCCCGGCCGCCGGGACCGGAGACGACGCCGGTGGGGGCGACGGCGCGGTCGCCACGATGGACGAGACCACCCACGACCAGTGGGAACTCGCCGTCGGGCAGATCTGGGCCGAGGTCCTCGGGCTGCCCGCCGTCGCGCCGGAGGACGACTTCGCGTCGCTCGGCGGGGACTCCCTGGCCGCGGAGGAGATGCTCGCCGCCGTGTCCGACCGGATCGGAGTCGAGGTGCGGTCCGCCGAGATCCTCGAGCATCCGACCCTGGCGGACTTCGCGCGGCGGGTCCGTGCCGGGACCAGAGCCGTGCCGAGCCACCCCGACGTCGTCAAGCTGACGAGTGGCGGCGGTGCGCCCGTGTTCTGCTTCCCCGGTGCCGGCGCCCTCGGCCTGACGTTCGTGCCCCTGGCCCGGCACCTGGCCGACCACGACGTGTACGTGTTCCAGCAGCACGGCCTCGAACGGCGCAGTCTGCCGGACTGGAGCGTCCCCGCGGCGGCGCGTCGGTTCATCGAACTCATGCGCGTGGTCCAGCCGCACGGCCCGTACCGGCTCATCGGGCACTCGCTCGGCGGCCTGATCGCCCTCGAGATCGCGACGACCCTCGCCGAGAACGGGGAGACCGTCGAGCACGTCGTGCTCCTGGACACCTACCTGCCGCGGAGCACGGCGGAGCAGGGCGCGCTCGAGTTCGCCCGACTGCCGGAGCGCGAGCACGGGTCGCGGGTGCTCAACGCGGTGCGCCGCGGCGCGGAACAACAGCTCCGCAGGGTCCTGCCGGGTGGGCTCCCGCAGGTCAAGCGGGTGTCCCGCCGGCTCCGCGCCTACACGGCCGGGGTCGTCCGGTACCGGGGACAGGACCACTTCGACGCGTTCTTCGACCAGGCCTCGGTGATGGTCCGCCGGCACCGGGTGCGCCCGTACGACGGCAGGGTCACGTTCGTGTTCGCCGACGGCAACCCGGACGGGCCGGACTCGTGGCGCCCCTACCTGCGCGGCGAGATGCGGTTCCCCCGGCTCGCGAGCGAACACAGTTCCCTGCTCCGCGAACCCCACGTCACCGAACTCGCGGCGATGCTCCACGACGTCACGGGGATCTGACCGCACGGTCACGGCACCGGCGGCGGGGATACGATCCCGGGCATGGAAACGCCCGAGGAGCCGTACGACTTCGCCGACCAGAACGCCAAGCTCATCGTCCTCGAGGCGCTGTGCTACGACCTCGACGTCCTCGAACCGTACGCGGGTGCGGCGCACGAGGACGCCGAGGACGAGGACGAGGTCGTCGAGGGCTCCGGGCAGCTCGCCCGCGAGTACTACGAGGACCTCGAGGTCCTGCCCTCGCAGCTCGCGCTGGTGACGCAGCTGACCGTCGACGGGGACCTGCAGATCTACGGCGACGTCGATCCCGACTGGAGCGGGGACGACGACCGCCACGACCCGCTGACGTGGAGCGACATCGTGGAGTTGCCGGCGCTCGAGACCGTGTGGACGTCCGCGCCGTTGCCCGCGCACGTCGACGCCGAGCTCCGGGCCAAGGGCGTGACGATCGAGACCACGTAGGTCGGCGGTGTCGGGGGTGTCCGGCAGGGTGTCGGCATGAGCGGCATCGACACGTGGATCCAGGTCGTCGGGACCGTCGTCGCGCTGCTCGGCGTGGTCGTGTCGTGGGTGTACACCGCGCGGCAGCAGCAGCGTGACGCCCGGACCGCCGAGCGTGCCCGTCGAGCTGCCGAGCAGGACCGGCACGCCGCCGCCGCGAGCGCCGAACGGGCCGAGCGCACCTCGGCGCTGTCCATCGACACCCTCGAGCGCATCGCCGGCGCGCTCGAACGCCTGGCACGCCCGAGCGGGGGTCCGCCGTCCACGCCCGCTCCGTCGGACGCCGGCCGGGAGGCCCGTGCCGCGTCGGTCCCTCCGGCTCCGTCCGTCTCGTGGCGGATCGCGTCGGCGCCGGACGGCGGTGCCGTCCTCCGGAACACCGGCACGGCGAGCGCGTTCGACGTGCGTCTGACGGCGGACCCGACCATGCCGGTCGTCGTGTCCGAGCCGCCGGCGGACCTCGCCGCGGGGGAGTCCGTCGCGTTCCGGGCCGTCCCCGACGCCGCGACGCGGGACCGGACCCTGACGGTGACGTGGCGGGCGACACCGGACGGGCCGACGTCCCGATGGCGGTACCCGTTCCTCCCGGCCGACGGTGCGAGCGGAGGCGACGTGTCCGCGAGCCGTCCCGCGCCCTGATCCGCGCCGGCTCAGCGGACGGCCGCGGAGAACGCGGCGAGCTGGTCCGTGAACTGTCGTGCGCCGCCCTGGGCGGGGTGGCGGACGGCGACCGCGTCGATGCCGGCGGTGGCGAGCGCTCCCTGGGCCTTTCGCCCCACGGCGACGACGTGCTCGATGCGCAGCGCATCGAGCAGCGCGAGCGTCGCGGGAGCGCCGGCTCGGACCTCGGCCGGTCGGGGCGTCCGGTTCGTGCGTCGGTCGGGCGCGGCGAACGGGTGGTGCGGGTACACCGGCCACGCGACGGGCAACGGCCCCGCCCAGTCCCGAAGCGCGGCCCAGACCACCCGCGAGGAGGCCTCCCACGGCGCGGTCGGCTCCGGCGGTCGCGCGAAGCCGTCACCCTCGGCGGCCCCGGTCACGATCCCCGGGCGCGCGTCGAGTTCCCGCACGCTGACGAACGGCAGGCCCGTGTTCGTCATGCCCCGCCAGCCGGGGGCCTCGGCGACGAGCAGCACGGTCGATCCGGCGTCGGCGAGCAGGCGCAGGTACCGGTCGAGGTTGCCGCGTCGGAGCGTGCCCTCCGCCGACGCGTCGTACAACGCCTCGGCGTCGTCGGGCACCGGGACCGCGTCGAGCGCCGACCAGAACGCGGCGAGGTCGAGGGGCATGTCCCCATCCTGCCGCTCGCACCATCGGCCGAGCACGACCGTCGCGGTCCTTGACGTCCGACCGCGAGCCCGAATACGGTGCTGCCGCGCGCTGACACGAGCACAACGAACCCGGCCGCACCGCCGCGGCCGAATCCGGAAGGACCCCCGATGCCTCAGGACGACCCCCGCGGCCCGGCCGAGACGGAGCACATCCGCGTCGGCGACCAGAGCGTTCGGCACCGTCGCGAGTTCGACGCTCCAGCGAGCGCCGTGCAACGCGCCCACACCGATCCCGAGCGCTTCGTCCGGTGGATGGGGCCCCACGGCACCACCGTCCGGCTCGACCGGTTCGACGCGGTGACCGGCGGTGCGTTCCGCTACGTCGTCGAGGCGGCGAACGGCGACGGCTGGACCTTCCGTGGCTCGTACCACGAGGTCGTGCCGGGTCGCATCGTCCACACGTGGGAGTACGAGGGCGAGAGCGGGGTGACGCTCGAGACCCTGCGGTTCGTGGACCTCGAGGGCGGGCGATCCGCGCTCGAGATCACCTCGACCCACGCCTCGAAGGAGGCCTGCGACGCCGTCCTCGCGAGCGGGATCGACGCCGGGATGGACGAGGACTTCGAGCGGATCGACGAGCTCCTCGCCGGTCAGGGGTAGCACGGGCCGTCCGCGGTCAGTCCTCGCAGGCCGTGCCGTCGCCGTCGCGGTCGAGCTGGCGCGAGTACCCCGGGTCGCCGACGTGGAGCGGTGCCGCACCGGCTGCCCGGACCGCCGCACAGTTCGCGAAGCTCGGTGCCGGCGTCGGACCGGCAGGTGTCGCAGCCGGCGCTCCGGGAGCCGCAGGAGTCGCCGGAGCCGGGGCGACGGCGGCGCCGCCCGACCCGCTTGCGGCGGCCGTGCCTCCCGGTCGGGCCGAGAACGCCGTGCGGACCGCGGGCTGCATCGGGCAGGTCGCCAGGATCCGGGCGATCGCGTCGTGTTCGGCTGGGGTGACCCAGAGTCCGTACGCGGCCTTCACCGCGACCTGCCGGGCCACGTAGGAGCACCGGAACGCGACGACGTGCGGCAGCCATGTGGCGGCATCACCGGACCCCTTCTGCTCGTTCGACGGCCCGTCGACCGCCAGGAGGTAGCCCGGGTCGTTCGCCAGGTCCTCCCGAGCCTCCTGGTCGAGCTGCTGCGCGCCCGTCTGCCAGGCGTCCTCGAGCGCCACGACGTGGTCGATCTGCACGGCGGCCGAGGTCGTCGCGCCGCGCGTGAACCGGATCGCCGCTCCCGTGTAGGGCGACACGAGGGTGCCGGACAGCACCCGGCAGCCTCCCGGGCGCTCGACGTCCGTGAGATCGCGCGCCAGGACGTCGTCGCGGGTGTCACATCCGTCGTGGTCGCGGTCGAGCCAGGCGGTGCCGAAGTCGCCGACGCGGTCGTACCCGGTCGCCGCGGCGCGGCCCTTGACGGGCAGCGCCGCCAGGAGGGCGGCGGCGGTGCCCGTCGCCGCCATGGAGGGGGTGTCGGCGGCACCCGGGGCGGTCCCCGCGCTCGCGGCAGCGCTCACGCTCACCGCGCCGGGGCCGGCAGCAGCGGTGCCGGCCCCGCCGATGCCGCCGGTGCCGGAGCCGGGAGGCACGCCGCCGCTCACCGCCGAGCACCCGGTCAGCAGGCACAGGGCCCCGGCGACGAGCGCCGCCCGGACGGCTCGCCGGAGCACGGCGCTCACGCGGACGCGGAGCGCCGGCGCTCCTCGACGCGCGCGATCACCGACCGGTAGGTCTCGACGAGCCCCTCGGCGGACCGCTCCCAGCTGAGCCGCTCCGCGCGCTCCCGCCCCGCCGCGGCGAGCTGGTCCGCGAGCGCCGGATCGGTCAGGACGGTCGCGATGACGCCCGCCCAGACCTCCGGGTCGCGCGACTCCACGACGACGCCGGTCTCACCGTCCACGACCGCCTCGCGCAGGCCACCCGCGGCGGCGGCGACCACGGGCACGCCGGACGCGGAGCCCTCGAGCGCGACGAGACCGTACGTCTCGGAGTGCGACGGCACGAGCACGAGTCCCGCGTTGCGGAACAGCATCGCCAGGTCCGGGCGCGACTGCGGACCGACGAACCGGACCCGGTCCCCGATGCCGAGTCGATCCGCGAGCGCGCGGAGCTCCTCGACGTATCCGGTCGCCTCGCTCGACGCATCGCCCGCGATCACCAGGTCCGGCCGAACGGCCTCGGGAACGGCGGCGACCGCGGCGATCGCCAGGTCGAGGCCCTTGAGGGGCTGCACCCGCGCGGCCGCGACGACGTAGCGGGGGCGGTCGTGGGCGGCGGCGCGGGTCGCGGCGCTCGCCGGACGGAACACGGAGCCGTCGACGCCGGGTGGCACGATGACCACCCGATCCGCTGCGGCGCCGAGCCGGGAGCGGACGGTGTCGGCCTCGGCCTCGCTGATCGCGACGACGGCGTCCGACTCGCGCGCCAGGAACGCCTCGCCCTCCATCCGGCCCGCCGACTCGGGGCGCTCGCCCTCGGACAGCGGAGTCGCTGCGTCGGCGGCGATCGAGTGGAAGGACTGCACGTGGGGGACCCCGCGCTCCCGAGCCACCGGCAGCGCGGCCATGCCCGAGAACCAGTGGTGCGCGTGGAACACGTCGTACGGGCCGAGCTCCGCCAGTCCCGCCCGGAACGGCTCGATGAAGGCGTCGTGTTCGCCCTTCGGGACCGGCTGTGCGGGCCCGGCCGACAGGAACCGGAGGCACACGCCCGCGACGATCTCGACGGAGTCCGGCTGCGTCGGTGACGACCGGCGGGTGACGATCTCGACCCGATGCCCGAGATCCGCGAGCGCCTCGGCCTGGTGTCGCACGACGACGTTCATCCCACCGACCTCGCCGGAACCGGGCTCGTCGCCGGGGGAGGTGTGCAGCGACACGAGCGCGATCCGGAGCGGGGTGGCGGGGGTGTCGGTCACCGCGTCAGCCTACTGGCGAGCGGCATCACGCCCCGTCCTGCTTCCCACCTCATCGAGATCGCAGTCGTTGCCGCTTCGATCCCCATTGAAGCGACACCGGCTGCGATCTCGTGACCCTCGTACGGGGGGTGGTTGTCCCCCTTTCGCGGGACGACACTTGTCCCGCGCGATGACGAGCATGGGGGTGGCGATGTCCTGGAAGACAATGTCCCGACGGGTGAGGGCGACCGTCGCGACGGCCGGAGCAGCGGTCCTGCTGGTGGTCGGTGCGGGGTGTGCTGCAGCGACGTCCGAGCCGCACGCCGTCGCATCCTCGACAGCGTCCACCGTGCAGCACGAGCACGAGCGCGAACACCGGGTCGCTTCCTCGAGCCCGACGCCGACTCCGATCGTCACGACGAAGCTCGTCACCACGACCGCGGCGATCCCGTTCGCTTCGACGACGCTCGACGACGCGACGCTGGCCAAGGGCACCTCGGTGATCACGACCACGGGCGTCAACGGAGTCCGGACCACGACCTACCGCGTCACGTACACGGACGGCGTCGAGACCGGGCGCGCAGAGGTCAGCCAGGTCGTGACGACACCGCCCGTGACTCAGGTGACCTCCGTGGGCACGTACGTCGCACCGGCACCGGCACCGGCACCGGCACCGGCACCCGCCCCGGCGCAGAGCGCGGTCATCACTCCGGGTGCCTACTGCTCGTCGAGTCAGGTCGGGCAGGTCGCTCAGTCGGCCTCCGGGACGTCGTACCGGTGCGGCGGCCACGGTGCGGACGCTCGAGGTGACTACCACTGGAACACCATCCCCTGACGCCGCCCAGTCAAGGGGGCCGGACTGCCGGACAGGCGGTCGGGCCGCTCCGGAGCCCACCCGCCTCCGGAGCCCACGGAGGTCGCGGTCGTTGCCGCTTCGACCGGACCCCGGAGCGACGCCTTCTGCGATCTCGCGGGAGGACCGAGCGGACGCGGGGCAGGGCGAGCGGGCCGCGGTCGGCCTGGGGCTGCGCTCAGTCCTGACGCGAGTACCCGTGGAGGTCCTCCTGGGCCCCGTTGACCCACAGTCGCCAGCCGTCGGGCGTGGTCACGAGGACGGTCCGGTTGTATGCCTCGTCGACCACGTCCGCCTCGTACCCGCCGGCGCGGAGACGTGCGGCGAGTGCGTCGAGGTCGCCGCGGTGCTCGAACGACAGCTCGGTGCGGCCGTCCTCCCCGTGGTGCAGGGCCGCGAGGCCGCCGTCGTCCGCGGTGAAGTCCGCCCATCCGCCGCCGTCGGCCGCGATCCGGGGTCCGAGGCCGATCGCTCGGAACACCCGCGCCGCCTCGGGGACCGACGACGCGTAGCGGATGGGCATGACGCTGAGGTCGCCGCCCACTGCTGCTCGGTCCGCGGTGGTGATCGCGACCGGTGCACCGGCGGCGTCGACGGTGAGCAGCTCCCCGACGTCGGCGAGCGTGCTGGTCCGGACGGCCAGCTCTGCTCGGTCGAGCTCGCGCCGCACTGCCGGGAGGTCCGCCACCAGCACCTGCAGATCGATCCGTCCGTCGTCGGCCGACCCGGCGTCGACGCGGTGGATCGCCAGGACACCGTCGCCGTCGAACTCCGTCCAGTCGTCGTCGGCGGGAGCATCGTGCCGTCGGAGCCCGAGCGCCGTCGCGAGGTCCTGCCATGCGGCGGGGTGGGCGGTGTACAGGATGCTGCGGATGGTGGTCATGGCCGTTCCCCCTCCGTCGGGGCGGCCTCGGCACCCGACAGGTACGTGGACATCACGTGTTCGACGAGCGACGAGAGCGAGACCCCCTCGTCGATGGCGCGGTGCTTGAGCTCGCGGACGAGTTCGGCCGGCAGGTACACGTTGAACTGCACCTTGTTCCCGCTGCTGGCTACCATGCTAGCAATCTAGATCGGAACGGTCAGTCTGTCCACGGGGGAGGGCGGGGCGGAGCGGAGCGACGCCGGTGTGCGGGCCGGTGCCGCGCCTCCCGGCCGGCCGGCGTAGGTTGCACGGATGGCGAGCAACGCGACGGTGCTGACGGTGCCCGGACCGGACGGTGACCGCGAGGTCCGGATCTCGAGTCCGGAACGCGTTCTGTGGCCGCAGCTCGGGCTGACGAAGCTCGACCTCGCGCACTACCTCGTCACCGTGGGCGACGCGTTCGTGCGCGCGAACGGGGACAGGCCGGTGTCGCTCCAGCGGTTCCCCGAGGGCGTCGACGGCGAGCAGTTCTTCTCGAAGAACCCGCCGAAGGGCGCACCCGCTTTCGTGCGCGCCGTCACCGTGACCTACCCGAGCGCCCGCGCACACCCGCAGATGATCATCGACGAGCCCGCCGCGGCGGTGTGGGCGGCGCAGATGAACACCGTCGTGTTCCACCCGTGGGCGTCACGGGCCGAGCGGAGCGACCACCCCGACCAGCTGCGGATCGACCTCGACCCGCAGCCGGGCACCGACTTCCACGACGCCGTCCCCGCCGCGCTCGAGCTGCGGAAGGTCCTCGACGAAGCGGGGTTGACCGCGTGGATCAAGACCTCGGGGAACCGCGGCCTGCACGTGTACGCGCCGATCGAGCCCGAATGGGAGTTCCTCGACGTGCGGCACGCGGTGATCGCCGCCGCCCGCGAACTCGAACGGCGGATGCCGGAGCAGGTGACGACCGCGTGGTGGAAGGAAGAGCGCGGCGAGCGGATCTTCGTCGACTTCAACCAGGCGAACCGGGATCGGACGATCGCCGGTGCCTACAGCCCCCGAGCACTCCCGCACGCGTCCGTCTCGACCCCGCTCCGATGGGAGGAACTGTCGGAGACCGACCCGCGGACACACACGGTGCGCACCGTGCCCGAGCGACTCCGCACCGTCGGTGACCCGTGGGAGGACATGCACGCGCAGCCGGCCCGCATCGACGCGCTGCTCGGCTGGTGGGAGCGGGACCTCGCTGCCGGTCTGGGCGAGATGCCGTTCCCGCCCGACTACCCGAAGATGCCGGGGGAGCCGCCCCGCGTGCAGCCGTCGCGGGCGCGCAAGCAGCAGGCCTGACGCGCGCCCCGGCCGAGATCGCAGAACGCGCCGCGTCTCCGCGCCGAGAATGCAGAACGCGCCGCGTCTCCGCGGAGAATGCAGAACGCGCCGCTGCACCCGGAGGTGAGCGGCGCGTTGTGCGATCTGGGCTGGGTGCCGATCGGTTCCTACAGGCCGAGCGCTGCCTCGTCGCGTGCGGTGCGCCCGTCCTCGGTGCGCTTGGTCTGCGTCGGGAGGCCCGCGCTCGCCGTGTGGAGGCGGGTCAAGCGCGACCACGTCCCGCGGTGCGCGTCGCTGATGCCGTCGATGCCGTTCATGCTGCCATTCCTTCCGTGCCGAAGAGCGTGGTCATGTGCTCGATGAGGTGCTGCTTCGCGAGGTCGAGCGTCGCGAAGTCCCCGACGTAGCGCCCGAAGGTGTCCATCGCGTAGTGGTGCGCGCCGTGCTGGTCGATGGTGCCGCCGAAGTACCCGGCGTGCGTCGCGACCCAGAGGCCCTCGTCCGCGAGGGCCCAGGTGGTCGTCGGTGCCGGAGCGGCGGCGCTCGCGATGAGCGGCGTCACGATGGCGGGGGCGTTCACGCGCCGAGCCCGAGGGTGACGAGCGCGAGGCTCGCGACGGTGACGCTGACGATGCCGGTCACGGTCGCGCTGGCGACGAGTGCGCGCTGGTGCCGCGCCTCCCGGATCTCCGTGAACGGGCTGCGCTGCGCCGTGTGACGGACGGGGAGGAGATGCGTGCTCATGGTGGTCCTGTTCTCGAAGGGCAGTGCCCGGGAACTCGTTCGGTTCGGAGACTATCTCCGACCTGGAACAACTGTGGCACGGAGTTACTAGTTCGCCTAACTATGGAGGAGAACTGTGCGGAATTCGGACAGTCGGTTTGTTTCCGCCGGGGCCGGGCGACTCGGTGGGCCCTGATCGGCGTCCTCGACCCGCTGATCGTCGCATCGCTGGGTGAACCGTGCACCTCCTCAGGGGGACAGCCGCGTGAACGGGACAGTCCGGTCGGGAACCGCGGGTCAGGGTGGCCAGGCGACCCAGAGCGCCCAGATCGCGATCGGCTGGACCGCGATGCCGACGACCAACGTCGCCGTCGCGCGACGCGGTGAGGCGGACAGCGCAGGGGTCCCGAGCACCGGGGACAGCGGCAGCAACATGCGGAAGGTGCTCTGCTGCGGCAGGAACACCGCGACGAGGTACGCGACGTACGCGACGACGAACGCCCCGATCCCGACGCCGAGTGCACGACTCCGGAACGCCAGGCACCAGCCGACGGCGACGAGGAGCAGTACGACGATCGGCACGCCCCAGCCGCCGACGAGCCGTTCCGCGAACAGGAACCACGGCGTCAGCGGGCGGAACACCGCGGCGGCGTCCCCGATGTAGTCCCGCCACCAGGCGGTCTCCGTGGCCACGTAGCCGTCGCCGCGGCCGGTGACGAGCGTCACGACGACCGGCCACGCGAGTCCTGCCGCCGCGGTCACGAGACCGGACGCGACCACCGCGAGGTGCGTCCGGAGCGGCAGCGGCCGTCGACGCACGAGTGACGCCACCCACACCGCCGCGAGGGCGACCGGCACCGCGAGGGCACCGGGGTGCGTGAACGCCGCGGCCACCCCGAACGGCATCGCCACGAGCGGCCGGCCCCGGAGCACCGCCAGGAGTGCGGCGAACACGAGCGCGAGGAACAGGGACTCGGCGTACGCGACCTGGAACAGGAACCCGAGCGGTCCGAACGCGAAGAACAGCGCGCCCCACATCGCCGGACGGCTGCCGAACCGCTCCGCGAGCAGCCGGTGCAGGACGACCGTGGCCGCGCCGCCCGCCACCACCGACACGGTCACCGCGGCCGGTGCGTATCCGAGCGAGGTCAGCGACATGAGCGCGCGCACCACGGCCGGGTACACCGGGAGGAACGCCCACACGCTCTTCTGCACCGCACCGCCCGTCACGGGCAGGTCCGACGGGTAGCCGTGCAGGGCGATCCGCCGGTACCAGGCGCCGTCCCAGGCCGTGAGGAACCCGCCGAACCCGCCTGGAGCCCGGAGGGTCGCGTGTGCGTCGTGGACGCCGCCGCTCACGATCCAGGCGGTGAGCAGCAGGCCGGTCGCGAGCACCCGCGACACCGCGTAGCCGCCGAGCACGACGAGGGTCGCCGCGCCCGGACGCGGGATCGTGAGCCGTCCGGGCGCGCGGTCGGACCACAGGCCGTCGCGGCCACGCGGACGTCCCCGCTCGACGAGGTCCCAGGCACCCACGGGATCAGCGCAGCACGCTGCTGAGGTCGTAGGCGATCGGCTGCTCGAGCTGCTCGAAGGTGCAGGAGCGCGCGTTCCGGTCGGGCCGCCACCGGTCGAACTGCACCGTGTGGCGGAACCGGTCGCCCTCCATCTGGTCGTACCGCACCTCGACGACGCGCTCCGGCTCGAGCTCGACGAACGAGGTGTCGCGCCCCGAGGCGAACCGGCTGCGTTCGGTGGCGCCGGTGACGGGCCTCCCGTCCGCGTCCCGCCGGACCAGTGGGTCCAGTTCGGTGACGAGTTCCCGCCGTCGGGCGTCGGAGAAGGCGGAGACGCCGCCGACCATGCGCAGCTCGCCGTCCGCGTCGTACAGGCCGAGCAGCAGGGACCCCACGCCCTCGCCCGACTTGTGGACGCGGTAGCCGACCACGACGACGTCGGCGGTGCGGTGGTGCTTCGCCTTGAGCATCGTGCGCTTGTTCGGCGCGTACGGCCCGGCGAGGGGCTTCGCGACGACACCGTCGAGTCCCGCCCCCTCGAACTCGACCAGCCAGCGGCGGGCTTCCTCGACGTCGAGCGTGCGCTGGGACACGAACAGCGGGTCCTCGAACGCGCGACCGAGCTCCTCGAGTGCGACGCGGCGCTCGGCGAACGGCAGGTCCCGCAGGTCCCGGTCCTCGAACGCGAGCAGGTCGAACGCCACGAAGGCAGCGGGGGTCTCGACCGAGAGCTTCCGGATCCGGGATGCGGCGGGGTGGATCCGCTGCGTCAGGGCGTCCCAGTCCAGCCGCTCCGCGCCCGGTTCGCCGGTCCGCACGACGATCTCGCCGTCGAGCACGCACGGCCCCGGCAGCTGGTCGCGGAACACCGCCACGAGCTCCGGGAAGTACCGGGTGAGCGTCTTCGACCCGCGGCTGCCGATCTCGACGTCCGTGCCGTCGTGGTAGACGATCCCGCGGAAGCCGTCCCACTTCGGCTCGTAGCTGAGGCCCCCGGGCACGGCGTCCGCGGCGGGGACGTCCGGGACGGCCTTGGCGAGCATCGGGGCGACGGGGTCCGCGGCGGTGGGGAGGGCCATCGACCCATCCAACGCCCCGCGGCCGGGAGGCTGCCGTCAGCGTCGACGGGCACCGGCGGCGCTGACGGCCGTCGACGGCGCTGACGGCCGCGGCGGAGCCGTCAGTCCTGGGAGGACGTCACACCGCGCTGCTCCTCGGCGAGCATCGACGCGATCCGGTCGCGCAGCACGTTCTTGCGGACCTTGCCGACCGGGGTCATCGGGAGCTCGTCGATCACCACGAGGCGCTCCGGCAGCTTCTGCACGGCGATCTGTTTGCTCCGGAGGAAGTCCGTCAGGTCGGACAACGAGGGCTCGTCGTGACCGGGGGCGACCACCACGAAGGCGCACGAGCGCTCGCCCAGCCGCGGGTCCGGCATCGCGACGACGGCGACGGTGCGGACCGCGGGGTGCTCGCCGAGCAGGTCCTCGACCTCGCGCGACGAGATGTTGATGCCGCCGCGGATGATGATGTCCTTGATGCGGCCGCTCACCCGCACGAAGCCGTCCGCGTCCATCACGCCCAGATCGCCCGAGCGCGAGAACCCGTCAGGCGTGAACAGCGCGGCGGTCTGCTCCGGATCGCGGTAGTACCCGAGCATGTGGGACGGACCCTGGTACGCGATGTCGCCGCTCGTGCCGGCGGGGACCTCGACGCCGTCCTCGTCGACCACCTTCACGACGGAGTCCGCGAGGGCGCGGCCGTCCGAGAGCACGGACTTCTCGGGGGCGTCCTCGGGTGCGCACAACGCGGTCGTCATGTTCTCGCTCCGCCCGTAGAGGCTGAGGATCTGGCACGACGGGAACATCGCGCGCGCGGACTGCACGACGGCACCCGGGATCGGCGCGCCGGCGCACACCCAGTACCGCATCGAGCTGAGGTCGTGGCGCTCCGGGTCGAACGCCTCCATCACGGTCGTCAGGAACGTCGTCGACGTCACGGTGATCGTGCAGCCGTACTCGCGGATGCGCTCGATGCCCTCGTCCGGCGCCCAGACGGGCATGAAGTGGGTGCCGCCCCCCACCATGAGCGGCATGAGGAGGCCCGTGATGAGCCCGGTCGAGTGGCTCACGGGCGACGGGTTGAACATCACGTCGCCCTCGTCGACGTGCAGGCGCTCGTTGAGCAGGCGTGCGGCCGCGTGGATGGTGTTGAAGGTGTGGAAGCAGCCCTTCGGGCGGCTCGTGGTGCCCGAGGTGTAGACGACGAGGCAGCCATCGTCGGGGCCCGCGGTGTCACCGAGCGACGCGTCGAGCTCGTCGAGGTCGCCCTCGGCCGCCAGCGACGCGAGGTCGATCGCGCCGTCGAGCGCGTCCGGGTACTCGGCCCGGGCGACGACGACGTGGTCGAGGGTCGGGATCCGGTCCTTGAGCGCGGTGAACATGGCGAGGTGGTCGAAGCGGTGGAACACGTGCGGGCCGATCACGACCCTCGCCTCGGAGTGCTCGAGGACGTAGCCGACCTCGTCGTGCCGGAAGATCGGCATCGTGGGGACGAGGATCGCGCCGAGCCGCGAGAGCGCGACGACGATCGTGGCGAACTCCGCCCAGTTCGGCATCTGCACGACGACGCGGTCGCCCCGTTCCACGCCGAGGCCGCGCAGGCCGACGGCGAGGCGGATGGCGTCCTCGCGGAGCTGCCCGTACGTCAGCGTGAGCGTGCCGTCGGTGACGAACGTCCGCTCCGGGTGGGCGTCGGCACGGTCGCGGACGATGTCGATGAGGACCCCGTCCTGCCAGTCGCCGTTCGCGTAGTACCGCTCGACCTGTTCCGCCGTGTAGTTCCCGAGGGCGCTGCTCGCTGACATCGTGCTCCTGTTCCAACGTGGTGCCGCTGCTGGTTCGGAGACGGGTCGGGTCCGGATCGGGTTCGCACGGGACGCTCGGTCGTGGTCCGGCTCATCTTCGGCCGTTCGTCAGGCTAACAGCAGGGTGCGCCAATGTCCGACGGCCCTAGACTCGCCTGCGACGCGGGGTGCCTCCATCGAGCGAGGCTGAGAACAGACCCGTCGAACCTGATCTGGTTAGTACTAGCGAAGGGACGTCATCCGTGGCATCTCCATCTGTCCCACTCGACCCGTCGGCGCTCGCAGCGGCGTTGGACGGTCTCCGCGACCGCCCACCACTCGTGCAGTGCCTGACGAACATCGTCGTCGCACAGTGGACGGCGAACGTGCTGCTCGCGGTCGGCGCCGCGCCCGCCATGGTCGACAACCCGCACGAGGCCGGGCCGTTCGCCGGGGCCGCGGGCGGCGTGCTCGTGAACCTCGGCACCCCGCAGGAGCCGACCGTCGAGGCGATGACGGCGGCGGTGCTCAGCGCCGCGGAGCACGGGACGCCGTGGGTCCTCGACCCGGTCGCCGCGGGCGGGCTGGGATGGCGCACGGGCGTCGCCATGGACCTGCTCGAGCACCGGCCCTCCATCGTGCGCGGGAACGCATCGGAGATCATGGCGCTCGCGGGCGGCGCGGGCGGCAAGGGCGTGGACGCGACCGACAGTCCGGAGGCGGCGCTCGGGTCGGCGGAGGAGGTCGCCCGCCGCTTCCACACGGTCGTCGCGGTGAGCGGACCCACCGACCACCTCACGGACGGCGACCGGACCGTCCGACTCCGTAACGGGCACCCCTGGATGACGCAGGTCACCGGGGTCGGCTGCGCACTGGGGGCGCTGATGGCCGCGTTCGCGGCGACGGGATCCGAACCGCTGCTCGCCGCGTCCGCGGCGACGGCGGTGCTCACCGTGGCCGCGGAGCAGGCCGCCCCGCTCAGCCGCGGGCCGGGCACCTTCGCCGTGCAGTTGCTCGACCAGCTCGCCTCGATCACGTCGGCCGAGGTCGCGGACCGGGTCCGGCTCGTATGAGCGCCTCCCGGTCGTCCGACCTGTCCCTCTACCTCGTCACCGACACGCGGATGTGCGGGGCGAGGGGTGTCGCCGACACCGTCCAGGAGGCCGTGGGTGCCGGCGTCACGGCCGTGCAGCTCCGAGACCACGATGCATCCGACGACGAGTTCGTCGCGATGGGCCGCGCGGTCGTCGCCGCCGCCGGCGGGCGGGTCCCCGTGCTCGTCGACGACCGGGTCGCACTCGTGCGCGCCATCGGAGCCGACGGCGCGCACGTGGGGCAGTCCGACCTGCACCCGGTGCTGGCACGACGTCTGCTCGGACCGAGCGCACTCATCGGGCTCTCCGCCCAGACCGTCGCCCACGTGCACGCGGCGGAGGCGATGGGGCCGGGCGTCATCGACTACCTCGGCGTCGGTCCGGTGTGGCCGCAGAGCACCAAGCCGGACGCCGCCGAGCCCTGCGGACTCGACGGATTGCGTGCCGTGGTCGATGCCAGCCCCTGGCCGTGCGTCGCCATCGGCGGTGCCGACGTCGCCCGTGCGCCGTCGGTCCGGGCCAGCGGTGCGGCGGGGATGGCCGTGGTCAGTGCGATCTGCGGCCGCCCCGACGTCGCGGCAGCCACGTCCGCGCTCAGAGCTGCCTGGGGGAGTGGTGCCCGATGAGGCCACCGGTCGCCCTGAGCATCGCCGGCAGTGACCCGTCCGGCGGGGCGGGGATCCAGGCGGACCTGAAAACCTTCAGCGCGCTCGGCGCGTACGGAACGACCGTTCTGACCGCCTTGACCGCGCAGAGCACCACCGGTGTGTACGGCGTGCACGAGGTGCCCTCGTCCTTCGTCGCCGAGCAGCTGCGTGTGCTCACCGACGACGTCCGCGTCGACGCGGTGAAGATCGGCATGCTCGCCACCGCCGGGACCATCGACGTGGTCGCCGCGTTCCTCCGGATGCCACCGTGCGACGTCGTCGTGCTCGACCCGGTGATGGTCGCCACGAGCGGTGACCTCCTGCTCCGTCCCGACGCGGTCCACGCCATGACGGAGCTCCTGCCGCTCGTCTCGCTCGTCACGCCGAACATCCCGGAGGCCGCGGCGCTGCTCGCGACGGCGCCCGCCACGTCCGTCGACGCGATGTGCGACCAGGCACGCGAACTCGTGCGCCGCGGTGCTCGTCGCGTGCTCCTCAAGGGCGGACACCTCGACACCGGAGACGAGGTCGTCGACGTCCTCGCCGATGCGTCGGGGGTCGAGTGCCTCCGGAGCCTGAGGATCCCGACGGAGAACACCCACGGCACGGGGTGCAGCCTGTCCTCGGCGGTCGCGGCACTGCGGCCGCGACGGGGTTCGTGGGCGGAGGCGGTCCGTGACGGCCGGTCCTGGCTGCAGGACGCGCTCGCGGGCGCCGACGTGCTCGACGTCGGACAGGGCCACGGCCCTGTCCACCACTTCGTGCGCCTGTGGGACGAGCGATGAGCTTCACGGACGAGGTCTGGGAGACCGTGGCGCCGATCCGCGATGCGGTGGACGCGCTCCCGTTCCTCGTGGCGCTCGAGCGCGGTTCCCTCCCGAGGGCGACGTTCCTCCACTACCTCGAGCAGGACGCGGCGTACCTGGGGGCGTACGCGAGGGTCCTGGCCGCCGCGGCGACTCGAGCCGACGACGCCGGGGACCTCGCCTTCTGGAGCAACGCCGCCGCGAACGCGGTCGCGGTCGAGCGGCAGCTGCACGCCTCGCACGGTGTGGACGGCTCCTCGGTGGCCCCGTCACCGACCTGCGTCGCGTACACGTCGTACCTGCTGTCGCTCACGGCGTCGTCGTCGTACCCGGTGATCGTCGCGGGTGTGCTGCCGTGCTTCTGGCTCTACGACGACGTCGGACGCCGGTTGCGGCACCGCGTGGGCGACCTCGACGGCCATCCGTACGGGGACTGGATCGGGACCTACGGGGATCCGGGCTTCGCCGCGGTCACCGCCGAGGCCCGCGACGTGGTCGACAGTGCCGCGGAAGCAGCCTCCGCCCACCAGGTCGAGCAGATGCGACAGGCGTTCACCACGGCGTCCCGCTACGAGTGGATGTTCTGGGACGCCGCCTGGCGACACGAGGTGTGGCCGGTGTGACGGGCGTCGCGGCGGATGGCTGCGGCCGGCGCGGCACCGGCGCGGCGCCGACGCGGGGCGACTCGCGCGGCGTGGCCGCTCGCGCGCGCCGCATCAGGTCAACGGCTCGGTGCGCGCGGCGTCCGCGGCCCTCAGGAGGGCCCTGACCTTGTCCGTACCCGCGTAGTACGGGTCGCCGTCCCCGCGCTCGTGGCGGCGGCGGCTGTACTCGTAGAGCACCGCCAGTTTCCAGTTCGCGAGCACGACGTACCACCGGAGGTGGTCGAGGGGAGCGCCGGTCGCATCGGCGTACCGCGCCACGAGCGTGCGAGCGTCGGGGAACCCGGGCGCACTGCTCGCCGCGCCGAGTTCCTGCACGGGCGTCGACGGGCCCCCGGGCCCGGACCAGGACGCGACGAGGTACCCGAGGTCCACGAGGGGATCACCGACGGCGGCGAGCTCCCAGTCGAGCACGGCCGCGACCCGCGGGGCGTCCGGCGCGAGCAGCAGGTTCCCGAGTCGGTAGTCGTTGTGCACCAACGCGGCCCCCGACTCGGCCGGCGCGTGCTCGACCAACCACGCGTCGACGTCGGCGAAGGCGTCGGGCGGGGAGCCGTCGGGCTCGGCGACGAGTCGTGCGAGGCGGTCCCGCTGCCGGAGGTTCGCGCCCTCGGGTCGGCCGCGGAGCCCGAGCGTGTCCCACGGCAGGCGGTGCAGCGCGGCCAGCCGGTCCACGAGGTCGTCGGCGAGTGCGGCGCGGGCGGCGGGTGTCGACAGCCCCTCGGGCAGGTCCGTCGTGACCACCGGACCCGCCACGTACGACATGGCGAAGCACGGCACGTCGAGCACCGTGCCGGCGTCGGCCGTCGCGAGCACGCGCGGCACGGGTACCGATCCGCCGGCGTTGCTGCCCACCGCCGCGATCACGCGGGCCTCGCGGAGGACGTCGTTCGCGCCGGGGGGCGTCGGCGGTGGGGGTGGGCGTCGGACCACGACGCGCTGCCCGGCGTCGTCCTCGACGAGCCAGGTGACGTTGGCGTGGCCGTCGCCGATCGGCCGCACCGACACGCGCGAGTCGGTCAGACCGGCGTCGGCGAGCCACCGCCCGAGGGCCGCGGTCGTCGTCGCGTCGACGGCGGTCCCGGTTCCCGCGCCGGTGGTCCCGGCGGTCGCACCGTCGCTCACGCGTCGTCCCCACGCAGGTGGGCGAAGTAGTCCGTCGGCCACTCGACCTCGAACTGCCCAGCGCCCCGCTCGCCGTCGATGCGCGCCACGCACCCGCCCTCGAGCACGGTCGTCCCGGTCCGCTCGTCGGGCAGGTGCAGCACGCCGAAGACGTCGAGGTCGAGCGTCGTCGTGCCGCCCTCGACGTCGTGCAGGACCGCGTGGAGTCGGCGTTGCTCGTACCCAGCGCCGTAGGTCGTGTCGTCCTCGATGCGCGACACGGGCACCGGCCGGCCGTCCCGCAGGACGTACCCGGCGAACCCCCACCGCCCGGCGGCGATCCACGTCCACCCGTTCACCGCGCGCCCGGAGGGCGTGTACGCCACGAGCCACTTCCAGTGCTGGGGCGCACGCCAGTCCCGCAGGCCCCACGAGTGGTCGCGGTGCCCGATCGGCCCGAGCTCGAACGCGTGGTCGTCCGCGCGCACATGGCCACGGACGGCACCGGTCTGCTCGATGCGGTCCTCCGCGAACCAGGACGGCAGGCCGTCGGGGGCGTCGCGGAAGCTGAAGGCCTCGTGCAGGGCCGTGAACGTCAGGTCGAGCTCGATGCGGTCCGTCCGCACGACGACGTCAGCCGTGCGCAGCGGATCCCGGTGCCGGACCGTGAGACCGCCGACGGTGAAGTCGTCGAGGTCCATGGCCTCGGCCACGCGCCCGCCGCCGAACTCGCGCACGGTCGGCGCGGCGTCCCCCCACACCGCCACGTTGTAGCCCGCGGCACCCGTGCCGGTGACGAACAGGTACACCTGCACCGCCAGTCGTTCCTCGGGCAGCACCGTCTGGTAGAAGACGCTGTCCCGCATGCGCGCCCCGGGTGCCGGTCGGTGCCGCAGGTCGTCCGTCGGCAGCAACGCACGGGAGGCCCGGAGCACGTCCGCCCCGTCGCTCGCCGCAGCGCTCACGCCCGGTCCCCGAACGCCTGCCGGACCGCGACCTCGTACGACGGGGTCTCCCCGGCCCTCCCGAGCGATCTCTTGCCGATGCGCGTGCCACGGCGGTCGGGGGCCGCGTACGCGGTGGCGAGTGCGACGGCCTCGGCCTGCAACGCGGCCACGGCGTCGTCGGCGGTCGTGTCGACGATCCGGTCGAGCAGCCCGATCGCCAGGGCTTCGTCCGAACGGACGACCCGACCGGTGAACGCCAGCTCGGCGGCCATGCCGGGGCCGACGACGCGGGGGAGCATCCACGACGTCCCGAGCTCGCCGATCGAGAAGCCGACCTTGACGAACGCCGCGTTGAAGGAGGCACGCCGCACACCGAGCCGCACGTCGGCCGCGAGCGCCAGGGACAGGCCACCGCCGGACGCAGCGCCGTTCACCGCGGCGACGACCGGGAACGGCAGGTCGTGGAGCGCCTGGACGGCCTCGCTCGCGGTGTCCTCGATGTCGAGGAACGCCGGGACCGTCGTCGCGCGCAGGGCCGGGAGCGCGGCGAGGTCGTACCCGGCGCAGAACGCGCGGTCGCCGGCGCCCGTGAGCACGAGCGCCCGCGTGCCGTCGCGCCGCAGGTGCCGCGCGGCCTCCCCGATCTCGCGGAAGACGTCGGCGTCCACGGCGTTCATCCGCGTGGGGTTGTCGATGACCAGGCGGCTGACACCGGCGTCGAGGTGCTCGAGACGGATGCCCTGCCAGGGGTGCGCGTGTCCGGAGCCGGTCGCGCCGCTGCCGGGCGTGCCGTTTCCGTCCGGGACCGTCGGCAGGCCCGTGCTGTCACCAGCGACGGTGCTGCCGGTCGTGCGTTCGGTGGGGTTCGGCGTCATCGGTTCGAGAACGACGCCTGGCGCTTCTCGAGGAACGCCTCGAGCGCTTCCGCCATGTCGGAGGTCCGGGTGAGCAGGGTCTGGCCGCGGTTCTCGAGCTCGAGCGCCGCGTCGTACGACGGGACCTCGAGGTTGGCCTGCATCGCGCGCTTCGACAGTCGGACGCCCGCGGGGGAGTTCGCGGCGATCGTCCGCGCCAGCTCGAGCGCGGCGGCGTCGACGTCCGGCACGACCCGGTTCACGAGACGCAGGGCGGCGGCCTCGTCGGCGTCGACCGCGCGGGCGGTGAACGCGAGGTCCGCCGCGACCGCGGGGCCCACCAGCCGGGGGAGCAGCCACGACACGCCGTACTCGCCGGCGGAGGTGCCGAGTGCGGTGAACGACGCCTGGAACACCGCGTCGGGTCCGGCGAGCCGGATGTCGGCGACGAGTGCGAGTGCCAGACCCGTCCCGGCGGCCGGTCCGCCCACGGCGGCGACCACGGGCACGCGGAGGGCGCGGATCGCCGCGAGTGCGTCCGCGGTGCGCTCCTGGCGGTCGAGGTCGTCCGGGACGGTCGCGTCCGTGCGGTCCGCGGACTCGGCGACGTCGTACCCCAGGCTGAACGCGGATCCCGAGGCGCCGATCACCAGGACCCGGACGTCGACGTCGGCACGGACCGCGTCCGCCAGGTCCTCGAGCGCCTGGACCATCGCGACGTCCAGCGCGTTGCCGGCGTCGGGTCGGTCGAGTGTGGCGACGACGACGCCCGGCGCGGGGCGCTCGACGCGGACGGGCGCGGGATCGGATCCAGGGCTGCTCACGGGTCGAGACTAGCCCGGCCACGGGAGGCCCGAACGGGGGCGCGGCGCCCCTGTGGACAGCGGCTTAGGGTGTCCACATGCGCAGACGTCGGGGTGGCATCGTCGGGATCGTGCTCGTGGTGGCGTACGCGGCGCTCCGCTTCGGGTTCCTCGCGTACCGGGAGCACGAGGACGGCATGTCGACCGTCGGGATCGTCGAGAGCCTCCTCGTCATCGCGCTCGGGGTGTTCGTCCTCATCGAGGTGGTCCTCGCCGTGCAGCACGCCCGCACCCGCGCCCGTGAGCGGGTGCTCGCCGAGCGGCACCCCGGTGCGTTCACGGCCCCCGTCCTCGTCAAGCGCGGCACCGCGGCCGAGGTCGACCGCGCCGCGGGCCTCCTCGGCGTGCGACCCGAGCGGCGGGCGCCGAGGAGCGCGGCGGGGACGCTCGTCGCCGACCAGCACGGGATCGGCCTGTACGTCGGTGGCGGGACGCCGACGCTCCTCCTCGGGGTCCCGCGCGCCGCGGTCGGTCAGGTGGGCACGGGGACCACGTCCTCCGCCAACCGCTACGGCGTCGGCACGGTCGAGGCGCTCCGGGTCGTGGTCGACAGCGGCGGACGCTGGACGACCGTGGACCTCCCGGTGTACCGGCGCGTGGTCGGGTTCTCGGTGGCGCTCCAGGACGACGCACTGCGCGAGGTCGTCCGCTCGGTCGCCGCGGCGGCGCAGGTGCCGCTCGACGCCCAGGTGCGCGGCTGACCCGTCCTCGAGCCCTGCGTCGAGGCCCGTGTCGCGGCGGCGTCAGGCCGGTCGGATCTCGTCCGACCGCCCGAGCAACCGTGCGTGGAACGCGGTCTGGGCGAGCGCGGACGCGAGCAGGTACCCGGTCATCGACGCGATGCCCCCACGGAACGGCACGTGCGCGGCGACCTCGAACAGCGTGGGACGGTCGAGCGTGTCGAGTGCCGCGGCGACGTGCTCGCCCCGTTCCCGCCGGTGGTCGGCGAGCGTCGCGGCCCGGGCCCGCACGTCGCGGAACCGGTACTCGTGTCCGGGGCACACCTCGAGCTCCGCGAGGTCGGCGAGTCGGTCGAGCGACGCCAGGTAGTCCTCGAGCGGGTTCGTGGCCGTCCGACCCCCGAGCCCCAGCCCGGAGTTGATCCGCGGGAGCACGTGGTCGCCGGTGAACAGGAGTCCGTCCGGCGCGTCGACGAAGCACAGGTGTCCGGTCGTGTGGCCCGGCGTCCACAGGGCCCGGAGTTCGCGCCCCGCGACCGGCAGGACGTCCCCGTCCTCCACGAGCAGGTCCGCCTCGACGTCCGGGAGGCGCCGCCCCGTTCCCCAGGCCCGCACCAGGCCGGCGCGCAGCGGCTCCGGCACGCCCCAGCGTGCGATGTCCTCGTCGTCCCGCCGACGGTCCTCGTCCTGGTGGCGGATCGCTCGCGCCTCCGCCGGGTGCATCGCGACCCGCGCGCCGGAGGCGTTCCGGACGGCCGCCGCCGCGCCGAGGTGGTCGACGTGCAGGTGCGTCACGGCGACGAGTCCGACGTCGTCGAGGGTCCGACCGATCGTGGCGAGGCCGTCCCGGAGCACCGCGAGCGTCGGCTCGGTGCCCCAGCCCGGGTCCACGACGACGAGCGACCCGTCGGCGGCCTCGAGCACGTACGTGAGCGTGGAGTCGGGGATGCCCGCGGCGAACGGGATCGCGAGGGTCCAGACGCCGTCCCGGACCTGCTCGACGGGCGGCAGGGTGCCCGCGGCGAACGCCTCGGCCTGCAGGGTGCTGACGGGGGTGGGCGGACTGGTGGGCGCCGGGGTCGTCACGAGGGCAGCCTAACGACGGGCCGCCAGCGCGATGGCGATCCTCCACAGCCGGCTGGCAGCCGTTCTGATCCACGGCATAGGGATCGCCGAGGAATCATACGCGCTCGCTCGGCATCCTCGACCCATGACCAGTCACCCGGCGACCCTGATCGACCGACCCGACCATCCCGCGGAGAGGAGGACCGCGGAACGACGCAGTGCGATCGTCCGACTCTTCCTCGGCGACCGCGCGGACGCGGCCTGGCTCCGTCCGGCGTTCTGGGCGCTGCTGCTCCTGACCGCCGTCTTGTACTTGTGGGACATCACGGTGTCCGGCTCCGCGAACAGCTTCTACGCCGCGGCGGTGCAGGCGGGCTCCGAGAGCTGGAAGTCCTGGTTCTTCGGGTCGCTCGACACTGCTGACTTCATCACGGTCGACAAGCCCCCTGCGTCCCTGTGGGTGATGGGACTCTCGGCGCGCATCTTCGGCTTCTCGAGCGCGAGCATGCTCGTGCCCGAGGCGCTCATGGCCGTCGCCTCCGTCGCGTTGACCTGGGGGGTGGTCCGTCGGACCCTCGCGCGACTCGGTGGCACGACGGCGAACGTCGGCGCGCTGCTCGCCGGGTTCGTCCTGGCGATGACCCCGGCCGCGGCGCTCATCTTCCGCTTCGACAACCCGGACGCCCTGCTCGTGCTGCTCATGACGGCCGCCGCGTACTGCACCGTCCGGGCCCTGCCCCGCGGGAGCTGGCGGTGGTTCGCGCTCGCCGGCGTCGCGCTCGGGTTCGCGTTCCTGACCAAGATGCTCCAGGGTCTGCTCGTCATGCCGGCCCTCGGACTCGTCTACGTGTTCGCGGCCCAGGCGAGCTGGCGCAAGCGCATCGTCGGCGCCGTCATCGGGATGGTGTCCCTCGTCGTCGCGGCGGGGTGGTGGGTGCTCACGGTGGCCCTCTGGCCAGCCGACGCCCGCCCGTACATCGGCGGATCGACCGACAACACCGTGCTCGACCTCGTGTTCGGCTACAACGGCCTCGGGCGGATCTTCGGCGGTGACGGCAACGGCGGCGGTGGCGGCGGCGGGATGACCGGGGGCACGGCCGGCTCGTCATTCGGCGGGTCGACCGGCCTCGAGCGGTTGTTCTCGTCCGAGATGGGGCTCGAGATCTCGTGGCTCCTCCCCGCGGCGCTCCTCGCGCTCGTCCTCGGCCTCGTGGCCGCTGGGCGGCGTCCTCCGGCCGATCCGGCCCGCGCCGGACTCGTGCTCTGGGGTGGATGGCTCCTGGTGACCGGGCTCGTGTTCAGCTACATGTCCGGCACGATCCACCCCTACTACACCGTCGCGCTCGCTCCAGCGATCGCGGGTCTGGTGGGCACCGGCGGGGCGATGCTCTGGGCCCGTCGTCGGTCGGCGCTCGGGACGCTCGGGCTCGCGGCCATGATCGCGATCACCGCGTCTTGGAGTTGGGCGCTCCTGGGCGAGAACGCGACCTGGGTGCCGTGGCTGCGGTGGGTCGTCCTCGTCGGCGGATTCCTGTCAGCCGGCGCCGTGGTAGTGGGGACCGTGCCGACTCTGCGCCGGCTCGTGGCGGTCGGCGTTCTCGCAGGCACGTTGTTCGGCCTCACCGGCACGACGGCGTACGCCGTGGCGACCACGACGGTCGGCCACACGGGGTCGATCCCGAGTGTCGGTCCTGCGGGGAGCGGATCCTCGGGGATGGGCGGCGCCGCGGGTGGCGTGGGCGGGGGCATGCCCGGTGGCACCGGTGGCCCCGGAGGCTCCTCCAGTGACTCCACCACCGGTTCCGGTGCCGGGACGGGCATGCCGCCCGGTGGGTCCGGAGGATCGGACCCGGACGCGACGACGGGGCAGCCGCCCGCCGGTGCGCCGGGGAGTTCGTCGGGCACGAGCGGCACGAGCGACGGGGGTGGCCGAGCGGCGGATGCCGGCACCATGGGCGGCGGGAGCCAGACCACCTCGACCGCGCTGCAGAAGCTCCTCGAGGCGTCCGACGCCAAGTGGGCGGCGGCCGTGAACGGATCGCAGTCCGCAGCGCAGCTCGAGCTCGACACCGACCAGGCCGTCATGGCCATCGGCGGTTGGTCGAGCGACCCGACACCGACGCTCGCGCAGTTCAAGGCATGGGTGAAGGAGGGCAAGGTCGGCTACTACATCGTCTCGAGCGGCATGGGCGGCGGCATGGGTGGCGGTCCGGGCGGTAGCTCGGCAGCGGACACGAGCGGCAGCGCTGGCGACACGAGCGGCAGCGTCGACGGCGATGACGGCGGAGCTGGCGGCGGGATGCCGGGCGGCCAGTCGACCAGCACGGCGAGCGCGATCCAGGCCTGGGTCGAGGCGCATTTCACGGCGAAGACAGTCGGGGGCCAGACGGTCTACGACCTCAGCGGCGACTAGGCTCACCGCGATGAGCAGCGCGCCCCTCACGAGGACCGACGGCACGCCCGTCCGGGTGCTCGTCGTGGACGACGAGGTCGCCCTCGCCCAGGCGATCGGCCTCGCGTTCACGGCCGACGGCTGGTCCACGCACGCGGTGCACCGCGGCCGCGACGTCCTGTTCGCAGCCCGGGAGTTCCAGCCGGACGTGGTGGTGCTCGACGTCATGCTGCCCGACATCGACGGCTTCGAGGTCCTGTCCCGGCTCCGGGACGCCCGCGATGACGCCCGCGTGTTGTTCCTCACCGCCAAGGACGCCCACGAGGACCGGATCGCCGGACTCACGGGCGGTGGGGACGACTACCTCACGAAGCCGTTCGGCATCGAGGAGTTGCTCGTCCGTGCGCGGATCCTCGCCCGGACGTCGTCGCGTGTGGTCGCCGACGGGGGGCCGGCCCGGCTCGTCGTCGAGGACCTGGAGCTCGACGAGGACACGCACGCGGTCACCCGCGGTGGCGAGGGCATCGACCTCACGGCGACCGAGTTCGAGCTCCTGCGGTACATGATGCGGAACGCACGACGGGTCCTCACCCGGGATCGCATCCTCACGAACGTCTGGGGGATGGACTTCGGGGCGTCGTCGAACCTCGTGGACATGTACGTGTCGTACCTGCGGCGCAAGGTGGACGCCGGGCGCGAGCCGCTCCTCCAGACCGTACGGGGCACCGGGTACGTCCTCCGCCCACCGACGTGAGGGCGTCCGGGGCCGGGAGTCCGCGGAAGGACCGGACGCGCTCGCTGCGGTGGCGGATCGTCCTCATCGTGGCGCTGCTCCTGACGGTCACGAACGTCGTCGTCGGCGTCGTGACCGTCGTGGCGTTCCGTGGGTACCTGTTCGGGCGCCTGGACGACGACCTGACGACCGCGTCACAGCGCGCGCTCGACGCGCAGAGCGACCTCCCGTCGCCGCCGCCGGACGGGCGCAACCCGCCCCCGGGCGTCACCGGCACCGACCCAGACCACGACTTCATCGGCGCACCCGGCCAGTCCGCGGACACGGTCGTCGCCGTCTCCCGGAAGGGAGCGTTCGTCCTCGCCGGGTACACCGACGCGAAGGGTGAGCAGCACCGTCTCGGCACCGCTGCGAAGGCGGCGCTCGCTCGGGTGCCGCGTGACGGCGACCCGGTCACGCGCGAGCTCGGCTCCCTCGGTGCCTACCGAGTGCTCGCCACCAGGTCGGACGGCGCGGTGTTCATCACGGCGCTCCCCGTGGGCGGCATCACGGCGGCGATCGCGCGGCTCGTCCTGGTCATCGCGATCGTCGCGGTGCTCGGGGTCGTGGTCGCTGCCTGGGCCGGGGCGATGCTCGTGCGTCGCGCGATGCGTCCGCTCTCGCGAGTCGCCGCCACCGCTTCGGCCGTCACCGCCCTCGATCTCGACCGCGGCGACGAGGGCATCCCCATCCGGGTCTCCGACGAGGACATCGGCGTCAGTCGCGAGGTCCGCCAGGTCGGCACGGCGCTGAACAGCCTGCTCGGGCACGTGTCGGAGGCCCTCGCCGTGCGGGATCGCGCCGAGACCCGCGTGCGCGCGTTCGTGGCGGACGCCTCCCACGAGCTACGGACGCCGCTCGCGACCATCCGGGCGTACGCGGAGCTGACGGGATCTGAACCCGTGTCGCCCGCGGTGCACCGGAACACCGAGCGGATCCGAGCCGAGGCGGTGCGCATGGGTGACCTCGTCGAGGAGCTCTTGCTGCTCGCTCGGCTCGACTCGACCGTGCCGCCCGTCCGGGAGCCCGTCGACCTGTCCGCACTCGCCGTCGAGACGACGATGGACGCCCGTGCGGCCGGGCCGGAGCACCGATGGGCGCTCGACCTCCACGACGAGCCGGTGGTGGTCATCGGCGACCCGGTCCAGCTGCGTCGGGTGGTCGTCAACCTCCTCGCCAACGCGCGGATCCACACGCCAGCGGGGACGCACGTCGCGGTCTCGGTGCACCGGGACGAGCGTGACGGAGCCGGTGCCCGCGCTCGGCTCGCCGTCGCGAACGACGGTCCTCCGATCTCAGCGGCGTCCCTGCCGACGCTGTTCGACCGGTTCAGCCGGGGTGACGCCTCGCGGTCGCGGTCGACGGGCACGACGGGGCTCGGTCTGTCGATCGTGCAGGCCGTTGCCCTCGCGCACGGCGGTTCGGTCTCGGTGACGAGTGGCCCGACCCGGACGGAGTTCGTCGTGTCGCTGCCGCTCGACGTCGCCGCCAGCTGAGGTCGCGCCGACCTCCTCGGCGACGCCTCGGTCGTTCTTACGGCGACCACAGGCCCCGGAAGCGCTTCCTCCATCCCCGCTCCGCACGCTGTCTGGCATGAGCGCACCGACGGACACCATCGACATCGACATCGTGGTGCCCTGCTACAACGAGCAGGGCACCCTCGCCGCGCACATCCGGCGGCTCCACAGCTTCCTCAGCGCTGAACCACTCGTGGCCGGGCCGGGACGGACGTGGCGGATCACCATCGCGGACAACGCCTCGACGGACGACACCGCCCGGATCGCGGACGACCTCGCCGCGATCCTGCCGCGGGTCGTCGCCGTGCACCTGCCGCTCAAGGGCCGCGGGCGCGCGCTCAAAGCGGTGTGGTCCGCTTCACCGGCCGAGGTCCTCGTCTACGTCGACGAGGATCTCTCCACCGACCTGGCGGCGCTCGGCCCACTCGTCGCGCCACTGCTGTCGGGCCACTCGGACCTCGCCATCGGAACTCGCTTGGTCGGGTCGTCGCGGGTCGTCCGGGGCGGCAAGCGGGAGTTCATCTCGCGCTCGTACAACGCGTTGCTCCGGACCGCCATGGGGGTGTCGTTCTCCGATGCCCAGTGCGGCTTCAAGGCGATCCGCCGCGACGTCGCTGCGCGTCTGCTGCCCCTCGTCCGTGACGACGCCTGGTTCTTCGACACCGAACTCCTCGTCCTCGCCGAGCACGCGAGACTGCGGATCCACGAGGTCCCCGTGGACTGGGTGGACGACGTCAACTCGTCGGTGGACATCACCGCGACCGCGCGGGAGGACCTCCGTGGAATGCTCCGCGTCGGCCGGGATCTCGCTCGTAGGCGATTGCCGCTCGCCGAGGTGTACGACGCCGTCGGGCGCCATCCGTTCACGACCCCGACGATCGGCTTGTTCGCGCAGGTGCTCCGGTTCGGCGCGGTGGGCGTGGCCTCGACCCTCGCATTCGCCCTGCTCTACGTCGTCCTGCAGCCGGCGCTCGGCGCTCAGGTCGCCGATTTCGTGGCGCTGATGGTCACCGCGATCGGCAACACGACTGTGAACCGCCGGTTCACGTTCGGCGTCCGGGGAGCGGCGGGTGCCGGGCGACACCAGGTACAGGGGCTCGTCGTGTTCGGCGTCGCCTGGCTCATCACCGCCGGGTCGCTGGCCGGACTCCACGCGACGGCCCCGCATGCCGGAAGCGGGACCGAGGTCGTCGTCCTGACGGTCGCGAACCTCGTCGCGACCGGGATGCGGTTCGTGCTGTTCAAGCTCTGGGTGTTCCGAGGGCGGCGCCGACAACCCGCCGATGGAGTCGAGCGCCCCGCGTCCGACGTCGCCACACGTCCGATGAGGGCCGTCGGCGACGAATCCGCGCCAGCCGCCACCTCGTCCGTCCCGTTCCAGCAGGTGCGGCCCTGACGACGTCCGCTCCTCAGGGGCGCTCCCACATCTCGAACATCCGACCGCCACAACCAGGACCAGGCATCATGACGACCACGTCAGCCGGCTCGAGCCGCCCCGCGATCAGCGCCGCCACCGACCGCACCGCCACCGACCGCACCACCACCGTCTCCCGCGCATCGCGCCGACCCCTCCTCCTCCGAGCATCGGCCTCGGTCGGCGTGCTCGCCCTCGTGGCTGCCCTGACGGCCTGTTCGTCATCGAACGGCACCGACCAGACCGCCACGGGGGCGTCGACCGCGGGTGGCACGAGCGTCGCCGGCCGGGGCATCGGCGGGATGGTCCGCGGGACGATCGCCTCGGTCGGCTCGGGAACGCTCGCGGTCACGACGACGTCGGACACATCCGACACGACGACCCTGACCTACTCGTCCTCGACCACGATCGAACAGCTCGTCGATGCGTCGCTGTCCGACGTCAGCAAGGGCGTCTGCGTGAGCGCGTCATCGATGCCGGCGTCGGGCTCGTCGGGCTCGGGCACCTCCTCCGACACCGCGACCGCGTCGACGGTCACGGTCTCGACCGCGGTCGACGGTGCCTGCACGACCGGCACTGCCCCCGGCGGTGCACCGGGTGGTTCCGCCCCGGGTGGTACCGGGGCGGGCTCAACGGACGCAACTGCCCCGAGCGGCGCGCCGACCGGGGGACCGGGAGGAGCGGGCGGACCAGGCGGGGGATCCGGCGGTTCCGGTATGGGCGGTGCGGTCTCGGGCCTCGTCACGAAGGTCTCGGGGTCGACGATCACCGTCCGGACGACGGGCGCGTCCGGTGCATCATCGACGTCGACGTTCTCGGTCGACGCGGACACGACCTACATGAGGACGGCGTCGGCGACGTCGTCGGCGTTCGCCGTCGGTGAGTGCGTGCAGGCCTCGGCCTCGTCCTCGTCCTCGTCGTCATCCGGCTCGTCGATCGCCGCGACGACCATCACCGTCTCCGCCGCCAGCTCGGCCGGCTGCACCACGCGACCGGGTGCCGGCTCCGACTCCGGCTCCGGCTCGAGCGACGGCGACTCCTGACGCCGGCCCTCGGTGCAGCGAGGCGGATCCTGAGGTCCGACCTCAGGCCAGCGTCGACCCGAGTCGGGCGAGCTCGCGCTCGGCGTCCGCGAACTCGGCGCGGGCACGCTCCCGGTACGGCGCGAGCGCGGGGACGGTCTCGGCGAGGGTCGTGCTCGCGGTCACGGTGTGGACGTCCATGCCGAGTGCGGTCCCGAGGATCAGCTCGAGCACGGGCGTTCCGTGGTCCCAGCCCTCGGTCGGGGTCCCCGCGTCGTAGGCGCCACCGCGGGTGACGACCACCACGGCGGGACGCCCGGCGAGCGGGCCGGTCGACCCGGCGTCCGGCACGAGCACCCCGGGCAGGTGCACCCGGTCGATCCAGGTCTTCAGGGTCGACGGCAGCGAGTAGTTGTACAGCGGCGCCCCGACGAGCAGGACGTCCGCGGCGAGCAGCTCGTCGACGACGGACTGCAGGAGCTCCTGCGATCCGGCGGGGACGTCCGCGCCGGGCCGGCGTTCCGCGGCCGGCCAGTGCAACGCCGATGCCTCGAGGTGGGGGAGCGGGTGCACGTGCAGGTCCCGGTACGTGACGGTGTGGTCGGCACCACGAGCCCGCCAGGCGTCCGCGAACACCGCGGTGAGAGCACGGGACCGCGACGCGGCGAGGTCGGCGGACGAGTCGAGGTGCAGGAGCGTGGGCATGGTCGCCACGCTATCCGGCGGTCGGTTCGGACGGGGGCGGGGTGGCCGGCGCGGACGGACGGAGGACGTACTCGAAGGCGGCGCGAGCCCGGTCGGCGTCCGGCGGCTCGCCCGAGATGAGGTCGGCGTACGAGAACGACTCCGAGATCCGGACGAGCAGCGATGCCACCTCGCGTGCCGACAGTGGCGCGGGATCGAAGCGCGCCGCGGCCGATTCCTCGTCGATCAGGGTGGTGACGACCGCGACGAGCCGGCGCTGCACGTCACTGTCCGTGGTCGTGAGCAGTCGCAGCGCGCGCGAGGGCTCCCGCGTCAGGAACACGCGGAAGTACGGCGCCTCGATGAGGTCGGCCGTGAACCGGGTCAGCACGCCGACGATCCGGGCGGCACCGGTGGTGGTCACGGCGCGGTCGGCCGCGTCGAGCGTCGGCACGGCCAGGGACCACAGCACCTCGGACAGCAGCTGGTCCCGGTTGCCGACCCAGCGGAACAGGCTCGTGCGGTCGACGCCGAGCTCGGCGGCCAGGCGGCCCATGTCGATCCGCTCGCCGTCCACGAACCGGTGTCGCGCGGAACGGAACGCGCGGAGGGCGTCGGGATGGGCCTCCAGACGGGCGGAGAGGGTGCTCGGGACGAGCGCCGTGCCGTGCTGGCCGAGCCGCGCCTCCCGCATACCGTCCACCACCGGAGCCTACGCGTGTTGCAACGTTCCCCAGAACGATGCACCATGGGGGTCATGTCAACGACGACCCCCGCCGCCGCTGCATCGCTCGACACGACCGAGCGCGTGCAGCGGGCCCACCTCGAGGCCGACTTCTACCGCTTCCAGGACGACCTGACCGACGTCGAGCGCGAACGCGTCCTGGCGCTCCGCGCGTTCATGGAGGACCGGGTCGCGCCGATCGCCGACCGCACGTGGGCGGACGCGGAGTTCCCGACGCACCTCATCCGGCCGCTCGCCGAGACCGGGGTACTCGGATCCGGGATCCCGCTCGTCGCCCGGTTCGAGAACTCGGCGGTGTACCGGGGGTGGGCGGCCCTCGAGATGGGCCGGGTCGACGCGGGCATGGCGACCTTCGTCGGCGTGCAGTCCGGCCTCGCCATGAACGCCATCGCCGTCGCGGGCAGCGAGGACCAGCAGCGCGCGTGGCTGCCGCGCATGGCCACCGGCGAACTCGTCGGTGCGTTCGGCCTGACGGAACCGCGCTCGGGGTCGGACTCGGCCCGCGGTCTCCGCACCACGGCCCGACGCGAGGGCGACACCTGGGTCCTCGACGGCGAGAAGCGTTGGATCGGCAACGCGACGTTCGCCGACGTCGTCGTGATCTGGGCCAAGGACGTGGCCGACGGGCAGGTCAAGGGATTCCTCGTGACCACGGACTCGCCGGGGTTCACCGCCACGAAGATCGAGGACAAGATCTCGCTCCGGACGGTGCAGAACGCCGACATCGTGCTCCGCGACGTGCGTGTCCCCGAGGAGCGGCGGCTGCAGCGTGCCCGGTCGTTCCGGGACACCGCGGCGGTGCTCCGGCTCACCCGGTGCGAGGTCGCGTGGCAGGCGATCGGCATCGCCGTCGGTGCGTACGAGGCCGCCCTCCGGTACGCGCGGGAGCGCGAGCAGTTCGGCAAGCCGATCGCCCGGCACCAGCTGGTGCAGGACCTCCTGGTCCGCTCGGTCGGCAACATCACGGCGTCGATCGCGCTGTGCACCCAGGCGTCGGCGCTGCAGGACCGCGGCGATCACCGCGACGAGTTCTCCGCGCTGGCCAAGGCGTTCGCGACGGCGCGGATGCGCGAGACCGTCGGCTGGTGTCGTGAGGTCCTCGGCGGCAACGGCATCGTCCTGGGCGCGGGCGTCGCGCGGTCCTTCGCCGACGCCGAGGCGATCTACTCGTACGAAGGCACCCGCGAGATGAACACGCTCATCGTGGGACGTGCGATCACGGGGCACGCCGCATTCGTGTGACCGCTGCCGCCCGGCGTCCTCACCCGAGCAGTTCCGGCCGCTCCCAGGCCTCGCCGAGCACGTGCTGGGCGAGGAACGCGAACACCGTCTCGTACCAGACCTTCGCGTGCTGCGGCGTGAGGATCCAGTGGTTCTCGTTCGGGAAGTACAGGAACCGGTGCGGCATGGTGCCGTCGGGGTCGGCGTGGTGCTCGGCCAGCTCCGACCAGAGCCGCAGCCCCTCGCCGATCGGCACGCGGTAGTCCTTGTCGCCGTGGATCACGAGCATCGGTGTCGTGATCGCGTCCACGGACCGGTGCGGGTCGTTCTCGGCCATGCCCTCGGCCGTGAAGATGGACTGCCAGTAGTACGACGCGTCGGTGGTGCCGGCGAACTGGTCGAGCGCCCAGAGACTCGCGTGCGTGACGATCGCGTCGAAGCGGTCGGTGTGCCCGGCGGCCCAGTTCGCCATGTAGCCGCCGAAGGAGCCACCCATGGCCGCGGTCCGGGTCTCGTCGACGTCGGGCCGCGCCACGACGGCGTCGGTGATGGCGAGGAGGTCGGTGTAGGGCGCCTGCCCCCAGGCGTTCCAGCCGCGCGCGATGAACTCGAGGCCGTACCCGGTGGACAGTGCCGGGTCGGGCAGCAGGACCGCGTAGCCCCGCGCCGCGGCGACCATCGGACTCCACCGCCAGCTCCAGGCGTTCCAGCTGCTGAGCGGTCCACCGTGGATCCACAGCAGGAACGGCGCGGGCGCGTCGGCCGACGCGCCCGTCGGCAGGACGAGCCAGCCGCGCACGCGCGTCCCGTCCGCGGTCGTCGTCTCGACCTCCTCGACGCGGCCCGGCACCGCGGGCAGCGGCGCGGGGGTCGGCAGGGCGGTCACGGTGCCGTCGGGGTCGATCCGGACCGGGTGCAGCGGCGCCGCCCAGGAGGACCGGAGCGCGACGACGACGCCAGTCGCCCGGTCCACTGCCACCCCGCTGTACGCGTGCTCGTCCGTGGTGCGCTGTTCGACGGCGCTCCCGTCGAGCGGGATCCGGAACACCGGCGCGCGGCCGTCCTGGTCCGCGGTGGCGATGAGGGCGCGGTCGTCGGCGTCGAACACGAACTCGTTCGCCCAGCGGTCCCACTCCGTCGCGATGCGTCGGGCGTGGCCGCCGTCGAGGTCCGCCACCCAGATCTCACGGTCGGCGGGCCCGGCCGGGGTGTCCCGCGGGGCGCGCACCCAAGCGATCGTCGTGCCGTCGTGGCTGACGGCCGGCATCTCGTGGAACACGTCCGGCTCGTCGAACAGCGTGGTGCGCTCACCGGTCTCGGTGTCGATCGCGACGAGCACGGCCCGGACACCGCGCTGCTCGTGCACCGTGAGGGCCGCCACGAGCGTGCGGCCGTCCGGTGTCAGCGCCTGCCCGGCCGTGTCGGCGGAGCGCCCGGGGAACGGCGTGAGGTCGCGCGGGCGCGGGAGGTCCGCGGGGTACTCGGCGGTGACGGCGACCGGTGCATCGGCCACCGCGACCTCGTCCGGGGCTGCGGTGCCCGGTGCGACGGGAGCGTCGAGCGTCTCGTGCAGGTCGCCGAGGTCGAGCGCCAACAGGTGCGGCTCGTCGGGTCCGAGGTCGTGGTCCCAGAAGCGGACCGGGTGGGTCTCGTGCAGGATCGCCGCGACGGCGTGCTCCTTCCGGGCCGCGCGGAGTTCGGCGTCGCGTTCGAGCAGGCGCCCCTCGGCGTCGTTCGCACCCGGGAGCAGCCCCGCGCTGATGACCACGGTGTCGGCCTCCCGCGCGGTCGCCGCGATGCCCGCACCACCGGCGAGTCGCGTGACCGCCCGGGCCTCGCCGCCGGCGGCGGGCAGGAGCCACACCTGACCGGCCTCGGTGTCCTTCGCGGCGTCGGCGTCCGGACGGGCGGAGACGAACAGGACGTCGCCGTTCCGGGTGAACGCGACGCCGCCCTCGCCCTTCGCCGAGCGGGTGAGCCGCACCGGCACGCCCTCGCCCGACGTCGGCACGGACCAGATCGAGCGGGTGTACCCGGTCCGGTCGTGGTCGAGCGTGCTCACCGTGAGCGCCACGCGCGTGCCGTCCGGCGACAGCGCGATGCCGTCGACACGGGGGAGCGCCACGAAGGCGTCGAGGTCGGAGAACGGTGTGGCGTCGTCGTCGTTCGGCATCCACCCACGCTATCGGAGGGCGGCGACACGGCCTCGGAGTCGGCCGATCCGACCGAGCGCCAGCCGACCGATCGCTCAGCCGACCCAGAAGTCGCGGACGCGCGCGGCCACGGCGGCTGCCTGCGCCCGACCGGCGTGCGCGGCGGGGGCCCGGGTCGACAGCGCCAGGACGTTCGCGCCGTAGGCGGCCTGGCTCGTGGCGTCCGCGACGACCACCTCGACGGCCGAACCGTCGTGCCGCAGACCGGCCACTGCGCGGTCGAGCCACGGACCGGTCGGGCTCGGGTCCTCCGCACGGCAGGCGATGACGAGCACGCGCTCGTACCCCGCCGCGGCGTCCGCGTTCGTCCCCGAGCGGGCGCCGCCGTCGACGTACGGGCGGCCGTCGACGGTCACCGGGGACCACACGAGGGGCACGGAGCAGCTCGCCGCGATCGCGCGGGTCAACGGGACGCCGTCGGCGGCGGTGAGCACCCGGAACGACCCGTCGGTCGCGTCGACGGTGGTGATGCCGAGGGGCGCGTCCGGCCACGTGTCGGCGGGGAACGTCGCGCGGAACGAGGCGATGCGTTCCTCCTGGCTCTGTCCCGACGTCACGGTGCGCGCGAGGCGACCGATGCGGGCGCGAGCGTCCTGGTCGCCCGTGGCGCCCTGGAGCGCGGCCACGTACTGCGCGCCGATCGCGGCCCAGTCGGGCGAGGCCGGTTCCTCGTAGTCCCACGGCACGTCATCGACCTGCTGACCGTAGGCGTCCGCGACGCCACCCGTCCGGAGCAGGGTGCCCACGACGCTGCCGGCGCTCGTCCCGACCACGAGATCGGCGTCGGCGAGCGGGATCCCGGCGTCGAGCAGCCCGCTCAGGAGCCCGAGCTCCCACGCGATGCCGGCGACGCCACCTCCACCCAGGACGATCGCGGTGTGCTGTGGGCGGTCGGTCAGGTCCGGCAGGTCGGTCACCCCTCTTGCCTACCGCATCGTCCTCGGGGAGTCCGGAGCGTCGACCGGCGGGCGCGTGCCGGAGAGCGTGAGTACGTTCGGCGACACCGGCCCGCGTGGTGCGGGCCCGTCGACACCAGGGAGGAACTCCATGCGTCATCCGGGAACCACGGCGGCGACCACCGCAACGACCCTGCTCCGCGTCGCCCTCGGGGCGGTGCTCGTCGCGCACGGTTCGCAGAAGCTCTTCGGGGCGTTCGGCGGTGGTGGCATCGAGGGCACCGCGCAGGGCATGCACGCGATGGGCTTCCGGCCGGCGAAACCGCACGCCGTGCTCGCTGGGCTCGGTGAGGCGGGGTCGGGAGCGGCCCTCGTGCTGGGGCTCGGGACCCCCGTGGCCGGTGCCGGCGCGGCGACGACCATGGGCACGGCGGCGAGCATCCACGTGCCGAACGGGTTCTTCAACGCCGACGGCGGGTTCGAGTTCCCCGCGTTCCTGGGATTCGCCGCGTCGATGTTCGCGCTCGGTGGGCCGGGAGCGGTCTCCCTCGACCACGCGACCGGGCACGTGTTCGACCGCCCGTGGATGCGCGGCCTGGCCCTGGCGGCCGTCCCGGTCGCGATCGCCGTGCAGGTCACGCGCCGGAAGCGGGCGCTCGCGGCGGACCCGACCGAGCCTCCGGCGGAGAGCACGGCCGAGACGCCGGAGGCGGCGGGGTCCTCGGACCCCGAGGAGGGCTGACCGCGCCCCGCCTCACTCGGGCTGGACGTCGATGAGCACCTTGCCGACCGCGTCGTGCTCGACCGCGTCGTGCGCGTCGGCCGTCCGCTCGAGCGGGAACCGCGTGATCGGGAGGCCGTGCTCCTCGCCGACGGGCAGCGCCCCGTCGCGCAGGGCCGCGGTGACGTCCTCGACCGCCGCGCGGAGCGCCACCTCGCCCATCGTGTAGAGCAGGACGAACTGGTACCGCGCGTTCAGGGCCATGTTCGGCCGGACCTGCAGCGTGGCCTCGTCGCCGCCGTTGTTCGCGTACATCGCGATGACACCGCGGGTGGCGAGCACCTGCGCGTCGAGGTCGGCGTTCTGCGGGATGGCCACCTCCACCACGATGTCGACGCCGTCCGGCGCGAACGCCCGGACCTGGTCCGCGGCGTCGTCGTCGTGGTAGTCGACGGTCGCGTGGGCGCCGGCCGCGGTCGCGAGTGCTGCCTTCGCGGGGCTGCTGATCGTCGAGACGACACGGGCACCGGACCAGGCGGCGAGCTGGATGGCGGCGTGCCCGACGGCACCCGCGCCACCGGCGACGAGCACGGTCCGTCCCGCGAGCGCCCCGTGACCGAGACGTGTCGGCCCGTCCTCGTGCACGGTGAGCGCGCGGTGCGCGGTCAGTGCGGGGACCCCGAGCGACGCGGCCACGTCCCAGTCGACGCCGTCGGGCAACGCCGCGACACGCTCCCGTGGCAGGACGGTGTACTCCTGCGCGGTGCCCGTCGGACGCTGCTGCGCGGAGAGGAAGGTCCAGACACGGTCACCGACCACCAGGCCGTCGACACCGTCGCCGAGGGCGTCGACCACGCCCGCGCCGTCCTGGTTGGGGGTGACCTCGGGGAACGGCAACCGAGACCCGTCCGTGCCGCCGCGCCGCGACTTCCAGTCGGTCGGGTTCACGCCGGAACGGACCACCCGGACGCGGACCTCGCCCGGGCCGGGCTCGGGGACGTCCCGCTCGACGAGCTCGAGGACGGAGGGGTCACCGGTGTGGGTGTAGACGATCGATCGCATACCGGCAGGCAACCACGCGGACGCGCCGGGTGTTCCGGTGGACCCCGGGTCGACCGTCAGCGTTCGTCGTACGCCGCGCGGGCCGCGAGGACGTCGTCCATGTGGCCAGTCGCCCAGTCCTCGAGCCCGGCGAGCACGGTCCGGAGCGACCACCCGGCATCGGTCAGGGCGTACTCGACGTGCGGCGGGATCTCCGGGAACACCGTGCGCGTGACGAGGCCGTCCCGCTCGAGCGCCCGCAGCGTCTGCGTCAGCATCTTCTGCGACACGCCGTCGACCCGCCCCGCGATCGCGGAGTACCGCCGTGGCCCGTCGACGAGCGCCCCGAGCGTGAGGACGGTCCACCGGTCACCGATGCGGTCGAGCAGTTGCCGGGTGGGGCAGTCCCGCGCGTACGGGCTGTACGCCTCGTACCGTGGTGCGTCCGTCGTGGTCATCGTCCCCGCTCCTCGCCGTGCACCCGCGAGGTGCCCGCTTCCCCGAAGAGAGTAACGCCCTGATGGTGCGGTTCCAGACGGGGTGCACGACGGACGGGAGGGGCGGGGCGGCTCCGCCCCGTCCCTCCCGTCCGTCGGCCCCCTAGTGCTGGCCGACGATGGCCGGGAGCGGCAGGTGGTGCCGCAGGCGGACCTCCAGGTGCAGGCCGCCCCGTCGAGCGAGCACGACCGCGATGACCGCGGCGGCGATCGCGGGCACCCCACCCGCGACGACCATGCCGACGTGCGCACCGAAGCGGTCGACGATCTGCCCCATGACCGGCCCGCCGATCGCCTGGCCGCCGAGCAGGACGAGCACGTACAGCGACATCACACGGCCGCGGATCCCGATGTTCGACGACATCTGGACGAGTGAGTTCGACGCCGTCTGGAACAGCAGCTGCGCCATCCCGACCGCGACGAGGATGAGCGCGAACGGCGCGATCATCGGCGCGGCGCCGGCGAGGACGAGGAGCAGCCCCGTGATGCCGACGCCGCCGACGATGGTCCGCAGTCGTACCACCGCACGCCGCGTCGACAGGAGCGCGCCGGTCAGCGCGCCGATCGCGACCATCGAGTTGAACACGCCGTAGCCGCCGGCCCCGACGTGGTAGACGTCCGAGGCGAACGCGGACAGGAGGACCGGCATGGTCAGCGCGAACACCGAGAAGAACGCGACGAGCACCACGGGCACGATGATCGTCGGCTTCCGGATGGCGTAGCGGAGGCCCTCCTGCAGCTGCCCCTTCGACGGCGGCACGGCCGGCATCCGGTGGAGTTCGGAGACGCGGAGGAACCCCAGGGTCACCACGACCGCCGCGCAGGCGATGCCGTTGATGCCGAACGACCAGCCCGCCCCGACCGCGACGAGCAGGATGCCGGAGAGCGCCGGGCCGATCATGCCGCCGAGCTGGAACACCGACGAGTTGACGCTGATCGCGTTCCGGAGGTGCTCCTGTCCGACGATCTCGGTGACGAACACCTGCCGCGCCGGATTGTCGATCACGGTGACGAGCCCGACGACGAACGCGATCACCCAGATGTGCCAGGCCTGCACGACCCCCGCGAGCGTCAGCGCCGCCAGCACGCCGCTGAGCAGCGCGAACGACGCCTGCGTGAGCATCATCAGCGCACGCTTCGAGTAGCGGTCCACGATGACGCCGCCGAACAGGCCGAACAGGAGCATCGGGGCGAACTGCATCGCGACGGTGATCCCGACGTCCGCCACGGAGTGCGTGAGCTGGAGCACGAGCCAGTCCTGCGCGACGCGCTGCATCCACCCGGCGGTCATCGCGACCAGGTTCGTCGCCGTGAAGAGCCGGAAGTTCGGTACCGACAGGGCGATGAGGGTGTGTCGCCACGGCGGGCGGGTCGCCAGGACGGGGAGCGGCTCGGTCGGCGGGTAGAGGGTGGACGAGGACGAGGGGGCGCTCACGGTTCTGGGGCTCCGGCGATCGGTGGCGAATGCTGTTCATCTTCGAAACTAATCGCCGAGACCCATTGCCGAGGGCTATCGTCCCTATCAATCCATTGCGTTCCGTGATGACCATCGCCGCGACCACCGGGGGAACTGTTGCTCGATCCGATCCTGCTCCGCACGTTCCTGACGGTCGCGGAGACCCTGAGCTTCACGCAGGCCGCGGGCCGACTCGGCATCAGCCAACCCACCGTCAGCCAGCACGTCCGGAAGCTCGAGACCGCGGTGTCCCGGACCCTCCTCGTCCGGGACACACGGGGCGTGGCGCTCACGGACAACGGCGACGCCATGGCCGGTTTCGCGCGCACGATCCTCGCCGCACACGGGCAGGCCGATGCGTACTTCTCGGGCCAGGCGAACCGCGGGCGCCTGCGCTTCGGGGCGGCCGACGACCTCGCGATCACCCAGCTGCCCCGCATCCTCCGCGACTTCCGGCGGCTCCACCCGCACATCAACCTCGAGCTCACGGTCAACCAGTCGGGTCCGCTGCTCCGGCGGCTCAAGGCCGGTCAGCTCGACCTCGTGTTCATCAAGCAGACCGCCGGGCAGCCCGCCGAGGGCACGCGCGTCGCGAGCGACCAGATGGTGTGGATGGCCCAGGACGGCATCGCGCTCGAGCCGAACGAACCCGTGCCGCTCATCGCCTACCAGGCGCCGAGCATCAGTCGCCAGATGGCCATCGACGCGCTCGAGGCCGTCGGCCGCACGTGGCGGATCACGTGCAACACGCGCGACGTCAACGGCGTGCTCGCGGCGGTCCGAGCAGGCATCGGGGTGGCGGTGTTCCCGCACTCCCTCATCCCGGCCGACCTCGTCAAGGTGTCCCAGCGGCTGGTGTTGCCGGACCTCCCGGCCGTCGACTACGTCCTCATGGCGAACCCGGCCGCCGGTCGCGGGCCGGTCGACGCGTTGACGAACGCGATCCTCAGCCGCGGCGTGATCCGCGCGGTCTGACCCGCGCGGTCCGGTCGTCCGGTCGGGTCCGCGTCACCAGGTGACGGACGTCGCGCTGCCGGTCCCGGTCATCGTGCCGAGGTCCGGCAGGTGCAGCCCGAGGGTCGGCGCGAGCGCGCTCGCGAGGCCGGCGAGCAGCACGGCGCTGCCAGCGATGCCGAACACGAGTCCGACGAGCGAGAGCAGACGGGTCCACGACGCAGCTGCCCGTGCCCGCAGCACCGTCACGGCCAGACCGATCGCGAGGCCGCCGAGCACGAGGGCCACGACGTGCACCTGACCCGCGACGAGCAGGAACCAGGCACCGACCGCGAGCGTCGCGAGGCCGGCGACCACCGCGAGCGCGGCGGCGGTGCCGGGGCTGACGGCCGGGCGTCCGTCCGGCCCGTCGGTCCGGGAGGCCCGTGCCGCGTCGGTCCGGGAGACCCGCCGCGGGTCGTCGGTCCGGGCCCCGGCCCGGCGGGGCGCGCCGGCGTCGGATCCGTGCGGTTCTCGGCTCCCGACGGGGGCTGCGCGGTGGAGGCCGTGCGCTCGCTCGGTCCGGGCGCCGCGGCGACCGGATCGACCACGTCGACCGGCGAGGGACACGGCCGAGGCGACGGAGCGAGCGAACACGACCGGCTCGTCGTTGCCCTCGCTGCCCCGGTGGTCCGACGTCTGCGCGGCCGTCGCCGCGGGCTGCTCGGCGGCGCCGACGGCCGGAGCAGGCTGCTCCGGGGCGGTGCGTGCGGCGGCGGTCTGCTTCTGGGCGGCGCGCTCTGCCGTCGCGGTCTGCTTCTGGGCGGCGCGCTCTGCGGCGGCGGTCTGCTTCTGCGCTGCGCGCTCTGCGGCCGCGGTCTGCTTCTGCGCTGCCCGCTCTGCGGCGGCGGTCTGCTTCTCGGCAGCGGCGGCACGACGCCGGTCCCGCGCGGTCGGGGCCGGGGGTGCCGGAGCCGGGAACGGCGACGCCGGAGCGGCGGGGTCGACGGTGTCCGGCGTCACGAGGCTCGTCGTCCCGGGCGGGATCGGTGCGGCCTGCGGTGCGGGAGCGCCCGTCGGAGTCGCCCACGCCGGTGCGACCGGCGTCCCCGGGACGGGCCTGGGGGCCCCGACGGGTCGGGGCAGGTCCTCGTCGACGGGGCCTCCGACCACGAGGTACTCGAGCCCGGGCACCGAGAACCGCGGCTGACCCGGCCGGGGTTCGACGGGCCCTTCGGCGGCGTCGGTCGTCCGTCGTTCCGTCGGCTGCGGCGTGACGGGGCGCGGTCCACCCGGGGTCGCCACGATCGGTAACCCGGACGTGGCGGGGCGGACGGCACCCGCGACGCCGACGCCGGGCCTCCCGGGATCCGGGACCGGGACCTGGCCCGGGCCGCGACCCGATGCGGTCCGGCCGGTGGGACCGGCGTGCGGCTCGCCGGTGGGGAGCGGGGACGTGACGTGAGCGTCCGCCTCCGATGCGGTCGCGGAGCCGTGCCCGGCAACGGTCGCGGTGAGGGATGCCGCGAGGTCGGGTACGGGCGGCGCGGTCGGGTCGGAGGTGCCCGGACGGACGGTCGCCGCGATCCGCGACGCCGTGCCGGACGCCGCGTGACGGCGGGCCGCCTCGATCGCGCCGGTGTCGACCGTGGGGGAGAGCGGCGCGGGGGGCAGGGGGGCTCGCGCGGTCCGCGGACGACGAAGCGGATCAGCAGGAACCGTGCGTGCGGCGGGAACGGGCGTCGTCGCACCCTCCGTCACGGGGCGTCCGGTCGCCACGGCGGGGCGATCAGTCGCGGCGACGGGCCGGGTGACGCCCGGTTCGGCGGGCGCGGCGGTCTGCGGAGCCGGGACGGGTGCCACGGGCGTCGGCGGTGCGGTCACCCACGCCGGGAGGCCGCGGGTCCCGGTCACTGGCGGAGGGGTCGGCACGTCCGGCGTCGACGCCTGGTCCGGCGTCGCGCCCGGCATGCGGTGCTGGCCCACGCGTGCTCCCTCTCGATGGTCCGTCCTACTGTTCTAGTGCGCAGCGCCCGTTCCCGGACGCCCCAGTGCGGGTGACGCCGGTAGCGTCTGCGGCATGGCAGACATCGAACACCGTCCTCTCGGTCCCTCCGGCCTGGTCGTCTCGACCGTCGGGCTCGGCTGCAACAACTTCGGCAGACCAGGCACCGCCACCGAGACGCAGGAGGGCACGGACGCCGTCGTCCACGCTGCGCTCGACGCCGGAGTCACCCTGTTCGACACCGCGGACATCTACGGCGGCGAGCCCGGCCGGAGCGAGTCGATGATGGGCAGGTCCCTCGCCGGTCGTCGCGACGAGGTCGTGCTCGCGACGAAGTTCGGCAGCGACATGCGCGGTGCGAACGGGCCCGACTGGGGTGTCCGTGGCTCCCGTCGGTACGTCCGGCTCGCCGTCGAGGCGTCGCTGCGTCGACTCGGCACGGACTGGATCGACCTGTACCAGATGCACGTCCCCGACCCGATCACGCCGATCGAGGAGACCCTGTCGGTGCTCGACGACCTCGTGCGCGAGGGCAAGATCCGCTACATCGGGCACTCGAACTTCGCCGGGTGGCAGATCGCCGAGGCCGAGCTCACCGCCTCCATCGCCGGCACCACGTCGTTCGTGTCGGCCCAGAACGAGTACAGCCCGCTCGCTCGTGGTGCCGAGGCCGAGGTCCTGCCGGCGGTGCGGGCGTACGCGCTCGGGTTCCTGCCGTACTTCCCGCTCGCCAACGGCCTGCTCACCGGCAAGTACACCCGACGCGGCGGCGGCCCGGCGGACGCCCGGATCACGAACATCAAGCCGCAGCTGCTCGACGACGCCCCGTGGGACGTCATCGAGGAGTACCAGCGCTTCTGCGAGGCCAGGGGCGTGACCATGCTCCAGGCGACGTTCGCGTGGCTGCTGGCCCAGCCCGGACTCACGAGCGTCATCGCGGGTGCGACCAAGCCGGAGCAGATCGCCCAGAACGTCGACGCCGGTTCGGCCTGGACCCCGTCCGAGGACGACCTCGCCGAGATGACGCTGGTGTTCGAGGGGGTCTGACCCGAGCGCCGACGTACGGCGGCTGGGCGTTCCTGCGCCGTCCGCGCGTAGCGTCCGGGACATGGCAGGCAACCTCCCCGGACGATCCATCCACGACCTGACCGCGGCCGCGTGGTTCGGCGGCTCCCTCATGGGTGCCATCGGGCTCAACGGTGCCGCGGCCCGCGCCACGGACCCGGAGGAACGGACCCGTCTCACCACCATCGGGTGGCGGCGCTGGGGACCGATCCAGACGGGCGCCGTCGTGCTGCACCTGCTCGCCGACCTCGACGTGACCGCGCACAACGCGCCGCGGAGCGCGGTCCAGCACGGCATGCACCGCATCAACACCTACAAGGCCGTCGTGACCCTGGTCGGCGCGGGTGTGACGCTGTGGACGGCCGTCGTCGGCAACCGCTACGGCAAGCTCGTCGAGGCGGACGCGCGCAAGGGGCAGCCGGCGGCCGGGGCCACGGAGCCGGCGCCTGGCACGTCACCCGAGCTCGCGCGCGTGCAGCGGAAGCTCCAGCGCCTGCAGTGGCTCCAGGCGATCTTCGGCGGTTGGATCATCGTGGTCGGTGCCAAGGAGGGCGAGATGCAGCGCCCCCACAACGTCGCGAAGGGCGTGGTGCGCAAGGCGCTCCGCCGCCGCTGACCCGCCCGGCCCGGCCCGGCAGGCCGGGCCGACCCCCGGCCCCTTCGCCGAGATCGCAGAAGATGCCGCTCCGACCCAGGTCGAAGCGGCATCTTCTGCGATCTCGGCGGGTGTGCCGCCGGGCCGGCGGCCGCGGCCGCCAGTGGCCGCGACCGCCGGCGGCCGCCGGCCCGGACTCACATGTCGCGGTAACGCTTCGCGTCCGCGACCGCCAGCTCGAGGTCGATCGCGGCGTACGGCTTGACGTACCCGGGGGTGTCGCGCTGGATGCGCCAGCCCTCGCTCAGACGTCCGATGTCCACGGCGTCGAACCCGAACTCGTCGATCAGGTCGCCCACGGCCTGCTTCGCCTCGTCGTCGTCACCGGCCACGACGAGGGCACGGCGCCCCTCGGTACCGCGCGGGGTCCCCGCGGTGGTCAGGTCGGCCGCGGCGATGTGGTTGAAGGCCTTGACGACGTGCGACTGCGGCAGGTGGTGCTGGAGCAGTTCCGACACCGTGGTCGTCTCCTCGTCGAGGGCCGCGATCTGCCCGTCCCGCTGCGGGTAGTAGTTGTTCGTGTCGATCACGACCTTGCCGACGAGGGGCTCGACGGGGATGGTCTCGATCGCGGCGAGCGGCGTGGTCACGACGACGACGTCGCCCTTGGTCGCTGCGTCCTCCGGGGTCCCGGCGGTCGCGTGCGGTCCGAGTTCGTCGACGAGGTCCGACAGGGTCTCGGGGCCGCGTGAGTTGCTCATCACGACGTCGTAGCCGTTCTGCACCGCGAGTCGGGCGAGCTGCGAACCGATGTTCCCTGATCCGATGAATCCGATGGTGGTCATGGATCGAGTGTGCTCCGGTCGGACGCGCGATGGTCAGCGCACGTCCGGGCAGCGCGCGGGGGTGGCGGGCAGGATGGCACGATGGCCCACGAGTTCCGCAACGAGACCGACCGCGACCGCTACGCGCTCTACGTGGACGGCGCCCTGGTCAGCGTGCTCGACTACCGGGTGAACGGCGACTCGATCGCGTTCCCGCACACGTACACGGTGCCCGCGCATCGGGGTCACGGCTACGCGGGTGAGCTCGTCGAGCAGGCCGTCGCCGACGTCGAGACCACGAGCACCCGCCGGATCGTCCCGATGTGCTGGTTCGTCGGTCAGTGGTTCGAGGACCACCCGGACAAGGCCGACCTGCTCTCCCGATGACCCCACGATGTGGACCGTCTGGTGATCCCGGCGCCTCGGCAGTAGTGTCCCGCCGAGGCGGTCGTCCGACGTCGTGACCGCCGGAGAGGACACTCCCGTGCAGCGAATCGTCCCGTTCCTCTGGTTCGACGACCAGGCCGAGGAGGCCGTCACCTTCTACACGGGCCTGTTCCCGGACGCCCGCATCGACTCCATCGGCCGATGGCCGGACGGCACGCCCGACGCGGGCAAGGCGCTGGTGGTCGAGTTCACGCTCTTCGGGCAGCGATGGCGAGCGATGAACGGCGGACCGGGCACCCGCACTCCGATGCGATCTCGTTCCAGGTCGACTGCGACACGCAGGACGAGGTCGACCGGCTCTGGGACGCGTTCACGAGCGACGGCGGCCACGAGGTGGCGTGCGGGTGGTGCACAGACCGGTGGGGCGTCGCGTGGCAGGTCACGCCCGTCCGACTCGCCGAGCTCCTCGCGGACCCCGTTCCCGAACGGCGGACCCGCGCCATGCTCGCCATGCAGGACATGGTGAAGCTCGACATCGCCGCGCTCGAAGCAGCCGCCGACGGACGCGGAGGCGCGGGGACCGCGGGCTGAACCTCGCTCCGAACCGGGGGTGCTCAGGCAGCGACGACCTGCTCCTCCTCCAGTCGGGAGACCTCGCGGTCGCGGGCGATCCGGGTCCGTCGGGCGACGAGTCCGTGCACGACGAGCACCAGGAGCACTGCGGTGGCCAGCCAGAGCGCCAACACGAGGGCGCTGCGGCCGAGGGATGCCGCGGGGAAGTACTGCAGGTCCTGCGCCGCTTGCAGCCAGGCCGCGCCGCTCCAGAAGGTGTGGAGTCCCGCGAACAGCCCGGGCTGGAACGCCGACTGGAAGATCCCGCCCGACGACGTGAAGTTGAGCATCACGAACAGCATCGTGAGGATCGGCGTGGTCCACCGGCCGAGCATCGGGTGGAGTCCGACACCGAGCGCGATGATGACGAGGTCGTACATCCAGGCGAACAGGAAGATCGGCCACGCATGGTGCGTGATCACGCCGTAGACGGGACCGGCGATGACGACGCCGATCCCCGCGACGACCCCGGCGGTCGCGACGCCGATGACCGCCGTCCAGAGCAGGCGGAGCCGCCCGGAGAACGCGGCGACCGCGATCGCGCTCGAGTACCCGCCGACGCTGAGTGCGACCAGCAGGAAGAAGAGTCCCTGGCCCGTCGCGTCCTCGTCGTGCACGGCGACGACGTCGACCACGTGGAACGGCAGGTGCTGCTGGTAGGCGATGGGCACGAAGATCCGCTCGGCAGCGGTCGCGGTGGTGTCCGACGCTGCGGTGGACACGTAGAGGGTGGCGCTCGTCGACCCCGGCGCGTACACGGCCGCCAGATCACGGTCGCGGATCGCCGCACGCGCATGCGCGGGGTCCTGCACCACGTGGGCGACGAGCGCGCCGTCGGACCGGTCGGTGACGGTCTGTGCGAACACCTGGGTCGCGGCTCCCGTGCCGACGACCCCGACGGGCAGGTCCTTCGGGGTCGGGGCGTGGAACGCGCCGAGGTAGGCCAGGCCCATCCCCGCGGCGAGGAACAGTGGGACGAGGATGTGGGAGGCGAACGACAGCAGGAGCCGACCGAGCCCGGCAGGACGGAGCATGGACGGCTCGTGCGCGGGCGCGCTGCCGGCGTGGCGGTCGGCGGCGTGACCGGGCGTCGGCCGCTCGGTCAGGCGACGGACGGGTAGCAAGTTGTTCTTTGCAACATCGGACACGTGTTGCACTGTACAACTTCGATCCCCGGTCCGCTAGCGTGTCGCGTACACGACGCGGTGCACCGCGCACGCTGGCACGTTCGCGGAGCGGGTCGCGGCGGACGCGACGACAGGGAGGGACTCGTCGATGGAGCAGGGAACCGATCGGCTTCGTGCCGCCGAGATCACCCGGGCCTACCGGGAACTCGCGCGGATCACCCGGCGCGCCGCGGTCCGCGCCCGAGGTCCCGAAGCCGCGCTCAGCATCGTCGACCACTCGCTGGTCGACTTCGTCGCCCAGCACTACGGGTGCATGGCGATCGACATCGCCCGGTACCTGCGGCTCAACCGGTCGACGATCTCGCGGCAGTTGTCGGGCCTCCTGGCCGCCGGCCTGATCGAGCAGGTCGACGGCGGCACCGGGAACGCGAAGCCGCTCGCGGTGACGGCGGCCGGCGAGGCGGCGCTGGAACGCTCCGTCCGCGTGCACCGCGAGAGCCTGGAGGAACGGCTGGCGTCGTGGTCCGACGACGACGTCGCGCTGCTCGCCGGTCTGCTCGAGCGCCTCAACGCCGCGGAGACCGAGGATCCCGTGCCGGTTCCCGACATCGACGACGACGACCTGCCGGGCGCCGCGGCCCCGATGGAGGCCTGACGTGCCCACCCGCCTCGTGTTCCTGTCCGACACCCACCTGCCCCGGCGCGCGAAGGACCTACCGCCGGCGCTCTGGGCAGCGATCGAGGACGCCGACCTCGTGGTGCACGCGGGGGACTGGGTGGACCTGGCGACCGTCGACCGGATCGCAGCCCGGGCTCGACGGCTCGTCGCGGTGCGCGGCAACAACGACGTCGAACCGGGGTTCGCGGACCGGCTGCCACTCGTCGCATACGAGCACGTCGAGGGCCTGCGGTTCGCGGTCGTGCACGAGACCGGCGCCGCGGCGGGACGCGACGCCCGGATGGCGCAGCGGTTCCCCGACGTCGACGTCCTCGTGTTCGGGCACTCGCACATCCCCTGGGACTCCACCGCGTCGAGCGGGCTCCGACTGCTCAACCCCGGATCGCCGACGGACCGGCGACGACAGCCCGACCACACGTGGATGACCGCGGTGGTCGACGGTCGCGACCTCGCGGTCGAACTCGTGCGCCTCCCACCGGTCCCGCGGGAGCGCTGAGGCCGCGGCGCGACCCGACTGGCCGTGCGGTGTGCCGACGTGGGACGCTGGGGCGATGACGGACGACCGGCACGACGAGCGCGCGGTGCCCGCGGAGGCCGCGCCGTCCCTCCCGCCGGGTCCGCCGCCCGGCCCCCGGGACCCGGGCGACGCGTGGGCGTACGGGCCGGACGGTCAGAAGGCGTGGGGCCTGTTCGGCGCCGCGGGGCTGCTCGTCGACGACGGTGCGGGCCGCGTCCTGCTGCAGCACCGTGTCGAGTGGAGCCACCACGGCGGGACCTGGGGCATCCCGGGTGGTGCGCGACACCAGGGTGAGGACGCAGTCACCGGAGCGCTCCGCGAGTCCGCGGAAGAAGCCGGTGTCCCCGCCGCCGCGCTCCGGATCCGCCACACCTCCGTGCTCGACCTCGGGTTCTGGACCTACACGACGGTGGTGGCACGCGCCGTCCACCCGTTCCGGGCCGAGGTCGGTGACCGCGAGAGCCTCGCCCTCGACTGGGTGCCGGTCGACGACGTCGAGGGGCTGCCCCTGCACCCGGGGTTCGGCGCGAGCTGGCCGGCCCTCCGCGGTGTGCTCGTGACCGAGCCCGTGGTCGTCGTCGACGCCGCGAACGTCGTCGGCAGCGTGCCGGACGGCTGGTGGCGGGACCGCGCCGGCGCCGCCGAGCGACTCGTGGACGCGATCGGCGCGCTCGCCGCGTCGGGACTGGCCGCTGCGGAACTCGGACTCGGTGCCGGTCGGTGGTGGCCGCGGTGGTCGGTCGTCCTCGAGGGAGATGCGCGAGCCGCCCGGACCGACGGCCCCGAGGTCGAGGTCGTCCGCGCGACCGGCGCGGGTGACGACGCGATCGTCGAGTCCGTGCACCGGGCGATCGCGAGAGCGGCCGGTCCGGTCGTCGTCGTGACGGCCGACCGCGGGCTGCGAGCGCGCGTCGAGGCCCTCGGAGCGTCGGTGACGGGGCCGTCCTGGCTCCGAGCGCTGATCGCTAGCTGATCGCACCGCCCGCGACGGCCAGGTCGGGTGCCGGGTCCACCGCGGCGCGGACCGCTGCGGCGAGTCCGGTGACGAGCACGTCGAGCGACACCGTCGGGACGGCGTCGTCCGCCTCGCGCAGGGTCTCGGGCGTCGCGGGCACGTGCACGAACCCGGAGCGCACCCCGGCCCCGGCCAACGCCTGCAGCGCGTAGAACACGTGGTTGCACACGTACGCGCCGGCCGTGGCGGACAGCGCGGCCGGTGCGCCCGCCGCGCGTGCGGCGGCGACCATGCGCTTGACCGGGAGCGTCGTGAAGTACGCGGCCGGGCCTCCCGGCAGGACGGGCACGTCCACGGGCTGCGCGCCGTCGGCGTCCGGGATCCGGGCGTCGTCGAGGTTGACGGCGACCCGCTCGGGCGTGATCGCGCTGCGCCCCTCGGCGAGCCCGACCGCGACCACGACGTCCGGCGTCACCCGCTCGACGGCGTCACGGAGTGCGTCGACCGAGCGTCCGAACGCGACGGGCAGCAGGACGGCCTCGACGCGTTCCGGACCCGTCCAGGTCGCGGCGACGCGCTCGACGGCGTCCCAGGACGGGTTGCGGGGCGCGTCCGCGAACGGCTCGAACCCGGTCAGGAGGATCGTGGTCACGCCCGCGACCCTAACCCAGGTGCGCCGTGGGGTCGTCCGGTCCGACGCCCGCGGCCGCGGCGGGCAGGTGGCGGCGCGACGAGACGCCCACGAGCACCCACGCCACGAGACCGAGGCCGACGACCACGAGCAGGATCGCCGTCACGGGCGCGACGGCGGCCACCGCGGCGATCACGGCCGGAGCGAGGAACCCCGCGTACGCGACCGCGTAGAACACGCCGGTGAGGCCCGCGAGGTCCCGACTCGACGCGATCCGCTGCACCTCGAGCAGGCTCGACACCAGGGCGATGCCCATGCCGGCACCGACGACCGCGTTCGCCAGGAGCCCGATCCAGACCGAATCGGCCGCGATCGCGAGCGCGACGACCGCGATGCCGACGGTCATCACGAGCACGGCGACGACGAGCCCGCGCGCGCTCGACACGGAGTGCACCCGTCCGGCGATCGGTTGGACCGCACTCGACACCCCGAGCGCGACGACCGTCGCGGCGGTCGCGAAGACGAGCCCCCAGCGTCCGGTCGCGTCGTGCAACTGGGTGGGCAGGTAGCCGTACGCGATCGCGGCGGACGCGAACACGAGCGGGGCCGACACCATGACCACGCGGACGAAGCGCCGGTGTCCGGCCGACGGCACGCGGAGCTGCCGCCACCAGGGCCCGGTGACGCCGCCGGACGTGTGGGTCTCGGGTGCGCGCAGCACGACGACGAGGAACGGGACCGCGACGGCGAGGTGCACGAGGAACGGCAGGACCTCGGGGACCGGGCCCCACTGGGCCATGCAGCCGGCGACGAGTGCGCCGCTGCCGGATCCGAGGGTGAACGCGAGCGATGCCCGTCGTGCGCCCGATCCGGCGTCGGCCACCGGGTCGTACCGGCCCTGGGACAGTTCCTTCACCCAGCTGTTCCCGACGGCCATGGCGATGCCCACGGTGATCCCGGAGCACAGTCGCCCGGCCGCGAGGTACCCCGCGCCGAACGGACCGAGGGCCAGGAGGCCGCTGCCGACGAGCGCCGCCGTGACCCCGACGAGCATGAGGGGGCGGCGTCCGTGCCGGTCGGAGAGCGACCCGGCGACGAGCAGTGCCGGTGCGAGACCGAGGACGTACACGCCGAGGAACGCGTTGACGAGGAGCGTCGAGTAGTGCGCACGCTCCTGGTACATGAGCAGCAACGGGCTGAACTGGTTGCCGCCCCACGAGCAGACGAAGACGGCGCCCCACACCGCGAGCCACGGCCGCACCCGTGCTGCCCGCCGGCTCGTCACACCGGGCCGGCCGGGAGGCCCGGTCCGCTGCAACGGGACCGCTCCCGTCGACGTGTCCACGCTCACAGCGCGCCCCGGTGCCCGGCGACGTGGTCGCGGAGCACCTCGGCGTAGCGGGCGGCGTCGCCGGCGGCGACGGCCCGGGCCAGTGCGCGGTGCTGGTCGAGCGCCGGGTGGAGCTGTTCGGGACGGACCCGGATGAGCTGGTGCCGGAGGCGTTGCTGGCGGTCGTGGAGGAGGCGGGTGAAGTGCACCGCGACGGGGTTCTCCGCGGCCGCGACGACCGCGGTGTGGAACGCGTCGTCGGCGTCGACGAACCGGTCCACGTCGTGTTCCGCGATCGCGTCGGCCTGGTCGCGCAGGAGGTCGTCGAGCACGGGCACGAGGTCCGGACGCGGGCCACCGCGGAGTGCTCGGGTCGCCGCGGACGCCTCGACCGCTTCCCGCATCTCGAGGACGTCGGCGGACTCGCTCGGGGACATGGGGCGGACGACGGCGCCCTTCCGGGACTCGAGCGTGAGCAGTTGCTCCGCGGCGAGCCGGAGGAACGCCTCGTGCACCGGGGTCCGGCTGATGCCGAGCTCCTGGCAGACGACCCCCTCGCTGAGGAGGGCACCGCCAGGGAGTTCACCGCGGATGATCCGCTGCTTCGTGTGCTCGTAGGCGCGCTCCGCGGACGACATGTGTCGATCGTACGTCTTGCATGCAAGTGCCCGTGCAGCTTGTCCGAGGAGCATGTGAACATCGCGTTTCCGGCCCGGACTCCCGAGGTGCCACCGCGTAGATTGACGGGACGGCGTCGACGGCGACGTCCGACTGGAGGGACCGTCATGGAGAGGATCACGCGAGCCGAGGACCGTGTCCACCGCCCCGCTGGGCCCTGGACACCGACCGTCCACCGGCTGCTCGCACACCTCCACGAGCGCGGGTTCGTGGAGGCGCCGGAGCCGATCGCGCTCGGTGAGGTGCTCGAGACCGTGTCGTTCATCCCCGGTCTCGCGGGTGAGTACCCCTGGACCGACGACGTCGCGTCCGAGGCCGCGCTCGTCACCGCGGCCCGGCTGCTGCGCAACTACCACGACGCCGCTGCCACCTACGCGGTGGCGGCGGACGACGTGTGGTCCCAAGCCGACCGTGCTCCTGTCGAGACGATCTGCCACGGCGACTTCGCCCCGTACAACTGCGTGTTCGACGGCCGGGCCGCGGTCGGGATCATCGACTTCGACACGGCCCACCCCGGGCCGCGGGTGTGGGACGTCGCGTCGGCGGTCTACCGGTTCGCGCCGCTGACGACCGGGGACACCCCCGTGACGCGTCTCGACGACCAGCTCGCCCGTGCGGCCGAGTTCTGCCGCGCCTACGACCTCGACGCGTCCAGCCGAGCGGGGCTCGTGGAGGCCGTGGTCGCCGGCCTCGTCGCCCTCGTGACGACCATCGAGTCCGAGGCCGCCGCCGGGGACCCGAAGTTCGCCCGGGACCTCGCGGCCGGCCACGCCGAGCTCTACCGCGCCGACGTCGCCTACATCGAGCACCACGCCGACGCCATCCGGCACGCCGTGGCCTGAGCAGGGCTCCACGCGGGCGGCACCACACCGGCACGCAGCCCGCGCCCAGCGGGAGCACGGCGAGCCCACGGCGATCACGGGGCGTGCTCCGCGCGGCGAGCCGGTAGTGTTCCACCGCCATGAGCGACAGCCCTGCCGACGCCACCCCGTACGAGGTGCTCGGCGTCCCCGCCTCCGCCGACGACGACACCCTCCGGCGCGCCTACCGCCGGGCTGCCCGCGAGACCCATCCGGACCTCGGCGGGGACCCGCGCTCGTTCCGCCTGTTGCAAGAGGCGTGGGAACGCGTCGGCACCCCCGAGGCGCGCCGGGCGTACGACGCGGGAGCCTCCCGTTCGGCGATCGCCGGGCACGGACCCGCCGGCGACCCCGCGGGGCGTCCGGCCTCGGGCCGTGACGCCTACGCGCCGCCCGCCGCGCGCCGCGACTCCCGCCCACGTGCCCGGTCCTTCGGGCACCCCGGCGGACTGTCGCGCGAGGTCTTCCTCGCCGCCGAGCGCGAGTGGGTCGGCCTCGGCGACCCGATCGAGGACCCGTACGACCCGGCACTCGTCCGCTCCGCCCCGCGCCACATCCGCCGTCTCCTGGCCGAGGCGCTCGCCGAGGAGGCGACCGCGGCGATCGTCGCCGACCTCGGGATCGGTGTGACGGTGTGGCACGACCTCGACGCCGGGCCGGAGGGCAAGCTGGACCACGTCGTCCTCACGACGAGCGGACTCTGGGCGCTCGAGTCCATCGACTGGGGTGCTCCCGTCCGCATCGAGCACGGCGAGGTCGTCGGCGCGACCCTCGCGCCGGGGGAGCGCCCGGTGCGCGAACTCGTCCGGGCTGCGCGCACCGTCCAGAAGGCGACCCGCGTCCGGTTCACGGGCCGGCTCCTGGTCGTCCCGGACTCCGCGGTCGACCACGACGTCCGGCTCGTGGGACCGGCACGCAGACCGACCGCGTTCGTCGTGCGGCGGAGCGCCCTGGCCGGCGTGTTGCTCGGCCCCGGTGCCGAGACGGGATCGGTCGACGTGTTCGAGCTCCGCGCGCGGCTCCAGGAGACGGTCCGCTTCGTCTGACCGTGCTCGTCGACGGACCGCGAGCGCCGAGCGCGGACCCGAGACGCGGCTTCAGTACCCGCGCAGCTTCTCGAGGTCGCGGCGCTCCCGCCCGGTCGGTCGACCCGCTCCGCGGTCCCGCGCCGGCAACCAGGCCGTCTCCTCGCGCGGCGGCGGTGGGGGCGTCCGGTCCTCCAGACACGTGGCGGCCACCGGTGCCCCGACGCGCTTGACGACGATCCCGCGCACGACGACGATCCGTTCGACCCCGTTGGTCCGCAACCGCACCTCGTCGCCGATCTCGACCGACTGCGCTGCCTTGACGCGCTCGCCGTTCACCCGGACGTGCCCGGCACGGCAGGCAGCGGTGGCGGCGGAGCGGGTCTTCGTCAGCCGCACCGCCCACAACCAGCTGTCGACGCGGGCGCGGTCCATGCGCGACAGCCTATGCGGAACGCCCCGGTCCTACCATGAGTGCCGTGGACGACGACCCCGACGGCCAGGCCGACCCTGCCGACCACGCGGGGTCCGCTGCGCGTGACGACGTCCGCCGCGCGGACGCCCACCGCCGCCGGGCGCTCGCCCTCCTCGCCACCGCCCCGATCGGCACGCGCCTGGTGGTGCGCGCCCACCACGGCGACGGTGCGCGGGACGCCCTCGGCACCCTGGTCGCACGCACCGACACGATCTGCACGGTGCGCACCCGCCGCGAGGACGTCGACATCGCCCTCGCCGCCGTCGTCGCCGCCCGTCCGGTGCCACCGCCGCCGCCGCCCCGCGAGCGCCGACGCGCGTCCTGAGCGCGCCGCCCGCGCGCCTCGTCGAGCGGGGGACCCGTCGCCCGTACCGTGAACGGCATGGTCCCCGCACCACAGGCACCGAACCCGGCACCGGCCCCGTCATCGGTGGGCCCGTCGTCGGTGGCCCCGTCGTCGCCGGACGTGAGCTCGTCGGCCGGGATGCCGGCGCCGTCGCCCGGCCGGTCGACGCCGGGTCGCCGCGAGCACGCGGACACCGTGACCGACCGCACCGCCCGCGTCAGCATCACGCGCCCCGCGTCCTGGGCGACCGTGCACGCCGCCGACGCGGACCTCCGGACCACGGGTGACGGCGTCACCGTGACCGTGCGCTCCCGCCCCAGCGACAACGGCATCGCGGACGAGACCGCCGCGCTGGTCGCTCGGCTGCCCGGCTCGGTCGACGGCGTGCTCGTCGTCGGGTGCGACCCGTGGGGGAGCGCCGGGGCGCCGGCCCGCCTCGTCGAGTACCACCGCCCCGCTCCGCCGCTGGAGGCCGCCGCCGCGACGGACCGCCCCGCGGTCGGCGAGTCGGACGGCACCGAGCACGGACACGAACCGCACCGGCCCGTTCCCGCCCTCGGCCACCGCGCCCCCGACCGCACGGGCGTCTTCGTGTCGCACCTGCTCGTCACCACCGGTCGGCACCGCATCGACGTCGTCGCCGAGCGCCCGCTCGCGGTCCTCGACGCCACCGACGACGTCGTCGCCCGCGTGCTCGAGTCCGTCCGCGTCGTCGGCCCCGCGCCGGCCGCAGCCCAGCCGCCACGCGTGCTCGAGGACGTCCCGGTCCCCGTGCGCCCGACGCTCGCCCCGTTCGGTGTGCCGGTGGACGCCGAGGCGCTCGCCGCGCTGCAGGGCATGGCGGGCCGCCGTTGGAACCCCGCGGTCCTCCGGTCGCCCGGCGGTCGCGCGCTCATCGACCAGGGGCTCGTCGGCCGCTTCGGCACCGTCCCGTCACTGACGAGCGCGGTGCTCGCGCCCTGGGAAGCCGGCGTCGACCCCGTCACGCTCGAGCAGCAGCGGGAGGACGGGCCCGCCACCCGGCTCCGCTGGTGGCGCGGCGACGCCGCCGTGACCGTGCTGGACGGGACCGAGGAGGCCGGCTTCCGCATCGGCAGCGTCGACGACGCCACGCTCCTGGCGCTCGCGGCCGGGAGGGTCGGGGTGACCCCGTCGTGGACCTTCGCCTTCGCGACGCCGCGGCTCCCGGCCGCGGTCCTGGACCGCCGGGTCGAGGACCCGACGGCCCGCCCCGACCTGCCCGTGGCGGTCCGCACGGCCGATCCGGTGCTCGCGCGGTTCTGGGACGCCCCGTGGACCGTGTCGCACCTCCGGGTGCCGACGCGGCCGCGTCCCGTCACGGTGGTCCACGCCGCGGGCGTCGGCTTCGCGCGCATCGGACGGGCGACGGCCGAGGGGACCGCGATCCGGGTCGAGGCGTCCGCGAACGTCCACCGTCTGCTCGTCCGCACGGTCCTGGCGGGCTGACCCCGGTCCTCCCGGACGTCCCGCGTCAGGCGGCCGGACCGGCGACCAGCGTCGCGGTGACCGTTCCCGCCGTGCCGTCGGCGGCGGTGTACCCGACGGTGACCGAGTCCCCGACGGCGTGTGCCTGGATGAGCTCGGTGAGCTGATCGGCACCGGTCACGGCGGTGCCGTCGATGCTCGTGATCGTGTCGCCCGCGGCGAGCCCGGCGTTCTCGGCCGGGGACCCGGACACCACGCCCTGCAGCGTCACACCGGAGCCGGTGGTCGGAGTCGTCGACGAGACCTCCGCGCCGAGGAAGGCCGGGGTCCCGATGACGATCGTCGAGGTCGCGGTGCCGGACAGGATCCGTTCGGCGATGCTCTTGGCCGTCGCGATCGGGATCGCGTACCCGGTGACGTCGCTCGTGCCCGACGACGCGGCGGTGGTCATCCCGACGACCTCGCCCTCGGAGTCGAGCAGCGGGCCGCCCGAGTCGCCGGACACGACGTCGGCCGCGACCTCGATGAGACCGGTGAGCGACTCCGTGCCGGTGCCGGACTCGCTCTGCACGGTGATGTCCTGGTCGAGCGCGGTCACGGAGCCCTTCGCGGCGACGAGTTCGCCCTGGCCCTCCGCGTTCCCGACGTCGGTCACGGTGTCGCCGACGGCCAGGTTGTCGTCGTCGTCGAGTGTCGCGGTGGTGAGGTCCGACGCCCCGCGCAGCTCGAGCACGGCGACGTCGTCGGTCTTGTCCGTGCCGACGACGTCCGCCGTGTAGGTCTTGCCGGTGGACTCGACGGTCACCTCGATGCTCGTGGCGTCCTCGACGACGTGGTTGTTCGTCAGGATCTCGCCGTCGGAGGAGATGATCATCCCGGTGCCGGCCGCCTGCGACGAGGAGTCGTAGTCGAGCGTCGTGTCGATCGTCACGATCCCGGCCTTCTGCGAGTCGGTGGCCGTGGTCTGGGCGCTGTCGGTGGATCCACTCGACCCGGTCCCGCTCGACCCGGAACCGCTCGATCCGCTCGACGAGCCGTCGCCCGGGACGGACCAGCCGCCACCGATGCCGCCGCTGTCCGACGATCCGTTGCTCGAGGACCCGCTCGACTGGCTCGAGGTCGTGGTCCCCGTGTCCCGGGAGGCCAGGCCGAAGGCGGTGCCGCCCGCGGCGCTGACGATCGCGAGGGTGGCGACACCCGCCCCGACCATGAGGCCGACGCGGCGGCGCTTCGGCTTCGCTGCCGCGGTCGGGTCGGTGGCACCCGCCGTGGCGCCGACGAGGTAGGGGCCGTGGCCGTCGTGCGTGTACGTGTAGGGGCCGGAGCCGTCCGGCGCGTAGAGGTAGGGGCCCGATCCGTCGAACGCGTAGGCGGACCGCAGCGTGCTCGGGTCGACGTGCGGTGCCGCTGCGGGAGCCGGCGTGCCGATGGGCTGCGTGGTGTCGCGCGGGGCGTCCTCGCCGCGCTCGTCGTCGGCGGGGGTGGTGGGGTGCTCGGTCATTGGTCTCTCCGGTGGCTCGTCCGACAGCCGGTGGGGCGTCGATGCGTCCAGTACAGGACCCGATCCGATGAGTGGCCTATGAGCGGCGTGGACAGCGGCTCCGCACTCCCTCGGGATCGGCTGCGGCGCCGTCGCCGTCGCCACCGCGCCCGCCGTTCGACCGCGGGGGAGCCGGACTAGGCTTGCGCCGATGTCCCCGACCGCTCGTCCGCGCCGAGCGCGCCTCGTCGGGACGACCGCCGTGTCCCTGGTGGTGCTCGCCGCGGCGTGCGTGCTCAGCGTCATGGTCGGCGCGCGTCCGATCGATCCGCTGGCGGTCGTCACGGTGCTCCTGCACCCCGGCCGGACGGACGAGATCACGCTCATCGTCGTCGGCGAGCGGGTGCCCCGGACGGCGCTCGGACTCGTCGCCGGAGCCGCGCTCGGCGTGGCGGGCGCGGTGATGCAGGGTGTCACCCGCAACCCGCTCGCGGATCCGGGCATCCTCGGCATCAACGCCGGCGCCGCACTCGCGGTGGTCGTCGGGACGACGGTGTTCGGGATCGCGGGCACGGCGGCGACGCTGCCGTTCGCCTTCGTCGGCGCCGCCGTCGCGGCCGTCGTGGTGTACGGGATCGCATCGGCCGGGAGGCGCGGGCCGACCCCGGTGGGCCTCGCTCTGTCCGGTGCCGTGGTCGCCGCCGCACTCGGGTCGGTCACGACCGCGGTCCTCCTGACGCACCAGTCGGCACTCGACCGCATCCGCTTCTGGCAGGTGGGTTCGCTGGCGACGGGGGACCTGCACGTCGTCGCTGTCGTCGCCGTGCCGGTCGTCGTCGGCCTGGCCATCGCCATGACCCTCGGCCGGTCACTCGACACGCTCGCCCTCGGGGACGAGCTCGCGGCGTCCCTGGGGCAGCGGGTCGTCGTGGCGCGGGCACTCGGCGCGCTCGCCACGGTCCTCCTCGCGGGCGCGGCGACGGCGGCGATCGGACCCGTCGGGTTCGTCGGGCTCGCGGTGCCGCACGCCGTCCGCCGTGTCACCGGTCCCGCGAACCGGTGGACCCTGCCGTTGTCCGCGATCGTGGCCCCGGCCCTCCTGCTCGTCGCCGACGTCATCGGTCGTGTCGTCGCCTTCCCGGGCGAGGTCCAGGTCGGCATCGTGACGGCGGTGATCGGCGCTCCCGTGTTCATCGCGCTCGTCCGGAGCAGGGCGGTGCGGGACCTGTGAGCGTGTCGACCCGGACCCCTCGGCGACCACGGGACACCGATGCCGGACTGCGGCGCGAGCTCCTCGTGCTCGCGGGGGCCCTCGTGCTCGTCGTGGTGCTCGCCGTCGCCGCGCTCGGCCTCGGCGAGATCGCGATCTCCCCGGGTGCGGTCCTCGCCGCGCTCGTCGGACGCGCGGACCGCGTGACGGACTTCGTCATCACCGAGCTCCGCGGGCCCCGGCTGCTGGCGGCGGTCCTCGTCGGCGCGAGCCTCGGCACCGCCGGCGGCATCGTGCAGAGCGTCGTGCGGAACCCGATCGCGAGCCCCGACGTCATCGGGATCACCTCGGGCGCGAGCGCGTCGGGCATCACGGCCATCGCGCTGTTCGCCGCCTCGGGGCTCACTCTGTTCTCGGTCGTCGTCGTCGGTGCCGTCCTCGTGACGGTCGTCATCGCCGCGCTGAGCTGGCGCGGCGGGATCGGGGACAACCGGCTCGTCCTCGTCGGCGTCGGCGTCGCGGCGATCGCCGTGAGCGTCACGGGGTGGATGCTCACGCGCGGGAACGTGCAGGACGCCGCCGTCGCGCTCGTGTGGCTCACGGGCAGCCTCAACGCGGTCGACCCCACGGTGCTCGCGGTGCTCGCGGTGGCGTTCGTCGTGCTGTTCGTCCTCGCCCTCCTCCAGTCGCCGCGGCTCGGGGTGCTCACCCTCGGGGACGACGTCGCGGCGTCGTTGGGGCTGCCGCCGGACCGGGCCAAGGTGCTGCTCGTCCTCACCGCGGTCGGCCTGAGCGCCTCGGCGGTGGCGGCAGCGGGCCCGGTGTCGTTCGTCGCGCTCATGGCCGCGCCGATCGCCCGTCGTCTCGTCGGTCGTGGTCGCGTCGCCGTCGCTCCCGCCGCGGCGGTGGGGGCCGTCATCGTGCAGGCGAGCGACCTCGTGGCGCAGTTCGCGATCCCCGGGGTGGCGGTGCCCGTCGGCGTCGTCACGGGCATCGTCGGCGCGCCGTACCTGCTCTGGCTGATCGCGCGCGGGCGCTGACCGCGCCCGCCCGTTCCCGGCTGCTCCACGCCGACCGAGCGGGACCTCCCGGCGGTCCCGCCGTGTGCAGGACGTGTGTGGACCGTGCGGTCGCTCCACAGGAGTGAAAGGGCGTTCGCGGTGCCGCGCGTTTCCGATACGCTGGTCCGCCAGAAGGAGGTCCACGATGGCAGGTCCAACGGGTCCGCGCGACGGCGCCGCACGATCCGATGCGCCCGAGCGGCGCGTCGACACCACCCTGACCTTCAGCATGGACATGGGGGCGGCGCTCACGCCGGAGAACGGTGTCTCGACCGAGGAGATCGACGCGATCGGCGCGCTGCCGTCCGGGTCGGCGCTGCTCGTCGTCCGCCGCGGGCCGAACGCCGGGGCTCGGTTCCTGCTCGACTCCGACGTCACGACGGCCGGCCGACACCCCGACGCCGACATCTTCCTCGACGACGTCACGGTGTCGCGCAAGCACGCCGAGTTCCTCCGGCACGGCACGAGCTTCAGCGTCAAGGACCTCGGATCGCTCAACGGCACCTACTTCGACGGCGTCCGCATCGACGAGGCCCTGCTCGCCGACGGCGCGGAGGTGCAGGTCGGCAAGTTCCGCCTCACCTTCTACGCGTCCCGCGTCGACATCGCGCGCCTGGCGACCGCGTAGTGCCGGCGCGGAGCGCTGCGGCCCGGTCGACGGCCGCGGGTCCCGACCTGCTCACGATCGGGCAGGTGCTCGCGCGGTTGAAGCCCGAGTTCCCGGACCTGTCGAACTCCAAACTCCGGTTCCTCGAGGAACGCGAGCTCGTGACGCCGATCCGGACCGAGAGCGGATACCGCAAGTTCTCGCCCGCCGACGTCCAGCGGCTCCGGATCGTCCTGGGCCTGCAGCGAGACCACTACCTGCCGCTCAAGGTCATCAAGGAGTACCTGGCCGACCTCGACGCCGGGCGCGACCCGGTCCTGCCGGGTGGTGCCGACGGCCCGCGGCCCTCGATCCTCGGCACCGAGCGGCGGTACACGCGCGACGAGCTCGTCCGCGCGGCCGGCGCGACCCCGATGCTCGTGTCGGACGCCGTGTCCGCGTCGCTGCTGCCGGCCGTCGAGCACTACGGCGAGGACGCCGTCACCGTCGTCAAGGCGCTCGTGGAGCTGCAGCGCACCGGCATCGAGCCACGGCATCTCCGCACGTTCCGGGCGTCGGCGGAGCGCGAACTCGGTCTCATCGAGTCGGCGCTCATGCCCGTCCGGCGCCGGTCCGACGCCACCTCACGCGCCAAGGCGGCGGAGCTCGCCCGCGAGATCGCAGGGCAACTCGAGGTCGTCCGGTCGAGCCTCATCCGGGCTGCGATCGGGCGGTTCGACGCCTCGTGAGCACGGGGCCCGAACGTGGACAGCCGGTGTCGGTCGGGCTTATCCTCGACACGCCGAACTCCCCGGTGCGGATGTCCCGCGACGACCGGGTCCGACTCGCTAGCGTGGACCTCGGCACAACTCTCAACCGATCGTTGAACGTTCGGTTGCGGGCCGGAACGTCGTGGAAGGCAGTCTGATGAGTGGGAACGAAACGCCCCGGACCCCCGGGGACGCACCGTCCGACGCAGCCGTGGACACGCCCGACGGCGAGCTGACCCGCTACGACCTCGGCCTGCTGTTCACCGACGGCATGCCCGAGCGCGACGAGTCCAACGGCTACCGCGGCACCGTCGCCGCCCGGGCCGCGGGCATCAGCTACCGCCAGCTCGACTACTGGGCGCGGACGGGCCTCGTCGAGCCGACCATCCGTGGCGCGGCGGGGTCCGGTTCGCAGCGGCTCTACGGCTTCCGCGACATCCTCGTGCTCAAACTCGTCAAGCGCCTGCTCGACACCGGCATCTCGTTGCAGCAGATCCGCACCGCGGTGAACCAGCTCCGCGAGTCGGGGGTGAACGACCTGGCACAGACGACCCTGATGTCCGATGGGGCGTCCGTGTACCTCTGCACCTCGAACGACGAGGTCATCGACCTGGTCTCCCGAGGGCAGGGTGTCTTCGGCATCGCGGTCGGCAAGGTCCTGCGCGAGGTCGAGACGAGTCTCGTGGAACTCGACTCGACGCCGGCGGCCGACCCGAGCGACGAGCTCGCGGCGCGCCGGGCCTCCCGGGCCTCCTGACCCGCGCGGTCTCCCGGGTCTCCTGACCCGCGCGGTCTCCCGGGTCTCCTGACCCGCGCGTCCGACGCGTCACACGGCGCAGCGCACGGCAGGCGACACGGGGACGCCGCGCCTCGGCCGGATCAGGCCTGCGCGACCCCCTCGGCGTACTCGCCGATCTTGCCCGTCCGCATGATCCGCTCGAGCAGCAGGTCGAAGTTCCGTGCCATCTCCTGTGCGGACTCGCCCGGCCACACGTGCAGCGGCTTCGCGGCACCCTGGGCCTGCTGCAGTGACGTCCGTTCGGGCAGCTGGGGCGACAGCACGAGCGGGCCGAACATGTCGCGGAGCTCCTTGATGCGGAACTGGTGCTCGAGCGACTGCACGCGGGCACGGTTGACGATGATGCCGAGCGGCTGGAGGCGCGGGGAGAGTCCGCGGCGGATCTCCTCGATGGCGCGCAGTGCGCGGTCGGCCGCCGCGACGGAGAACAGCCCCGGCTCGGTGACGACGGACACGCGGTCCGAGGCGGCCCACGCCGTGCGGGTCAGGGCGTTGAGCGAGGGAGCGCAGTCGATGAGCACGAGGTCGTAGTCGGCCTCGACGTTGGCGAGGGCCTCCTCGAGCTTCCAGATGTCCCGGATCGAGGGGTGCGGACCGTCGAAGTTGATGGCCGAGGGGGAGCCGACCATGACGTCGATCTTGCCCTGGCGTCCCTTGGTCCACCCGGACGGGGCGATCGCCTGACGGACGATCTTCTCCTTCGGGTTCTCGAGCACGTCGGCGACGTTGAGGTGGCCGACGAGCGAGATGTCGAGCCCCGTGGAGACGTCCGACTGGGGGTCGAGGTCGACCACGAGCGTGCGGAGTCCCTTGGCGAACGCGGCGGACGTCAGGCCGAGGGTCACGGTCGTCTTGCCGACGCCTCCTTTGAGGGAGCTGACGCTGAGTACATGCACGTCGAGACACGATAGCCCCACTAGGGTTGAACCACCTCAAGATCCGCCGTGCTCGACGGCCGATCGCGCCGTCCGCCCGGGCACCACGACGACGCCCGGGTGCATGCCGAAAGGGCAGCCCGTGTTCCGCAAGATCCTGGTCGCGAACCGAGGCGAGATCGCCATCCGGGCGTTCCGCGCCGCGTACGAGCTCGGTGCCCGGACGGTCGCCGTCTACCCCTACGAGGACCGGAACTCCGAGCACCGGCTCAAGGCGGACGAGGCGTACCAGATCGGCGAGCCCGGTCACCCGGTCCGGGCCTACCTCGACGTCGCCGAGATCGTCCGCGTCGCCCGCGAGTGCGGCGCGGACGCGATCTACCCCGGGTACGGCTTCCTGTCCGAGAACCCGGAGCTGGCGGCCGCTGCGGCAGCGGCCGGCATCACGTTCATCGGCCCGGGCGAGCGCGTGCTCGAGATGGCCGGCAACAAGGTCACGGCCAAGGAACACGCCGTCGCGGCGGGGGTGCCCGTCCTCGCCAGCACGCCGGCCTCCCGCGACGTCGACGAGCTCGTGCGCGGCGCCGAGGCCATCGGATTCCCGGTGTTCGCCAAGGCCGTCGCCGGTGGCGGTGGCCGGGGGATGCGCCGTGTCGCCCGTCCCGAGGACCTCCGTCCCGCCCTCGAGGAGGCCATGCGCGAGGCCGACAGTGCGTTCGGCGACCCGACGATGTTCCTCGAGCAGGCCGTGCTCCGGCCCCGGCACATCGAGGTCCAGATCCTCGCGGACGCCACCGGCGACGAGGCCGGGACCATCCACCTGTTCGAGCGCGACTGCTCGGTGCAGCGCCGGAACCAGAAGGTCATCGAGATCGCGCCGGCGCCGGACCTCGACCCCGCGGTGGCGGCAGCGCTGCACCGGGACGCCGTCGCCTTCGCCCGGTCGATCGGCTACGTGAACGCGGGCACGGTCGAGTTCCTGCTCGACACGGTCGGCGAGCGCGCCGGGCGGCACGTCTTCATCGAGATGAACCCCCGCATCCAGGTCGAGCACACCGTGACCGAGGAGGTCACCGACGTCGACCTCGTCCAGGCGCAGATGCGGATCGCGGCGGGCGAGACGCTGGCGGACCTGGGACTGTCGCAGGAGGACGTGGCGGTGCACGGGGCTGCCCTGCAGTGCCGCATCACGACCGAGGACCCGTCGCAGGGGTTCCGCCCGGACACCGGCCGGATCACGACCTACCGGAGCCCGGGTGGCGCGGGGGTCCGCCTCGACGGCGGCACGGTGTCGACCGGCGCGCAGATCAGCCCGCACTTCGACTCGATGCTCGCCAAGATGACGTGCCGCGGGCGGTCGTTCCCCGCCGCGGTCGCTCGGGCCCGTCGTGCGCTCGCCGAGTTCCGCATCCGCGGCGTGAGCACGAACATCCCGTTCCTCCAGGCCGTCCTGGAGGACCCGGACTTCGCTCGCGGTGACGTCAGCACGTCGTTCATCGAGGAGCGCCCGCAGCTGCTCGGCGGCCACGTCTCGCGGGACCGTGGCACCAAGGTGCTGGCGTGGCTCGCGGACGTCACCGTCAACCAGCCGAACGGGCCGGGCACGGGTGCCCTCGACCCGGCGGTGAAGCTCCCGCGTGTGCACCTGGGACAGGAGCCGCCCGCCGGGCAGCGGCAGCGCCTCCTCGCCCTCGGTCCGGCGCGCTGGGCGGAAGCCCTGCGCGCGCAGACGGCCCTGGCCGTCACCGAGACGACCATGCGCGACGCCCACCAGTCCCTGCTCGCGACCCGCGTCCGCAGCACGGACCTCGTCGCGGTCGCGCCGTACGTCGCGCGGCTCACCCCGGAACTGCTCAGCATCGAGGCCTGGGGCGGCGCGACGTACGACGTCGCCCTGCGGTTCCTCGGCGAGGACCCGTGGGAACGGCTCGCGGCCCTCCGTGCGGCGATGCCGAACATCCCGATCCAGATGCTCCTCCGCGGCCGCAACACGGTCGGCTACACGCCGTACCCGACCGAGGTCACCGAGGGTTTCGTCGCCGAGGCCGCGGCGACGGGCGTCGACGTCTTCCGCGTGTTCGACGCCCTCAACGACGTCGCGCAGATGCGACCCGCCCTGGAGGCCGTGCTCGCGACCGGCACGGCCGTCGCCGAGGCCGCGCTCTGCTACACGGCCGACCTGCTCGACCCGGCGGAGGACCTCTACACGCTCGACTACTACCTGCGCCTCGCGGAGCAGATGGTGGCGGCGGGTGCGCACGTGATCGGGATCAAGGACATGGCGGGCCTCCTCCGTGCCGGTGCTGCCGACCGCCTCGTGACGGCCCTGCGGGAGCGGTTCGACCAGCCGGTCCACGTGCACACGCACGACACCGCCGGCGGGCAGCTGGCGACCCTCCTGGCGGCGAGCCGCGCCGGAGCGGACGCCGTCGACGTCGCGGCCGCGCCCATGGCGGGCACCACGAGCCAGCCGAGCATGTCGGCGCTCGTGGCGGCGCTGGCGCACACGGAGCGCGACACCGGGCTCGCACTGCGGGCGGTGAGCGACCTCGAGCCCTACTGGGAGGCCGTCCGCCGCGTCTACCGGCCGTTCGAGTCGGGCCTCCCGGGTCCCACCGGTCGGGTGTACGTGCACGAGATCCCGGGCGGGCAGCTGTCGAACCTCCGGCAGCAGGCGATCGCGCTCGGCCTCGGCGACCGGTTCGAGGAGGTCGAGGACCAGTACGCCGCGGCCAACCGGATCCTGGGACGCCCGACCAAGGTGACCCCGTCCTCCAAGGTGGTGGGCGACCTCGCACTCCAGCTCGCGGCGGTCGGCGCCGACCCCGCCGACTTCGAGCAGCACCCCGAGCGGTACGACGTGCCGGACTCGGTCGTGGGGTTCATGGCGGGCGAGCTCGGGGACCTGCCCGGCGGCTGGCCGGAGCCGTTCCGCAGCAAGGTGCTCGCCGGGCGCGAGGTCCACCTCACGACGACGCCGATCTCGGACGAGGACGCCGCGGTGCTCGCCGAGCCGGGCCGGGCGCGGCAGGCGGCCCTGAACCGGCTCCTGTTCCCGGGTCCGATCGACGAGTTCCACCGTGTCCGGGACCAGTACGGCGACCTCTCGGGCGTGGGGACCGCCGACTACCTGTACGGGCTCAAGCAGGGGCGGGAGCACGTCGTGTCGATCGCCCGGGGCGTCACGCTCCACGTCGGCCTCGAGGCCATCGGCGACGCCGACGAGCGCGGCATGCGCACGGTCATGACCACCCTGAACGGGCAGCTCCGCCCCGTGTACGTCCGTGACCGGTCGGTCGCGGTGGAGTCGAAGGCCGCCGAGAAGGCCGATCGCGACGACCCGGGTCAGGTCGCGGCACCGTTCTCCGGTGTCGTGACGCTCAAGGTGCAGCCCGGCGACCGCGTCGAGGCGGGGCAGGCCGTGGCGAGCATCGAGGCGATGAAGATGGAGGCGGCGATCACGACGCCCCGTGCGGGAACGGTGACACGGCTGGCCGTCCCGGTGACCCAACAGGTCGACGCCGGGGACCTCCTGGTGGTGGTCGCCTGATGACGGTCCGACCCATCCGGTTGTTCGGCGACCCCGTGCTGCGGTCACCGGCCGACCCGGTCCGGATCGGCGCGGACGGCGTCGCGGACCTCGTGCAGGACCTCCTCGACACGGTGCGGGTGCCGGGCCGTGCCGGCGTGGCCGCGCCGCAGATCGGCGTCGGACTGCGCGCCTTCAGCGTCAACGTCGACGGTTTCGTCGGCTACGTGCTCAACCCGGAGCTCGTCGAGACCCGTGGCGAGCCCGAGCTCATGGACGAGGGATGCCTCTCGGTGCCCGGCCTGGCGTACCCGACCCGACGGTTCCCGTACGCGCGGGTGCGGGGCCTCGACGTCGACGGCGCCGAGGTCGTGCTCGAGGGTGAGGGGCTCATGGCGGAGGCGCTGCAGCACGAGACGGACCACCTCGACGGCACCGTCTACGTCATGACGCTCGATCCGGAGACACGACGACGTGCGCTCCGCGACATCCGCGGGCAGGATTGGTTCTGACCGGGGCGCACATCGCTCCCGACGCGGGCACCCCCGTTCACGGGGTGGACGCGGATCAGGTTCCCTGGTCACCGTGGACCCGGACGCAGAGAGGGCGTCCGCCGACAGGATCAGGGGACAGCGATGTCATCATCAGGAACACGTCTCGTCCGTGCGCGCTCGCGCCGCGGACGACTGACCGCCCTCGGGGTGGTCCTCACGGTCGTCGCCGCGCCGCTCGCGGTGGTGACGGTCAGTGCTGCGGCACCGGCACACGCCGCGACCGAGCCGGTGGTGGGGGAGTCCCCGGACTACGCGTCCGAGACCTTCCAGGACCCGTGGGACTTCAGCGACGCGGCCGACTACAACACCGACCTCAGCGGGCCCGGCACCTACAAGGTGGCCAACGGGCAGCTGTCGATGAACTACGGCACCGGGGGCTTCATCTCGCTCGTCGACACGGTGAGCGGCAGCTTGGCCTACGGGCGGGACGGTGCCGCGGCGCCGATCAACACGTCGCGCTACCAGCGCCTGTCGTTCGAGATGAACACGTCGTCGGCCGGTTCGGGCAAGGGCATCGTCTACTGGTACACCTGCCGCGAGAAGACGAGCAGCTGCCTCGGCGGGACCACCTTCAACGTCACGGCGGGCGACCACGTGTACGACATCCCGCTCAACGGGACGTCGAACCAGGGCAGCAAGATCCCGTGGACGAGCGCGAAGGTGGTCGCACTCCGCGTCCAGCCCATCGTCACGAACGCGGCGCACCCCACGGTGTCGGCGACCCTGAACTGGGTGCGCCTGCACGGCGGCACGACGACGCAGGCCGCGATGCCGCCCGGCGACCACGGCACCTACCGGGTCGAGCCGATGCCCGAGCCGGTGGTGGACAGCCCCAGCCCGGCGGACGGCAAGGACCTCGCCACGGTCCAGCGGGGCAAGCCGTGGGAGTTCACCTCGTCGGCGAACGCGTCGGGCGTCACGCTGCAGAACGCGCGGCTCATCCACTACGGCAGCGACGGTCTGACGGCGCAGAACCAGGGGCCGAACCAGGGCGACCCGCAGGTCCACCTGCCCGTGCAGAAGTTCAGCGCGAACCAGTACCACTACCTCACCTTCGACCTGACCTATGACGGCGGGTTCTCACTGGCGAGCGCTGCGGGCGGCGGCAAGATGGCGCGCGTCATCTGGTACGGCGCGAGCACGTCGACGCCGCAGATCGGCAACGACATCCTGACGTTCTCCGGGGCGAACGCCCGTGAGGTCGCGATCGACATGACCGCGGTGAACCCCCTCGACGAGACCGCCCTCAACCCGAAGGTCGGGTGGGCCGGCCAGGTCATCACCGGGTTCCGGTTCGACCCGAACGAGGACAAGGGTGCCGCGGTCTGGCACCTCAAGTCGATCCACCTGCGGAACACGCCGGCCGCGACCGGCAGCACGACGGTCAAGTTCCACGACGCGGCGTGGGTCGCCGGCACGACGGCCGACGTCAAGGTCGGTACGAGCGCGAACGGTTCCGGTTACACGACGATCGCGTCGGGCGTCCCGGTGCAGCAGGGCACGAACGCCACGACCTTCTCGCTCGGCTCGATGGCCGCGGGGACCTACCACGTCGAGGTCGTGCTCCACCACCCGAACAGCGGGAACGCACTGGCGTTCTCGTCCGCGCCGGTCATCATGTCCAAGGCCGCCGCGTCGGGCTCGACCGCCTCGGCCACCCCGAAGGGCAGCTTCGACACCCTCACGGCGACGAGCGGCGGGGCCACGGCACGCGGATGGGCATGGGACCCGGACCAGACCTCGAGCACGGAGGTCCGGCTGTACGACCAGACCTCCGGGTCGAAGTACCTGGGAAGCGTGACGACCTCCATCGCCCGGTCCGACGTGGCGCGTGCGGTGGCGGGAGCCCCGGCGAACACCGGGTGGAGCACGACGGTCTCGCTGGCGAAGGGCACCCACAAGGTGTGCGCGTACGCGATCAACCAGGGCGGTGGGTCGAACCCGACGCTCGGATGCAAGTCCGTGACGGTCGGCTGAACCGCGACCACACACGAACGCCCCGCCGGTGCTCCGGCGGGGCGTTCGTCGTCGGGTCGGGTCAGTACCCGCGGTGCCGGTGCTCGACGACCGGCACCGCGGTGGTCTGCACCGCGGAGCCCGAGTAGATGTGCTCGACGTCGGCGGCGTGGTCGAAGAGCACCCGGTCCCGCTTGACGGTGAGCTTCGGCGTGAGGTGCCCGGAGGCCTCCGTGAACTCGGCGTCCAGGATCGTGAACGAGCGGATCGACTCGGCGCGGGACACCCGCTGGTTCGCGGCGTCGATCGCGTGCTGCACGGCCGTGTGGACGCGTGCGTCGTGGGCGGCGCTCCGGGGGGTGAGCGCGGGGACGATCCCGTTCGCCGCGCACCAGCCGGGCAGCATCTCGCGGTCCAGGGTGACGAGCGCCGCGACGAACGGCTTGCCCTCGCCCACGACGACGACCTGCGCGACGAGCGGGTGCTCGCGCACGGCGTCCTCGAGCGGGGCGGGTGCGACGTTCTTGCCGCTCGCGGTGACGATGAGCTCCTTCGCGCGCCCGGTGACGGTCAGGACGCCGTGCTCGTCGAGCGTCCCGAGGTCACCGGTGCGGAACCAGCCGTCGACGAACGCCTGCTCGGTGGCGTCGGGGCGGTTCCAGTACCGGTCGAACACGTCGACGCCACGGACGAGGATCTCGCCGTCGTCGGCGATCCGCACCTCGACGCCGGGGAGGGCGCGGCCGACGGACCCGATGCGGATCTCCGCCGCCCGGTTGACGGTCGCGGGTGCGGTCGTCTCGGTCAGGCCGTAGCCCTCGAGCACGAGCACCCCGACGGACCGGAAGAAGTGGGCCAGGCGGGGCGACAGCGGTGCCGACCCACTGATCGCGTACCGCACCCGACCGCCGAGCGCTTCGCGGAGCTTCGCGTAGACGAGCCGGTCGAACAGCCGGAACCGCAGGCGGAGGCCGAGCGGGACCGTCCCGGTGGCGAGCGCCTCGGAGTGCTCGACCGCGGTGTCGGCCGCCAGCCGGAACACCCGGCCGCGTCCGCCGACGGCCGCCTTCTGCTCGGCCGCGTTGTAGATCTTCTCGAACACGCGCGGGACAGCGAGCAGGAACGTCGGCCGGAACGTGGCGACCGCGTGCATGAGGTCCTTGGTGTCCGGCTCGTGACCGACGAGCACACCGGTCCCGATCGACATGACGGCGATGAACCGCGCGAACACGTGCGCCATGGGGATGAACAGCAGTGTCGAGGCGCCCTCCTCGACGACGTCCGCCATCGCCTCCGCTGCACCCTCGACGAGCGTCGTGAAGTTGTCGTGACGGAGGACGCAGCCCTTCGGCCGACCCGTCGTGCCGGAGGTGTAGATGATGGTCGCGTCGTCGTGCGCGGACACCGCGTCGAGGCGGGCGTCCAGCTCGGCGTCGGTCACCGGTTCGCCGAGTCGCGCCAGGTCGTCGAGCCCGCCGCCGTCGATGGTCCAGTGCTGCGCGAGACGTGGGAGGTCCGGGGCGACGCCCGCCACACGGCGTGCGTGCTCCTCGCTCTCGACGACGATCGCGACGGACTCGGAGTCCTGGAGGATGTACCGGACCTGGTCGGGCGAGCTCGTCTCGTAGACGGGCACCGACACGAGACCCGCGTGCCAGATCGCGAAGTCGACGATGGTCCACTCCGACCGCGTGCGGGACAGCACGGCGATGTGGGCGCCCGGCTCGAGTCCTGCGGCGACGAGGCCCTTGGCGACGGCGCGGACGCGGGCGAGGACGCTCGCAGCGCTCATCGGCACCCACCGTTCCCCGTGCCGCTGGGCGAGGAGTCCGCGATCGGGCGTCGCCGCGGCCCGTTCGACGAGGATCCGGGCGGCGGAACCGTGCCCGGCGTCCGCGTGGGTCTGGTCGGTCCCCTCGGGTGAGGTTCGGTGATCGTGCACGGCAACTCCCTCGTCGACCGTCGATGCTGATCCGCCTCGTCGTCGAGCCGGACGCGCTCAGCATAGGACCCACGCCCCCGCGCGAGTCCAGTGTCCACACCGGGTAGGGTCGATGTTCGTGCATGCCATCGGAATCGACATCGGGGGCACGAAGATCGCGGGCGCGGTCGTCTCCGAACTCGGCGAGATCGTCGCGGAGGACCGGGTCCCCACCAACGCCGCGGACCCCACCGCCATGCTCGACGACGTCGTCTCGATGGTCGAACGCCTTCGCGCGGAGCACGCGATCGAGGCCGTCGGTGTCGCGGCTCCCGGGTTCATCGACGCCTCGCAGTCGATCGTCTACTACACGCCGAACATCCGGTGGCGGAACGAGCCGCTGCGGCAGCGGCTGCAGGAACGCCTCGGCGACGTGCACATCACCGTCGACAACGACGCCAACGCCGCGGGCTGGGCGGAGTTCCGCTTCGGTGCCGGCCGCCTCGTCAGCGACATGACGATGCTCACGATCGGCACCGGTGTCGGTGGGGCGATCGTCACCGAGGACCGCTTGTTCCGCGGCGGCTTCGGCACCGGTGGCGAGATCGGCCACCTCCGCATCGTCCCGAACGGGCTCCCGTGCGGCTGTGGTGCGCGCGGGTGCATCGAGCAGTACGGCTCGGGTCGGGCGCTGCAGCGGATGGCGAACGACGTCGCGGACGCCGGTGGCATCGGTGTCGCCCTCGCCGAGGCCCGTGACGCCAACGGCGGCACGCTGGACGGGCAGATCGTCGGCGACCTCATCCTCGCCGACGACCCGGGGGCCCTCGCGGCGCTCCGTCGACTCGGACGACACCTCGGCGAGGCGTGCGCGTCGCTGTCGGCCGTGCTCGACCCGCAGCTGTTCGTGTTCGGGGGTGGGGTCGCGAGCGCGGGGGACCGCCTGCTCGAACCGATCCGCCAGGCGTACCTGAACAACCTGCCCGCGCGGGGTTACCATCCGGAGCCGGACTTCGTCATCGCGGAGCTCGTGAACGACGCGGGTGTCGTCGGTGCCGCGGACCTGGCGCGGATCCACGCGCGGACCGCCTGACCGCTCGACCGGACCGAGGACGCGACGATGCTCTACTGGGTGCTCAAGAACCTGCTCATCGGACCACTGCTCACGGCGGTGTTCCGCCCGTGGGTGGTCGGGCGTGAGCACGTTCCGGCGACGGGTCCCGTCATCTTCGCCAGCAACCACGTGTCGTTCATCGACTCCGTGATCCTGCCGGTCGTGCTCGACCGCCGGATCTCGTTCCTCGCCAAGAGCGACTACTTCACCGGTCGTGGGATCAAGGGCTGGGCCACGAAGACCGCCTTCGGCGCGCTCGGCCAGCTGCCCATCGATCGGTCGGGCGGCAAGGCGAGCGAGGCCTCCCTGCGGACGGGCCTCGGCGTGCTGGCGCGGGGGGAGCAGCTCGGCATCTACCCGGAGGGCACGCGCAGCCCGGACGGGCGCCTCTACCGCGGCCGCACGGGCGTCGCCCGCATGGTGCTCGAGGGGCGCGTCCCGGTCGTCCCGGTCGCCATGGTCGGCACGCGCGAGGTCATGGCGATCGGTCAGCACGTGCCGAAGATCAAGCGCGTCGGGGTCGTCTTCGGCGAGCCCCTCGACTTCTCCCGCTTCACGGGCCTGGAGTCGGACCGCTTCATCCTCCGCAGCGTGACCGACGAGATCATGCACGAGCTCCGACGCCTGAGCCACCAGGAGTACGCCGACGTGTACGCGTCGAGCGTCAAGGAGCGCGGCGCAGCGGCCCTCCGGTCCACGGGGCAGCGCGTCGGTTCCACCGCTGGGGAACAGGGCGCCACGCTTCCACGTTAGGCTCAGTCAGTCCGCACGCCCCGACCGGTGTGGACAGCCCTGCCCGACGTGGCATCGAGCCACACAACCACGAGGGAATCGAAGTGTTCGAGTCGACCGACATCGTCGCCCTGCAGGATCCGGACGTGATCGAGGGGCTCGACTATTGGCGGACGCTTCCGATCAAGCAGCAGCCGGCGTGGCCGGACCCCGTCGCGGCTGAGGCCGCATCGGCCGAGATCGCGACCTTCCCGCCGCTCGTGTTCGCTGGCGAGGTCGACGTGCTGCGCGACCGGCTCGCGGCGGCGGCTCGGGGTCAGGCCTTCCTCCTCCAGGGCGGTGACTGCGCCGAGACGTTCGCCGGTGCGACCGCCGACGCCATCCGCAACCGGGTGAAGACGATCCTGCAGATGGCCGTCGTCCTGACGTACGGCGCCTCCACGCCCGTCATCAAGATGGGACGCATGGCGGGGCAGTTCGCCAAGCCGCGGTCGAGCGACTTCGAGACCCGCGGTGACGTCACCCTGCCCGCCTACCGCGGCGACATCATCAACGGCTACGACTTCACGCCGGAGTCCCGGCAGGCGGATCCCCAGCGTCTCGTGCGGGGGTACCACACCGCGGCGTCGACCCTGAACCTCATCCGCGCCTTCACGCAGGGCGGGTTCGCCGACCTCCGACAGGTGCACAGCTGGAACAAGGGCTTCGCCGAGAACCCGGCGAACGCGCGGTACGAGCACCTGGCCCGCGAGATCGACCGCGCCATCCGGTTCATGGAGGCCGCGGGCGCGGACTTCGACGAACTCAAGCACGTCGAGTTCTACGCGTCCCACGAGGGCCTCCTCATGGACTACGAGCGCCCGATGACCCGTATCGACTCGCGGTCCGGGCTGCCGTACGACACGTCCGGCCACTTCGTGTGGATCGGGGAGCGCACGCGCGACATCGACGGCGCGCACGTCGACTTCCTGTCGCGGGTTCGGAACCCGATCGGCGTGAAGCTCGGGCCGTCGACCTCGGCCTCCGACATGGAGGCGCTCATCGACAAGCTCGACCCCGAGCGCGAGCCGGGCCGCCTGACGTTCATCACGCGCATGGGTGCGGGCCTCGTCCGCGAGAAGCTCCCGCCCCTGCTCGAGGCGATCAAGGGCATGGACGCCAACCCGCTCTGGGTCTCCGACCCGATGCACGGCAACGGCCTCACGACGCCGACCGGCTACAAGACGCGGCGTTTCGACGACGTCGTGGACGAGGTCCGCGGCTTCTTCGAGGCCCACCGCGCGGTCGGGACCTACCCGGGCGGCATCCACGTCGAACTCACGGGCGACGACGTCACCGAGTGCCTCGGTGGGTCCGAGCACATCGACGAGGAGACCCTCGCCACCCGGTACGAGTCGCTCTGTGACCCGCGCCTCAACCACATGCAGTCGCTCGAGCTCGCGTTCCTCGTGGCCGAGGAGCTGAGCGCGGCACCGCGGTCCTGACGGTCCCCGGGACGGGAGGCACGGCACCGGACCGGTGTCGTGCCTCCCGTCCGTCCCGGCCTCCCGTTGCGTCAGCCGAGGCCGGACGGCGCGCACCGGTCACTGCTCGTAGTCGAGCGTGATCGTGTCGCCCTTGTGCACGGTGGAGCCGGGGGCCGGGTCGGTGGCGGACACCGGCAGCGACGACTTCCAGTCGTAGAACGAGCACAGCACGTTCGTGCAGTCCGGGTAGGACACGTGCAGGCCGAGGGCCTGGAGGGTCGACGCGGCCTGGTCGATCGGCTTCTTCCGGACGTCGGGGAGCGTGATCGGGACGGGCCCCTTCGACACCACGAGCTGCACCGTGGAACCCTTGACCACGGGGTCGGCCGGGAGGATCGCCTTGATGACGTCGCCGGTGGGGACGTCGTCGCTGTACTGGCCGGGCGCCTGGCCGGCGTCGAGCCCCACCGCCTCGAGCGCGGCGGTGGCCGCGTCGCTCGACTTGCCGACGACGTCCGGCACGGCGCCGAGCGACACCGTGAGGCGGACGGGCATCCGCTCGCCGTACTGGTGGACGGTGGTCAGGTCGACGTCGTCGCCGGCCTCGGTCGTGCCGGTCGCGGCGAGGACGGTGCCCGCGGCAGCGGATCCGTCGAACCGGTAGCGCAGCTGCTCGAGTGTGAAGTGCGGGGCGAGTTCGCTCCGCACGGTCGCGACCGGCTGTCCGACGATCGCGGGCAGCACGATGGGACGGGGCCCGGACGAGACGAGGATCCGGATCGTCGTCCCGCGCGTCACGATGCGCCGTGCGTCCGGCGCGGTCGCCGAGACGGCGCCCGCGTGGACGACCGCGTCGGGGCGCGCACCGGTGCTCGACGCGGCGTGCAGTCCCCGCTCCTCGATCAGGCGGCGTGCCTGGGAGACGCTCTTGCCGGCGACCTCCGGCACGCGCACGTTGCCGCCGGGCCCGGGTCCGAACCACCACGCGACGACCCCGACGACGAGTGCCACCACGACCACGACGGCGAGGAGGACCCATCCGCGGCGACGGCGCCGGGCGGTCGTGTGCGCGAGGCGTCCCGCGGCGGGAGCGAGAGCGGTCTCGACCGAGTCGCTCGCCGTCGGTGGGAACCGGGGCGCCGACGCCGTCGAGCGCTGCGGACCGATCGGGCTCCGGGGCGGAGCGAGCGGACCACGCGGACCGAGCATCGTGGTGTCCGCGGGCGCGGCGTCGAGCGGCAGGACGGTGGTGGTGCCGGCGGGGTGGAGCACGGACGTCGCGCGAGGACCGCTCATCCGCTCGTCGATGCCCGCGAGGCCGTCGAGCATCGCGCGGGCGTCGCGCGGTCGTTCATCGGGGTCGCGGGCGGTGGCCCAGCGGACGACGTCGTCGAGTTCGGGCGGCACCGCCGGGTTGCTCGCGCTCGGCGCCGGGACCGTGTCGTTCGCGTGCTGGTACGCGATCTGCATCGGCTGGTCGCCCTTGTACGGCTGCTCGCCCGTGAGCATCTCGTACAGCATGATGCCGACGGCGTAGATGTCGCTCCGGGTGTCCGCCACTCCGCGCGTGACGAGTTCGGGGGAGAGGTACGCGATGGTCCCGAGCAGGGCCGCACCGGTGGCGGTGTTCGCCGTCGCGGCGCGCGCGAGGCCGAAGTCGCCGAGCTTGATCCGGCCGTCGTCCGCGAGGAGGACGTTCTCGGGCTTGAGGTCACGGTGCACGATGCCCGCCCGGTGCGCGGACGCGAGCCCGGCGAGGACGGCGCGGAGGATGTCGAGCGCCTGGTCGCTCGTGAGCGCCCGGTGCTCCTGCAGGAGGTCACGGAGCGTGATGCCCGGGATGTACTCCATGACGATGTAGGTGCAGTCGGTCTCCTGCCCCTGGTCGAACACGCCCACGACGTTCGGGTGGGACAGACGGGCGGCGGACCGGGCCTCCTGGATGAAGCGTCCGCGGAACGCGGCGTCGTCCGCCAGGTGACCGTGCATGATCTTGATCGCGACGCGGCGCTCCAGACGGACGTCCGTGGCGAGGTACACGGTGGCCATGCCACCGCGGGCGATGCGCGACCGGACGCGGTACCGCTGGTCGATCATCCGACCGATCATCGGATCCGTCGCGGCGTTCATGGTCACGGTCGGCATTCTACGAATCGGGCGTCGGACCACCGCCGCTGACGCACCGACCGTGATGCAATCTCGATCTGGAGGAGGAGGCGGTGCTCACGGGCGACCGGTCCCGCTTCCGACCTGGCGGCCGGATCCGGCGTCAGAGGGTGGCGAGCCACGCGGTCGCGGGCTTCTCCCACTGGCCGTACGCCTTCGGGTACGCCGAGTTCTGCACGGCCTGGGCCGCGTCCGTGACCGACATCGACTGCCAGCCGGGGACGTCGAGGAGACCGGCCGTCGTGCCGGCGTTCGGGTTGTGCGGACCGCCGAAGAACAGCCTCGCCGCGTACGTCGGGTCCATGAGCTCGGACGCGGATCCCCAGCCCTGGCTCGGCCGCTGCTGGAACAGTCCGATCGAATCGCGGTCCCCGTGGTCGAGGTCGCGGAGCCCGGACTCCTGCATCGCGGCCGCGAGCGCGACGACGAGGCCCCGCTCGGGAACCCCCAGGGCGCGGCCGACGCGGACGATGGTCTCGGCGTTGGCCCGCATCTCGTTCGTCAGGCCGACACCGCTCGACGCCGGCACGACGAGGGTGCTCCCGGCGTAGATCGTGCTCGTGTAGGTCAGGCCGTTCGCGGCGAGCAGGTCGGCGACCGAGACGGCGTGCGCCGACGCGATCGTGGCCAGGGTGTCGCCGGCGTGGATGTGCACGGTCGTCGCGCTGCTGACCGCCGGTGCCGCGGTGCTGGTCCCGGCGTTCGTCGTCACCGCGACCGTCGAGGTGGTGGTCGCCGATGGCACCCGGAGCGTCTGCCCCGGGTAGATGACACTCGTGGCCGACAACTGGTTGGCGGCGAGCAGCGCGTTCGTGGAGACACCGAGCCGCGCCGCGATGCCGGTCGCCGTGTCGCCCGACACCACGTGGTAGGTCGAGGTCCCGCCGGTCCGGCCGGTCGCGGTCGACCCCGACCGCAGCGTCAGGGTCTGCCCCGGGTGGATGATCGCGTTCCAGCTCAGGCCGTTCGCGCTGAGGACGTCGCGCGGCGAGAGCCCGTACCGGGCCGCGATCGCACTGACCGTGTCGCCCTGGACCACGGTGTACGAGGCCGGCGCCTCGGTGATGGCGGCGACGGTCGTGACCGTCGGGGTCGAGGTGGCGACCGCCGTGCCGAACACCGGGCGGTCGGTCTCGACGCGGTCGGGCGCGGCGCGGCGCGTGTGGTCACCCTCGTGCTTCTCCTCGGGGCGATGGCGCTGGTCCAGGTGTCCGGCGGCCACCGGTCCGGTCAGGCCGGCGGCGACGGCGATCGTGCCGGCGAGGACGATCGGCATCGTCGCGAATCGGGCTGCGCGCGGGCGCCGTGCGGCGGCGTCGTCGGTGTCCACGGTGATCACTCTCCTCGGGGGCCGCGGCGGGGGTGCCGTGCTGCTTCGGCCGGGTGCCGCGCCGCGGGTGCTCCGTCGCGCCGCGGCAAGGTCCGCACCACCGTGGCACGGATCGTCACGCGAGTCAATCAACGAGACGCATGTGACTGATGTGACTCACGTGCCCCTCGCCCCCGTTCGAGGACCGCGGGGGATTCTGGCACCATGGCAGCGTGACTGACGCACTGACGGACGACGCCCTGTCCGAGCGCTGGCTGACCGTGCCCGACCTCGTGGAGCTGCTCGGTGTGAGCCCGGGCCGGGTCCACCGGCTGTTCGAGCAGCGCACCCTGCTCCCCGCGCGGGTCGACGGTGTGCTCCGTGTCCCGGTCGAGTTCCTCGACGGTGCGGAGCCGTTGCCGGAGCTCCGCGGCACGCTCATCGTGCTCGGCGACAACGGCTTCAGCGACGACGAGGCCGTGCGCTGGATGCTCACGACCGAGGAGTCGATCGGTGTCCCGCCCATCGCAGCGCTCCGGGCCGGACGCAAGGCCGAGGTGCGCCGGGTCGCGCAGTCCCTGCTCTGACCGGCCGCGATGGTCGGCGAGGCGCGGCGAGGCGCGGCGGGTCGTCGCGGCGCAGCGGGTCGCCGAGGCGCAGCGGGTCGTCGAGCCGCGACCAGTCGCCGAGTCGGGGTGGTCCTCAGGCGACGCGCTGGGCGACCGTGTCCGCCAGGGCGACGAGCTGCTCCCGCGCCGACGGCGTGAGCGGCGCCGCCGCGAGCGCGGCCTTCGCCCGGGCGACGTGCCGCTCGATCGACCGCTCGACGGCGGCGACGGCGCCGGACTCGGTGAGGGTCGCCCGGAGCATCGTGATCTGGTCCTCGTCGAGCTCGGGATCGCCGAGCAACTCGTCGACGAGCTGCCGGGCGCCCGTGGGCAGGGCCTTCCGTGCGGTCGCGATGAGCACCGTCCGCTTGCCCTCGCGCAGGTCGTCACCGGCGGGCTTGCCCGTGACCTCGGGGTCGCCGAACACGCCGAGCAGGTCGTCGCGCAGCTGGTACGCGACGCCCAGGGGGAGGCCGAAGGCCCGCAACCCCTCGAGCTGGCGGTCGTCCGCGCCGGCGATGAGTCCGCCGATGGCGAGCGGCGCCTCGACCGAGTACTTCGCCGACTTGAACACGATCACCCGCTGGGCGCGGACGAGCAGGTCGGCCTCGTCGACGGTCGGCCACGCGGTCTCCTCGTGGATGTCGAGGTACTGCCCCGCGGTGACGTCGAGTCGCATCGCGTGGAACTCCTGACGGACCAGGCGCGCACGGCCGGGCTCGAGCAGGGCCAGGGCTTCGTCGAACACGCTGTCGGACAGCGAGAGCAGGAGGTCGCCCATGAGCAGCGCACTGTTCGTGCCGTACGCGGCGCTGTCGCCGATCCATCCGTGCTCTGCGTGCAGGCGCTCGAAGCGACGGTGGGCTGCGGGGCGGCCGCGCCGCGTGTCCGAGCGGTCCATGATGTCGTCGTGCACGAGGGCCGCCGCGTGGAACACCTCGAGGGCCGCGGCCGCGGTGACGACGGCCTCCGCGGTGGTCTGACGGGATCCCGCGGCGAGCGGGTCGAACGAGCCCGACCGGCCGGCGACGGACTGCCAGCCCCAGTAGCAGAAGAGGGCACGGAACCGCTTGCCGCCGGCGAGCAGATCGCGCGAGAAGTCGCTGAACGGCGCGAGGTCGGGACTGATCGCCGCGAGCCGCGTGCGCTGCTCCGTGAGCGCGCGTTCGATGCGATCCGAGACGAGATCCACTAACCGCGTACTCTCAGCCACCCTCCTTACCTTAGTGGGTGGCTGAGGCATAGAATCGGCCCACTGAACCAGCGTCGATCCCAGGGATGAGGGACTTGAGATGCCACTCTCGGAGCAAGAGCAGCGACTCCTCGAGGAGATGGAGCGCAGCCTCTACCAGAACGACTCCGACTTCGTGGCCCGCGTCACCAAGCGGCAGGGGCGGCCGACCTACACCTCGATCACGCTCGGTGTCCTCGGGGCACTCGTCGGGGTCGGCGTCGTCGTGCTGGGCCTCGCGCTCCGGCAGCCCGTGATCGGCGTGGTCGGCTTCGTGCTCATGCTCGCGGGCGTCCTCTTCGCACTGCGTCCCGGTGTCGGCTCGCGTGCCGGCCGGCCGGCCGGCCGTCCGACCGCCAAGGGCGGCGCCGGCGGTTCGTTCATGGACCGCATGAACGAGCGCTGGGACAAGCGCAACCAGGAGCAGTAGCCGCTCCCGTCCACCTGCACCACCACAGCGGGGTCGACCTTCGGGTCGGCCCCGCTGTCGCGTTCCCGGGCGACAGCCGTCGATGGTCCGACGACACACCGCGGCCCTCCACCCCCTCCTCCACTCCGCTCCACACGATCCCCCCACTTCCCTCCACCCCCGCTCCGACCGGGAGGAACGGCGCCGGATCCGCATGCGTGCGGGCGTTCCGCAGCGCTCCGGCCCGCCGCGACGCCGCCTTCTCGCCCCCAGAACGGGGGCTCGGGGGCCTTCCCGGGGCGCCGTTCCGTTGCTGGGTGGTGGGTGGTGGAGTAAAGTGGAGGGACGAGGTGGTCGTTGGAGCAGAGGGGGTCGGCCGTGCTGCTCGGTACGTACGCTCCGAAGCTCGACGAGAAAGGGCGCGTCATCCTCCCCGCCAAGTTCCGTGACGAGCTGTCCGACGGCATCGTCATGACGCGCGGACAAGAACGGTGCGTCGTGGTCTTCAGCCAGCAGGAGTTCGCCGCGCTGCACGACCGCATCCGGCAGGCACCGATGACGAACAAGCGCACTCGCGACTACATGCGCCTGTTCCTCTCCGGGGCGAGCGCGGAACAGCCCGACAAGCAGAACCGCGTGACCATCCCCCAGAACCTCCGCGAGTACGCGGGCCTCGAGCGCGACCTGACCGTGATCGGCGCGGGTGACCGAGCCGAGATCTGGTCCACCCCCGCGTGGGAGGCCTACTACGCCGCGAGCGAGGCCGACTTCGCCGAGAACGACGAGGAGGTGATCCCGGGCGTCTTCTGACCCGCGGACCCGGACTCCCAGCCATGCGCCCTGACACACCTTCCCCGGTGTCAGGTCGGGATGGATGGGGATCCGGATCCACGGTCCAGGAAGCGGGGGCGACATGACAGCATCCGACGGCGGGACCTTCCCGCACACACCGGTCCTCCTCGAGCGCATCGTCGAGCTCTTCACGCCGACGCTCGAGGGGTCCGGCAAGGTCCTCGTGGACGCCACGCTCGGCATGGGCGGTCACTCGGCCGCACTGCTCGCGCGCTTCCCGGAGCTCACCCTCGTCGGCCTCGACCGCGACACGGACGCCCTCGGGATCGCGGGGGAGCGCCTCGCGCCCTTCGGTGACCGTGTCCACCTCGTGCACACCGTGTACGACGAGCTGCCCGCGGCCGTCGCGTCCGTCGGGATCGACGCCGTCGACGGCGTGCTGTTCGACCTCGGCGTCTCGTCCCTGCAGCTCGACCGGGCCGAGCGCGGCTTCGCCTACAGCAAGGACGCGCCGCTCGACATGCGCATGGACCGCACCGCCGGCCCCACCGCCGCCGACGTCCTGGCCGAGTACGACGAGCGCGCGCTCCGCCGGATCTTCACGGTGTACGGCGAGGAGAAACTTGCGGCGCGGTACGCCCGGGCCATCGTCGCGCGCCGGACCGAGCGCCCGTTCGAGCGGTCGGCGGACCTGGTCGAGGTGCTCACCGCCGCCACCCCGGTCGCGGTGCAGCGGCAGGGCCACCCCGCGAAACGGGTGTTCCAGGCCCTCCGGATCGAGGTCAACCAGGAGCTCGCGGTGCTCGAGCGCGCGATCCCGGCCGCGCTCGACGCCCTGCGCGTCGGCGGCCGGATCGTCGTCGAGGCCTACCAGTCGCTCGAGGACCGCATCGTCAAGCGCGCGCTCGCCGAGCGGACGCGGTCGAGCGCACCCGCGGGCCTCCCGGTCGAGCTGCCCGAGCACCGCCCGACCTTCACCGCCGTCGTCAAGGGCGCCGAGCTGGCCGACGAGGCCGAACGCGCCGCCAACCCCCGAGCCACCCCCGTGCGACTCCGCGCGGCCGAGCGAATCCGGAAGTGACATGACCACGAACCTCGCCCTCGCGGCCGGCATCGCGGCCGAGCCCCGCCCCGACCACCGCCGTGCCCGCCCAGAACTCGTCGAGGTCACGGCGACCCGCGCGCAGCGTCGGGCACGACCGCGGATCGTCGCCGCCTTCGTGGCGGTCGCCGCGCTGGCGGCGCTCCTGCTCGCCCAGCTCGGCATCAGCATGGTCCTGAGCAAGGGCGCCTACCAGCTCGACGCGTTGCAGTCCACGCAGACGGACCTGAGCCGGTCGCAGCAGCAGCTCGACGAGCAGCTGTCCGTCCTTCGTTCGCCGCAGAACCTCGCCCGCAACGCCCAGGCGCTCGGGATGATCGCGAACTCGTCGCCCGTGTACCTCGACCCGAAGACGGGCGTGGTGTACGGCACGCCGACGCCGGCCGCCGCGACCGACTCGACCGCGGCCACCACGACGAACCAGGTGCCGAACGCGTTGCTCGACGGCACCGCGGTCGTCGCGAAGCACGGGGACACGGCCACGAGCGCGGAGCAGCCGACGACCCACACCACCACGACCGGCTCGGCGACCGGTACGTCGGGCTCCGATGCTGGGAAGAGCAGCGGCGCCAGCGCGTCGGGCCAGGGTTCCTCGGACTCGTCCGTATCGTCGGACGCGGCCGAGCTCCAGGCGCCCCAGACGCGCTGACCGTCGCCCTCGGTCCGGAAGGACGCAGTGTGAGGAAGACCCTCCAGAACCGACGCATCCGCTACAGCGTCGTGATGGTGGCGATCATGGCACTCGTCGCGGTGTTCGTCGTCCGCCTCGTCGACATCCAGGTCGTGCAGGCGGCCGAGCTCGACAAGGCCTCCGTCGCCAAGCGGAGCATCCCGGTGACGCTGTACGGCACCCGCGGGTCCATCGTCGACCGCGACGGCACGCCCCTGGCGGACAGCGTCACGCGCTACAACATCACGACGGCGCCCCGCATCGTCGACGCGTTCCAGGGCAAGCTCGGCGGGACCCGGATCAAGCACGTCTCGATCGCGCAGGCGCTCCAGGCGCTCGCGACGGCGTCCGGTGGCGACGTCCCCACCATGAAGCGCGCCATCGCGGCCGCCCCGAACTCCGACTTCGCCTACCTCGTCAAGGGGTTGGACGTCGGGCACTACCGCGCGGTCGAAGCGCTCGGCATCCCCTGGATCTACCCCGAGAAGCAAGCATCGCGGACCTACCCGAACGGGGCCGCCGCCGGCAACCTCACCGGGTTCATGGGCACGGACGGGGCGCAGGCGGGGCTCGAGCTGGCGTACGACAAGTGCCTCGCGGCGACGAACGGGTCCGAGACCTACGAGCGCGGCGAGGACGGCGTCCAGTTGCCGGGCAGCACGGTCACGACGAAGCAGGCGAAGAACGGCGGGACCGTCGAGACGACCATCGACGAGGACCTGCAGTACATGGCGCAGCAGGACATCGCCCAGCAGGCGCAGGCCCTCGGAGCGCAGTCGGCCACCGCGACGGTCGTCCAGGTCGGAACCGGGGAGATCCGCGCGATCGCGGACTGGCCGAGCGTCGACCCGAACGACGTGGACGCGACGAAGGACACCGGGTCGTTCGGCTCGCGGGCGCTCACCGCGACCTACGAGCCGGGGTCGACGATCAAGGCGGCGATCGCGGCGGCCCTCCTCGACACCGGCAAGGCGACGCCGCTCACCCCGGAGTCGGTCCCGTACTCGCGGACCTTCCCGTGGGGCGGCAAGATCTCGGACGCCGAGTACCACGGCACCGAGAACCTGACCCTGACCGGGATCCTCGCCCAGTCGTCGAACGTCGGCATCACCGAGGCGGGGCAGGTGCTCAGCGCCCAGCAGCGGTACGACTACATGCGCAAGTTCGGCCTGTTCGAGTCGCAGTCCGGGATCGCCTTCCCGGGGCAGCCGACCTGGCCCGACGCCGCGTCGCCCTCCTGGGACCCGCAGACGAACATGAACTCGATGTTCGGCCAGGGGATCTCGACCACCGCGCTGCAGGTCGCGAGCATCTACCAGACGCTCGCGAACGGCGGGGAGCGGATCCCGCTGCACTTCGTCTCGGGGTGCGAGCAGGCCGACGGCACCGTCACCGACAAGCCCGACGTCACGCCGACGCGCGTGGTGTCCACCTCGGCGGCCGACCAGGTCGTGCAGATGCTGCAGAGCACCCTGACCGACCACGCGGGCACGCTCGCCGGCATGCAGCCCATCTCGGGCTACAACGTGGCCGCCAAGACCGGGACCGCCGAGGTCGCCGTGGCGAACGGTGGCGGGTACGGCAGCGACCGCATCATCTCGGTGGCCGGAATGGCACCTGCCGAGGACCCCCAGTATGTTGTCACGGTGACGTTCACGAAGCCGGGGCCGGGACATCGGTTCTCCAGCTCCGCCGCTCCGGCGTTCCACACCCTCATGTCCCAGGTGCTCGAGAAGTACCGCGTCACCCCCTCCACGACGGCGGAGAAGACCTACCCGTCCACGTGGTGAGGAAGAAGGAGCACGTGTCCGCTCGGATCCCTCCGGTCCTCCGTCCCGAACACCCGGCCGCACGCCCGCTCGCCGAACTCGTCAACGCGTTCGGCCTGCGCGTCGTCGGTTCGTCGGACGGCATCGAGGTCACCGGCGTGACCCTCAGCGCCGCCGAGGTGCAGCCGGGGGACGTCTTCGTCGGCGTCCACGGAGCGCACCGTCACGGGGCCGAGTTCGCGGCTGACGCTGCCGAGCGTGGTGCCGTCGCGGTGATGACGGACGACGCCGGGGTGGCCCTGGCGGCACCGAGCGGTCTCCCCGTGATCGTCGTCGAGGACCCGCGCGCGGCGCTCGGAGACGTGTCCGCGTGGGTGTACCGCACGACGCAGGACGCCGAGGACCTGCCGCAGCTCTTCGCCGTTACCGGCACGAACGGCAAGACGAGCACCGCCTACCTGCTCGAGGCGGTCCTCGGGCAGCTCGGGCTCGTCACGGGACTCAGCTCGACCGCGGAGCGGCACATCGGGCAGCTCAGCGTGACGAGCCGCCTCACGACGCCGGAGGCGAGCGAGATGCACGCGCTCCTCGCCCGGATGCGTGAGAGCGAGGTGCGCGCGGTCGCCGTCGAGGTGAGTGCCCAGGCCCTCAGCCGACACCGGGTCGACGGCATCGTGTTCGACGTCGTCGCGTTCACGAACCTCAGCCACGACCACCTCGACGACTACGCCGACATGGAGGAGTACTTCCAGGCGAAGCTGCCCCTGTTCCAACCCGAACACGGGCGTCGGGGCGTCGTCTCGCTCGACTCGGAGTGGGGGGCGCGCGTGGTCGCCGAGTCCCGGATCCCGGTCACGACGATCACGGTCCGACCCGAGGTCGAGGCCGAGTGGCGCGTCGAGATCACCGAGGCCGCTGCCGCGTACACCGAGTTCCGGCTCACCGGCCCCGAGGGCCGGTCGTTGACCACCCGCGTCCCGCTCATCGGGTGGCACATGGCCGCGAACGCTGCACTCGCGATCGTCATGCTGGTCGAAGGCGGGTTCGAGCTCGGCGCCATCGAGCAGGCCCTCCGCCACGAGGACGGCACGAGCGGTATCGACGCGTACCTCCCCGGCCGCACCGAGCGGGTCTCCGGAGACGAGGGACCCAGCGTCTACGTCGACTTCGGGCACAGCCCCGACGCCTTCCTCAACACCCTCGCCGCGGTCCGGCAGTTCACGCCCGGCAAGGTGATCATGCTCTTCGGCGCGGACGGCGACCGGGACACGACGAAGCGGGCGGATATGGCCCGTGTGGCCGCGGCGGGCAGCGACGTGCTCGTCGTCACCGACCACCACCCGCGATTCGAGGACCCGGCGTCGATCCGCAAGACGCTCGTCGACGCCGCACGCGAGGCCTACCCGGACCACGAGCTGTACGAGGTCACGCCGCCCGAGGCCGCCATCCGGCACGCCGTGTCGCTCGCCGGCGAGGGCGACTCGATCCTCTGGGCGGGACCGGGACACCAGGACTACCGCGACATCCGCGGGGTCCGGACGGAGTACTCCGCCCGTGACGAAGCACGCGCCGCCCTCCGTGAGGCCGGCTGGACCCCGGGGGAGGCCCGCCGGTGATCGCGCTCACCCTCGCCGAGGTCGCCGCGGCGGTGGGCGGCGAACTCGTCGCCGGCGCGCCCGAGCGGGTCATCGAGGGCTCCGTCGAGACGGACTCCCGGCTCGTCGGGCCCGGGTCGGTGTTCTTCGCCCTCGCCGGCGAGACGACCGACGGCCACCTGTTCGTCCCCGCGGCGGTGTCGGCGGGGGCGGGGCTCGTGATCACCGAGCGCGTCACGGCGACCGAGGTGGCGGGCCGGCCGGACGCCGACGTCGCCCAGATCGTCGTCGCGGACGGCTACACCGCGTTGGCCGCGCTCGCGCACGAGGTCGTCGCCCGGGTCCGCGCCGGCGGCCGCCTGCGGGTGGTGGGCATCACCGGCTCGAACGGCAAGACGAGCACCAAGAACATGCTGCGCACGATCCTGTCCCGGCACGGCGAGACCGTCGCACCCGAGGGCTCGTTCAACAACCACGTCGGCGCGCCGATCTCGATGCTGCGACTCACGCACGACACGCGGTTCCTCGTCGTCGAGATGGGCGCGAGCGGTGTCGGGCACATCGCGAAGCTCGTCCGCATCGCCGAGCCGGACGTCGGGGTCGTCCTCAAGGTCGGACTCGCGCACGCGGGCGAGTTCGGCGGGATCGAGGCGACCCAGCGCGCGAAGTCCGAGATGGTGACCGACCTGCCGTCGACCGCGACCGCCGTGCTCAACATCGACGACGACCGCGTTGCCTCGATGCGCGCGCTGACAGCCGCACGGGTCGTCGGCTTCGGCACCTCCCCGGACGCCGCGTACCGCATCGGGGACCTGACGAGCGACCGGCACGGCACCGCGTTCACGCTGACCCGTCGGAGCACGGATGCGTCGGCGGTGCCGGGAGGCCCGACCCAGGCCGAGGAGACCGTCACCGTCCGCCTCGCCATCCTCGGCGAGCACCACGCCATGAACGCCACGGCCGCGCTCGCGGTCGCCGCCGAGTGGGGTGTCCCGCTCGCCGACGGAGCCGAGGCGCTCGCCACGATGACGCGCGCCGAGCGGTGGCGGATGGAGCTCCTCCACGGCGGCCCGGAGGGCGTCACGGTCGTGAACGACGCGTACAACGCCTCGCCGGACTCGATGGCCGCCGCGCTCCGGACGCTCGCGCAGATCGCCCGTCCGGGCGAGCGCACCGTCGCGGTGCTCGGCGAGATGGCCGAGCTCGGCGAGTACTCCGTCGAGGAGCACGACCGCGTCGGACGGCTCGTCGTCCGCCTCGGCATCGGGCAGCTCCTGGTCGTCGGGCCCGGAGCGCTCCCCATCCACCAGGCCGCCTCCCTCGAGGGATCGTGGGACGGCGAGTCGGTCTACGTCGAGGACGCCGAGGACGCCGTCCGTACCCTGCAGGACATGCTCCGCCCCGGCGACGTCGTCCTGGTCAAGTCCTCGAAGTCCGCCGGTCTCCGACACCTCGGTGACCGCATCGGAGGTGTTCCGGCATGATCGCACTGCTCATCGCCGCGGCGGTGTCGCTCGTGTTCACGTTGCTGCTCACCCCGCTGTTCATCAAGCTCTTCCACCGACTCGGGTGGGGGCAGTTCATCCGCGACGACGGTCCGCAGTCCCACCACACCAAGCGCGGGACGGCCACCATGGGCGGGATCGTCCTGATCCTCGGGTCCGTCATCGGGTACTTCGTGGGGCACCTCGCCGGCCGCGACACCGTGACCCTGTCCGGGATGCTCGTGCTGTTCCTCATGGTGGGGCTCGGCGTGGTCGGGTTCGTGGACGACTTCCTCAAGGTGCGTCGGCAGCGGAGCCTCGGGCTCGGCGGCTGGGCGAAGGTGCTGGGGCAGGTCATCGTGGGCGTGATCTTCGCGACGGTCGCCCTCGTCGTGCCGAACGCGCACGGACAGTACCCGGCGTCCAAGATGATCTCGGCCGTACGGGACATCCCGTGGCTCGACTTCATGGCCCTCGGCACCGTCGTCGGGACCGTGCTCTACCTCGCGTGGATCGTGTTCCTCACGGTGTCCACGTCCAACGGTGTCAACGTCGCCGACGGGCTGGACGGGCTGGCGACCGGGTCGAGCATCCTCGCGATCGCGTCCTACATCTTCATCGGCTTCTGGCAGTACAACCAGGAGTGCGGCGGAGCGCGACTCGACGACAGCGTCGTGCACGCGTGTTACCGGGTGACGAACCCGCTCGACCTGGCGGTCGTGGCCGCGTCGATCTGCGGCGGGCTCATCGGGTTCCTCTGGTACAACACGTCGCCGGCGCAGATCTTCCTCGGTGACACCGGCTCGCTCGGCCTCGGGGGCGCCCTCGCCGCGCTCGCGATCCTCAGCCGGACGGAGCTGCTGCTCGTCCTCATCGGAGGCCTGTTCTTCATCGTCACCGGCTCGGTCATCCTGCAGCGGGCCTACTTCAAGATCACCCACGGCAAGCGCATCTTCCTGATGAGTCCGCTGCACCACCACTTCGAGCTCAAGGGCTGGGCCGAGGTCACGGTCGTGGTGCGGTTCTGGATCATCGCCGGACTCTGTGTCGCCGCCGGCGTCGGGCTGTTCTACCTCGAGTGGATCACGAGAGCCAAAGCATGACAGGACCCACCCGGGCCTCCCGGCTCGACGGTCTGACCAGCTGGCACGCCACCGGATGGCGTGGGCTCCGCGTGGCGGTGCTCGGGCTCGGTGCCACCGGGTTCTCGGTCGCCGACACCCTCGTCGAACTCGGCAGCGAGGTCACCGTGTGGTCCGAGGACGCCCCGGAGGACCGCGTCGAGCTGCTCGGCGTGATCGGTGCCCGGTTCGTGCGGACCTCCCTGGCGACCGTGCCGGACGAGCTCGTCGTCGCCGCCCCGGACCTCGTCGTCGCGTCGCCCGGGTTGCCGCCGTCGAACCCGACGCTCGCCTGGGCCGTCGAGCACAGCACGGTCTGGGGCGACATCGAACTCGCCTGGCGCGTCCGCGACAAGGTGGTGCGTCCGAGCGGACCCGCGCCGTGGGTGCTCATCACCGGGACGAACGGCAAGACGACCACGACGCAGCTCACCCAGGCGATGTACGCGGCCGGGGGCTGGCGTGCCGCGGCCTGCGGCAACATCGGCGTCCCCGTGCTCGACGTCGTCCGCGACCCGGACGGGTACGACGTGCTGGTCGTCGAGCTCTCGAGCCACCAGCTGCACAGCATGCCGACGACCGGACCGGGCGCCGTCGTGCCCCTCGCGTCCACGTGCCTCAACCTCGCCGACGACCACCTCGAGTGGCACGGATCCGCCGCGGCCTACCGGGACGCCAAGGCGAAGGTCTACGCGAACACCGTCGTCGCGTGCGTCTACAACGTCGTCGACGAGGCCACGCGGCGCATGGTCGAGGACGCCGACGTCGTCGAGGGGTGCCGTGCCGTCGGGTTCACCGCGGGCGTCCCGGCGCCGGGCGACGTCGGGGTGGTCGAGGACGTGCTGTGCGACCGTGCGTTCCTCGACGACCGGCGGAACGCCGCGCTCGAACTGGCCGCGCAGGCGGACCTCGAGCTCGCCGGCCTCGCGTCGCCGCACATGACGATGAACGTGCTCGCGGCGGCGGCGCTCGCCCGCGCCGGTGGTGTCACGCCCGCCGACATCCGTCAGGCGGTCCGGGGGTTCCGTCCCGACCACCACCGCACGGAGCTCGTGGCGGTCGCCGACGGCGTGCGCTGGGTCGACGACTCCAAGGCGACGAACCCCCACGCTGCAACGGCGTCCCTCGCGGCCTTCGAGGACGTGGTGTGGATCGTCGGCGGCCTGTTCAAGGGCGTCGACGTCGACGACCTCGTGGCCCGGTTCGGACCCGAGGTGCGTGCGGCCGTCGTCATCGGGACGGACCGCGCACCGGTGCTCGCGGCATTCGCACGACACGCGCCCGATGTGCCCCTCGTCGAGGTCCTCGCATCGGACACTGAGCAGGTCATGCCCGAGGCGGTCCGGCATGCCGCCGCGGTCGCACGACCCGGCGACACGGTCCTCCTCGCCCCGGCTGCCGCGTCGTTCGACCAGTTCGGCTCCTACGCGGACCGGGGGCGCCGGTTCGCGGCGGCCGTCCACGAGCACCTGGGAGGAGACGCCGATGGCGAACCCGCCGACGACCGTCCGCACGGGGACGACCCGGACCGGGGGCGGTGACCGGTCTGCCGGTGCGGCCGCTCGACGCGCGAACGGGGCCGTGGTCGCCGTCCGCCAGCTGTTCGTCGCCGAGACGGGCGCGTTCTACACGATCCTCGGGGTGACCCTGTTCCTCGTCGTGTTCGGCGTGGTCATGGTCCTGTCCTCGTCGAGCGTCGAGCAGTACGCGGCCACGAAGGACTTCTTCGGGGCCTTCACGCGACAGGGCATGTACGCCGTGATCGGCGTCCCGCTCATGCTCGTCGCATCGCGGCTCTCGGTGCGCTTCTGGCGGAAGTGGGCGATGCGGATCGTCGTCGCGGGCCTGGTCGTGCAGGCGCTCGTCGTGCTCACACCGCTCGGGTACTCGATCCAGGGCAACCGGAACTGGATCCGGATCGGCTCCTTCACCGCGCAGCCGTCCGAGATCCTCAAGCTCGCCCTCGCGCTCGGCATCGGTGCGATCATCTACGCCAAGCGGGACAAGCTCGACGACTGGCGCGAGGTCTTCATCCCCGTGGGGCTCGCGGCGCTCGGCTCGATCGGGCTCGTCCTCGTCGGCAAGGACCTCGGGACCGCGATCATCATGATGCTGCTCGTGTTCGGTGCGCTGTTCATCGGCGGCGCCCGCCTGCGGCACCTCGGGGTGGGCGTGCTCGCGATCGCGGTGGTCGTCCCGTTCCTCACGATGTCGTCGAGTTCGCGGTCGTCCCGGATCAGCGCCTGGCTGTCGGGCTGCACGAACTCGAACCAGTACCAGGACCTCTGCTGGCAGCCCGTGCACGGCATGTGGGCGCTCGCGTCCGGCGGAGTGTTCGGTGTCGGCCTCGGCAACTCGAAGCTCAAGTGGTCGTGGCTGCCCGAGGCGGACAACGACTTCATCTTCGCGATCATCGGCGAGGAGCTCGGGCTCATCGGCGCGATCGTCGTGCTCGTCCTCTTCGTGGTCCTCGCGATCGGGTTCGTCAAGGTGATCCGGACCTCCCGCGACCCGTTCGTGCGGACGGTGACCGGCGCGGTGATGGTGTGGATCGTCGGGCAGGCACTCGTCAACATCGCCGTGGTGCTCGGCCTCCTGCCCGTGCTCGGCGTGCCGTTGCCGTTGATATCCGCGGGTGGCTCGGCGCTCATCATGACGCTCGTCGCGATCGGCGTCGTCCTGTCCTTCGCCCGCGTCGCTCCGGACGCCGACACCGCAGTACCCGTGGACGGGCACCTCGTCGCGGCGCAGCGATCCGCGGCGGCCGCGGCGGCGCGTGCCGGCCGGGTCGCGAACCCCGGACGGGGTGCTCGGTGAGCCGCTTCCTCTTCGCGGGCGGAGGCACGGCGGGGCACGTCAACCCGCTCCTCGCCGTCGCCGACCGGCTGCGCGAGCGTCGTCCGGACGACGACGTGCTCGTGCTCGGCACGGCCGAGGGCCTGGAGGCGCGGCTCGTCCCCCTGCGCGGCTACGAGTTGGCGACCATCCCGCGCCTGCCGTTCCCGCGCCGTCCGAACGCGGCGGCTGTCCGGTTCCCCGGCGCCTTCCGGCGCACCGTGGCCCACACCGAGGCCCTGATCCGGGATCGCGGCATCGACGTCGTGTTCGGCGTCGGCGGGTACGCCGCCGCGCCGGCCTACATCGCCGCACGGCGGACGGGCGTCCCGCTCGTGGTGCACGAGGCGAACGCCCGTGCGGGGCTCGCCAACCGCCTCGCCGCGCGCTTCACCGACCACGTCGGCACCACGTTCTCGAACACGCGCCTCCCGCACGCCCGCCTCGTCGGCATGCCGCTCCGGCGCGAGATCGAGACGCTCGACCGACGCGCCGCCCGCGCCGAGGGGCTGGCCGCGTTCGGTCTCGACCCCGCGCGCCCGGTGCTGCTCGTGACCGGCGGCTCCTCGGGCGCGCGACAGATCAACGAGACCGTCCACCGCGCCGCGGCCGCCGTGCTCGGGGTGGGCTGGCAGATCCTGCACATCGTGGGCGCGAAGTCCGACATCGGCCCCTCGTCGCTCGAGGGGTACCACGTCCTGCCGTACTGCGACCGCATGGACCTCGCCATGGCCGCCGCGGACTTCGTGGTCTCCCGATCGGGCGCGGGGATGGTCTGCGAGCTCACCGCCGTCGGCCTGCCGAGCGTGCTCGTGCCGTATCCCGTCGGCAACGGCGAGCAGCGGCTGAACGCCCGCGACGTCGTCGAGGCCGGCGGCGCGGTCCTGGTGGCGGACGAGGCGTTCCTGCCCGAGTGGGTGACGTTCGACCTGCTCGGGATCCTCCAGGACCGGGCGCGGATCGCGGACATGGCGGTGCGCGCGGGCAGCGTCGGACACCGCGACGGCGCCGATCGCATGACGGACCTCGTGATCGACGCGCTCCGAGGGCGCGACGCGGGACGGACGGAGGAACCATGACCATCAAGCCCGACCTGTCGCAACCGATCCCCGACGACTTCGGCACCGTGCACTTCATCGGCATCGGCGGTTCCGGCATGAGCGGCATCGCACGGATGTTCCTCGCCGCCGGGCACCGGGTCACCGGGTCGGACTCCCGGGAGTCCGCGACGACGGGACGCATGCGCGAACTCGGTGCCGACGTCCGCATCGGCCACGACGCCGCGAACGTCGGTGACGCCGACACGGTCGTCGTCACGAGTGCGTTGTGGCCCGACAACCCGGAACTCCTGGAGGCCCGGCGTCGCGGTCTGCCGGTCATGCACCGCTCGCAGGCCCTCGCAGCGCTCATCGCGGGCCGGCGGCTCGTCGCGGTCGCGGGCGCGCACGGCAAGACGACGTCGACCGGCATGATCGTCACGGCCCTGGTGGAGCTCGGCCTCGACCCGAACTTCGTCAACGGCGGCGTCATCCAGTCCCTCGGTGTCAGCTCGGGCAGCGGTGCGAGTGACACCTTCGTCGTCGAGGCGGACGAGTCCGACGGCTCGTTCCTGCTCTACGACACCGCGATCGCCCTCGTCACCAACGTCGACGCCGACCACCTCGACCACTACGGCAGTGAGGACGCGTTCATCGACGCGTTCGTGACGTTCGCCTCGCGCGCGTCCGAGCGGGTGGTGATCTCGAGCGACGACGCCGGAGCGCGACGCGTCACGGCCGGTGTCCGGGCGACCGCGCACGCACCGTCCATCGTCACGTTCGGTGAGGCCGACGACGCCGACGTCCGCGTGACCGATGTCGTCGAGACCGCGGGCGTGCAGGCCGTGGTCCACGTCGCGGGCGTCGCACACCCCCTGGCGCTGCGGGTACCCGGGCGGCACAACGCGATCAACGCGGCGGGGGCCGTGACCGTGCTCGTCGGCCTCGGGGTCGACGCGGCCGACGCCGTCCGTGGCGTCGAGGCCTTCGGGGGGACGGAGCGGCGGTTCGAACTGCACGGCACCGAGCGCGGCGTCCGCGTCTACGACGACTACGCGCACCACCCGACCGAGGTCGCGGTGGCACTGCGCGCCGCGAGGAGCGTCGTCGGCGAGGGCCGCGTCATCGCGATCCACCAGCCGCACCTGTACTCCCGCACCCGGCTCATGGCCGGGGACTTCGCCCGCGTCTACGAGGAGCTCGCGGACCACACGGTCGTGCTCGACGTCTACGGCGCTCGTGAGGACCCGGAGCCCGGGGTGACCGGAGCGCTCGTGCAGGAGCGGTTCACCGACCAGTCGCGCGTCGACTACCTGCCGGACTGGTCCGAGGCGGCGGCCCGTGCCGCCGACCTCGCCGAGGACGGCGACATCGTCATGACGCTGAGCTGTGGCGACGTCTACCGGATCATCCCGCAGGTGCTCGCCGACCTGCACGGCGGCCGAGTCGCGGCGGAGGCCCCGGCACGGTGAAGCGTCCCGAGGGGTTCGACCCGGGCTCGCTGCCCGTCCCGGAGCGTCCGGCGCCGCCGCGTGAGGACCGTGCCGCGTCGGACACGGACGCGAGCGCTCGCGGTGGTGCGACGCCGGGTGACGCGACGCCGGGCCGTGCGCCGTCGGGCCGTGCGCCGTCGGATGGTGCGCGGAGCCTCTTGACCGGTGCGACGGGTCAGCGGCTCGGCGCGGGCATCACCGCACTGGCCGGCCGGTTCCGTGCTCTGAGCCCGGACGAGGACTTCGTCGACCCCGTGGCGCAGGAGCGCGCCGCCGCGCGTGCCGCACGGGCCGCCGAGGCCGCCGAGGCCGCCGAGGATCCGCACGTCGACCACGAGCGGCCGCTGGGCGCGGGCGTCCGCGCCGCCGAGACCGCTCGCGAGGCCCGCGCGGCCCGCCGCCGTCGTCGTCTGGTGGAGCGCCAGGAGGTCCGTCGGTTCACGCGGCGGAGCCGCCACCGGCGTGCAGCGTGGCTCACATCCGGCGCGGTGCTGCTCGTGCTCGTGCTGTCGGTCGTCGTGGCCGTGTACTCACCGCTCATGGCGCTCCGGACGATCGAGGTGCGGGGCACCGACCGGGTCGACCGGCAGCAGGTGCTCCACGCGGTGGACGGCCAGCTCGGCACGCCGCTCGCCCGGATCGACTTCGGTGCCATCAAGCGGCAGCTCGCCGGGTTCCCGCTCATCGCGAGCTACGTGACCGAGGAGGCTCCGCCGCACACGCTCGTCATCACGGTGACCGAACGCGAGCCGATCGTGGCGGTGAAGACCGGGTCCGGGTACGACCTCGTCGACCCCGCGGGCATCGTCGTCGAGTCCGACCCGAAACAGCCCGCCGGGATGCCGCTCGCGGCGGTGCAGCCGTCCCAGCTCGGCAGCACGGCCTTCCGGTCGATGACCGAGGTCGTGCTGGCGCTGCCCACCTCGGTGCGCTCCACGGTGACGCAGGTGACCGCGAGCACGTCGGACGACGTGACGCTCACCCTGCACTCCGGTGCGAAGGTCGTCTGGGGGAGTCCCGACGACTCCGCCGCGAAGGCCCGGCTCCTCGCGGCACTGATGACGTCGCAGGCGCCCTCGGGCAAGGTGGAGTACGACGTCTCGGCGCCCGACAACGGGATCGTGCGGCAGCAGCGATCCGCGGGATGATGGGCGTGCACGCCGATTCGCGGGTCGCTCCTGCGACACGCGGCGTGGCGTCGTCCCTCGTTCGGAGGGGCACCCCTAGCGTCGTCAGCAGTACCCATACCAGCAAAATCCCTGAACTTCAACCAGAGGTTGAGGCTTGCTCTCGGAGAGCACTACCGGAGGCCGGACCAACGTGACCACGAACCACAACTACCTCGCCGTCATCAAGGTGGTCGGCGTCGGCGGCGGCGGCGTGAACGCCGTCAACCGCATGATCGAACTGGGTCTCCGCGGTGTCGAGTTCATCGCGATCAACACGGACGCCCAGGCGCTCCTGCTCAGCGACGCCGACGTCAAGCTCGACGTCGGCCGCGAGATCACCCGTGGGCTCGGTGCTGGTGCCGACCCGGAGGTCGGCCGTCGCGCCGCCGAGGACCACGCGGAGGAGATCGAGGAGGCCCTCGCTGGCGCCGACATGGTGTTCGTCACCGCGGGTGAGGGCGGTGGCACCGGGACGGGCGGCGCGCCGGTCGTCGCGCGCATCGCGAAGTCGATCGGTGCGCTCACCATCGGTGTCGTCACGAAGCCGTTCGGGTTCGAGGGCAAGCGCCGTCAGGCGCAGGCCGAGAACGGCGTCGCCACGCTCAAGGACGAGGTCGACACGCTCATCGTCGTGCCGAACGACCGCCTGCTCGAGATCAGCGACCGCGGTATCAGCATGGTCGAGGCGTTCGCGACCGCCGACCAGGTGCTCCTTGCCGGTGTCCAGGGCATCACCGACCTCATCACGACCCCGGGACTCATCAACCTCGACTTCGCCGACGTCAAGAGCGTCATGCAGGGGGCCGGGTCGGCACTCATGGGCATCGGTTCCTCACGCGGCGCGGACCGTGCGATCAAGGCCGCCGAGCTCGCGGTCGCGTCGCCCCTCCTCGAGGCCTCGATCGACGGCGCGCACGGCGTGCTGCTCTCGATCCAGGGTGGGTCGAACCTCGGCATCTTCGAGATCAACGACGCCGCCCGCCTGGTGCAGGAGGCCGTCCATCCCGAGGCGAACATCATCTTCGGTGCGGTCATCGACGACACCCTCGGCGACGAGGTCCGGGTCACGGTCATCGCCGCGGGCTTCGACGGCGGGGAGCCGTCCGGGCAGCAGCAGAAGGACCGCCGGTCGAGCTACGTCGACCCGGACACGACCGCCCCGGTCGCGGCGAGCCACGCGCACGACGAGACCGCTCCGGTCGCCTCCTGGGCGACGCAGGAGCACGAGCCGCCCGTGCAGCGCGCAGCCGACCCGGCGTTCGACGACGACGACGACGAGCTCGACGTCCCCGACTTCCTGAAGTGAGTCGGGTGGACGGGGCCGAGCCGCCCCTCCCGTCCGGGGAACCCGGTCTGGAGGAACGGCTCGGCTCCGTCCGCAACGGCATCGCCGACGCCGCGCGAGCCGCGGGGCGCGGCGTCGACGAGCTGACGCTCGTCGTCGTCACGAAGTACCACCCGGCTGCACTCGTCCGGTCCCTGGCCGCACTCGGCGTCACCGACGTGGGGGAGAACCGGCACCAGGAGGCGCAGGCCAAGGCGGCCGAGCTCGCCGACCTGTCGCTGCGCTGGCACTTCGTGGGCCAGCTCCAGAGCAAGAAGGCGCGGCAGGTCCGTCGCTACGCGGACGTCGTGCAGTCGCTCGACCGGGCCAGTGTCGTCGACGCGCTCGCACCGACGGAGGGCGAGCCGCACCCGCGGGTGATCGACGGCTTCGTCCAGGTGAACCTGACCACCGATCCCGCACGCGGTGGCGCTCAGCCGTCCGAGGTCGACGCACTCGTCGAGCAGGTGCTGGCATCCGGCGGCGTCCGCCTGCGCGGCGTCATGGCCGTCGCTCCGCTCGACGAGGAGCCCCGTCGGGCGTTCGCCCGGCTCCGCGCGATCTCCGAGCGCGTGCGTGCGGTGGCGCCGTCGGCGACCGCGATCTCCGCCGGCATGAGCGGCGACTACCCCGACGCCGTGCTCGAGGGCGCGACACACCTTCGGATCGGGACGGCAATCACCGGAAACCGCCCGGCTCCTCGTTAATCTCGCACTGGACACGCACGAGCACCCACCACCCGGAGGAACCATGGCCCACCCGCTGCGCAAGACGATGGTGTACCTCGGCCTCGCCGACGAGGACGTCGAGTACGACGAGCCGGCCGCCCAGGCCGCGCCCTCCCAGCCGACCGCGGTCGCGACCCAGCCCGCCGTCCAGGCGGCTCCGCCCGCGCCCACCCAGTCACCCGTCGCGTCCGTCGCGACCCAGAACCAGCAGCGCGCGCAGGTGACCCCGCTCCGACGCGCCCACGCACAGAAGGCGACCCCGGTCCAGGAAATGAACGAGATCCTCACCGTCCACCCCCGCGAGTACAAGGACGCGCAGTCCATCGCCGAGAGCTTCCGCGACGGCATCCCCGTGATCATCAACCTCACCCAGATGACCGAGGGCGACGCGCGTCGCATGATCGACTTCGCGAGTGGCCTGTCGCTCGGCCTCTACGGCAAGATCGAGCGCGTCACGAGCAAGGTGTTCCTGCTGTCGCCGGCGCACGTCGCGGTGAGCGGCGAGCCCGCTGAGGTAGAGTCCGACATCGAGGCGTCCTTCTTCGCCCAGTCCTGAGGACCGCTCCCCGCGCATCCTCCGCCGGGTCCACACCGGCCCCGGCGCCCGCCCCGACCGAGCGAGTTGATCAGCCCCGATGGTGTCCCTCGTCGCGAGCATCCTGCACCTGCTGCTCCTGATCTACTTCTTCATGATGTGGGCGCGGTTCGTGCTCGACCTGCTGCGGACCTTCAACCGGTCCTGGCGGCCCCGGGGTGCCGTGCTCGTCATCGCCGAGGTCGTGTTCGGGGCCACCGATCCGCCGATCCGCGCCGTCCGACGGGTGCTCCCGCCGATGCGCATGGGCGCGGTCGCGCTCGACTTCGGGTGGAGCATCGTGATGCTCCTCGTGATCATCCTGATGGGTGTCACGGAGCGCTTCGCCATCGCCTGACCGCGCGTCCGACCCGCGCCACACCGGGCGCCGCAGGGGGTGCGGCCGACCGGCGGTGTACGGTGGTCGGGACCCGATGCGCGTCATGCGCGCATCCGCACCGGAGGTCACGGCTGGTAGGTTCGGTCGTGACCGTTCGGTTCCACACGATCAGCAGTTCTATTGAGGTGACGGCAATGGCTTTGACGCCGGAAGACGTAGTCAACAAGCGGTTCCAGCCGACGAAGTTCCGCGAGGGCTACGACCAGGACGAGGTCGACGACTTCCTCGACGAGGTCGTCGTGGAACTGCGTCGTCTCGGGCAGGAGAACGAGGAGCTGCGCCAGCGCCTCAGCGCTGCCGAGGCCCGCGCCGCCGAGACGCCCGCGCCGGCCCCGCAGCCGGAGCCGACCCCGGAGCCGGCGCCCGTCGCCGCCGCGCCGGAGCCGACCCCCGCTCCGGCGCCCGTCGCCGCCGCCGCCCCCACGACGACCACGACCGACGACGAGACCGAAGGCACCTCGAGCCTCCTGCAGCTCGCCCGTCGCCTGCACGAGGAGCACGTCCGCGAGGGCGTCGAGAAGCGTGACGCCCTCATCGCCGAGGGTCACGCCACCGCCGCGCGTCTCGTCTCCGAGGCCGAGGCGCAGCAGCGCCAGATCCTCGCCGACGCGGAGCAGCAGCAGCGGCAGCGTGTGTCGACCTACGAGCAGGAGCGCAAGCAGCTCGAAGGTCGCATCGAGGAGCTCCGCACGTTCGAGCGTGAGTACCGCGCGCAGCTCAAGAATTACATCCAGGGCCAGCTGCAGGAACTCGACAGCGCGAGCAACGAGCAGCCCAGCGGGTTCCAGCCCGCGCCGGCGTCGGCGCAGGGCTTCGGGTCCAACTGACGTTGCCCCAGCCCCACCCGGCTGCACCAGCCGAACGTCCGGCGAAGGTCAGTGTCCGCGCGATCGCGGCACTGGCCTTCGCCGCTGTCTGCGTCTACGCACTCGACCAGGTCGTCAAGGCCCTCGTCGTCGCCCACCTGACCTACGGCGCGACCGTGCCGGTGCTCGGCGGGCTCCTGCAGCTGCACTACGTCACGAACCCCGGCGCCGCGTTCTCGTTCGCCACGGGTCAGACCTGGATCTTCTCGATCGTCGCCGCCGCGGTGGTCGTCGCGATCGTGATCACGGCGCGGCGCATCCGCTCCCTCTGGTGGGCCGTGCTCTTCGGCATGTTGCTCGGCGGTGCCCTCGGGAACCTGACGGACCGCCTGACGCGGCCGCCGGGCTTCGGGCGCGGCCAGGTGGTCGACTTCATCTACACCCCGTGGATGATGCCGGCGATCTACAACATCGCCGATTCGTTCATCTGCATCAGCATGGCGATCTTCGTCGTGCTCACGCTGCTCGGCGTGAACCTCGACGGCACGCGGACGCCGTCCAAGCGGACCCAGGCCGCCCGCGCCGGCGCCGACGACCGTGCCGGCACGGACGACCGGGAGGCCCAGGGGCGCGTCCCCGGGGCGGCGCCGGCCACGGACGGGGGAGCCACCGCGGTCACGAGCGAGGCGACGTCCGCCGTGGGGGCCGCACCCGACGCGACCGCGGGCGGACCGGCGGACGGGGACCGGGCCTCCAGGCCGTCGCTCGGGCACGACGCGACGTGAGCGAGTCGCGCAGCCTGCCCGTGCCTGACGGGCTCGCGGGCGAGCGTGTCGACGCGGCCATCGCCAAACTGCTGGGGTTCAGCCGGTCGTTCGCCGCGGACGTCGTCGCCGCCGGCGGCGTCCGGGTCGACGGGGTCGTCGTCGACAAGTCGGACCGCCTGCACGCCGACAGCTGGCTCGAGGTCGAGTGGTCGCCGAAGGAGTCGCCGCGGGTCGTCCCGATGGCGGTGCCCGGCATGACGATCGTGTACGACGACGAGGACATCGTGGTCGTGGACAAGCCGGTCGGTGTCGCGGCGCACCCGTCGCCGGGCTGGGACGGGCCGACGGTGCCCGGCGGCCTCGCGGCGGCGGGGTTCACGATCGCGACCTCGGGTGCGGCGGAACGCGCGGGCATCGTGCACCGGCTCGACGTCGGGACGAGCGGCCTCATGGTCGTGGCCAAGACGGAGCTGGCGTACACGGCGCTCAAGCGCGCGTTCAAGGAGCGGACGGTCGACAAGGTCTACCACGCGCTCGTGCAGGGGCATCCCGATCCCACCTCCGGCACCATCGACGCCCCCATCGGCCGCCACCCCTCGAGCGACTGGAAGTTCGCGGTCGTCGCGGACGGCAAGCCCAGCGTGACGCACTACGAGACCCTCGAGGCGTTCCGTGCGGCGACACTGCTCGAGGTCCACCTGGAGACCGGCCGGACCCACCAGATCCGCGTCCACATGGCGGCCACCCGGCACCCGTGCGTCGGGGACACGACGTACGGCGCCGACCCGGTGCTCAGCGCGGAACTCGGGCTGACGCGGCAGTGGCTCGACGCCGTCCGGCTCGGCTTCGAGCACCCCCGCACGGGCGTCTGGGTCGAGTTCGAGGCGGCGTACCCGGACGACCTGCGACACGCCCTGGAACTCGTCCGCGAGGGCTGAACCCGCGCGGCCCGACCACGCGATGTCGTCCGTGCCCGTTACGATTCCCGGACCAGGTCAGAGCATCGATCGCCGGAGGTTCCGTGGCGGACAGCGACTCCTTCGTCCACCTGCACGTGCACAGCGAGTACTCCATGCTCGACGGCGCGGCGCGGATCGGACAGCTCGTCGGCGAGACCGCCGCGCAGGGCATGCCGGCGGTCGCCGTGACGGACCACGGCAACATGTTCGGCGCGTTCGACTTCTGGAAGACGGCTCGTGGTGCCGGGGTCAAGCCCATCATCGGGACCGAGGCCTACATCACGCCCGGCACCCACCGGAGCGACAAGACCCGGATCCGATGGGGCGACGGCGGCGGCGACGACGTCTCCGGTGCCGGCGCGTACACGCACATGACGCTGCTCGCCGAGACCACCGAGGGCATGCACAACCTCTTCCGGTTGTCCTCCCGCGCCTCGATCGAGGGCTACTACTTCAAGCCGCGCATGGACCGCGAGCTCCTGTCGACGTACGCCAAGGGCCTCATCGCGACCACCGGGTGCCCCTCGGGCGAGGTCCAGACGCGGCTGCGCCTGGGGCAGTACGACGAGGCCGTCCGGGCCGCGGCCGACTACCGTGACATCTTCGGCGCCGACAACTACTTCTGCGAGATCATGGACCACGGGCTCGGCATCGAGCGTCGGATCATGACGGACCTGATCCGCCTCGCGAAGGACCTCGGCCTCCCGCTCGTCGCCACGAACGACCTGCACTACACGCACGCGGGCGACGCCACCTCGCACGCGGCGCTGCTCTGCGTGCAGTCCGGGTCGACGCTGAACGACCCGAACCGGTTCAAGTTCGACGCCGACGAGTTCTACCTCAAGACCCCGGCACAGATGCGGCACCTGTTCCGCGACCACCCGGACGCCTGCGACAACACCCTGACGATCGCCGAGCGGTGCGACGTCGAGTTCGACACCTCGGCGAACTACATGCCGCGGTTCCCGACGCCCGAGGGCGAGAACGAGGAGTCCTGGTTCGTCAAGGAGGTCGAGAAGGGGCTGCACTACCGCTACCCGGACGGCATCCCGGACGCCGTGCGGAAGCGGGCCGACTACGAGGTCGGCATCATCACGCAGATGGGGTTCCCGGGGTACTTCCTCGTCGTCGCGGACTTCATCAACTGGTCGAAGGACAACGGCATCCGCGTCGGGCCGGGCCGCGGTTCCGGTGCCGGGTCCATGGCCGCCTACGCCATGCGCATCACGGACCTCGACCCACTGGCACACGGTCTGATCTTCGAGCGGTTCCTCAACCCGGACCGCGTCTCGATGCCCGACTTCGACGTCGACTTCGACGACCGTCGCCGCGGTGAGGCGATCAAGTACGTCACCGAGAAGTACGGCGACGAGCGCGTCGCGCAGATCGTCACGTACGGCACGATCAAGGCGAAGCAGGCCCTCAAGGACTCCTCGCGCGTCCTGGGGTTCCCGTTCGGCATGGGCGAGAAGCTCACGAAGGCGATGCCGCCGCCCGTGATGGGCAAGGACATCCCGCTCACGGGCATCTTCGACCGCGACCACCCGCGCTACAAGGAGGCCGCGGACGTCCGCGCCGTCGTCGAGTCGGACCCCGAGGCCCGGACGGTCTTCGACACCGCCCTGGGGCTCGAGGGCCTGAAGCGACAGTGGGGTGTGCACGCGGCCGGCGTGATCATGTCGAGCGATCCGCTCATCGACATCATCCCGATCATGAAGCGCGAGCAGGACGGCCAGATCGTCACGCAGTTCGACTACCCGGCTGCGGAGTCGCTCGGGCTGATCAAGATGGACTTCCTGGGGCTCCGCAACCTCACGATCATCAGCGACGCCATCGACAACATCAAGATGAACCGGGGGACCGACCTCGACCTCGAGTCGCTCACCCTCGACGACCCCGAGGCCTACGCGCTGCTGCAGCGCGGTGACACGCTCGGCGTCTTCCAGCTCGACGGCGGTCCGATGCGTGGGCTCCTCCGGCTCATGCGCCCCGACAACTTCGAGGACATCTCCGCGCTCATCGCGCTGTACCGCCCGGGGCCGATGGGTGCGAACTCGCACACGAACTACGCCCTGCGCAAGAACGGCGAGCAGGAGATCACGCCCATCCACCCGGAGCTCGCCGAGCCCCTCGCCGACATCCTCGACACGACCTACGGCCTGATCATCTACCAGGAGCAGGTCATGGCGATCGCGCAGCGGGTGGCCGGATTCTCGCTCGGTCAGGCCGACATCCTGCGGCGGGCGATGGGCAAGAAGAAGAAGTCCGAGCTCGACAAGCAGTACGCGGGCTTCGAGCAGGGCATGAAGGACAACGGCTACTCCGACGCGGCCATCAAGACGCTGTGGGACATCCTGTTGCCCTTCTCCGACTACGCGTTCAACAAGGCGCACTCGGCGGCGTACGGGGTCGTGTCCTACTGGACGGCGTACCTCAAGGCGCACTACCCGGCGGAGTACATGGCGGCGCTGCTGACCAGCGTCGGCGACGCCCGCGACAAGCTCGCGCTGTACCTCAACGAGTGTCGGCGCATGGGCATCAAGGTCATGCCGCCCGACGTCAACGAGTCGATCGGGTTCTTCGCCGCCGTCGGCGAGGACATCCGGTTCGGCATGGGCGCCGTGCGCAACGTCGGCTTCAACGTCGTCGACGCGATCGTGGAGGCCCGTGGGCAGAAGGGGCGCTTCGAGTCCTTCCACGACTTCCTCCGCAAGATCCCGATCACCGCCGCGAACAAGCGCACCGTGGAGTCCCTCATCAAGGCCGGTGCGTTCGACTCGCTCGGTGACACCCGGCGTGCGCTCGTCGAGATCCACGAGGGTGCGGTCGAGGCCGCGGTCAAGATCAAGCGCGACGAGGCGAACGGCAACGTCGGGTTCGACTTCGACAGCTTGTTCGCGGAGGTCGCCGAGACCGCCGCGCCCGTGTCACAGGTGCCCGAGCGGCCGGAGTGGTCGAAGCGTGACAAGCTCGCCTTCGAGCGCGACATGCTCGGTCTCTACGTGTCCGACCACCCGCTCGCCGGCCTCGAGGTCGAGCTCGCCAAGCACGCGTCGATGTCGATCGCCGACATCGTCGCGGCCGAGGACCACATCGACGGCGAGACCGTGACGGTCGCCGGACTCCTGACGAGCGTGCAGCACCGGGTGTCGAAGAACTCGGGCAACCCGTACGGCATCGTGCAGATCGAGGACTTCGCCGGCGAGATCGGCGTCATGTTCCTCGGCAAGACCTACCAGGAGTTCGGCCCGATGCTCCAGGCGGACGCCATCGTCGTCCTGCGGGGTCGGGTGAGCGTGCGCGACGACGGCAAGAGCCTGCACGCGGTGAGCATGTTCGCGCCGAACGTCGGCGACGCCATGGGCTCGGGGCCGCTCACGCTGTCGTTGCCGGAACGGCGTGCGACGACCGAGACCGTCTCCGAGCTGGCGAAGGTGCTCGGCCGTCATCACGGGGACACCGAGGTGCGACTCCGGCTCCTCAAGGAGGACGCCGCGCGCACCTTCGAGATCCCGTTCCCGGTCGCGTTGACGCCGGATCTCTTCGGCGAGCTGAAGAGCCTGCTCGGACCGTCCTGTCTCGTGTGACCTGCGCCGTCGGTGACCGGGTCGGCCTCGGTAGGCTGGGCTGGCCATGATGCGACGAATCGACCTCCGCGGCGGACTGCCGGACCGCGCCGAACTCCTCCGACTGATGCCGCGGGCCGCGGGTGACGTCGCGAGTGCGACGACCGCGGCGCGTGACCTGGTGGACGACGTCCGTGACCGCGGTGCCGCCGCGCTCCGCGAGCAGGCGGAGCGGTTCGACGGGGGCGCGCCCGGCGCCGTCCGCGTGGGAGCGGCAGCGATCGGCGCAGCAGTGGCCGGACTCGACCCGGTGGTCCGGAACGCGCTCGACGAGGCCATCCGGCGCGTCCGTGCGGCGAGCACCGCCCAGGTGCCCCAGGCCGCGATCACCACGCTCGCCGACGGAGCCGAGGTCCACCAGCGGTGGCGCCCCGTGCGTCGGGTCGGCCTCTACGTGCCGGGCGGCAAGGCCGTGTACCCGTCGAGCGTGGTCATGAACGTCGTGCCGGCCCAGGTGGCCGGGGTGCGGTCGATCGCCCTCGTGTCCCCGCCCCAACGCGACCACGGACACGGCGTGCACCCGACGATCCTGGGGGCCGCGGGCCTCCTGGGCGTCGACGAGGTCTACGCGATGGGCGGTGCGGGTGCGATCGGGGCACTCGCGCACGGTGTGCCGGAGATCGGGCTCGAGCCGGTCGACCTCGTGACCGGTCCCGGTAACAACTACGTCGCGGCGGCGAAGCGGCTCGTCCGCGGCCTCGTCGGCATCGACGCCGAGGCCGGCGCGACCGAGATCCTCGTCATCGCCGACGCCTCCGCCGACGCCGAGTACGTCGCCGCCGACCTGGTGAGCCAGGCCGAGCACGACGAGCAGGCGGGCAGCGTCCTCGTGACGACGTCCGAGGCCCTGGCCGACGCGGTCGACGCCGCGATCCCGGCACAGCTCGCCCGGCTGGCCACCGCGGACCGCGTGCGCGTGGCGCTCGGCGGCCCGCAGTCGGCCGTCGTGCTCGTCGGCTCGCTGACGGACGCCGCCGCGGTCAGCAACGCGTACGGACCGGAACACCTCGAGATCCAGACGGAGGACGACGACGCCGTGCTCGCGGAGATCGACAGCGCCGGTGCGGTGTTCGTCGGGCCGTCCGCTCCGGTCAGTCTCGGCGACTACCTCGCGGGGTCGAACCACGTGCTCCCGACGGGCGGGCAGGCCCGGTTCGGCGCCGGCCTCTCGGCGGCGACGTTCCTGCGCCCGCAGCAGATCGTGCGCTACGACGCGGAGGCCCTCGCCGAAGTCGGTCCGCGCATCGTGGCGTTGGCCGAGGCGGAGCAGCTGCCGGCGCACGGGGCCGCCGTGGCCGCACGCCTCGCCCGCTCCTGACCACCCGGTACGATCGTCTGCGACATGTTCTGCCCCTTCTGCCGCCACCCGGACTCGCGCGTCGTCGACTCCCGGACCAGTGACGACGGCACGTCGATCCGCCGTCGTCGCCAGTGCCCGAACTGCGGGCGCCGGTTCTCGACCACCGAGACCGCGAGCCTCAACGTGGTCAAGCGCAACGGGGTGCTCGAGCCGTTCAGCCGCGAGAAGATCATCTCGGGCGTCCGCAAGGCGTGCCAAGGTCGCCCCGTCACCGACGCCGACCTCGCCGTGCTCGCCCAGCGCGTCGAGGAGATCGTCCGTTCGTCCGGTGCGAGCCAGATCGACGCGAACGACATCGGGCTCGCGATCCTCGATCCGCTCCGCGAGCTCGACGAGGTCGCGTACCTGCGCTTCGCCAGCGTCTACCAGGCGTTCGAGTCGCTCGACGACTTCGACGACGCCATCAAGCAACTGCGCATCGACCACCACGCCGACGCCGACGCCGACGCGGCGGCGGGCCGCAGCGCGACGAGCGCCGGATGAGCGGCGTCGCCGAAGTCCTCCTCCGGGCCGGGTACAAGGTCGTGTTCCGGGTGGTGTTCGCCCGGATGGACCCAGAACGCGCGCACCACCTGGCCTTCGGCGTGATCCGTGTCCTGCCCCGGCTCCCCGTGCTCGCGGGACTGGCCGAGCGCTACGGACGGCCCGGTGCCGCAGACGGCGTCACGACGATGGGCATCCACTTCCCGTCGCGCTTCGGGATGGCGGCGGGGTTCGACAAGGACGCCAAGGGCGTCATCGGGCTCGGGCTCCTGGGGTTCGGGCACGTCGAGGTCGGCACGCTCACCGCCCGACCGCAGCCCGGGAACGAACGGCCCCGGTTGTTCCGGCTCGTCGCCGACCGAGCGCTCGTGAACCGGATGGGGTTCAACAACGGCGGTGCCGCGCGGGCCGCCCGGCGCCTCGAACGCGCGCGTCGCTTCCCGGGCCGCCCCGTCATCGGTGTCAACATCGGCAAGAGCAGGGTCGTCCCGGTGGCCGAAGCCGTCGACGACTACCTCGAGTCGACCCGCATGCTCGCGCCGTTCGCCGACTACCTCGCCGTGAACGTCAGCTCGCCGAACACCCCTGGGCTCCGCGGTCTGCAGGAGATCGACCAACTCCGGCCGCTGCTCTCGGCCGTGCACGGCGCTGCCCGGGGCGTGCCGACGCTCGTGAAGATCGCACCGGACCTGACTGACGAGCAGATCGACGCGATCGCGGCACTCGCGGTGGAGCTCGGGCTCGCGGGTGTCATCGCGACCAACACGACGGTCGAACGCACGGGGCTGCGCGCCGCCGAGGACGTCGCCGCCGCCCTCGGCGTGGGTGGTCTCTCGGGCGCGCCGCTCGCGGAGCGGTCCCTCGCGGTCCTGCGTCGCGTGCGCGCTGCGGTACCGGACGACTTCTGCGTGATCGCGGTCGGCGGGGTGACGACCGAGGCCGACGTCGAGGCCCGCATCGAGGCCGGCGCGACGCTCGTGCAGGGCTACACGGCGTTCCTCTACGAGGGACCGACGTGGGCCATGCGCATCAACCGACTGCGTCGGCGTCGCCACCGGCGTGCGGCGCGGCGCGCGGCTGCCGCGGCGCGCGCCTGATCGGCCGCAGGAACGACGGGAGGCCCGGTGCGAGCGTGCACCGGGCCTCCCGTCCGTCTGGTCGTCAGACGGGGTACTGACCGCGCTTGACCTGCGGCTTCGGCAGTCGGAGGAACCGCATCTGGAACTGGCGGGTCACCACGTAGAGGAACGTGCCACGCTGCAGCGACCCCGACCCCCACTTCGCGGTGATGCGACGGCGCAGCGCGAGGAACGTGACGACGGCGTCGAGCAGGAACAGCGCGACGAAGAGCCAGATGAGGACGAACGCGATGCCCTCGATCGCCGTCACGGCCAGCGAGACGATGAGGAACACCGCCATGAGGGGGAGCATCACCTCGCCGACGCTCCATCGGGCGTCGACGTAGTCGCGGACGTACCGGCGCTGCTCACCGCGGTCCTTGGCCGGGAGGTAGCGCTCCTCGCCGTTCGCCAGACCGACGCGAGCACGCTCGCGGTCGTCCGTCAGGCGTGCCCGCGCGGCCTTGCGGTCCGCCGGGGTCGCGCCGACGATCGGGCGCCGGTTCGCGGCCTCACGCTCCCGACGGCTCGGGGTGGGTCGCCCCTTGCCCCGGGCGGGGGCGCCCGCCGCGAGGAGTTCCTCGTCGGACGGGTTGACCGTCGTGTTCGTCTTGGGTTGCGCCTTGGCCACGGTGTCCTCGATCGTTGCTCGGACTGACAAGATTACCCGCATGACCGACTCCGCACAGCACGCGCCCGAGACCGATCCGACCCTGCTCGCCGCGCTGCGCGACGCGGTCCAGGGCGGCCTGCCGACCACCATCGCCGACCTGTCGGCGCTCATCCGGATCCCCTCCGTGTCGTGGTCCGCGTTCGACCCGTCCGCGGTCCAGGCGAGTGCCGAGGCCGTGGCCGACCTCGCGCGCTCCACGGGCGTGTTCGAGGACGTCCGGGTCGTCCGCTCCGCGATCGCGGGCGCCGAGGGCGAGGGCGCCGACGCGACGGCCGGAACGGACGGGGGCGCGGCGCTCGGACAGCCGGCGGTGCTCGCGGTGCGGCGCGCGCGGAACGGCCGACCGACCGTGATGCTGTACGCGCACCACGACGTCCAGCCGCAGGGTGACGAGGCGCTGTGGGAGACGCCGCCGTTCGAGCCGACCCTCCGCGGGGAGCGTCTGCACGGGCGGGGCGCTTCGGACGACAAGGCCGGCGTGATGACGCACATCGCGTCGCTGCGCGCCCTGCGTGCGGTCGTCGACGACGCCGACCTCGACCTCGGCATCGTCCTCTTCGTCGAGGGCGAGGAGGAGTTCGGGTCGCGCTCGTTCACCACGTTCCTCCGCGAGCAGCGCGAGCACCTCGCGGCCGACGTGATCGTCGTCGCGGACAGTGACAACTGGTCCACCGACGTCCCGGCGATCACGGTGAGCCTGCGCGGCAACGTGACCTTCCGCTTGACGGTGACGACGCTCGAGCACGCGTCGCACAGCGGGATGTTCGGCGGTGCCGTGCCGGACGCGATGATGCCCATGGTGCGCCTCCTCGCGTCGCTCCACGACGACGCCGGCACCGTGGCGGTGCCCGGGCTCACGCGGTACGACGGTCCGGTGCCCGCGCGGAGCGAGGAGCAACTCGCGGCCGAGGCGGCGTTCGTCGACGGCGTCCGGCCCGTGGGGGAGGGCCCGCTGCTCGGCCGCATGTGGTCCGGGCCCTCGGTGACCGTCACGGGCATGGACGTGCCGAGCGTGGCGAACGCGTCGAACACGCTCCTGCCGACGGTCTCCGCGCGGGTCTCCATCCGGGTCGCCCCCGGGCAGTCGGCGACCGACGCCTTCGCGGCCGTGGAGGCGCACATCCGGGCCAACACCCCGTTCGGCGCGCGGGTCGACATCACCGACGTCGACACCGGCGACGGGTTCCTCGTCGACACGAGCGGCTGGGCCGTGCGCGAGGCCCGGACGGCCATGACCGAGGGGTGGGGTGCGCAGCCGGTCGAGCAGGGGATCGGCGGCTCGATCCCGTTCGTGTCGGACCTCGCCGCCGAGTTCCCCGCCGCGCAGATCCTCGTCACCGGCGTCGAGGACCCGGACACCCGCGCGCACAGCCCGAACGAGTCGCAGCACCTGGGCGTCCTGCACCGCGCGATCGCCGCCGAGACGATCCTGCTGGCCCGCCTCGGCACCCGCTCCGTCTGAGCGGCCCGCCGTCGGGCCTCCCGTCCGGTCCGCACGACCCGGGAGGCCCGACCCGGTGTACGGCGTCGGTGCGCGCGCCTACAATCGGAACGAGCCGCGGTGACCTGCACCGCGCGGAGGGAGACGGCGATGACCGACACCACCACGACGATCGAGAAGCCGGCCGCGGCACCGTCCCACGGCGTGCTGCTGTCCGACGCGGCTGCGGCGAAGGTCGCGAGCCTGCTCGAGCAAGAGGGCCGCGACGATCTCCGGCTCCGTCTGGCCGTCCAGCCGGGCGGCTGCTCGGGCCTCATCTACCAGCTGTACTTCGACGAGCGCCTGCTCGAGGGTGACGCCACCGCCGAGTTCGACGGGGTCGAGGTGGTGGTGGACCGGATGAGCGTGCCCTACCTCGACGGTGCGACCATCGACTTCGAGGACACCATCCAGAAGCAGGGTTTCACCATCGACAACCCGAACGCGCAGGGCAGCTGCGCGTGCGGCGACAGCTTCCACTGACCAGCACCGATCGCGGCGCACGCAGGGCACCGGCCCTGCCGGGGCACCGCGGCGAGCGAGGGACGACCGGGCGACCGGCGTCCCTCGTGCTGCGTTGGGCGACACCTGTGGGCTTCCGAAGCCGCCCGCGAGCGTGTCGCGTGTGCACGTCGGCACCCTGGCTGCGAGTAAGCTAGGAGTGTTCCACCCAGTCTGGGAACGAGCCCTGCGTCGAGCTGATTCGATGCGGTCACGTCCCGACAACCGTCTTCGCGAGAGGTAACAGTGCGTTCGAATCGCCGTATACGTTGGGCGGCCATCCCGGTGGCCGTCGGTCTGGTCATCGCACTGGCCGGTTGCACGCAGCAGCAGCTGAACGGCTGGCTGCCGGGCACCGAGCACACGCGGGACACGACCAACCACACGAGTGCGACGGTCGGCCTCTGGGTGACGAGCTGGATCGTCCTCCTCGCGGTCGGTCTCATCACCTGGGGCCTGATCATCTGGGCCGCGGTGGTCTACCGCCGCCGCAAGGGCCAGACCGGCCTCCCGGTGCAGCTCCGGTACAACATGCCGATCGAGATCTTCTACACGATCGTGCCGCTCATCCTGGTGCTCGGCTTCTTCGCCTTCACCGCCAAGGACCAGGCCGCGATCGAGAAGCCGTTCGCACACCCCGACGCCACCATCCACGTGTACGCCAAGCGCTGGGCGTGGGACTTCAACTACATCGACCAGAACGACGCCAAGAAGTCGGTCTACTACCAGGGCATCCAGGCCCAGGAAGAAGACAACGGCACCGGCGACATCAAGACCAACCAGCTGCCGACCCTCTACCTGCCCAAGGGCAAGAAGGTCGAGATCGAGCTGTCCTCGCGCGACGTGGACCACTCGTTCTGGGTCGTCGACTTCCTCTACAAGAAGGACACGATCCCCGGCCGGACCAACTACGAGTACTTCATCCCGGAGAAGACCGGCACCTACCAGGGCAAGTGTGCCGAGCTCTGCGGCGAGTACCACTCGCTCATGCTCTTCCAGGTGAAGGTCGTGTCGCCGGCGAAGTACCAGGCGTACCTGGCGTCCCTCCGCGACCAGGGCAAGGTCGGTCTGCTCGGCAACGAGTACAACACCGACTCGAACCAGCCGAACAACGTGGCGCCCGCGCAGGCCGCCGGTACCGAGAAGTAAGGCTCGCTCCATGACCACTTCCGCATTCGTCGGCCAGTCGGCCCCGACCTCGACGCCGGACTTCGCGGCCTCGCGGGTGGGCCGCAAGGGCAACATCATCGTCAACTGGATCACGTCGACGGACCACAAGACGATCGGGTACATGTACCTGATCGCCTCGTTCCTGTACTTCCTGCTGGCGGGGGTCATGGCGCTCGTGATCCGTGCGCAGCTCTTCGAGCCCGGCCTGCACGTCGTGGCGACGAAGGAGCAGTACAACCAGCTGTTCACGATGCACGGCACGATCATGCTGCTGCTGTTCGCGACGCCGCTGTTCTCCGGGTTCGCGAACGCGATCATGCCGCTGCAGATCGGCGCGCCCGACGTCGCCTTCCCGCGCCTCAACGGCTTCGCGTTCTGGCTGTACTTCTTCGGCGGCCTCATCGCGGTCGGCGGGTTCCTCACGCCGCAGGGTGCCGCCTCGTTCGGATGGTTCGCCTACGCGCCGTTGTCGGACACCACGTTCACACCAGGTCTCGGCGGGACGTTGTGGGTCTTCGGCCTGGGCCTGACCGGCTTCTCGACGATCCTCGGTGCCGTGAACTTCATCACGACGATCATCACGATGCGCGCGCCGGGCATGACCATGTTCCGCATGTCGATCTTCACCTGGAACACCCTCATCACCGCGCTGCTCGTGCTGATGGCGTTCCCGGTGCTCGCCGCGGCGCTGTTCGGACTCGGCCTCGACCGTGTGTTCGGTGCGCAGGTGTTCAACCCTGCCAACGGTGGTGCGCTGCTCTGGCAGCACCTGTTCTGGTTCTTCGGCCACCCCGAGGTCTACATCATCGCGCTGCCGTTCTTCGGCATCGTGTCCGAGGTCTTCCCGGTCTTCAGCCGGAAGCCGATCTTCGGCTACAAGACGCTCGTCTACGCCACGATCACCATCGCGGCCCTGTCGGTGACGGTGTGGGCGCACCACATGTACGTCACCGGCGGCGTGCTCCTGCCGTGGTTCTCGCTCATGACGATGCTCATCGCGGTCCCGACCGGCGTGAAGATCTTCAACTGGGTCGGCACGATGTGGCGCGGCTCGGTCACGTTCGAGACGCCCATCCTCTGGGCCATCGGGTTCCTCGTGACGTTCACCTTCGGTGGCCTCACGGGCGTGATCCTCGCCTCGCCGCCGCTCGACTTCCACGTGTCCGACTCGTACTTCGTCGTCGCGCACTTCCACTACGTGGTGTTCGGCACGGTCGTGTTCGCGATGTTCTCGGGCTTCTACTTCTGGTGGCCCAAGTGGACCGGGAAGATGCTCAACGAGCGCCTCGGCAAGATCCACTTCTGGCTGCTGTTCATCGGGTTCCACACGACGTTCCTCATCCAGCACTGGCTCGGCGTCATCGGCATGCCCCGTCGCTACGCCACGTACCTGCCGCAGGACGGCTTCACCTGGATGAACCAGCTGTCGACCATCGGCGCGATGATCCTCGGCGTCTCGTTCCTGCCGTTCATCTACAACGTCTACGTCACCGCGCGGCACGCGCCCAGCGTCGCCGTGAACGACCCGTGGGGCTACGGCCGCTCGCTCGAGTGGGCGACCTCCTGCCCGCCGCCGCGGCACAACTTCACCTCGATCCCGCGCATCCGGTCGGAGTCGCCGGCGTTCGATCTGAACCACCCCGAGGCGGGGATCCCGATCGGTGTCGGTCCGGCGATGGACGCTCCGGACGCGCAGACGCACGACGCGGCGACAGGCAAGACCCGGAACCCGAACCAGACCGACCAGAAGTTCTGAGGAACCATGCGCGCTAGTACCAACCTGTTCTGGATCCTCGCGATCTTCTTCTTCGTGGCGGACGCGGCGTACACGATCTGGGGCATCCTCGCCACCAACCAGATCGAGTGGGTGGGCACGGTCTCGATCGGTCTCACCGGGATCCTGGGGGTGTTCATCGCCTTCTACCTGGGCCGGACGTTCGCAGCGCAGGACGGCGTACTGCCCGAGGACCGCACCGACGCGAACATCGAGGACGGTGACGCCGAACTCGGTCACTTCAGCCCCTGGTCCTACTGGCCGATCACGCTCGCGGCCGCGGCGGCGATCTGCTTCCTCGGCGTCGCAGCCGGGTGGTGGATCTTCGCCATCGGCGCCTCCATCGGGATCGTGGCGCTCGTCGGCTGGACCTACGAGTACTACCGCGGCAACTTCGGACACTGATCCGCACCTGACGCTCATCGGGCGGCACCCTCACCGGTGCCGCCCGACGTGCGTCCGGGCCGATCCCGACCGGTCCGATCGGACGCGGTCGACACCCGCACATCCATCCGAAAGGAGTCACCCCTGGTGACCGACAAGCGCACTCTCATCGTCTTCGGCGCAACCGGCGACCTCGCCGCCCGGCTGCTGCTCCCCGGCCTCGGGACGTTCCTCCAGAGCGCCCGTTCCGTCCCCGTCAAGCTCATCGGCACGGGCCGGAGCGCCCGCTCGGAGGAAGCCTGGACCAAGGTCGTCAAGGACGCCTTCGATTCGCAGCACGTCTCGGGGCCCGAGGTCGACGCGACGCTCGAGTCGACGGTCTTCATGCAGGGCGACCCGAAGGACCCGGCCCACCTCAAGGCCATGCTCGACGCCGCCGAGGGCGAGCCGGTGTTGTACTTCGCGCTGCCGCCGCAGATCGCGTCGGACATCTGTGACGCCCTGGCGGAGCTCGAACTCCCCGAGGGCACGACCCTGGCGTTCGAGAAGCCGTTCGGCACGGACGTCGAATCGGCTCGGGCGCTGAACGAGACCGTCCTCCAGCTCGTCCCCGAGGAGCGCGTGCACCGCACCGACCACTTCCTCGGCCGGTCGACCGTGCTCAACATCATCGGTCTGCGGTTCGCCAACCGGATGTTCGAGCCGATCTGGAACGCGGACAACATCGAGAAGGTCGAGATCCTCTACGACGAGACCCTCGGCCTCGAGGGCCGCGCGCAGTACTACGACGACGCCGGTGCGCTCGTCGACATGATCCAGAGCCACCTGCTCCAGATCCTCGCGCTCGTCACGATGGACGCGCCCGCTGCGGTTGACGCCGTCGAGCTGCGGTCGTCGCTCGCCCGGGTGCTGCGGTCGACCCACCTCGTCGACGACGACCCGCTCAAGGCGAGCCGGCGTGCGCGCTACGTCGCGGGCACGATCGACGGCAAGGAGCTGCCGTCGTACGCGGACGAGGACGGCGTCGACCCCGAGCGCCAGACCGAGACCCTCGCCGAGATCAACGTCGAGGTCGACACCGCCCGCTGGCAGGGCGTGCCCTTCACGCTTCGTTCGGGCAAGGCGCTCGGTGCGAGCCGTAAGGAGGTCCTCGTCACCTTCAAGCCGGTGCCGCGACTCCCGTCCGGCCTCGAGGGACAGCCGGTGTCGGACACGCTGCGCATCGTCCTCAACCCGGACGAGATCGAGCTGAGCCTGTCGGCGAACGGTGGGGGCAACCCGTTCGAGATGGGGCAGATCGTCCTGTCGTCGTCGTTCGACAGTGGCGAGCTCACGCCCTACGGTGAGGTCCTGAGCGGGATCTTCCACGACGACCCGCTGCTGTCGATCCGCGGCGACGTCGCGGTCCGCTGCTGGGAGATCGTCCAGCCCGTCGTGGACGCCTGGAAGCGTCGCGAGGTCCCGCTCGACGACTACCGTGCCGGCTCGCGTGGCCCCGCCGACTGGGAGTCCTCGTCCTGATCCCCTGACGTCGATCGTCGTCCGACGCGACCGCGGCTTCGCCCACACCGGTGGTGCTGCGGGTGGTGCCGTCGTTCTGGGCCTCCCGGGTGCGGATGCCGGGCCCGGCCTCGCCGCGCGCCCGGCGGATCGCGTCGGCGGCGGTGACGAGGGTCAGGTGCGACAGCGCTTGGGGTGTGTTGCCGATCTGCCGGCCGTGCTCGACGTCGTACTCCTCCGAGAGCATCCCGACGTCGTTCGCGAACCCGACGAGCGTGTCCATGAGGCGTTCGGCGTCCTCGATCCGGCCCGACGCCGCGTACTGCTCGACGAGCCAGAACGAGCAGGCGAGGAACGGGTGCTCCGATCCAGACAGGCCGTCGAAGCCCGCGGTGGTGCGGTACCGGAGCAGCAGTCCGTCGGGTCCGGTGCGGAGGTCGTGCTCGATCGCGGCGACGGTGCCGAGCATGCGGGGGTCGTCGGGCTTGCAGAAACCGATCTGGGGGAGGACGAGCAGCGAGGCGTCCACCTCGTCGGTGTCGTAGTGCTGCCGGAAGGTGTTCCGCACCGGGTCGTAGCCCTGCGTCTCGATCTCCTCGCGGACCCGGTCACGGAACCCGCGCCAGCGCTCGACCGGCCCCTCGAGTCCGAACTCCTCGACGGCGGCGACACCGCGGTCGAACGCGGCCCAGATCATCGCGCGTGAGTGCGTGAAGTGGCGGCGCGGCCCACGCATCTCCCAGATGCCGTTGTCGGGGTCCTGCCAGTGCTCCTCGACGTAGGCCAGGAGTGCGCGCTGCAGCGACCAGCTGTCCGCGTTCTCCTCGACGCCGAGCTCGCGTGCGTCGTGCAGCGCCGCCAGGACCTCGCCGAAGACGTCGCCCTGATACTGCGTGTAGGCGCCGTTGCCGACGCGGACCGGGCGGGAGTCCTCGTACCCCGCGAGGTGGTCGAGGGTGCGCTCCGGGAGTTCCCGCTCGCCGGCGAGGCCGTACATGATCTGGACGTCGGCGGGGTCACCGGCGATCGCGCGGAGCAACCAGTGCTTCCAGCCGTCCGCCTCGTCGCGGAACCCGTGCGCGAGGAGCGCCGCGAGCGTCAGCGACGCGTCGCGCAGCCACACGTACCGGTAGTCCCAGTTGCGTTCGCCGCCCGGGTCCTCCGGGAGGCTCGTGGTCGCTGCCGCGGCGATCCCGCGGGTGTCCTCGTGCGTCAGCGCACGGAGCACGAGCAACGAGCGGTGCACGGCGTCGGCGTAGCGGCCATCGGTGGCGTCGCCGGCGGCCCAGTGGCGCCACCAGCCGACGGTCTCGTCGAGGACGGCGTCGACCTGCGGGGGCGTCGGCGGCTCACGATGGGACGGGTACCAGGTCAGCGTGAGGTCGACCGTGCTGCCGGCCTCGACGGTGAACCGGCTCTCGTGACGGTGGCCCTCCGCATGGAGGCGCGGTCCACGGACGACGATCGAGTCCGGCCCCGCGGTGGCGAGCAGGACGTGCGCGTCGTCGTGGCCGATCTGCCGCATCCACGGCACCGTCGCTCCGTAGCCGTACCGGATCCGCAGTTCCTGCCGCATCGCCACCGATCCGCGCACCCCGCGGACCCGTCGCACGAGGTCGGCGCGCCGGTCCCCGGACGGCATGAACTCGGTCACCTCGACGACGCCGGTGGAGGTCGTCCAGGTCGTCACGAGGACGAACGTGTCGTCGAGGTAGCGGCGTGTGGCGGTCGCGGTGTCGTCGTCCGGTCGGAGCAGCCAGCGACCGTCGTCCTCGTCGCCGAGGAGCGCGGCGAACGCGGACGCGCTGTCGAACCGGGGCAGACACAGCCAGTCGATGCTGCCATCCCGGCCGACGAGCGCGGCGGTGTGGCAGTCGCCGATGAGTGCGTAGTCCTCGATGTGGAGCGCCATCGGTCCAGCCTGTCACCCTGCGGGTCCCGCGTCCGGCGGGAGGGAGTCGGCTGTGCACTCCCGCAGGGGAGCCGGTGTCCGGACGTCCGGATCGGCACGCCGACACGGGTCAGCGCCGGGTGATCCCGACGTCGGCGAGTGCCTCCCAGAGCCCGGCGCCGTCCGGGGCGTAGACCCACGGAGCGGCCGAATTGCGGCTGCGTTCCTGAGCCCGGGAGCGGCCGCCGGCGAGAACGGCCTCGCTCGTCGAGAGCTGGCGGATCGCGACCCCGGAGACCTTGCCCTCGTGCTCCGCCACGAACTCGCCGTACAGCTCCTCGTCGTGCTGGCCGTCGTCGCCGACGAGCAGCCATTGGACGTCCGGGAAGTCGGCGGCGAGCCGTCGGAGGTTCTCCTGCTTGTGGAGCCGTCCGCTGCGGAAGAAGCGGTCGTGCGTCGGACCCCAGTCCGTGAGGAGCAGGGCGCCGGGCGGGTACATGTTGCGAGTGAGGAACCGGTTGAGCGTCGGCGCGACGTTCCAGGCGCCGGTCGACAGGTAGACCACCGGAGCGCCCGGGTGCTGACCCAGGATCCGCTCGTACAGCACGGACATCCCGGGGACGGGGCGGCGGGCGTGCTCCGTGAGGACGAACGAGTTCCATGCCGCCAGGAATGGGCGGGGGAGGCTCGTCACCATGATCGTGTCGTCGACGTCCGAGACGACGCCGAAGCGGGTCGACGGATCCACGACGAACACCGGCGCGTGGACGGGACGCGAACCGCCAGCGGCGAGCGTGACGGTCTGCCAGCCGGGCTCGAGGTCGAGCGGGACACGCGTGTCGACCACGCCGCCCCGGTCGGCCTGCACGCGGTGCGTGGCACCCCCGGCGGTGACGGTGACCTCGACGTCGTCGACGGCCACGCTCGTGAAGCTGCGCCAACCGCGGACGCCCTCGTAGCTGGCGTCGGAGGCGAGGCCACGCCGCGTGAGCAGGACCCGACAGAGGACCCGGACCCATCCCGGCGCCCCGTACCCGGTGTACGGGACGACCGTCGGCACGAGACCGCGAGCACGTGCCCGCCGCTCCCGGAACTCCTGGACCGCGTCCTCGACGCGGGCGGCGCGGTGCAGGATCGGGTCGACCAGCGCGGCATCCGGCATCGTCCGATCGGGCATCGCACCATCATTCCACGCCCCGGTGGGCGCCGGTCGGTCGGCCGACCCTCTGCCGAGTCGCCGCCGCCATCGGCCGCGGTCGGGTGATGTCATGACGCCGCGCACGGGGACGCGGGTGATCCGTCGGTCGGTGCGTGCACCGTGCCGGTCGCGTCGCCCCTCCCGTCCTGCCCTGGCCGGACGGGCGTCCCACGACACGCGTTGCCTCCGAGGAGTCGAAACGCAGCGTCGACCCAGGCGCTCGGTGCGACCATTGTGACCGTCACATCAACACGTCGGCGGGTCCGTCGCCCGTCGCGGCGCGGACGCCCGTTCGTCCCGCCGCCATCGGCCGCTCGGGCCGTCGACCAGCATCGCGTTCGCGCGAGGAGGAGAACACGTGCTCGTCACCGAGGTATCGAACGCACTGCCGGGGGGATCATCACTGCTCAGGAACGAGCCGGTCCAAGCCCGCAGTTCGGCGCGCCTCGCCGGGCTCCTCGACGCTGCGGCCGCGGTGATCGACGAGATCGGGCTCGAGCGCCTGACGACCGCCATGGTCGCCGAGCGGGCCGGAGCCTCGATCGGGACGGTCTACCGGTACTTCCCGGATCGCATCGCGGTCGTGGAGGCGCTCGCGATCCGGTGCGCCCAACGGCTCGCCGAGCGGTTCGTCTCGTCGATCGACGCGAGCGGCGCGACGACGTGGGAGCAGGGCGCGGACGCGCTCATCGACATGACGGTCGAGATGTACCGTACGGAGCCGGGGTTCCGTGCGGTCCGCTTCGGTGACGTCACCGAGGGCGACGACGGCACCGAGGACCGGATGTCCCAACTGGGCGGCGCGGTCGCCGTCATCTTCCGCGAGCGCTTCGGGTTCCCGGACTCCGAGCGGATGAGTCGGGCGTGGACCGTCCTGACCGAGGCCGGGCACGCGGTCCTCGCCCGCGCACACCGGGTGCCCGGTGCCGGGGACGCCGCACTCGTCGAGGAGTTCCGGGCGATGTCCCGCGCGTACCTGCGATCGGTCCTCGCCGACGCCTGACCCGGGGCCACCGGACGACGCCCGCTCCCGCTCTCGGGGGCGGGCGTCGTCGTCCGCCACGTCACGATTCGTCATCGTCCCGACGCGAGCGTCGGCGGACCCGGGTACGCTCCTGACCGTCCGTACCCCTCCGGTGCGGTGCGCTCGTACCCCGCTCGATCGGTCGATCCGGCGGAGCAGGGCGTCGGATGTCCGCGTACGCAATCCGTGATTGCCCATCGCGCCGAAGCATGCTTCAGTACGTGGGCGGGACGACCTCCACCCATCGGCGGGAGATCGACGGGCACGCGTCCACCAGACGCACCCAGGAACCGGAAGGGCCAAGCATCCATGATCGAGTTCCGATCGGTGCGCAAGCAGTACCCGGACGGCACCATCGCAGTCGAGCACTTCGACCTGGTGATCCCGTCCCGGACCACGACGGTCTTCGTCGGGTCGAGCGGCTGCGGCAAGACCACCCTGCTCCGGATGATCAACCGCATGGTGGACCCGACCGCGGGCAGTGTCGAGATCGACGGCGAGGACGTCGCGGCGGTCCCGCCGGTCGGACTCCGCCGCCGCATCGGGTACGTGATGCAGAACAGCGGACTCCTGCCGCACCGGAAGGTCGTCGACAACATCGCGACCGTGCCGCTGCTGACCGGTGTCCCCAAGGCCCGCGCACGGGAGCGTGCGCTCGAGCTCATGGACACCGTCGGACTCGACCGCGGCCTCGCCGACCGGTACCCCTCGCAGCTCTCGGGGGGTCAGCAGCAGCGTGTCGGGGTCGCCCGTGGCCTCGCCGTCGACCCGAACATCCTCCTCATGGACGAGCCGTTCGGCGCGGTCGACCCCCTCGTGCGGACGGATCTGCAGAACGAGCTCATCCGGCTCCAACGAGAACTCGGCAAGACCGTCGTGTTCGTGACCCACGACATCGACGAGGCCTTCCGCTTGGGCGACCAGGTCGTCATCCTCCGCAAGGGCGGGGTGATCGCGCAACAGGGAACGCCGGCCGAGATCATGTCGTCGCCCGCCGATGACTTCGTCGCCGACTTCGTCGGTGCCGGTCGCGGCCGCCGCGCCCTCCGCATCGAGCAGACACCCGGTGGTCCCGTGGTGGTCGACGCCGACGGTCGTGCCGCCGGTGTGCTCACCGGACCCGTCCCATCCGTCTCCGAGGCCGCCGCGTACCCCGCGGCGGGTGCTGCGGCGCAGGGTGGGAGCGCGTCGTGACCTGGGTGTGGTCGAACCTCGACATCATCTGGTCGGACACGCTGGCGCACCTGGCGACCGCATTGCCGGCGATCGTCGTCAGCTTCCTCCTGTCGATCCCCATCGGGTGGCTCGTCGTCAAACTGCGCAGCCCCTCGACGGACGGCGGGGCGCCCCGGAGGCTCGCCCGGGGGGCCGGCGGCGGCATCGTCGCCGTCGCCAGCCTGCTCTACGCGATCCCGTCCCTTCCGTTGTTCATCGCGCTGCCGGCGGTGATCGGCACCGACCTGCAGGACCCCGTCAACATCGTCGTCGCGCTGACGCTGTACGGGCTCGCGCTCATGGTGCGGTCGACGGCCGACGCGCTGTCGTCCGTCGACCCGGCCACGCAGGCAGCCGCCGTCGCCATGGGGTACTCGCCGGTGCAGCGGTTCTTCCGGGTCGACCTGCCGCTCGCGGGACCGGTGCTGCTCGCCGGCCTCCGGGTCGTCTCGGTGTCGACGATCTCGCTGACGACGGTCGGCGCGGTGCTCGGGGTGCAGAGCCTCGGGTCGCTGTTCACGGACGGCATCCAGCGCACGATCCCCGAGGAGATCGGGTCCGGGATCGTCCTGGTCCTGGTCCTGGCGTTCGTGCTCGACGGCCTGCTCGTGCTGCTCGGGCGGTTGGTGCTCCCATGGACCCGGTCCATGCCCCGCGCCACGCGACGGCGCGCCGCCCGATCCACCGCACCGGTCGCGGAGGTGACCTCGTGATCATCGGCCAGGCGTTCGCGTGGGTGTTCGACCCCACCAACTACCCCGGACCCACCGGCATCCCGACGCGCCTCTGGGAACACGTGTGGATCACGCTCCTCGCGGTCGGGATCGCCGCGGTCATCGCGATCCCGATCGGGTTCGCGATCGGACACACCGGTCGCGCGCGGAGCGTGGCGATCGCCCTCTCCGGCGGCATCCGTGCGTTGCCGACGCTCGGCGTGCTGACGCTGCTCGGCATCGCGCTCGGCGTCGGACTGTCCGCCCCGCTCATCGCCCTGGTCGTGCTCGCGATCCCGTCGGTGCTCGCCGGCGCCTACGCCGGCATCGAGGCCGTCGACCCGGTGACCGTGGACGCGGCCCGTGCCATGGGCATGACCGAGTGGCAGATCCTCTGGAAGGTCGAGATCCCGCTCGGCCTGCCGCTGCTCATCGGGGGCATCCGGGCCGCGGTCCTCCAGGTCGTCGCGACGGCGACCCTCGCGGCGTACGTCGGGGCCGGCGGTCTCGGCGGCTACCTGTTCCTCGGCCTCAAGATCCAGGACTACGCGGAGATGCTCGGCTCGTCGATCCTCGTGATCGCACTCGCCATCGTCTTCGAGATCCTCTTCGCCGGGTTCCAGCGGGCGGTGGTGCCCGCGGGCGTCGCCGGCCGTTCGGGCTCGCGTTCCCGGGTGACGCACGCGTCCTCCCACAATCCCCTCCCGGAAGGAAACCCCTCGTGACCACAGCAACCAGACTCCGCCTCGGCATCGCGGCCGCACTGGCCGTCGGCGCCGTCGCGGCGCTCACCGGCTGCTCCTCGAGCAGCCCCATCGCGGGCAGCAGCGCGTCGTCCGCCGCCGGGTCCTCGACCATCGTCGTGGGCTCGCAGCAGTACTACTCGAACGAGATCATCGCCGAGCTGTACTCGCAGGTGCTCGAGCACGACGGCTACGACGTGAAGCGGAACTTCAACATCGGGCAACGTGAGGTCTACCTGCCGCAGATGCAGAAGGGCGCGATCGACGTCATGCCCGAGTACAGCGGCAACCTGCTCCAGTACTACGACAAGAAGTCCACGGCGTCGAGCCCCGCGGAGATCGCCGCGGGTCTCAAGTCCGCCCTGCCGAGCGGGATCCGTGCGCTCCCCGCAGCGGCGGCGACGGACCAGGACAGCTACACGGTCACCAAGCAGTTCTCGCAGCAGAACCACGTGACCAGCCTGGCCGACCTGAAGGACGTCTCCACGAAGCTGACCGTCGGGGGGAACTCCGAGTTCCAGACCCGTCCCTACGGGCCGAACGGCCTCAAGTCCACCTACGGTGCCACCGTCGGGTTCACCGCGATCGAGGACTCGGGCGGCGCGCTCACCGTCAAGGCGCTCAAGGACGGCACGGTGCAGCTCGCCGACATCTACAGCGCCGACCCGAGCATCAAGGCGAACGACTTCGTCACCCTCAAGGACCCGAAGCACCTGATCCTGCCGCAGAACGTGACGCCGATCGTCTCGAAGAAGGTGACCGGCAAGGCCGCCACCGACATCGAGAAGGTCGACAAGGCCCTGACCACGTCCGCGCTGATCCAGCTCAACACCGAGAGCACCGTGGACAAGGAGAAGTCGGCGCAGATCGCCAAGAAGTTCCTCACCGACAAGGGACTGCTCTGAGCAGCGCGGCGAACTGACCACCGACACGGGGACGGACGTCGGGCGAGTGCCCGGCATCCGTCCCCGTGCGGCGTGCGGCCCGGCTCGGTTCGGTACCCTTGATCGTCGGTCACCCGCTCGTGTGCGGTGACCCGTCCCTCCCGACCGAATGAGAGTTCCGTGACCATCGAGCAACACGTCGAGGACCCGCACGCCTACGACCCCCGGCGCATCCAGGACAAGTGGCAGCGCATCTGGTCGGACCTCGGGCTCTTCACGACGGACCCGGAGGACCGCCGCCCGCGCAAGTACATCCTCGAGATGTTCCCCTACCCGTCCGGAGACCTGCACATGGGTCACGCCGAGAACTGGGCACTCGGCGACTTCGTCGCCCGGTACTGGCGGCAGCAGGGCTTCAACGTGCTGCACCCGATCGGGTGGGACTCGTTCGGCCTGCCCGCCGAGAACGCGGCCATCAAGCGCGGGATCGACCCCCGCGCCTGGACGTACGCGAACATCGAACAACAGAAGGCCTCGTTCAAGCGCTACGCCCCGTCCTTCGACTGGACGCGCGAGCTGCACACGTCGGACCCCGAGTACTACAAGTGGAACCAGTGGCTGTTCCTCAAGATGTACGAGAAGGGCCTGGCGTACCGGAAGGACAGCTGGGTCAACTGGGACCCGGTGGACCAGACCGTCCTGGCGAACGAGCAGGTGTTGCCGGACGGCACGTCCGACCGCTCGGGCGCCGTGGTCGTCAAGAAGAAGTTGACGCAGTGGTACTTCCGGATCACGGACTACGCGGACCGGTTGCTCGATGACCTCAACCAGCTCGAGGGCACCTGGCCGGCGAAGGTCATCGCCATGCAGCGCAACTGGATCGGTCGATCCGTCGGCGCCGACGTCGACTTCGTGATCGAGGGGCGGGACGAACCCGTCACCGTCTTCACGACGCGACCCGACACGGTCTTCGGCGTCACGTTCCTCGTCGTCGCCCCGGACAGTGACCTCGCCGCCGAACTCGTCGCGTCGTCGGACGACGCGACGCAGGCGGCCTTCGCCGAGTACCTGACCGAGACCCAGGCGACGAGCGAGATCGACCGGCAGAACGCCGACCGGCCGAAGACCGGTGTCCCGCTCAACCGGTTCGCCCTGCATCCGGTCACGGGGGAGCGCCTGCCCATCTGGGCGGCCGACTACGTGCTCGCGGACTACGGCCACGGTGCGGTCATGGCGGTGCCGGCCCACGACCAACGCGACCTCGACTTCGCACGCGTGTTCGGCCTCCCGGTCAAGGTGGTCGTCGACACGAACGCGGCCGTCACCGGTGCCCTCCCGGTGATCCCCGAGGGCGCGACCCTCGAGGACTTCGACCTGCCGCCACTCGACCCGGCATCGACCGGTGTCGCGCTGACCGGACAGGGGCGGATGATCGCGTCCGGTCCGCTCGACGGCATGAGCAAGCAGCACGCGATCCAGGCTGCGATCCGGCTGCTCTCGGAGAAGGGCACCGGTCGCGCCGCCAAGACGTACCGACTGCGCGACTGGCTCATCTCCCGCCAGCGGTACTGGGGCACGCCGATCCCGATCATCCACGGCGACGACGGCACCGAGTACCCGGTGCCCGAGGACCAGCTCCCCGTGCTGCTCCCGCCGAGCGAGGGACTCGACCTCAAGCCGAAGGGCACGAGCCCGCTCGGCGGCGCCGAGGACTGGGTGAACGTGCCGAACCCGGTGGACGGCACTCCTGCCAAGCGCGACGCCGACACGATGGACACCTTCGTGGACTCGTCGTGGTACTTCCTGCGGTTCCTGAGCCCGAACGACGACACCCAGGCGTTCGACCCGGCCGAGGCGCGCAAGTGGGCGCCCGTCGACCAGTACATCGGCGGCGTCGAGCACGCGATCCTGCACCTGCTCTACGCGCGGTTCGTCACGAAGGTCCTGTTCGACCTCGGGTACATCGACTTCACCGAGCCCTTCAACGCGCTGCTCAACCAGGGCATGGTGCTGTCCGGCGGGTCGAAGATGTCGAAGTCGAAGGGCGGCGTCAGCCTCGGGGACGAGCTCGACGCGCACGGGGTCGACGCCATCCGTCTGGTGATGGGCTTCGCCGGTCCGCCGGAGGACGACATCAACTGGGAGGACGTCTCGCCCGCCGCGAGCGCGCGCTTCCTCGCTCGCGCCTACCGCCTGGCGGTGGACGTGACGTCGGCTCCGAACGCGGTGTGGGCCGAGGGCGACCGTGCGCTGCGCCGCGTCACCCACCGGTTCCTCGCCGACGCGCCCGGTCTCATGGAGTCCTTCAAGTTCAACGTCGTCATCGCGCGGCTCATGGACCTGGTCAACGTCACGCGCAAGGCCATCGACTCGGGTGTCGGGCCGGCAGACCCCGCGGTGCGCGAGGCCACCGAGACCGTCGCGCTCGGTCTGAGTGTCTTCGCGCCGTACACCGGCGAGGAGATGTGGGAGCGGCTCGGGTACGAGCCGTCGGTGGCGACACACGGTTGGCGGAAGGCCGATCCCACCCTGCTCGTGCAGGAGAGCGTCACGGCGGTCGTGCAGGTCAACGGCAAGGTGCGCGACACGTTCGAGGTGCCGCCGTCGATCGACGCGGACGCCCTGGAGGCGCTGGCCCGGTCCTCCGCATCGGTGCAGCGGTTCATCGGTGAGCGCGAGATCGTCAAGGTGATCGTCCGCGCGCCGAAGCTGGTCAACATCGCGATCCGGGGCTGACTGCCCTCCGCGCCCACTCCTCCACAATGGCCCCGCTGGGGCGTCCCGACACAGGACGCACCGGCGGGGCCGTTCGGCGTCGGGAGCGCCCCTAGCGTCGGAGCATGACGGGAGACGAGTTCGACGACACCGCACCGGTCCGCACCTGGATCCGGCCGCGCGCCCTCGTGGTCGTCGCCATCGCCGTGACGGTCGTGGCGCTCGTGCTGTTGGCGGTGGGCGCACTGACCGACCACGCCACGACGGTCCAGCGCTCCGCCGATGCGGTCTCGGTGTCGGCGCCCGCCACGGCGTCCACGGGAGTGGTCCCCCCAGCGGCGACGCCCGCGACCGTCGTCGTCCACGTGCTCGGAGCCGTCGCCACGCCGGGCCTCGTCGAGCTCCCGGTCGGTGCCCGCGTCGACGACGCGGTCACCGAGGCCGGCGGGGCGGCCGACCACGCAGACCTGAGCCGGGTGAACCTCGCCCGGCCGCTGGTGGACGGCGAGCAACTGTACGTGCCGCGTGACGGCGAGGACGACGTCCCCGAGGCTCCGGGACCCGTCGTGGGGGGCGGGAGTGCGTCCGTCGGTCGTGGGGAGGGCCCGACCCTGGTGGACCTCAACACCGCCGATGCCACCGCCCTGGAGACCCTGCCCGGCATCGGACCGGCGCTCGCCGACCGGATCGTCGCGTGGCGGACCGAGCACGGCCGGTTCTCGAGCGTCGAGGACCTGCTCGACGTCAGCGGGATCGGTGACGCGACCTTCGCGGACCTCCGGGACCGGGTGCGGGTGTGACGTCGCTCGGTGCGCCGCGTCCCGATCTCCGCCTCGTCGTGCCGGTGGCCGTGGCCTGGGTGGTCGCGGTGGTCCTGGTCGCCAGTCCCGCGCACGCGGTCCCGGTCGCCGTGGCCGCGGGAGTCGCCGCGGCCACAGCGGTCCTGGTCGTCCTCCAGGCGGTCCGTCGCGGGCGGGCGGGCCCGCCACCCCGAGCGCACAGCGGACCGCTCGGCGTCGTCGGCCTCGTCGCGCCCGCCCTGCTGCTCGTGGCCCTCGTCGCGGTCGCCGTCGACGTGCGTGACGCCGTCCGGCGTCCGGAAGCCATCCGAGCGATCGACGACGGGGCGGCCGTGGTCGCCGAGGTCGTGCTCGAGCGCGACGGCGAACCGGGTGAGCGAACGGTCCCCGGGCGCCTCGTCCGGATGGAACACCGCGCGGGTGGCGAGACGAGCACGACCACCGGCCTCCGCGTCCCCGCCCGCGTGGTCCTCGCGGAGCCGGGCTCGACGGAGCACGGCCCGGGTGCCAGCGACGTCGCCGTCCCACTCGTCGCGGGTGCCACGGTGCGTGTGCAGGCGGAGCTGGTCGCCGGGACGCCGGGTGCGACCGCGTCCGTCCTGCTCTTCACCCGGGGCGACCCCGAGGTCGTCCACGCTCCCGCGGCGCTGCTCCTGGCCAGCACGATCGCCCGCCGCGCGTTCGCCGAGGTCACCGGGAGACTGCCCGGCCCCGGAGCCGGCCTGCTGCGCGGGCTCGCGATCGGGGACCGGAGCGGTATCGACGACCGGACCGCGGATGCGATGGAGGTGACCGCACTGACGCACCTCACCGCCGTCTCCGGCTCGAACTGCGCGGTGCTCGTCGGACTCGTGATGCTCGTCGGCCGCGCCGCACGCGCCCCGCGGCTGGCGCGTGTCGTGGTCTCGGTCGTCGTGCTCGGCGCATTCGTCCTGCTCGTGCGACCGGATCCGAGCATCGTGCGCGCGACGATCATGGCGGTCGTCGTGCTCGTCGTGCACCTGCGTGGACGACCCGTGCAGGGCGCACCGCTCGTGGCGCTGGCGACCATCGGCATGCTCGTCGTCGACCCGTGGCTCGCCCGGTCCTTCGGGTTCGCGCTCTCCGTCCTGGCCACCGCGGGGGTCGTGGTGGTCGCCCCGGTCCTGGCGTCGCGTCTCGCCGGACGACTCGGACCAGTGGTCGCGGCGTCGCTCGCGGTACCGGTCGCGGCGCAGGCCGCGTGCTGGCCCGTCACCGTGGTGCTCGCGCCGTCCATCCCGACGTACGCCGTGCTCACGAACCTGGTCACGGAGCCGTTGGCTCCCGTCGCGACCGTCCTCGGGCTGGCGGCGTGCGCGCTCGCGCCCATCTGGTCGACCGGTGCCTGGTTCCTCGCGGCCGCCGCGTGGGCACCCGCCGCGGTCATCGCCGTCGTCGCGCGGGCGGCCGCGGCACTCCCGTTCGCGGTGGTCCCCTGGCCGGCCGGCCCGTTCGGCGCCGCGACGGCCGCACTGGTGAGCGCGGCGGTCGTGGCGGCCGTGTTCGTGCGCCGTGCTGCACGGGCGGTCCCCGTGGCCGCGGCGGTGGTGGTCGGGGTGATCGGCGTCTCGGTCGTCGTCGTGCCCGACGCCGTCGTCCGGGGGAGCGTCCCCGCCGACTGGTCGCTCGCGGCCTGCGACGTCGGCCAGGGCGACGCGGTCCTGGTGCGGCGGGACGATGCGGTCGCGCTCGTCGACACGGGCGACGAGCCGGAGCGGCTCGAGCGCTGCCTCGACCTACTGGGGATCGACCGGATCGACCTCTTCGTGGCCTCGCACTACGACCGCGACCACGTGGGTGCGGTCGGGGTGGTAGCCGACCGTGTCGGGACCGCCCTCGTCGGCCCGCTCGGCCGCGCGGCGGACGCCGACGTCGTCGCCACCCTGCGGCGCGCGGGTGCCGACGTGGTCACGGCGGGCGCAGGCACCGCCGGCACGCTCGGGGATCTGCCGTGGCGGGTGGTGTGGCCCCCTCCGTCGACCACCGAGGGCGGGAACGACGCGAGCGTCACGGTCCTGTTCGAGCCGTCCCGGCGTTGCTCCGACTGCCTGTCGTCGCTGTTCCTCGGCGACCTCGGCGAGGCGGCGCAGCGACGGCTGCTCGCCATGGTGACGGCAGCCGGAGGCTGGCCACCCGTCGACGTCGTCAAGGTCGCGCACCACGGCTCCGCCGACCAGGACCCGGCGCTGTACCGAGCGGTGTCGGCTCGGGTGGGCATCGTGAGCGTGGGTGCCGACAACCCCTACGGGCATCCCACCGACCGCGCGCTCGCGATGTTGGAGGCAGCGGGCACGGCGGCGCTCCGCACCGATCAGAACGGTACGGTCGTGCTCTCCCCGTCGGGCGGCGACCTCCGCGTCTGGCGCGAGCGGCCCGACCGAGGCGATCCCACTGCGGGGGTGTCGCCGGTCGCCCGTACACTGCTGGAGGTCGGTCGGGTCGGAGCCCGGCGTGGACCGGGTCGGGCACGGTCGGGTCCACCAACGTCCCGAGCGGGAGGCACACCATGGCGGCGAAGAGACCAGCGCGCGCAGCCGCGGCGATCGACCAGGTCCCGTGGTCGGCGATCCGGCCGGCACCGGTCGTCCTCGTGACGGGACCCGAGACCTTCCTCGCCGAACGAGCGATCACCTCGCTGCGCGATCTCCTGCTCGCCGAGGACCCTGCACTCGAGGTCCACGATCTCGAGGCCGACCAGTACGCGCCTGGGCTGCTCGCGACCCTCGCCAGCCCCTCGCTGTTCGGCGAACCCCGCCTCCTGCGCGTCGTCCAGGTCGAGAAGTGCACGGACGCGTTCATCACCGAGACCCTCTCCTACCTCCAGGCCCCGGCCGACGACGTCACGCTCGTGCTCCGGCATGGCGGCGGCGTCCGCGGGAAGAAACTACTCGACGCGATCCGTGGCGGCACCGGCGGCGGGATCGAGGTCCAGTGCGACGAACTGAAGAAGGAGACCGACCGGATCGACTTCGTCCAGGCCGAGTTCCGCGCCGCGCGCCGGAAGATCAGCCCGTCCGCGGTCCGCACCCTCGTCGCGGCGTTCGCGGACGACCTCGCCGAACTCGCTGCCGCCTGTCGTCAGCTGCTCGCCGACGACGACCAGGAGATCACGGACCGGACGGTGGACCGGTACTACGGCGGCCGGGTTGAGACGAACGCCTTCAAGGTGGCCGACATCGCGCTCGCCGGTCGATCGGGGCCGGCCGTCGTGCAGCTCCGGCACGCCCTGGCGACCGGCGAGGCCCCCGTGCCGATCGTCGCGGCGTTCGCGAGCAAGATCCGCACGATGGCGAAGGTCAGTTCCTTCCGCGGGTCGAGCGGGCAGGCGGCATCGGCGCTCGGGCTGGCACCGTGGCAGGTGCAGCGGGCGCAGCGAGACGTCCAGGGCTGGAGCGAGGCCGGCCTCGCGAACGCGATCCTCAGCATCGCGGCCGCCGACACGGCGGTGAAGGGCGGGTCCCGCGACGCCCACTACGCGCTCGAGGTGATGGTTCGCGTCATCGCCCGCCGCGGTGAGGGGACCTGACCGGGCCGGGCATGGTCGGCCGGGTGCTGATCCCGCAGGCCGGATCCGCCGGGTGCCGACCCCTGCGCAGTGCGGCCCCTGCGCAGTGCCGACCCCTGCGCCGTGCTGACCCCCAAGCCCGAGCTGCGCCGCGCCGGACACGCGGAACGCCCCCGGCACCGAAGTGTCGGGGGCGTTCGGCGAGGTGCGGCTCGGCCAGCGCTCAGATCAGAGCGCGGCGACCTTCTTCGAGATCGCGGACTTGCGGTTCGCGGCCTGGTTCTTGTGGATGACGCCCTTGCTCACGGCCTTGTCGAGCTTCTTCGTCGCGACGACGAGGGCGGCGGTGGCCTTGTCCTTGTCGCCGGCGGCGATGGCCTCGTTCGTGTGGCGGATGTACGTCTTGAGCTCGCTCTTGTAGGCCTTGTTGCGCTCCTGGGCCTTCAGGTTGGTCTTGATGCGCTTCATCTGCGACTTGATGTTCGCCATGCGGTTCTGCTTTCTGTGTGTCTCGGACGGGTGAACGCGATCACAGGGATAGAGGGTCCGATCGCGGATCGCGCTCCACCTGTGGGAGATGGAACACGCAAGCCAGCGAGCAATGTTACCAGGACCACGAGGAGCGATCAACGCGCCACCCCTCGACTAGCGTTGCGCCATGCCATCGCTCGCGCCGCACATCAGCACCGTGCCCGACTCCGGCATCCGGCGGATCTACGAGCAGGCTCTGCTCCTCGACGACGCCATCATGCTCGTGGTCGGCGAGCCCGACGTGCCCGTGGCCCGGCACATCGGCGACGCGGCGCGACGCGCGTGGACCGAGGACCGGACCAACTACACGCCGAACGGCGGGATCGCGCCACTGCGGCGGGCCCTCCAGGAGAAGCTGTCCCGCGAGAACCGGATCGACGCCGAGATCGAGCAGGTCTGGGTGACGGTCGGGGCGACCCAGGCCCTGCACCAGGCGATGGCACTGCTGCTCGCGCCGGGCGACGAGGTCCTCGTGCCGGACCCCGGCTACACGACCTTCACCATGAACGCCCACATGCTCGGTGCGGTCCCGGTGCCGTACGAGCTCGCACCGGCGCACGGGTTCGAGCCGGACCTCGACGCCCTCGAGGCGAGCGTGACCGACCGCACGCGCGTGCTCCTGCTCAACTCGCCGTCGAACCCGCTCGGGTCGGTGGTCGGCGCGGAGACCGTGCAGCGGCTGCTCGCCTTCGCCCGTCGGCATGACCTCTGGGTCATCAGTGACGAGGTCTACGAGTACTTCACGTTCGGCGCCCGCCATGTCAGTCCCGCGTCCCTCGACGAGGACGACCGGGTGTTCAGCGTGTTCTCCCTGAGCAAGACGTACGCGATGACCGGCGTGCGCGTCGGGTACCTCGTCACGCCGAGGGGCATGGCGGGGACCATGCGGACGGTGCAGGAGGCCACGGTGAGCTGTGTCGCCGAACCCGACCAGTTCGCGGCCCTCGCGGCCATCGTCGGGGACCACTCGGCCGTCCAGGAGGCCCGTGACCACTACCGCGCGAACCTCGAGGTGGCGCGACAGGTCCTCGACGCGAAGGGCATCACGTACAACGACCCCGAGGGCGCGTTCTACCTGTGGATCGACGTCGCGCACGCGACCGACGGGGACGTCGCGGCATGGGCGGAGCGGTTCCTGCTGACGGAGCGCGTCGCGGTGGCGCCGGGCAGCGCGTTCGGGAGGGCCGGTGAGGGGTGGATCCGCGTGTGCCTGGCCGCGGACCCCGCGGTGCTCCGCGAGGGTCTCCGTCGTCTCCCGGACCCGCGCTGACGACCCTGCCGGCAGGGTCGCTCCCGTCCTCGCCGCGGTCGCCGCGGCCGGGTCTGGCCGCATCGGTCGGCTGCGCGTGGAACAATCGACCGATCCACCGCTCGACCTCAGAGGAACCGTGAGCCCACAAGCATCCGCACCACTCGAACCCGCGTCGACGGCGGCCGGGGCGATCCGCAACTTCTGCATCATCGCCCACATCGACCACGGCAAGTCGACGCTGGCCGACCGCATGCTGCAGATCACCGGCGTCGTCGAGGAGCGTGCGATGCGGGCGCAGTACCTCGACCGGATGGACATCGAGCGCGAGCGCGGGATCACCATCAAGTCGCAGGCCGTGCGCATGCCGTGGGAGCGTGACGGCCAGACGTTCGCCCTGAACATGATCGACACTCCAGGCCACGTCGACTTCTCGTACGAGGTGTCGCGGTCGCTCGCCGCGTGCGAGGGCGCGATCCTGCTCGTCGACGCCGCCCAGGGGATCGAGGCGCAGACCCTGGCCAACCTGTACCTCGCGCTCGAGAACGACCTCGAGATCATCCCGGTCCTCAACAAGATCGACCTGCCCGCCGCGGAGCCGGACAAGTACGCCGCCGAGCTGGCGCAGCTCATCGGCGGCGACCCGGCCGACGTCCTGCGCGTGAGCGGCAAGACCGGCGTGGGCGTGGCGGAGCTGCTCGACCGGGTCGTCGAACGCATCCCGGCGCCGGTCGGTCGCCTGGACGCCGAGCCGCGGGCGATGATCTTCGACTCGGTCTACGACAGCTACCGCGGTGTCGTCACCTACGTGCGCATGGTCGACGGGCGGATCAGCCCCCGCGAGAAGATCCAGATGATGTCGACCCGCACCACCCACGAGATCCTCGAGATCGGGGTGTCGAGCCCGGAGCCGGTACCGACGAAGGGCCTGGCGGTCGGCGAGGTCGGGTACCTCATCACCGGCGTCAAGGACGTCCGGCAGTCCAAGGTCGGCGACACCGTCACGAGCGCCGCGAGGCCCGCCACGGAGGCGCTGGCCGGTTACACCGACCCGAAGCCGATGGTGTTCTCGGGGCTGTACCCGATCGACGGCAGCGATTACCCGGACCTGCGCGAGGCACTCGACAAGCTGAAGCTGTCCGACGCCGCACTCGTCTACGAACCCGAGACCTCGGTCGCGCTCGGCTTCGGGTTCCGCTGCGGGTTCCTCGGGCTGTTGCACCTCGAGATCATCACGGAGCGGCTGTCCCGCGAGTTCGGACTCGACCTCATCACCACCGCGCCGAGTGTGGTTTACGAGGTCACGACCGAGGACAAGAAGACCGTCGAGGTCACGAACCCGTCGGAGTTCCCGTCGGGCAAGATCGCCAGCGTCAAGGAGCCCGTCGTCCGCGCGGCGATCCTGGCGCCGAAGGACTACGTGGGCGCGATCATGGACCTGTGCCAGTCGCGCCGCGGCACGATGCTCGGCATGGAGTACCTCGGCGAGGACCGCGTCGAGCTCCGGTACTCGATGCCGCTCGGTGAGATCGTGTTCGACTTCTTCGACCAGTTGAAGAGCCGCACGCAGGGGTACGCGAGCCTCGACTACGAGCCCATGGGGGACCAGGAGGCCGACCTCGTCAAGGTGGACATCCTGCTCCAGGGAGACCAGGTCGACGCCTTCAGCGCGATCGTCCACCGGGACAAGGCGTACGCGTACGGCGTGCTCATGACCGGTCGCCTGCGCGAACTCATCCCGCGGCAGCAGTTCGAGGTCCCGATCCAGGCCGCGATCGGTGCGCGCATCATCGCGCGCGAATCGATCCGTGCCATGCGCAAGGACGTCCTGGCGAAGTGCTACGGCGGTGACATCACCCGCAAGCGCAAGCTCCTCGAGAAGCAGAAGGAGGGCAAGAAGCGCATGAAGATGGTGGGTCGCGTCGAGGTCCCGCAAGAGGCGTTCATCGCTGCGCTCTCCGGTGACACCGAGGCCAAGGACGCCAAGAAGAAGTGACCGCCGACGGTCCGGGGAGCGCCCACGCCGCACGTGCCGGTGCTGACCGCGACGCCCTGACCTACGCGCCCGAGGGCGGATCGCTCGCCCCCGACCTGGTGACGGCCCCGCCAGCGGGGTACCGCGCACGGCAGGACGCCGCGCGGATCGGGCGCGGTCGTGCCTGCCACGACCGCGCGGTCGACGCCGTGCTCCGCTGGGAGATCCAGGAGCGCGTCGGGATCCGGGTGGAACCGGAGGTCCGGGAGACCCAGGACCACCGGGAGACCCAGGACCACCGGGAGACCCAGGACCACCGGGTGACCCAGGACCACCGGGAGGCCGGGAAGGACCCGGACGGTCCGCACGACCCGTCCCGACCCAGGCGACCGCACCCGCGCCTCCACGCCGGAGACCGTGCTGTCCTGCACATCCGCGCGTACGGCGTCACCACCCACGCGCCGGTCCGCGCCGTCCGCGTGGTCGACGAGGAGACCCGCGGCGGCTTCGCCTACGGCACCCGTCGCGGGCACCCCGAGTCGGGCGAGGTCGCGTTCCTCGTCGAGCACCGTCCCGATGACACGGTCTGGCTCGTCGTGCGGTCGTTCTCACGACCGGCGAACCGACTGTGGGCGCTGCTCTGGCCGTTCGTGCAGTGGGAGTCGCGGCGCACGACGGCGCGCTACCTGCGGGTCCTCGCCGGGGGGAGCGATCCCACGCTCGGTACGATGGGCGGATGAGCACCCGCGGCAGCCACCGCCCCACCGCCCTGACCTACGGCGCCGTCGGGGCGACCCAGGCGCCGGACCTCATGACCTACCCGCCCGAGGGGTTCACGCCGAGCGAGTCCCGCACGCGCATCGGCCACGGCGACCAGCGGTTCGAGACGGCGTGGGTCCAGACCCTGACCTGGCAGATCCAGGAGCGCAGCGGCATCCGGGTCCGCGTGGACGACGTCCCCGACGACGACGAGGTCGGCTACACCCCCGTCGAGTTCGACGACGAGGGTCGTCCGGTCACACCGGCCTCGATCGGCGGCGGGACGACCGAGCGGTTCGCGCCGGACGGCACGCCCTTGCTGACCGCGGGGACGACCGCGACGCTGACGATCCACGCGTACGGGCGGGTCGTGCACGCCCCGGTCCGCGTCGTCTCGGTGATCGACGAACCGGACCGCAAGGGCTTCGCGTACGGCACGCTCGAGGGGCACCCGGTGTCGGGCGAGGAGTCCTTCGTCGTCGAGCGCACCACGGACGGCTCGGTCTGGCTGCAGGTGCGGCAGTTCTCGCAGCCGTCGTCGCGCGGGTGGCGGTTCCTCGGCCCGTTCCTCCGACGCCAGCAGCGGCGACTCGCCCAGGCCTACCTGCAGGCATTGCTCGGTTCCGACTGACGATCACGCCGGGTCGTTCAGACCAGGGGCCGGAGCGCGGCGACGGCGTCCAGCAGGGTGTCGGCACCCTCCGCGCAGTCCGCGACGACCGCGACCGCGCTCGTCCTGCCGAGCTCGTCAACGTCGTGCACGCCGGTGGCGACCGCGATGAACGGGATGCCCGCCGCGTCGGCGGCGGTGCCGTCGCGGGGCGTGTCCCCGATGACCACCACGCGGTTCCCGCGGAGGTCCGCGGCCGCCCGGCGCGTCAGCGCCTGCCGCTCGACGTCCTCGTCCCCGAAGTACGAGTGCGCCCAGTCGAACGCGTCCGGGTCGAACCCGGCGCTGGTGAGCTTGAGGCGAGCCCGACCCGCGGAGTTCCCGGTGAGAAGCGCGGAGCGCCAGCCACGATCGGTCATGCGTTGCAGCAGGGCCATCACACCCGGCGCGGGCGTCCGCCGCTCACCCGACCGGTAGCGCTCCTCGGACAGGCGTTGCAGGTGTCCGCGGACGGTCTCGGACAGCTCCGGGTCGAGCCCGTGGGCCCGGAGGGCCTCGAGGATGATCCCGGCGTCGGTCCGGCCGTGCTGGTGGCCGACGAGCTGCTCGAGGTCCCGGCCCACGGTGCGCTCCAGTGCGAGGTGGTACAGGCTCCCGGGGACGGCGGCGTTCTCGACGAGGGTCCCGTCGACGTCCCAGAGGACGATGGTGCCGGCGACGCTGTCGGCGCTGGGTTCCGGGTCCGTGCTCCCGGAGGTGGTGCTGTCGTGCATGGGACCATCATGTCGACCCCGTCCCGGCCGCGCGACCGGTGGTGTGACCCGGGGACGGCGGCGCGGTGGGACAATGGAGTCCGTGCCCAGCGCCCTGCCGATCGCCGATCCCGCCCCCGCGGATGGCCTGATCGTCCCCTCGGCGGACGCGGGAGACACCCCGTTCGGCGTCTACGTGCACGTGCCGTTCTGCCGTGTCCGCTGCGGCTACTGCGACTTCAACACCTACACGGCATCGGAACTGCGGGGCGTCCGGCGCGACGACTACGCGGGTCACGCGGTCCAGGAAATCCGGTTCGCGGCGTCCGTCCTCGACCGGTCGGGCGTCGCGCGTCGGCCGGTGTCCACGGTGTTCTTCGGCGGTGGGACCCCGACGATGCTGCCGGCGGACGACCTCGTGATGATCCTTCGCGCGATCGACGACACCTGGGGGATCCTCCCGGGTGCCGAGGTCACGACCGAGGCGAACCCGGACTCGGTCGACGCGGAGTCCCTGGCGACGCTGCGCCGCGGCGGGTTCTCGCGCGTGAGCTTCGGCATGCAGTCCGCGGTGCCCCACGTGCTCGCCACGCTCGACCGGACGCACGACCCGGAGCGGGTCCCGCTCGTGGTGGATGCGGCGCGGGCGGAGGGGCTCGACGTCAGCCTCGACCTCATCTACTCGACGCCGGGGGAGTCACTCGACGACTGGCGCCGTTCGCTCGACGCGGCGATCGCGTACGGGCCGGACCACCTGTCGGCCTACGCGCTCATCGTCGAGGACGGCACGGCCATGGGGCGCGCCGTCGCGAAGGGGCTCCTGCCGGCGCCGGACGACGACCTGGCCGCCGACATGTACGAGGAGGCCGACGCACGTCTTGCTGCCGCCGGGTACAGCTGGTACGAGGTCTCGAACTGGGCCCGCGGTGCCGAGCACGCGAGCCGCCACAACCTGTCCTACTGGAAGGGCCACGACTGGTGGGGGGTGGGTCCGGGGGCGCACTCGGCCGTCGCCGGCACCCGATGGTGGAACGTCAAGCACCCGGCCGCGTACGCCGCGCGCGTGCTCGGGGGCGAATCACCGGCGGCCGGCCGCGAGACGCTCGACGACGAGACCCGGTACGTCGAGCGCGTCCTGCTCGCTGCGCGCGTGCGCGGCGAGCTGGCCACCGCGGAGCTCCGTCCCGAGGCGCGTGGGCGCGTCGCCGGGCTCATCGCGCGCGGACTCGTCGACGGCCGCGCCGCGCTGTCCGGGAGGCTCGACCTCACGCTGCGCGGGCGCCTGCTGGCCGACGCCGTGGTGCGGGAGCTGTTGGACTGACGGACCGCCGGGGGAGCGGCGGGCTGCTGGCGGGCCTCCCGGCCGTGTCCGCCGGCAGGTGATCGACGGTGGTCGTCAGGCGCGGATGAACTCGATGCTGAGCGGGTAGCGGTAGAACTGCCCGGCGTTGGCGCGCACGGCCGCGATGACGCCGAACACGACCTGGATCACGGCGACGGCGAACAGGATGAGGACGCCGATGCCGAGCCACGACGTGATGACGCCGACCGCGTACGCGATCGCCATCGTGATGTGGAAGTTCAACGCGACCCGCGTGTGCTCGCGGACGAACGGTCCCCGGTCGCGCAGCACGAGGTACCCGACCAGCGGGACGACGAACTGGAAGAAGATCCCGCCGACGTGCACGAGGGTCGCCCAGAGGCGCTGGTCCTCGGGGCGCATCGGCTGCGGCGGCTGGTAGTGCCCCCACTGCGGGTCCGGCTGCTGTCCGTAGGGCGGCGTCGTGCTCATGCCGGAAGCGTAACGGCTCGCTGTGACCGGTTCGAGGCCCGGTCGGTCGGAGGTTCGGCGTAGGATCAGCAGTCGGACCCGGAGAGTGCCAGCCCTGTGGCACAGCGGACGGTGCGACCACCGCCGGACCCTCTGGGCGCACATCGCGCACGAGTGGCAGGAGGGAGGGCGCGTCATGGTGTCGGAACGCAGTCTCGAGGTGCTCAAGGCGATCGTGCGCGACTACGTCGCGTCCCGCGAGCCCGTCGGATCCCGCTCCATCGTCGAGCGGCACGCGTTCGGGGTGTCGTCGGCGACGATCCGGAACGACATGGCCGCCCTCGAGGAAGAACAGCTCATCGTCGCCCCGCACACGTCGTCGGGGCGGGTGCCCACCGACAAGGGCTACCGCGTGTTCGTCAACCACCTGACCGAGGCCCGCCCGCTGTCGAGCGCCCAGCGGCACGCGATCGAGACCTTCCTCGGGCGGTCGAACGACCTCGACGAGGTCCTCGGTCGCACGGTACGTCTGCTCAGCCAGCTCACGAACCAGGTCGCGCTCGTGCAGTACCCCTCGATGATCCGCGCCCGGGTACGGCACGTCGAACTCGTCCGGCTCAGCGAGACCCGGTTCATGAGCGTGCTCATCACGGACACCGCACGCGTCGAGCAGCGCATCCTCGAGACCGATCTCCGCGTCGAGGACGACGCCCTCACCGAACTCCGCGCCGTGCTCGGCTCCGCGGCCGTCGGGCTGCTGCTGCAGGACGTCCCCCGGGTGCTGCTCGGCATCCCCGAACGCGTGCGCCCCGAGCTGCAGGGACTCGCCGCCGTCGTGGTCGCGGCACTCGTCGAGCAGGTCCGGGCCAACCGCCAGGACCGGCTCGTCATGGCGGGTGCGGCGAACCTCGCGAAGAGCGAGGACGACTTCGCCGGCGGCCTGTTCCCCGTGCTCGAGGCGATCGAGGAACAGGTGACCCTGCTCCGGCTCTTCGGCGAGATGCAGCTCGACGCGGTCGCCGTCGCCGCGAGCATCGGCGAGGAGAACGCCGCGTACCTCGGCACCGCCGGGGGACTCGACGCGACGAGCATCGTGGCCGGTGGGTACACCGCGGCCGGGGGCGAGGTCGCCCGGCTCGGCGTGCTCGGCCCGACCCGCATGGACTACGGCACGAACATGGCCGCCGTCCGGGCGGTGGCCAGGTACCTCTCGGGGCTCCTGGCCGACAATTGACCATCCGTCCGGACCGCCGGTCGTCCCGGATCGGGACCACCGTGCGGCGGACGCCGACCACTCCGACAGACTGAGGTGCTGTGGCAGACCACTACGAGGTCCTCGGCGTCGCACGCGACGCCGCCGACGCGGACATCAAGAAGGCGTACCGACGCCTGGCCCGGGAACTCCACCCGGACGTCAACCCGAGCCCGGAGGCGGCAGAGCGGTTCAAGGACGTCACCCACGCCTACGACGTCCTCAGTGACCCGGAGCAGCGGCGCCGCTACGACGCCGGTCCGCAGGACGGCACCTTCGGCGGCGGAGCCGGTGGCTTCGGCGACATCTTCGACGCCTTCTTCGGTGGTGGCGGTGGCGGATTCGGTGCGCGCGGCACCGGGCCACGGTCGCGCGCCGAGCGCGGCCAGGACGCCCTGCTGCGTGTCGAGGTCGACCTCGAGGAGGTCGTGTTCGGCACGCACAAGGACATCGAGGTCGACACGGCCGTGCTGTGCGAGACCTGCGGCGGCTCGTGCAGCGCGCCTGGGACCCACCCGGTGACCTGCGACATCTGCGGGGGCACCGGGCACGTGCAACGGACCGTCCGGTCGCTCCTCGGCAACGTGGTCACGAGCGCGCCCTGCGGCACCTGCCGCGGGTACGGGACCGTGATCCCGAACCCGTGCCCGACCTGCCAGGGCCAGGGCCGCGTGCGCGCCCGCCGGACGCTCCCCGTCGACATCCCCGCGGGCGTCGACTCCGGTCTGCGGCTGCAGATGCCCGGTCAGGGCGAGGTCGGGCCGGCGGGCGGACCCTCGGGCGACCTGTACCTCGAGGTCAAGGTGCGGCACCACGACGTGTACAGCCGCGACGGCGACGACCTCCTCGCGACACTCGAGGTGCAGATGACCGACGCGATCCTCGGCACGACGACGACCATCGACGGGCTCGACGGGCCGGTCGAGCTCGAGATCCGGCCGGGGGTGCAGAGCGCCGACGTCCTGACGATCAAGGACCGCGGGGTGACGCGACTGCGCGGTGGGGGTCGGGGCGACCTGCGCGTCGGCGTCCAGGTCGTCACGCCGACGAAGCTCTCGCACAAGGAACGCGGTCTCGTCGAACAACTCGCCAAGTCCCGGAAGGCGCCGGCGCCGCAGCTCGCCCGGTTCCAGCAGGGGCTCTTCGGCAAGCTCCGTGACCGCTTCTTCACCTTCTGATCCGTGGCGTCCCTGTACCTGGTCGACGACCTCGCGGGCGTCCGTCCCGGCGACGTCGTGTCGCTCGACGGTGCCGAGGGTCGGCACGCCGTCACGGTCGCGCGGATCCGCCAGGGCGAGGCGCTGCGGATCGGGGACGGTCGGGGCACCGTCGTCAGCGGCGCGGTGGCGGAGGTCGGCCGCGACGCGCTGACGCTCGCGGTCCGGTCCGTGGACGTCGAACCTGAAGGCTCGCCACGGCTCGTGCTCGTCCAGGCACTCGCGAAGGGCGGCCGTGACGAGATGGCGGTCCAGGCGGCGACCGAGATCGGCGTCGACGGCGTGGTGCCCTGGTCGGCCGCACGGAGCGTGTCCCGGTGGGAGGGTCCGAAGACCGAGAAGGGCCGTGCCCGCTGGGGCGCGATCGTCCGGGAGGCCGCGAAACAGTCGCTCCGGGCCCGGGTGCCCGACGTCGGACCGCTCGTCACGACCGCGACCCTGGCCGACGGGGCGGGCCTCCCGCCCTCGACGACGGTCCTCGTGCTCGATCCGCTCGCGGAGCAGCCGCTCAGTTCGGTGGCCGTTCCCGAGGGCGCGGGGGCGATCGCACTCGTCGTCGGTCCCGAGGGCGGCATCGCGGACCCCGAGTTCGACCGCCTCACCGACGCGGGCGCCACGCGGGTCCGGCTCGGTGCGTCGGTCCTCCGCACGAGCACCGCGGGGCCTGCGGCGCTCGCCGTGCTCCAGGCGCGGCTCGGCCGCTGGTGACGGCTGTCACCGTCGGGGCGCCCGGCGCAGCGCAAGCCCAGCGCGAACAGCTCGGAACGGTGTCGCCAGCACGCCCTACGATGGAGCGATGAGCACCTCGCCGAGCGTCTTCTCGCGGATCGTCGCGCGCGAGATCCCCGCCACCGTCGTCGCCGAGGACGACCGCCTCATCGCGATCGAGGACATCGCTCCGAAGGCGCCCGTCCACGTGCTCGTCGTCCCGAAGACCGAGCAGTACGCCACCGTGGCGGAGCTCGCGGCCGGCGACCCGTCGCTGCTCGCGGACCTCGTCGCGATGGCCCAGCGCGTCGCCGACGAGCGTGCGGGGGGCCAGTTCCGTCTCGTGTTCAACTCCGGTGCGTCCGCCGGACAGACCGTGTTCCACGTCCACGCCCACGTCCTCGCGGGCGACCTCCAGGAAGGCACCCTTGCCGGTTAGCAGCACCGCACACCCCGCATCCTCGTCCGACGAGCCCGAGGTCACCGTCGACCTCGCCGTGGACGGCATCGCCATGGTGCAACTCCTCGGGCCGCAGGACCGCCTGCTCCGCACGGTCGAGCGGCAGTACCCGACCGTCCGCGTGCTGGTCCGCGGCAACGAGGTCAGCCTCACCGGTCCGGAGCGCGACGTCGCACACGCCCGTGTCCTCGTCGACGAGCTCATCACCATGGTGCGTCGCGGCCAGGACATCGGACAGGCGGACGTCGCCACCTCCGCCCGCGTCATCGAGGACGACCGCCGGCCGACCGACCTGTTCGGCACCCCCATCGTGCAGAGCCGCGGCAAGTCCGTCCGGCCCAAGACGGACGGCCAGCGTGCCTACGTCGACGCGATCGACGAGAACACGATCACGTTCGGCATCGGACCGGCCGGCACGGGCAAGACCTACCTCGCCATGGCGAAGGCCGTGCAGGCGCTGCAGCGACGTGAGGTCAACCGGATCATCCTGACCCGCCCGGCGGTGGAGGCCGGTGAGAAGCTCGGGTTCCTGCCCGGCACCCTCACCGACAAGATCGACCCGTACCTCCGGCCGCTGTACGACGCCCTCAACGAGATGATGGACCCCGAGCTGGTCCCGAAGCTCCTGGCGTCCGGCACGGTCGAGGTCGCACCGCTCGCGTACATGCGTGGTCGCACGCTCAACGACTCGTTCGTGGTCCTCGACGAGGCGCAGAACACGACGCCCGAGCAGATGAAGATGTTCCTCACCCGGCTCGGCTTCGGCTCGAAGATGGTCGTCACCGGCGACATCACGCAGGTCGACCTGCCCGCGCAGGTGAGCGGTCTGCGGCTCGTGACCCAGATCCTCGACCAGGTCGACGACATCCACTTCGCGCGCCTGACGAGTGACGACGTCGTCCGTCACACGCTCGTCGGCCGCATCGTGGACGCCTACTCGCGCTACGACGAGGAGCGCCTCGCCGAGCAGGCGGGCGACCGACCGGGCGGTCGTGGCACTGCGTACCGGGGCAACCCCGACGGGACGAACCGCTCGGAGCGCCGTGGGCGACCGCCGCAGGACCGCCAGCAGAGCCCGTACCCGACCAGCGCCCGAGGAGGCAGCCGGTGAGCATCGAGCTGAACAACGAGTCCGGCGTCGAGGTCGACGAGGACGCCGTCCAACGTCTCGCGGCCTTCGCGCTCGATGCCATGCACGTCCACGCCGACGCCGAGCTCGCGATCGTGCTCGTGGACGAGGGCGCGATGGAACAGCTGCACGTCCAGTGGATGGACGAGCCCGGCCCGACCGACGTCCTGAGCTTCCCGATGGACGAACTCCGGCCGGGCACCGAGGACGACCCGACACCTCCCGGACTCCTCGGCGACATCGTGTTGTGTCCCCAGGTCGCGGCGGAGCAGGCGCGGACGGCCGGTCACTCGACGCTCGACGAACTCCTCCTCCTCACCTGCCACGGTGTGCTGCACCTGCTCGGCTTCGACCACGCCGAGCCGGACGAGAAGGCCGAGATGTTCGGGTTGCAGGGCGAGATCCTCAGCGCCTTCGCGGCGCAGCGTCGAGGCCGGTGACCCCGGTGCTCCTGGTCGCCGTGCTGCTCGCGGTGGCGGCCGCACTGGTCGTGCTCGGCGGTCTGCTCGCCGCCTCGGACGCCGCGTTGTCGGTGATGTCCCGAGCGGACCTCGACGAGATCGCCGAGCACAGCCGGTACCGCCGGGCCGTCGAGGCCATCTCCGACGACCCGGGAGCGCACCTCAACGCCCTCAACTTCTTCCGCGTCCTCGCCGAGACGGCGGCGGCCGTGCTCGTCACGGTCGCGCTCGTGCGCGTCTTCGCGGTCTGGTGGGTCGCGCTGCTCGTCTCGGCGGCGGTCATGACGGCCGTCTCCTTCGTCCTCGTGGGGTCGAGTCCGCGGAGCGTCGGCCGTGCCCACGCCGGCCAGCTCATCGCGTGGACGGGCGGCCTCGTGCACGCGGTCCGCATCGTGCTCGGGCCGCTCGCGACCGTCCTCGTCGCGATCGGGGACCGCGTGACCCCGGGGCGGAGCGGAGGGTCGAGCGTCGCGACGGAGGAGCAGCTGCTCAGCATCGTCGACGAGGCGGCCGAGAGCAACGTGCTCGAGGCGGACGACCGCGAGCTCATCCACTCGGTGTTCGAGTTCAGCGACACGCTCGTCCGCGAGGTCATGGTCCCGCGCACGGACATGACGACCGTCGACGTCGACGACACCCTCGCCACCGTGATGGAGCGGTCGCTGCGGTCGGGGGTGTCCCGCATGCCGGTCATCGGCCGTGACAGCGACGACGTCCTCGGGGTCGTCCACCTGCGCGACGTCGCCCGCGCCCTGTACGAGCGCGCGGGATCCGCCACCGCTGACGTCACGACCGTGTTGCGTCCCGCCGAGTTCGTGCCGGAGTCGAAACCGGCGGACGAGACCCTCCGGTTCATGCAGGCGGTGAAGAACCACCTGCTCCTCGTGGTGGACGAGTACGGCGGCGTCGCGGGACTCGTCACCATGGAGGACCTCATCGAGGAACTCGTGGGAGACATCTCGGACGAGTACGACCGCACCGTCGTGGACCGCACCGAGATCCGCCCGGGCGTCTGGCGCATCTCGGCACGGCTTCCGGTCGACGAGCTCGGCGACCTCTTCGGGATGGAGCTCGACGACGACGACGTCGACACGGCGGGTGGCCTGCTCGTCAAGGAGCTCGGCCAGCTGGCCACCGCGGGGGACACCGCCACGGTGTCCGGCGTCGAGCTCACCGCGGAGCGGGTGGAAGGCCGACGTCGCGACCTGGTCACCCTGCTCGTCGAGCGGGCACCGACGCCGGACGACGCCCCGGCACTCGACGACGAACCGACCCCCACGACGACGGGACACCACACCGCATGACCACCACCGGATCCACCAGCGATGCCGCCGGGACCCCCTTCCGAGCCGGGTTCGTCTCGTTCGTCGGCCGCCCGAACGTGGGCAAGTCGACCCTGACGAACGCCCTCGTCGGCGAGAAGGTCGCCATCACCTCCTCGAAGCCCCAGACCACCCGACGCGCGATCCGCGGCGTCGTGCACCGGCCCGACGGGCAGGTCGTCATCGTCGACACGCCCGGGGTCCACCGGCCCCGGACGCTGCTCGGGGAGCGCCTCAACGACCTCGTGCAGGCGACCCTCGGTGACGTCGACGTCATCGGGTTCTGCGTGCCCGCGAACGAGCCGATCGGTCCCGGCGACCGGTTCATCAACGCGCAGCTCGACGCCCACCCGCGCGCGCGCACGATCGCGATCGTCACGAAGACCGACCGCGCCTCACATGAGCAGGTGGCGGCGCAACTGCTCGCGGTGTCCGAACTGCGCGACTGGGACGCAATCGTGCCGACGTCGGGGATCCGCGGCACCCAGCTCGACGAACTCCTGGACGAGGTCGTGCGGCTGCTGCCGGAGTCGCCCGCGCTCTACGACGCCGAGACCGTGACCGAGGAGACCGCGAGCGACCGCGTCGCCGAGCTCGTCCGCGAGGCCGCGCTCGAGGGCGTCCGCGACGAACTGCCGCACTCCCTCGCGGTGGTGATCGACGACATGGTCGAGCGGGACGACGAGGACGACGACACGCTCGACGTGTACGTGAACCTCTTCGTCGAGCGGGACAGCCAGAAGGCGATCGTCATCGGGCGCGGGGGTGAACGCCTGCGGGACGTCGGCTCCCGGGCGCGCGCGGAGATCGAGCGGCTCCTCGGGCGACACGTCTACTTGAACATCCGGGTGAAGGTCGCCAAGGAGTGGCAGCGCGACCCCAAGCAGCTCGGTCGTCTCGGGTTCTGATCGCCAGTCCGGCGTCATCCGATCGGATGACGCCGGAGCGCCTCGCGGGGGACATCCCGGACGACGGCTGCGTGGGGCCGGTCAGCGGCCGTAGCGTTGTCGGCGTGTTCCGGACCATGCTGCGCAGCCAGATGGCGTTCGACGTCGTGCTGGCGCTCGTCGCGGCGGTCGTCGCGGTCCTGGGCGGCGACCGGTGGTCGGGTCTGACCTGGCTGCTCGGCGGGTTGTTCGGACTCGCCCTGGCGCTCCGACGATTCGCGCCCGGGCGTGGGCTCGCCATCGCGTGGGTGGGCGCACTCGTCCAGATGTACGTCAGCGCGAACGTCGCCGTCGCCGACCTCATGATCCCCGGCGTGCTCTACGGGACGGCCCTCTACGGCTCACCCCGGGTGCGTCGGTTCGGCCTCACGTCGGCGCTGGTGGGGTCCGTGGTCGGCGCGCTGTACCTGACGGTCAAGGAGTACCTCCAGCGATACGACCTCGTCGGTTCGCTCATCGAGCACCCCACGCAGCTCGTGCGCGAGGCGGCACAGGGCACGGGCTACTTCGTCGTCATCGTGGCGTTGCTCGTCCTGCCGTGGCTCGCGGGCGCGGTGGCCCGCGCCCGCGGCGTGGCGCGCGTCAGTCTCGAGGCCCAACTCCTCGCCGAGCGCGACGCGGCCCGTTCGGACCGAGCCGTGGCGGTCGAGCAGGAACGGGTGCGCATCGCCCGCGAGATGCACGACATCGTGGCGCACTCGCTCGCGGTCGTGATCGCGCAGGCCGACGGCGCCCGCTACGCGATGCGGTCCTCCCCGGAGAGCGCGGACGCCGCCCTGGCGACGATCGGCGCGACCGCCCGCCGTGCCCTCGGCGACGTCCGCGAACTCCTCGGCGCACTGCGGCACGACGAGGCACCGGGTCCGACGCCGGCCCTGGACGACATCGACCAGCTCGTGCGGGACATGCGGCAGGTCGGCCTGGACGTCCAGGTCGAGCGCGCGGGCGAACCCGAGCACCTGCCCACCACATCGCAGCTCGCCGTCTACCGCGTCGTGCAAGAGGGCCTGACGAACGCGTTGAAGCACGGCGACCGGAGCGGACCCGTCCGACTCGCGCTGCGATACGCCCCCGACCACGTGGAGGTCGCGGTGGCGAACCGGCTCCCGCCCGAGGGCCACGGCGGCCAGGGCGTCGGGCACGGTCTGGTCGGGATGCGGGAGCGCGCGGCGTTGTCCGGCGGGACGATGTCCGCGGGGCCGACCAACGGTGAGTTCCGGGTGGCCGTCCGGCTGCCCACCGCCGGGAGCACCGGGGCCGTCCCGCTGCCCCGACATGGCCGAGAGGAAGGCGCACGATGACCGCACCGATCCGGGTCGCTCTGGTCGACGACCAGGCGCTGTTCCGCACGGGCATCACGATGCTCGTCGAGTCGCAACCCGACCTGCTGTTCGTCGGTGAGGCGGGCGACGGCGCCGCCGGGGTCGAGCTCGTCCGACGGACGCGGCCCGACGTCGTGCTCATGGACGTCCGGATGCCGGTCATGGACGGCATCACGGCGACCGCCCGCATCGTCGAGGCGCGTGCCCAGGGTGCCGGCCCGCAGGTGCTCGTGCTCACGACCTTCGACTTCGACGAGGCGGCGGCGCGGGCGATCCGTGCCGGTGCGAGCGGCTTCGTGCTCAAGGACGCCGACCCGGAGTTCCTGCTCGCGGCGATCCGGACCGTGCACGCAGGAACGACGGTGTTCGCGGCGGCGGCCACGCGCGACCTGTTGCGCCGGTTCCAGGAACGGTCCGCCCCGCCGGCACCTCCGGCTGCCTTCGCCGACCTGACCCCGCGGGAACGCGAGGTCTTCGACCTCGCCGCGCGTGGGTTGAGCAACGCGGAGATCGCCCGGCACGAGTTCGTCAGCGAGGCGACCGTGAAGACCCACGTCTCCCGTGTCCTCGGGAAGCTCGGGCTCCGCGACCGTGTGCGCCTCGTCGTGTTCGCGCACGAGCACGGCCTGGTCCCTCGAGAGCCGTCGGATCAGCCGCGAGGATGACGGGCGCGCGCCGCGGGACGGACGCGCGCCGGGCCTCCCGGCCGCCAGGCTCGGAGGCATGAACGAACCGATCATCCGTCTGGAACACGTCCGGAAGCAGTACGGCAGCGACGGCCGCGCGGTGGTCGCGCTCGACGACGTCAGCGTCACGATCGCCGCTGGTGCGTTCACGGCGGTGATGGGTCCCTCGGGCTCCGGCAAGTCGACGTTGATGCACGTCGCCGCGGGCCTCGACTCGGTCTCGAGTGGCCGGGTCGTGGTGGACGGCACCGACCTCACGACCCTCGACGACCGCGGACTCACCGACCTGCGCCGACGCCGCCTCGGGTTCGTGTTCCAGTCCTTCAACCTCGTCCCCACGCTCGACGTCCTCGAGAACATCGAGCTGCCGTTCCTGCTCGGAGGCCGCCGTCCGACCGCCGAGGAGCGGGACTTCATCGACCACCTCGTCGGTCGCCTCGGCCTGGCGGATCGACTCGACCACCGACCCCACGAGCTGTCGGGCGGCCAGCAGCAGCGCGTGGCGATCGCGCGCGCGCTCGCCACCCGTCCGGCCGTCGTCGTCGCGGACGAGCCGACCGGAGCCCTCGATTCCCGCACCGGGAGGGACGTCCTCGCGATCCTCCGCGGTGCCGTCGGCGAGTGGGGACAGAGCGTCGTCTTTGTGACGCACGACGCCGTCGCGGCCGCCAACGCGGACCGCATCCTGTTCCTCGCCGACGGACGGGTGGTCGGGGACCGGCCGTCCATGACGCCGGCGGAGATCTCGACGACGATGCTCGGGATGGAGGCCGCGGCATGAGCTCGACCAGCGGTACGGACGCGGCCACCGCGTCCCGGACGCCACGGCCGATCCGACGCGCGACCCGACGGCCGACGGCTCGCGGACTCGACACGCTGCGCGCCTTCCGCCCGACGTTGCTCGTCGCGGCGCTCGCCTCGATGTTCGGGACGGTGCTCGTCATCACGCCCGGTGTGGTCGCCGACGCACTGCGCGCCATCGGGCTCGAGGACGTCGGCTCGGTCCAGGCCGTGTTGTCGGTGGTCGGGTGGGTGTTCCTCGCGGTCGCCGTCTACGTCGGCTCGATCGTCACCGCGAACACCTGCAGCACGATCATCGCCGGGCAGACGCGGGTCCTCGCCCTGCAGCGGCTCGTCGGGGCGACCGGGGCGGCCCTCCGGCGTGGCATCGGTCGGTCGGGGGTCCTGGTCGGCGTGGTGGGAGCGCTCCTCGGCGGTGTCCTGGGCGTGGGGGTCGCCGCCGTCGTCGTCGCGATGCTGCGTGCCCGACACTTCCTGCCGGACACCACGTACGACCTCGTGCCCGCGGGCATCGTGCTCCCGGTCGGCGCGGTGGTCGTCGCGACCTGGGCGGCGTTCCGGGCGGGGAGCCGGCGCGTGCTCGCCGTGACGCCCCTGCAGGCGCTGTCGAACACGGTCGAACCCACCGCCGCCGACCTCCGCGCCGGTCGTGGTCGCCGCGCGGTCGCGATCACGTTGCTCGTCGTGGGCGCGGCGTCCATGCTCCTCGCCGTCGCGCTCGGCGGCGTCACCGTGCTCGCCGTGCTGCCGGGCACATTCGGCGCGTTCGTCTCGTTCTCGGGCGTCGTCGTCGGTGCACCGCTCGTCATGCCGCCGGTCCTCGCGTTGGCCGGACGGATCGGATCCCGTGACCCGGTCGTGCTGCTCGCGGGGCGGAACGCGCTCCGCGCCCCGGGACGCACCGCACGCGCGGTGATCGGACTCGTGATCGGCGTGACGCTGCTCGTCACGTTCGCGGTCGCGCTCGGGATCCTCCAGCACGTCTCGGCGCTCTCGGTGCGGGAACTCGGTGGCGGCTCGGCGGCGTCCGCGGCGACCATCCGCTCCGAGGACCACTTCTTCGCCCAGCTCAACGCGGTCGTCAGCGCACTCGTCGGGTTCTCCGGCGTCCTCGCCGCGGTGGGTGTCGTCAACGCCCTGGCGCTCGGGGTCGTGCAGCGGCGCCGCGAGCTCGGCCTCCTCCGCGTGCTCGGCCTGACCGCGTCACAGGTCCGGCGCATGATCGTGACCGAGGCCGTCCAGATGGTCGCCGCCGCCGTCGTCACCGGACTGGTGCTCGGCGTCGTCTACGGCTGGCTGGCGGCGCGGACGCTGCTCGGAACGCTGCACTTCCCGCTGACGCCCGTCCTGCCACCGGTGACCGTGGCGGTGGTGGTGGGCGGCGCGCTCCTCCTCGCCGTCGTGGCGACCGTCGCTCCGGTGCGTCGGGCGATGCGGGTGACACCGCGTGAGGCCCTCGCGGTCGATTGAGGGGTGGGGCCTCCCGGTCGCGGCCACCTGGGCGTCATCGCCCACGGTGGCCGCTGCGGTGCTACCGTGGGTGCCGATGCACGCTGCACTCCTCCTCCTTCGCCGCCGCGACGAGGCCTGACCACCGGCCCCCCTCGTCGCGGAGTCCGTCGTCGGCCGACACGAGACCAGCAACGAAGCGAGTGACCACCATGCAGAACACGCAGCGCCCCTCCGGGATGCCGATCCACAAGTACGTCCCCTTCTCCGAGCAGATCACGGTCGACCTGCCGGACCGCACCTGGCCGACGAAGCAGATCACCGAGGCACCCCGCTGGTGCGCGGTCGACCTCCGTGACGGCAACCAGGCCCTCATCGACCCGATGGACGCCGACCGCAAGCGGGCGATGTTCGACCTGCTCGTGCGCATGGGCTACAAGGAGATCGAGGTCGGGTTCCCCAGCGCCTCGCAGACCGACTTCGACTTCGTCCGCAGTCTGATCGACGAAGGCGCGATCCCGGACGACGTGACGATCCAGGTCCTGACGCAGGCCCGTGAGCACCTCATCGCCCGCACCTACGAGGCGATCGACGGGGCGAAGCAGGCCATCGTCCACTTGTACAACTCGACGAGCGTCGTCCAGCGTGACGTCGTCTTCCGGACCGACGTCCAGGGGGTCGTCGACATCGCGCTCGAGGGCGCCCGGATGTGCAAGGCCGCCGAGGCCACACTCCGTCACGGCACCACGGTGTACTACGAGTACTCGCCGGAGTCGTACACGGGCACCGAGCTCGAGGTCGCGCTGCGCATCTGCAACGAGGTGCTCGAGGTCCTCGAGCCGACACCGGAGCGCAAGGTCGTCATCAACCTGCCCGCCACCGTCGAGATGGCGACGCCGAACGTCTACGCCGACTCGATCGAGTGGATGTCGCGGCACCTGAACCACCGGCAGAACCTGATCCTGTCGCTCCACCCGCACAACGACCGCGGCACCGCCGTCGCCGCGGCCGAGCTCGGGTACATGGCCGGTGCCGACCGGATCGAGGGCTGCCTGTTCGGCAACGGGGAGCGGACGGGCAACGTGGACCTCGTCGCGCTCGGCATGAACCTGTTCACGCAGGGCATCGACCCGATGATCGACTTCTCGGACATCGACCAGGTCAAGCGCACGGTCGAGTACTGCAACCAGCTGCCCGTGCCCGAGCGACAGCCCTGGGCGGGCGACCTCGTGTACACCGCGTTCAGCGGGTCGCACCAGGACGCCATCAAGAAGGGGCTCGAGGCCATGGCGGCCCGGGCCGAGGCAGCGGGCAGCAGCGTCGACGACATGGTCTGGGCGGTGCCGTACCTGCCCGTCGACCCGAAGGACATCGGCCGGAGCTACGAAGCGGTCATCCGCGTGAACTCCCAGTCCGGCAAGGGTGGCGTCGCGTACCTGCTCAAGCAGGACCACGCCCTGGACCTGCCGCGCAGGTTGCAGATCGAGTTCTCCGGCGTGGTGCAGCGGCGGACCGATGCCGAGGGCGGCGAGTTCACGTCCGAGGCGATCTGGGAGCTGTTCAGCGACGAGTACCTGCCGGCGCCCGCCGAGGACGACAAGTGGGGCCGCTACGAGCTCACGAAGACGGCGACGTCGAGCGACTTCGGTGGGACGACGCAGCTCACCGTGACGATGCGCGTCGACGACGGCGGGGTGGACGCCCAGGCGGTCGGGACCGGCCCGATCGACGCGTTCATCCGGATCCTCGCCGACCAGGGCGTCGCGGTGACGCTGTACGACTACGTCGAGCACACCATGAGCGCCTCCGGTGACGCCAAGGCCGCCGCGTACGTCGAGCTCGACGTCGATGGCTCCCGCCTGTGGGGCGTCGGCATCGACGCCGACATCGCGACCGCCTCGCTCAAGGCGATCGTGTCGGCCGTCAACCGCGCGGTGCGCGCCGGTGCCGTCGCCGGGGAGGCCGTGCTCGCGTCCGCCTGACGCCCTGCGTCGGCGCCGTCGGAGGCCCTGCGCCAGCGCGCGGTCGGAGGCCCTGCGCCAGCGCCGTCGGAGGCCCGTGGGATCATGGTCCGGTGCCCCTGTACCGTGACGAGTGCGTCGTCCTCCGCACCCACAAGCTGGGTGAGGCGGACCGCATCGTCACCATGCTGAGCCGGCAGCACGGCAAGGTCCGCGCCGTGGCGAAGGGCGTCCGGCGCACCGCGAGCAAGTTCGGTGCGCGCCTCGAGCCGTTCATGGTCGTCGACGCGCAGTTCTACGAGGGCCGGTCGCTCGACATCGTGACGCAGGCCGAGTCGATCGGGTCGTACGGGGCGCAGATCGTCGCCGACTACGGCAGCTACACGGCCGCGAGCGCCATGGTCGAGACCGCCGACCGGCTGAGCGACGCCGATGCGGGCCTGCAGCAGTACCTGCTCCTCGTCGGGGCGCTCCGGTCGCTGTCCCGGCAGGAGCACGCGTCGAGCCTGACCCTCGACTCGTACCTGCTCCGCGCGATGAGCATCGCGGGATGGGCCCCGAGCTTCCGGGACTGCGCCGTCACCGGCGATCCCGGCCCGCACTCGGCGTTCGTCGTGCAGCTCGGCGGGGTCGTCGCGGACCGCGCGGCGCCGCCGGGCTCGCCACGGCTCGATCCCGTGACGCTCGGCCTGCTCGGTGCGCTGCTCGCCGGGGACTGGGCGACGGCCGACGCGGCGGACGAGCGGACGCGCTCCCGGGCCTCCGGCGTGGTCGCGGCGTACGCGCAGTGGCACCTGGAACGATCGTTGCGCTCCCTCCCGCACGTCGACCGGAGTGAGCACCCCGTTCCGGTGACCCCCGGATCGGCCGCAGGACGAGCAGAAGGAACCCCGAACGCATGAGCCCCCGCCGATCCGTGCCAGCGGAACCGTTCCGACCGCTGGACTGGACCGGTGAACAGCCGCCGTCCCTCCCGGCCGGCGCGGTCCCGGAGCACGTCGCCGTCGTCATGGACGGCAACGGGCGATGGGCGAACGAGCGCGGCCTGACCCGAATCGAGGGGCACCGCGCAGGCGAGGCGTCGTTGCTCGACGTCGTCGCGGGTGCGGTCCAGATCGGCGTGAAGCACCTGTCGGCGTACGCGTTCTCGACCGAGAACTGGAAGCGGTCGCCGGACGAGGTGCGGTTCCTCATGGGGTTCAACCGCGAGGTCCTGCACCGCCGTCGAGACCAGCTGAACGAGTGGGGCGTCCGCGTGCGCTGGGCCGGACGCAAGCCGCGGCTGTGGCGGAGCGTCATCGACGAGCTGCAGTACGCGGAGCGGATGACCGCGCACAACGACCGGCTGACGCTGACGATGTGCGTCAACTACGGGGGCCGGACCGAGATCGCCGACGCGGTCCGGAGCATCGCGGACGACGTCGCGGCGGGTCGGATGCGGCCGGCACAGGTCACGGAGAAGGCGATCGCCCGGCGGCTCTACACGCCGGAGATGCCCGACGTCGACCTGTTCGTCCGGAGCTCGGGGGAGCAGCGGACGAGCAACTTCCTGCTCTGGCAGTCGGCGTACGCCGAGATGGTGTTCCTCGACCGCCTGTGGCCGGACTTCCGCCGGCAGGACCTCTGGGACGCCATCCAGCTGTACGCCTCGCGGGACCGACGGTTCGGCGGGGCGGTGGACGCGCCGACGCCGCGCGCCTGAAGCGCGACCGACCCGGTCGACCAGCCCCGCACCGCGGCGCGGGACCGGTCGACCTGCCGGATCGTGGCTGCGTCAGACGACGGTCGAGTGGTACCCGGATGCGACGAGCTGCTCACCCCGGAGGGTGAGGACGGCGCTCGAGTGCTCGCTGCCGTCCGCATCGTCCTTGCCCGGAGCCGGGCCGGTCCAGGTCACGTCGATCGCGGCGCCCGACACGGCGATGCTGTGCAGCGACACGATGTTGTGCGAGAGCTGCTCGGGGGCGTAGACGGACACGAACCGGAGCGTCGAGCCGCCCGTCCACCGCCACACGCCGACCACCTCGGGCCAGGGCACTCCACCGGCGTCGCAGTACAGGCCCGCGACGACGTCGTGACTCCCGGCGCCCTCGAGTGCGCCGACGCTCGTCAGCGCTGCCTCGGGGCGGCCCGTGCCGACGAGGTAGGAGAGCGCTACGGTCCCGGCGTGGCCCGCATGGGCGGGCAGCGTGCCGTGCACGAGGGTCCCGGCGGTGTGCCGGCACAGTGCGGGGACGGGTGCGTCCTGGAGCATCGCGACGAGCGCGGCACTGCTCGGTGTACTCGGAGCGGCGGCAGCGGCGGCAGCGGCCGCCGCGGCGGACGTCGAGGCCGAGGCGGCGGACGCCGAGGCCGCTGCAGCGGCCTCGGCGGCGGACGGCGCCGGCGTCGCGTGCGGGTTGGACGTGGTCGCGGGCGCCGACGGGGTCGACGTCGCGCTCGCGGTCGTTCTCGTCGTGGAGCGGTGTGCGACTGCGGTCCCCTCGGGCCGGGTCGCGGCCGCGCTGCAGCCGGTGATCGTGAGCGCGGCGGTGACGCCGATCGCGATCGTGGTCCCCCAAGCGAGCGCACGGCTGCTGCCGCCACGCACGCGGTGTGTTGTCATCGGATCTCGTCCTGTCGTTCGTGGTGTTTGCTGACTGATCGTCAACTGGACATGACGGTACGCATTCCCCGACGACCTGGCGTACCGGTCCGGTCACGGTCCGCTCGGTGTCGGCTGTGGGCGCTGAGCGCCCGCACAGGCGGAGTGCCGCCGGTAGCATTGCCCGGTACGTCACCGCACCGGGCGTCCAGCTCGGCGACCTCTGGAGCACCCTTTGGCACAGCCCTCCCGTCTCGACAACGTCATCGCCCTCGCGAAACGTCGTGGCTTCGTCTTCCAGTCCGGCGAGATCTACGGCGGATCGCGGTCGGCGTGGGACTACGGGCCCCTCGGCGTCGAGCTCAAGGAGAACATCAAGCGCCAGTGGTGGCAGCGGTTCGTCCGCGGCCGTGGGGACATGGTGGGCCTTGACTCCGCGGTGATCCTGCCCCGCAAGGTGTGGGAGGCCTCGGGTCACGTCGCGACCTTCACGGACCCGCTCGTCGAGTGCCTGCACTGCCACCACCGGTTCCGGCAGGACCACCTGGTGGACGCGTTCGTCGCGAAGAAGGACCGGCAGCCCGAGGGCGGCATGGCCGAGATCGCCTGCCCGAACTGCGGCACGCGCGGCCAGTGGACCGAGCCGCAGAACTTCTCGGGGATGCTCAAGACGTACCTCGGGCCGGTCGACAACGAGGAGGGCCTGAACTTCCTCCGTCCGGAGACCGCGCAGGGCATCTTCGTCGACTTCGCGCAGGTCGTCACCACGAGCCGGATGAAGCCCCCGTTCGGCATCGGCCAGGTCGGCAAGGCGTTCCGCAACGAGATCACGCCCGGCAACTTCATCTTCCGGACGCGTGAGTTCGAGCAGATGGAGATCGAGTACTTCGTGCCCCCGGCCGAGGCCGCCGAGTGGTACGAGCGCTGGATCACGGACGCCGTCGCCTGGTACACCGATCTGGGCATCGACCCGGAGCACCTGCGTCGCTTCGACGTGCCGGACGGCGAGCGGGCGCACTACTCCGACGCCACCGCGGACATCGAGTACCGCTTCGGCTTCGTGTCGGGGGAGTGGGGCGAGCTCATGGGCGTCGCGAACCGCACCGACTTCGACCTGACGAACCACATCGACGCGTCGGGCCAGGACCTCCGGTACTTCGACCAGGCGTCCGGCGAGCGGTACACGCCGTACGTCATCGAACCGTCGTTCGGACTCACCCGCGCCCTCATGGCGTTCCTGCTCGACGCCTACCACGAGGACGAGGCCCCGAACGCCAAGGGCGGCGTCGACAAGCGCACGGTCCTGCGCCTGGACCCCCGTCTCGCCCCGGTCAAGGCCGCCGTGCTGCCGCTGTCGCGCAACGAGCAGCTGTCGCCCGTCGCGCGCGGCCTCGCCGACGACCTCCGACAGTTGTGGAACGTCGACTTCGACGACGCCGGTGCGATCGGCCGTCGGTACCGCCGGCACGACGAGATCGGCACCCCGTTCTGCATCACCGTCGACTTCGACACGCTCGAGGACCGCGCCGTCACCGTCCGCGAGCGCGACACGATGGGGCAGGAGCGCGTGGCGCTCGACCAGCTCCAGGGGTACCTCGGAGCGCGCCTGGTCGGCGCGTAGTCGAGCTGCCGACCCGGGCCTCCCGGCCGTGGGAATGCGGTCGGGAGGGCCGGGGTTGCGCCCGTCATGAGCGAAACCGTGAAGGTCGACGTCTGGTCCGACATCGCCTGCCCCTGGTGTTACATCGGCAAGCGCAAGTTCGAGGCGGGGGCGGCCGCGTTCGACGGCACGGTCGAGGTCGAGTACCACGCGTTCGAGCTGAGCCCGGACACGCCGGTGGACTTCGAGGGGACCGAAGCCGAGTTCCTCGCGTCGCATCGTGGGCTGCCGGTCGGGCAGGCGCAGCAGATGATCGACAGCGTGACCGGGATCGCGGCCGGGGTCGGCCTCGAGTACCACTACGACACGCTCCACCACACGAACACGGTGAAGGCGCACCAGGTGATCCACCTCGCCAAGACCAAGGGCCTGCAGCTGCCCATGGTCGAGCGCATGTTCGCCGCCTACTTCGTGGAGGGTCGCCACGTCGGGCACGACGACGACCTGGCGGACCTCGGTGCCGAGGTCGGTCTCGACCGTGACGAGGTCCTCGCCGTCCTCCGGGACGACGCGCAGCTCGACGCCGTGCGTGCCGACCAGGCACAGGCGCAGGCGTTCGGCATCACGGGCGTCCCGTTCTTCGTCATCGACGGCAAGTACGGCGTCTCGGGCGCCCAGGATGCCGCGACGTTCACGCAGGTGCTCGAGCAGGTGGTCGCGATGCGGACCGCGGACGACGTCGCCGCGACGACGGCGCGAGCAGCTGACGACGCGGACGCCGACGCGGCGGTCGTCGCCGAGGGCGCACGATGAGCGCGCTGCCGGGTCTCGACGGACGGGAGGCGGTGCAGCGACCGGTCCCGCTCCTCCCGACTGGTGGTGGGCTGGTGGCGCTCGACCTGGCCGGAGGCGCGCCGGTCTGCGAGGGCGACGTCTGCTTCGTGCCGGGTGCCGAGGGCGCCTGGACCGAGGTCCCTGACTAGACCGGCGACGCGCCATCAGGGGCGCGAGATCGCAGTCGTTGCCGTTCTGGGCGCGGGACAGCGGCAACGACTGCGATCTCGCGGAACGGGGCCGGGGCGGGTCAGGAGCGCTGCGGTTCCTCGTCGGTGATGTCCGCGAGGACGGCGCCGTAGGCGGCGACGAGCGCGTCCGCGTCGACGAAGGCGCTCGCGCCGTGACGACCGCTGCCCATCGCGATGCGGCGGCCGGCGATCCGCTCGTCGGCGTACACCGGCCACGGCGTCGTGCTGCCGATCGGCGTGATCGTGCCGCGTTCGTAGCCGGTGGCCTCGAGCGCGGTACCCGCGTCGGGCATCGACAGCTTGTTGACACCGACGACCGCGCGGAGCTTCTTCCAGGCGATGCTGCGGCCGCCCGGCACGAGCGCGAACAGGTACCCGCCGTCGTGCCGCTTGACCACGAGCGACTTGACGATGTCACCGGGCTGGATGCCGAGCGCGGCCGCGGCCTCCCCGAGCGAGGCGGACGGGCCCCGCTCCACGATCTCGACCTCGAGCCCACGAGCGTCGGCGTCGGCGGCGAAGCGGTCGGGGCCGTCCATGGCGGTCGTCATGCCCGAGACGCTAACAGGGGGATCCGGCGCGGCGCTCCGACACCGAGCATCTGGGACAATGGAGGACGATGACGATCACGAGTGCACCCGCAGCGCCCCTGCGCATCGGCCCCATCGAGGTCGCGGCGCCGGTCGTGCTCGCCCCCATGGCGGGGATCACCAACATGGCGTACCGCCGCCTCTGCCGCGAGTACGGCGCCGGCCTCTACGTGTGCGAGATGATCACGTCGCGGGCGCTCGTCGAGCGGACCCCGGTGTCGATGCAGCTCATCCAGCACCACGAGTCCGAGACCCCGCGGTCGATCCAGCTGTACGGCGTCGAGCCGAACACGGTCGCCGAGGCGGCGACCATGCTCGTCGCGGAGGACCGCGCCGACCACATCGACCTGAACTTCGGGTGCCCCGTGCCGAAGGTCACCCGCAAGGGCGGAGGGGCAGCACTGCCCTGGAAACTGGACCTGTTCCGCGAGCTCGTGACCAAGACGGTCCGCGCCGCCGGCGACGTGCCGGTCACGGTCAAGATGCGCAAGGGGATCGACGCGGACCACCTGACGTACCTCGACGCCGCGCGGATCGCGCGGGACGCCGGTGTCGCGGCGATCTCGCTCCACGCGCGGACGGCGAACGAGCACTACTCGGGCCAGGCGGACTGGTCGGCGATCGCGACCCTCAAGGAGACGATCACCGACGTCCCCGTCCTCGGCAACGGTGACATCTGGTCGGCGGCGGACGCCCTGCGGATGGTCGACGAGACCGGGTGCGACGGCGTCGTCGTCGGGCGCGGGTGCCTCGGTCGCCCCTGGCTGTTCGGCGACCTGGCGGCGGCCTTCCGCGGCGAGGACGTCCGGGCGATGCCCTCGCTCGGCGAGGTCGCGGTCGCGTTCCGGCGGCACGCGGAACTCCTCGTCGAGTTCCTCGAGTCCGAGGAGCACGGTTGCCGCGACATCCGGAAGCACGTCGCCTGGTACTTCAAGGGCTACCCGATCGGCGGTGAGGTCCGATCCGCACTCGCGATGGCGTCGAGTCTGCAGGAGATCGACGACCTCCTCGGCCGACTCGACTGGTCCGCGCCCTACCCGGGTGCCGACGTCGAGGGCCCACGGGGTCGCGCGGGACACCCGAAGAAGACCGCGCTGCCGGACCGATGGCTCGAGAGCCGCGACGTCGACGCGGAGTTCCGGCAGGTCCTCGCCGCGGCCGAGCTGCACCACTCGGGCGGCTGATGGACTCCCTGACGGGGCACGGCGGGTTGGCGAGCTACGGCCCCGCCGACGCCGAGCGGTGGCTGCCCGAGGAACACTCGAGCCGACGGAGCGACTTCGCCCGTGACCGCGCCCGCCTGCTGCACTCGAGCGCGCTCCGGCGGCTCGCGGCCAAGACGCAGGTGCTCAGCCCGACCACCGGCCTCGACTTCGCCCGCAACCGCCTGACGCACTCGCTCGAGGTCGCCCAGGTCGGACGGGAGCTCGCGGACAGCCTCGGGCTCGACCCGGACGTCGTGGACACCGCGTGCCTGGCCCACGACATCGGACACCCGCCGTTCGGCCACAACGGCGAGACCGCGATCAACGCCTGGGCGGCGGACATCGGCGGGTTCGAGGGCAACGCGCAGACGCTCCGGCTGCTCACGCGCATCGAGCCGAAGCTCTACGGCGAGGACGGCCGGCCCTACGGACTGAACCTGACGCGGGCGAGCCTCGACGCGAGCTGCAAGTACCCGTGGCCAGCGGCGCAGGGCGTGCTCGAACCGTCGTCGGGCCGGCGGAAGTTCGGGTTCTACGACGACGACGTCGACGCGTTCACGTGGCTCCGCTCGGGCGCACCACGGCGGCAGCGGTGCATCGAGGCCCAGGTCATGGACCTGTCCGACGACATCGCGTACTCGGTGCACGACTTCGAGGACGCCGTCGTGGCCGGGTTCATCGAGGTGGCTGCCCTCGGGGACCGCGTCGGCGAGAACGACATCGTGTCCGCCATGCACGCCTGGGTCGGCGACACCCTGAGCCGGGACGAACTCCTCGAGGCGTTCGACCGGCTGCGGTCGCTGTCGTTGTGGATGACCTCGTACGACGGCTCACGCGTCGCGCAGGCCCGGCTCAAGAACCTGACGAGCCAGTTCATCGGGCGGTTCGCCCGCACCGCGACCCAGGCGACGCGGGCCTCCTACGCCTCGGGCAGCCTGGTCCGGTTCGCGGCGAGCGTCGTCGTCCCGCCCGAGATCATCGGCGAGATCGCGGTGCTCAAGGGCATCGTCGCGGCCTTCGTCATGACGCAGGGCGACCGGCAGCCCGTGTACGAACGCCAGCGGGCGGTGCTCACCGAACTCCTCGACGCGCTCGTCGCGGCGGAGGACCGCGAGCTCGAGCCCGGGTTCGCCGCGGACTGGCGGGCGGCCACCGACGACGCCGGCCGGCGTCGAGCCGTCGTGGACCAGGTCGCGAGCCTGACCGACCAAGGCGCGCTCGCATGGCACAAGCGCCTCGTCGCGGGCGTGCGCGAGACCGTGCACATCGCGGTCTGAACCCGGTCCCGCGGCGCGGGGCTTGTCCACCTCCCGACGCCGGGTCCGCAGTCGGGGTCGGCGCCGCCGCGTAGGATCGTCGCGTGGCGGGACTCATCACGCGGGACGACATCGACGAGGTGCGTCAGCGTGTGAACATCGCCGACGTCGTGGGGGACTACGTGACGCTGAAGTCCGCCGGCGTCGGTTCCCTCAAGGGACTCTGCCCGTTCCACGACGAGCGGAGCCCCTCGTTCCACGTGCGGCCCCAGGTCGGTCGGTACCACTGCTTCGGGTGCGGCGAGGACGGCGACGTCTACAGCTTCCTCATGAAGATGGACCACACGACGTTCCAGGAGGCCGTCGAGCGGATGGCCGCCAAGATCGGCTTCACGCTCCACTACGAGGACGGCGACGGCCCCCGCACCGACCACAACACGCGTGCCCGCCTGCTCGCCGCGAACGAGGCCGCGGCCACCTGGTTCATCGAGCAGCTCACGACGCCGGGTGCCGAACCCGCCCGGCGGTTCCTCGGCGAACGCGGGTTCGACCCCGCCGCGGCGGCGCGGTTCGGCATCGGGTTCGCCCCGAAGTCGTACGACGCCCTCCGGGACCACCTGCGCGGACGGGGGTTCAGCCTCGAGGAGATCGTCACCGCCGGCCTCGTCAGCCAGGGCGATCGGTCCCCGTACGACCGCTTCCGCGGACGGCTCATCTGGCCCATCCGCGACGTCACGGGAGCCACCATCGGCTTCGGCGCGCGGCGGCTGCTCGACGACGACAAGGGGCCGAAGTACCTCAACACCCCCGAGACGCCCGTGTACCACAAGAGCCAGGTGCTCTACGGGCTCGACCTCGCTCGCCGGGACATCTCGAAGAGCAAGCAGGTCGTCATCGTCGAGGGCTACACCGACGTCATGGCGTGCCACCTCGCGGGTGTGACGACGGCCGTCGCGACCTGTGGCACGGCGTTCGGCGTCGACCACATCAAGGTCCTCCGCCCCATGCTCGGCGACGTGTCCGGGCGCGACCCGTCCGCCACGGGCGAGGTCGTGTTCACCTTCGACCCGGACGAGGCCGGTCAGCGCGCGGCCTCCCGGGCCTTCGCCGAGGAACAGCGGTTCGCCGCGCAGACGTTCGTCGCGGTCGCCCCGGGCGGACTCGACCCGTGCGACCTCCGCCTCGCTCGGGGTGACGACGCGATCCGCCGGCTCGTCGCCGGGCGACGCCCGATGTTCGAGTTCATGATCCGGCGGACGCTGGACGGCCACGACCTCGAGACGGTCGAGGGGCGCGTGGCCGCGTTGCGGGCCGCGGCTCCCGTGCTCGCCGGCATCCGGGACCGCGCGATGACGCAGGGCTACGTCCGCGAACTCGCCGGCTGGCTCGGCATGGACATCGGTGAGGTCCGCAGCGCCGTCGAGACCGCGCGGCGCCGGCAGGGCACCTCCGGTGACGCTGCCGGGCCCGGACGATCCGCCGCGGCGGGGTCCCGCTACGCCGATGACACCGGGGCAGTCCGCGGTGCCGACCGCCGCACGGGAGCAGCGTTCGGCGCGGCCGGGGCCCGTGCGCTCGCGGCGGGTGGCACGGGCGGCACCGGTGCCCCGATCCCGGACGACGCCCCGACCGCGACGCTCCGCGCGCTCCCGAACGACCCGATCACGCGCATGGAGCGCGACGCCGTCATGGCGATGGTCCAGCAGCCCGAACGGGTCGGTGCCACGCTCGTCGGGCTCACGGCGGGTGCGGTGTTCACGGCCCCGGTGCTCGCGGTCGTGCGCGACGCCGTCGTGGCGAACGGGGACGCACTCGGTGGACCGGGGTGGCTCGACCGAGTGCTCGGCGACGTGCCCGGGCCGTTCGCCCCGTTCGTCCAGGAACTCGCCGTCGCGCCGCTGCCCGCCCGTACGGACGAGGACCTGGCGTTGTACTGCCGCAGCATCGTCGTGGCACTCGTCGAACGGGACCTGCTCGCCCGGAAGGCGTCCCTGCTCGGACAGCTCCAGCGCACCGACCCGCACGAGCAAGCCGATCGCCGCGCCGAGCTCCAGCGGCAGCTCGTCGCGATCGATGCCCAGCGAATGCGGCTCAAAGCGGACGCCGAGTCGGCTTGAGGCCGCGCGCCGAATCGCGCCGCCGCGCGCCGACTCGCGCCGATGTGCGCCGGAGCACGCTTCCGTCCGGCCGGACGGTATTACGACGGTGTAAACAAACGTCCCCCGATTCGTCCTCCAGGTGGCGGGGGTGCCAATCTTGAGTGTCCTCGCGCGCCCAGCAGATCCACATGCGCGACCGAGGACTCCTGCATCCATGACAGAGAGGCATACGGACATGGCTTCCGTGACCAAGCTGGGCAAGCGCGCCGCCGTGCTCGCCGGAGGGGCCCTGGCGACGACGCTCGTGCTCACCGGCTGTGCGGGCGGCGGCTCGTCCTCGAACCTGAACGGCCTGATCGTCGGCACGAGCGACAGCATCGTCTCGCTGGACCCGGCCGGGTCGTACGACACCGGGTCCTTCGTGGTCCAGAACCAGGTGTTCCCGTTCCTCATGAACACGCCGTCGGGCAGCCCGGACGTCAAGCCGGACATCGCGACCAAGGGCACCTTCACGAACCCGACGACCTACACGGTCACCCTCAAGAAGGGCCTCGAGTTCGCGAACGGGCACAAGCTCACCTCGAGCGACGTCAAGTTCTCGTTCGACCGCGAGGTCAAGATCAACAACGCGAACGGCCCGCAGTCGCTGCTCGCCAACATGAAGAGCATCTCGACCCCGAACGCGACGACGGTCGTGTTCCACCTGAACCACGCCGACCAGACCTGGCCGCAGGTGCTGTCGAGCCCGGCCGGCCCCATCGTCGACGAGCAGGTGTTCTCGGCGACCAAGCTGACGCCGGCGTCGAAGATCGTCTCCGGCGACGCCTTCGCGGGACAGTACAAGATCACGTCGTACAAGCAGAACGACCTCATCCAGTACGCCCGCAACGACAAGTACGACGGCGTGCTCGGCAAGGCGAAGACCGACCAGGTCACGGCGCAGTACTTCACCAAGGAGACCGACCTCAAGCTCGCGGTGCAGAAGGGCGACGTCGACGTGGCGTACCGCTCCTTCACGCCGACCGACGTCACGAACCTGGCGAAGAAGAAGAACCTCAAGGTCACCTACGGTCCGGGCGGCGAGCTCCGCTACGTCGTGTTCAACTTCAACACGCAGCCGTTCGGCGCGACGACGAGCGAGAAGGACCCGGCCAAGGCCCTCGCGGTCCGCAAGGCCGTCGCCGACGTCGTGGACCGCAGCGCCCTGGCCAAGCAGGTCTACGACAACACCTACACGCCGGCGTACTCGATGGTGCCGGACGGCCTGACCGGTGCGACCACGCCGTTCAAGACGCTCTACGGCGACGGCAACGGCGGCCCGGACGTCCAGAAGGCGAAGAAGACCCTCGCCGACGCGGGTGTGACCGGCAAGGTGACGCTCAACATCCAGTACGCGCCGGACCACTACGGCGAGGCGAGCGACGACGAGTACGCGCTCCTCAAGACCCAGCTCGAGAACTCTGGCCTGTTCGACGTCAACATCCAGTCGACGCTGTACACGACCTACTCGGCCGAGCGCGTGAAGGACGCCTACCCGGAGTACCAGCTCGGCTGGTTCCCGGACTTCTCGGACGCGGACAACTACCTGTCGCCGTTCTTCACGAAGGACAACTTCGTGCAGAACCACTACGACGACCCGACGATCCAGAAGCTGATCGCGCAGGAGCAGGCGGAGTCCGACAAGACGAAGCGTGCGGACATCATCGGTCAGGCGCAGCAGCGTGAGGCCGAGCAGATCTCGACCCTGCCCCTCCTCCAGGGCAAGCAGGTCGCCGTCGCGAGCAAGGACGTCAAGGGCCTCGTGCTCGACCCCTCGTTCAAGTTCCGGTACGGGACGCTCACCAAGTAATCTCGGCACCACGTGCAGGGGGCGCTCCGACCGGGGCGCCCCCTCTCGTTGCCCGGCCGGGAGGACCGGGGCGACCCCGGTACGGTCCGCACGCCGACGAGGCGGGCGCGAACCGTCCCTCCCGACCGGCACCGGACAGAAAGGCACACAGCACTCGTGACCGTGACCAACGCGGACCCCGTGGCGGCGGAGCCGACGAAGGCGACCGCCGCTCGTCGCTCGGCCGGCGGGGGAGGGCTCGGACGGTACGTCCTCGTCCGGTTCCTCCTCATCTTCCCGACCGTCTTCATCCTCGTGACGCTCGTGTTCTTCCTCATGCGCGTCATCGGGAACCCGATCGTCGCCTCGGTGGGAGGGCGCCTGACGCCTGAGCAGCTGCAGGCGCGGTTGCACGCCGCGGGCTACGACCGTCCGGTGATCGTGCAGTACCTGCAGTACCTCGGACAGATCGTCCGCGGCGACTTCGGCACGACGGTCACGGACCACCGGCCGATCAGCCAGATCATCCTCGAGTACGGCGGCGCCACGGTCGAGCTCGTGTTCTACGCGCTCATCATCGCGCTCGTGCTCGGCATCCCGCTCGGCATGCTCGCCGCGTACATGCGCGACAAGTGGCCGGACGTCCTCCTGCGCGCCCTGGCGATCCTGACGTACGCGACCCCCGTGTTCTTCGGCGGTCTGCTGCTCAAGCTCGTGTTCTCGATCTGGCTCGGGTGGCTGCCGCTGGGCGACCGCGCCTCGACCCGGGTCGAACTCGCGCTGAACAACGTCCCCGGCGCAACGGGCATCTACCTCGTCGACGCGCTCCGGACCGGGAACGGCGTCATCATCGGCGACGTCCTGCAGCACGCGGTGCTGCCGGCGTTCACGCTCGGTCTGCTGACGGCGGGCATCTTCCTGCGCCTCGTCCGCGCGAACATGATCGGCTCCCTCGGGTCGGACTACGTCGACGCCGCCCGGTCGCGTGGCGTCCGCGAGTCCCGGCTCGTGCGCACGCACGCGTTCCGGCCCGCCCTCGTGCCGATCATCACCGTCATGGGGCTGCAGATCGCCATGCTCCTCGGCGGGTCCGTGCTCACCGAGACGACCTTCGGGTGGCGGGGACTCGGGTTCGAGCTCCAGCAGTACCTGTCCGCGCGCGACTTCGTCGCCGTGCAGGGGATCGTCGCGGTCCTCGCCGTCATCGTCGCCGTCACGAACTTCGTCGTCGACGTGGTCGCGGCGCTCATCGACCCGAGAGTGAGGTACTGAGATGTCCGACGTGGCCCTCCTCGACCGCCGCGAGGCCTGGTGGAAGCGCCTGCCGATCGTCGAACAGCTCCGGCGGAGCGTCGGCTGGCAGCGGGCGATGCTCGTCACCGGAGTCGTCATCTGCGCGCTGTTCCTGCTCGTCGCCCTCTTCGCGCCGCTCATCGCGCCGTACGGGTTCGCGCAGTTGCAGGACGGCGCGGGCCATCCGTTCCCACGCACCGGCGCCCCGAGCAGCACGCACGTCTGGGGCACGACCGTCGGTGGGTTCGACGTGTTCAGCCGGGTGGTGTTCGGCGCCCGCACCGCGGTCCTCGTGGTCGTCGTCGCGGTCGTGATCTCCATCGTCGTCGGCGTCCTGCTCGGCATGGTCTCCGGGTACATCGGCGGCTGGCTCGACCGGGTGCTCGTGGTCGTCGCCGACGCTGTGTACGCGTTCCCGTCCCTCCTGCTCGCGATCGTCGTGTCGATCGTGATCTCCGGCGGTCAGTCGAGCTACGCGGGCGGCATCGTCTCGGCAGGCATCTCGATCACGGTCGTGTACGTGCCGCAGTACTTCCGCGTCATCCGTGCCGAGGCCGTCCGGCTCAAGGGCGAGGCGTTCGTGGAGTCGGCCCGCGTCGTCGGCACGAACCCGTGGCGCATCATGACGCGCCACGTGCTCCGCAACGCGACGCGCAGCCTGCCGCTCATCCTGACGCTCAACGCGTCGGACGCGATCCTGACGCTCGCAAGCCTCGGGTTCCTCGGCTTCGGCATCGGCCCGACCGCGGGCTCGGAGTGGGGGTACGACCTCAACCGCGCCCTGTCCGACACCGCGAGCGGGATCTGGTGGACGGGTGTCTACCCGGGCATCGCGATCGTGCTGCTCGTGCTCGGGGTCACCTTCATCGGCGAGAGCCTCAACGACATCTCCGACCCCCGCCTCCGTGCGCGCCGCCGTGCGAAGCAGCGGGTCACCGAGCGGCCGGTCCCGGCCGCGGCCACGGAAGGAGCGGGCGCATGACGGACGCGACGAACGAGGCGGGCGCCGCGCCGCGCCTCCAGAACGGTCGGAGCACCGGGGAGGCGGTGGCGACCGTCGACGACCTGTCGGTCACCTTCGCCACGGACAACGGTGCGGTCGCCGCGGTCGACCACGTGTCGATCGACGTGCGGCCGGGTGAGGTCCTGGCCCTGGTCGGCGAGTCCGGGTCCGGCAAGTCGGTGACGGCCCGGAGCATGCTGCGGCTGCTCCCGGAGACCGCCACCGTGTCGGGTGCGGTCGTGCTCGGCGGCGACGACGTCGTGCGCGTCTCGTCGCAGCGGCTCCGGGAACTCCGCGGCACCGCGGGCGCGATGGTGTTCCAGGAGCCGTCGACCGCGCTGAACCCCGTGTTCACGGTCGGATGGCAGATCGCCGAGGGCATCCGTGCCCACGGTGGGGTCTCGAAGCACGAGGCCCGGAAGCGCGCCATCGAGTACCTGCGCCGCGTCGGGATCCCCGACCCCGAGCAGCGGGTCGACCACTACCCGCACCAGTTCTCCGGCGGTCAGAAGCAGCGCGTCGTCATCGCCATGGCCCTCGTCCTCGAGCCGAGCGTGATCATCGCGGACGAGCCGACGACGGCCCTCGACGTCACCGTGCAGGCGGAGATCCTCGACCTGCTCCGGCGCTGCCGCGACGAGTTCGGTGCCGCCATCGTCCTCATCACCCACAACATGGGCGTGGTCGCCGACCTCGCGGACCGGGTGGCCGTGATGTACCAGGGCGAGGTCGTCGAGGAGGCCGACGTACGAACGCTGTTCGCCGCGCCGACCGCCGACTACACGAAGCGCCTGCTCGCGGCCGTGCCGCGGCTGTCGGCCGCGACGACGAGCGACCGGCGGGCGCTGGTCGACGAGTCCGTCGCGCCGGTCGTGCGGGCTCGCGGTCTCGAGATCGAGTACCCGGGGCGGCTCGGATCGCCCGCGTTCCGCGCCGTCAAGGGCGTCGACCTGGCGATCCGCCCGGGCGAGGTCCTGGGACTCGTGGGCGAGTCGGGGTCCGGCAAGACGACCATCGGCCGGGCGATCGCGGGCCTCACGCGCGTGACCGGCGGGTCCCTCGAGGTGCTCGGCACCGAGATGCTCGGCTACCGCGAGCGCGACTTCAAGCCCCGTCGCAAGGAGATCGGGTTCGTGTTCCAGGACCCGGCGACGAGCTTCAACCCGCTGCTGACGATCGCGGAGGCCGTGGCCGAGCCGCTCGTCGTGCATGGTGAGGCCCGGTCCCCGCGCGCCGCCCGCGCACGGGTCGACGAACTGCTCGAGGCCGTCCAGCTGCCCCGGGCGTACGGCGAGCGGTTCCCGCACGAGCTCTCGGGCGGTCAGCGGCAGCGCGCGTCGCTCGCGCGGTCGCTCGCGCTGCGGCCGAAGCTGCTCATCGCCGACGAACCGACGAGTGCGCTCGACGTGTCCGTGCAGGCCCGCGTGCTCGAACTGTTCCTCGAGCTCCAGCAGGACCTCGGGTTCGCGTCGTTGTTCATCAGCCACGACCTCGCCGTCGTCGGCGCGCTGTCCGACCGGATCGCCGTGCTGTACCGCGGCGACCTCGTCGAGGAGGGCACCGCGGCCGAGGTCCTCGGCGCGCCCCGGCATCCGTACACCCAGCGCCTCCTCGCGTCCCTGCCGGTCCCGGACCCGGCGGAGCAGGCGGAGCGACGGCGTACCCTGGAGCAGCTGGCGGCGCAGTGATCGACGGCTCCCGCGATCAGGAAGGGGACGCATGGTCGGGGTGAACGGTCCCGCGGTCATCGCGGACGACGTGTCGATCGAGTACCGCGGCACCGGCGCGGCCCGGCCGGTCCGTGCCGTCGACGGCGTCAGCCTCACGGTGCAGCAGGGCGAGATCCTCGCCGTGCTCGGTGGTTCCGGGTCGGGCAAGTCGACCCTCGCCGCGGCGATCGCCGGACAGGTGGGGGACCCGCGCGAGGGCGAGGCATCGGCCCGTCGGCACATCGTCGGCGGCGAGCTCACCGTGCTCGGACAGGGCCTGCGTCGGCTCGGCACGCACTCGCGGCGCCGCACCCGGCTGACCGGCACGATCGGCTACCTGAGTCAGGACGCGGCCGACCACCTGAGCCCGGACCTGACCGTCGGCGAGGCGATCGCCGAGCCGGTGTACGCGCGGGACCGACGGTTCGACCGCAAGGTCGCCGGCCTCATGGTCGCGCGCCTCGTCGACGCCGTGCACCTGCCGCTCGGGATCATGCGCTCGCACACGTGGGAGCTCTCGAGCGGGCAGCGGCAGCGCGTCGCCCTCGCCCGGGCGCTCGTGCTCGAGCCGCAGCTCCTCGTGGCCGACGAGCCCGCGCGGGGCGTCGACGTCCTCGTCCGCCAGTCCGTGCTCGAGGCCCTCGCGACCATCCAGCGCGCCCTCGGGTTCTCGGCGGTCGTCGTCTCGAGCGACGTCCGGGAGGCCCGTGCCCTGGCCGACCGCGTCGCCGTGCTCCGCGAGGGGCGGCTCGTCGGGCTCGGCACCTTCGACGAGGTGTTCGACGCGCCACTCGACCCCTACGTCAAGACCCTCGCCGCGACCGCCGCACGGCCCGTCAAGCGGGCCAAGCCGACCTCGCGTCGGATGGCACCCCCGATCGAGACGGCCGTCGCGGCCACGACCCCCGAAGGAACCCCGTGAGCACCAACGAGCGGCCGCAGACGACCCGCGGCCACCGCGCCGTCGTGACCGATGCCGGGCGGCCCCTCCCGGGACCGGTCCCGACCCCGGGCCCGGTCGCGATCCTCCCGGCCCCGGGGGACCTGCACGTCGCCGCGGTGGAGGCGGCGGGCGGCTCCGTCGCATCGGCCTCCGCGGACACGCGAGGCGTCGTCTGGCTCGACGCACGCGATGCGCAGGGCCTGGCGGACGCACTCGCGGCCTCACCCGGCGTGACGTGGGTCCAGCTGCCGTTCGCCGGTGTCGACGCCTTCGCCGACCTCATCGCCGACCACGGCGGCCGCGTGCTGTTCACGAGCGCGAAGGGTGCCTACGCGGAGCCGGTGGCCGAGCACGCGCTCGCCCTGACGCTCGCGACGCTCCGCGTGCTGCCGAAGCGCGCCCGGGCGACGAGCTGGGCGACCGAGCCCGAGGGCGTGTCGCTGTACGGACGGAACGTCGTGGTCATCGGTGCGGGCGGGATCGCCCTCGAGTACATCCGGTTGCTCGCCCCGTTCGACACCGAGGTCACCGTCGTCCGACGGTCCGCGGAGCCCGTGCCCGGAGCGGCGCGCACCGTCACCGTCGACCACATCGACGAGGTCCTGCCGGATGCCGACGTCGTGATGATCGCCGCCGCGATGACGTCCGGCACCGCGCGACTGCTCGACGCCGACCGCCTGGCGCGCATGCGTCCCTCAGTCCGGATCGTGAACATCGCCCGTGGCGGACTCGTCGACACCGACGCGCTGCTCGCCGCGCTGCGGAGCGGGCAGATCGCCGGCGCGGGCCTCGACGTCACCGATCCCGAACCGCTGCCCGACGGCCATCCCCTGTGGGACGAGCCGGGCGTGGTCATCACGCCCCACCAGGCGGACACCCCGGACATGGTGGCGCCGCTGCTCGCCGAACGGATCCGCGTGAACACCGCGGCGTTCCTCAGCGGAGACGGCACCGGGTTCATCGGGGTCGTCGATCCGGCTGCCGGGTACTGATCCCGGGCACAGCATCGCGGCGCCGTGCCTCGGCGGATCCGACGAGAACGACAACGGCCCTCCGCTGATGCGGAGGGCCATTGTCTCGATTGGCTCCCCGACTCGGACTCGAACCAAGAACCTGCCGGTCCCAAGACTGCCGCGATCCTGAGCCTCTCCGAACGACTCGGCAACCGTCGCCACGACGAGAAGCAGGACTACGCCGGCGATGTCATCACCTTCCCGACGGCGGTGACCGCATGACGATCGAGCAGCTCCGCGAGCGGACTGGGAGCGGCCACCGGCGCGCGACGTTCGTCGGCATGTCCGGCCGCGCCTCGCGACCCGGGCGGATCGTGCGCGTGTACTCGAGCAGCGTGGAGTTCCGGTTCGACGACGGCGAGCAGAGCCGCGTCCACCCGAGCGACCTTCGGTCGTGACACGGGCCGCCGACGGTACGCCGAACCAGATGAACGCACGTCAGGGTCCTCCCCTAACCTTCGATCCTCCCAGGCTCGTGCTCACCACACGCACGCCGCCTACCCGGACGGCAGACACCCGAAGGATCACCGCTATGTACGTCAAGGAGTACCGCAACCACCTACTCGCAGCCGGACTCGCGACTGGCACGGTCCACCAACGCATGCTGCACGTTGACCAGCTGGTCCGCGAGCACCACGACGTGCTCGCCCCGTGCCTGCCTGATGCCTCGTGCCCGGTCGTGCCGCCGGGTGTGGGTCGGGCAGCGGCTCGTGCCGCGCGGAGTGATGGCGGGGCATGCCGATTCAGAGCACACGCGCACGGCGTGAGCACCCCTCGCTTAGAATCGGCGCATGAACCCGGCGCAGCGCTTGCACGACAGGATGATCGACTGGAAGGAGCGCCACGCCACCGCCATGTCGGTCGCGGCTTCGCGGGATCTCGAGACCGAAGAGGGGATGCGAGACCAGATGCTGGCACTCGATGATCTCCACCTGGTGGAGCAAGGCCTCGAGGAACTCGAGCGCGAGGGCGTCCGTGTGACGACGTATCGCCGTTACGTCCCGGCCTGGACTCGGATTGTGTTGTCCTATCCAAATGGCTGGACCGTTGGCATCCGTGCTGAGGATGTCTATCCTCAGACCGCTCTCGACGTGCTCGATGGCCTGGCGGACCGATGGGAAGACAAAAGGCCCTCAATGTCGGACGAGGGGAAGACACTGCTCAGGGAGGCGGTGTTCGAGACGCTGAGCCTGGTCAACCAGGATCAGACGCTGACACCGCCCCTTCGCTTGTTCATCAACCGTTTGCTACGTGAGATCCTCGCCGCCTGGGACGACGAGGTGGTCGGTCAGCGGTTCGACTACGAGGATGCGGCGCGCAGGCTCTGGGTCTGCCTCTTCGCCGCGGAGGCCCAGTCAACCTCTCCGGAACGCAAGGCGGAGTGGGGGGACGTCATCCGGCGGTTCTTCTACGATTCAGCTGTCTCGATGATCGGCAATGCGCCCGCGACAGTGTTGGCGATCACCAGCGCCACGGGGCACAGCTGAAAGCTTCGGGTCAGCCCCCCTCTCTTGAGCCAGAGGTTGACCCGGGATCCGTTCGCCCGAACGCGGGTGGATCATCCCCATGCCCGGGGCAACAATGCCTCACCGGGGGTCTACTCGTTCAGCCGATCGCCTATGTCGTCGTTCAGCCTGAGCATCGCATTCGCCACGCGATCCCACGCTGTGACGCTCGCGGAGTGTCGAGCCGCCTGGAACCAGATGGAGCGCATCGCGTCGTGCAGCTCCTGAGCTGCGGTCAGATCGGCCGCCCTCCGCGTGCGCCGCGACTCCATCTCGATGAGGCGAGTCACGCGTTCGAAGCGGTTGATGACTCGCCGGCAGGTGCGTCGGCCGCGGAGCGCTCTCGCGCGGGCCTTCCAGACATCGTCGTAGATCGAGTTCAAGTGCTGGTAGTAGATGGCCTCGCGCGCGTTGAGTCGCCGGTCGCGCTGGGCAAGGTAGAGATTGGCGGCGAAGCCGGAAACCGCGCCGAGGAGGGCGGCTCCGAAGGAAATCAGCGCTGTGTCCACGTCCCAAGCCCCTCACTGACGCGAGAACGCCTCGAGCAGATGCTCGAGGCGTTCCAACCGTCAAGTGTGCTGACGGGTTCGCTGGCGCAAGCATACAGGGAGTTGAGACATGCCAGCGGTTAGGCGGGGTGCGGTGTTTCGTCCTCCTTCGGATCCCACTGCGCCTTCGCCTTGTCGATGATCGCGGTGCGACGTGTCTGCTGCTGCGCCGCCCGCTTCGCCCGGCACATTCCCTGCAGATCCTCGACCCGCACCCACACGTCCCGTAGTGCGTCATCGTCTGCAGACCCGACTGGATGAACCGGTCGATCGTGCGGATCGTGATCCCCATCCCGCGGGACGCCTGCCGCTTAGTCCACCACTCCACCGGCTCCTTGCTGAGCTCTTCACGGAGGTCGGTGAGGAGCTCACGGACGCGGCCGGCGCGGATCACCGCGGTCGCGTCTTCGGTGTCGCCGCAGAATGAGCACTTCAGCTCGAAGTCCGCCGGGTCTTCGCTGCGCTACTCGGCGCCGAGCGCGAAGCGCTCGCAAATTGGGCACGGCCGGGGCAGCACGCCCCGCGACGGTCGGGGTGCACGCGGGAACCGGCTCCGGGCCTTCCAGAGGAAGTCGGCGACGGCCTCGAAGTAAGCGAGCCCGGATGGTTCGTCCGCGATGACGTCGTGGTCGGCGAGCAGCCATGTGGTGAGCATCTCCGTCAGGTGATGCGCGCCCGGTGGGGTGACGTGCGCTGCGAGCCCGGGCGCGGTGTGCGGGACGACCAGCTCGCCATGCTGATCCACGTCAGTAAATGCACGCGCAGTGCCCCGTCCGGTTCCCGCGCTGCCACCACGACTTCCCGCAAGTTGGGTGTGTGATGAGCGCGCTCACGTGAGCACCTCGACCAGCTCCGTGTCGGGCACCGACGTCGTCGCCTCCGACTCGAAGTCGATCAGCGTGCGCCGCTCGTCACCCGTCGCCAGATAGTGCTGGACAGCGTCGCCCCTCGGCTCCCCGGCCATCGGTCGGATTCGGATCCGCTTCCCGAGAACGTCCGACGACAGATCGCCGGCGTAGCACTTCCGCTCGTCAGCCATCGGCTGCCACCGCTTCGACTACGCTCCCTGACGTGATCTCAACAAATGGGGCGACGCTGATCGCAACCGTGTACCCAATTGCGGCGCTGCTGATTTTGGTGGAGATGCGCGCCCCTTTACGCGCGTTTCTAGCTGAGGTGTCGCTACGGCTGCGGTGGCTTGCGATCTCGTGGCTCCTGTTGATCTGGGTCGGCGCGACCACATCCGTGGTGAACTGCATCGAGGCCGTCAGCGCGGATGAAGCACTCCACGGCTTCTCGGTCTGGTACGTCTCGTTTTCGGGGATCCTGCTTGGAGTGACCGTCCCCGCCGTCGTGGGGATCTCCCTCTCCCGGTTCCTGGACAACGATCCGGCCTGAGCATCTGACACCTCAGTTCTCTCTCCCGGAACCAGAGGCCCCGTACATTGCGCCCACGTTCCGGTTTATTGACTGGAACGCGGACAACTTGCTCTCCAGCGCGCGCATCTGGCGCACCGCGTGTTGGTAGGCGACCTCGGCCACATCACGCAGCGTGAACTGCTGCGAGACAGCGGGAGCCTGACCAGCGACCTCCACCGCGCTCATGCGGCACGCTCCGCGAAGATCTCCGCACTCTTCAGCGCATCCATCGCATCCATCGCATCCATCGCATCCATCGCACCCGTCCGACGCGCCACCGTCGCCACGTACTGGAACGTCCGGAACGTCTGCTCCGACCGGTCCATCGGGTACACCGAATACCCATCCGAACGGACCCCGATCGCCCAGTGATCCGTCACCCCGAGCTCAGCCATCGGATGGTCCTGACCGTCAGCGCCGATGTATAACTTTGCGTTCCCGTACGCCGACAGCTGCAGCGCCGTCTCGCCGTACATCCCCGACCGGTTCGTCTTCCAGTCGAACAGGATCACCCGCTGTTCACCGCAGCGCTCGTCCCACACGTCCGACGTCGCGACACCGTCGAGCGTCCCGCCGTAGTGGCCCTTCTCGTTCCACACGGTCGCCTCGTTCGGGACCGAGCGGACCTTCCACTCGTCGAGGAACCGGACTGCCGACGCCACGTGCCCCGCGAGCTCATCCGGCACGTCGACCTCTGCGCCCTCCACGATCTGCTCCGCCAGCGCGTGCACCGCAGTACCGCGCGCGGCCGCCTCGTCGCGCGACTGGAAACGCGCTCTCTTCAGCGTCTCGAACCGCGTCGTCGGCGTCAGATCCGCGAGTGTGTCCCAGTTGTCGAGCGCGTACTTCGCCGTCTCGTTGCCCGCCCAGTTCTCGAGCGCCTTCTTCCGCATCCCGTCTCCCCGATCAGGGACGTGACGCCGACTCTTCGGACCATGTCCGGGATTCCGCACGGCGTTCCAGGCGACCGAGATCGAGGCAGTGGCACACCCGCTCAAGCGCGACCCGGTGCGTTTCATTGGTGACTACCTGCGGGCAAACGAAAAGGCCCCCACCCAGGAGGGTGAGGGCCACATGCTCCCCGACTTGGACTCGAACCAAGAACCTGCCGGTTAACAGCCGGCTGCTCTGCCAATTGAGCTATCGAGGAATGCTGCTGAACAGCGGATACGAGCATACCAGCACTCCGGGCTCGCCACGACCACGGGGCCGCATCCCGGGCGCGTCACGCTTGGAGCTGACACCGGTGCGGTCACGTCGGATGCCCGTCCGCGCCAGGAGACCCTGTTAGCGTTCTCAGGTGCGGATCGTCCGGAGGAGCGCGGCGGCGGCGACGGCGCTCGGGCTGGCGCTCGCGTCGCTGCTGGCCCTGGGCGCGTGCACGACGAACGAGCCGGCCGCGCCGCCCACCGCGGGCGCGCTGCCGTCGACCGCGAGCCCGCAGGCACCCGGCCCGGCATCGGGATCCTCGAGGACCGCAGCAGGCGCGGGTGCGTCAGCGGACACGGGGGCCTCGTCGGACACCGCTCCGGGCACGGGCACGGGCGCGGGGGCGGGTACGGACAGCGTCGGCGCGAGCCCCGTCGTGTTCGCCTTCCGCTGCCGGACCACGACGAGCAGGAGCGCGACGGACGGCGTCCCCGACGACGACTTCGGCGACGTCACGCTCTTCACCACGTACGCCGCCGCATGGGAGGCCCGGAGTCGCTCCTGCACCGCCGTGCGGATCGCCGGGTCGGTGCCGTCCGACCAACAGCGCGCCGCCCTGGCGGCGGCGGGCGGGGCGCTCGGGCTCCGCGCGCTCGCGGGCCGGTGCGCAGAGGTCGGGACCGGTCCCTTCGACGGCAGGGTGGCCTCCCGACATGCGTTGCTCGAGGCCCGTGCCGTCGTCCTCTACTGCCCGGGGCACCCGCAGATCGCGCGCGTGCGCGCCGCCATCGCCGCGGTCGAGGACTGAGGGCTCAGCCTTCCGGGTGGTCGCGACCGGGGAGCCAGGACTTGCCCGGCACCCCCCAGCTCTGCTTGCGCACCGCCTTGAGTGCGGCCTTGCCGTGCGGGTGGGACAACCGGTCGGCGTAGAGCACGCCGTCCAGGTGGTCGTACTCGTGCTGGAAGACGCGGGCGAGCCAGCCGTGCGCCTCGATCTCGTACGGGGTGCCGTCGACGTCCTGCGCGCGGAGGATGGCGCCCTCGGCCCGACGGAGCGGGAACCGCTCGCCCGGGATGGACAGGCAGCCCTCGGACTCCTCGTCCTCGTCGAGGTCCGCGTGGGTCTCCGGGACGAGGGGCGACGTCCACAGCACGGGGTTCACCGCCGCGCCCCGCCAGAGCTCGCCGTCGTCGTCCCTCCACGAGAACACGAACAGACGCTTGGCGACCCCGACCTGCGGCCCGGCCAGCCCGACGCCCGGAGCGAGGTCCATGGTGGCGTACATGTCGTCGACGAGCGCACGGAGTCCGTCGTCGAAGGTGGTGACCTCGGTCGCAGGAGCGTGGAGCACGGGATCGCCCGTGATGCGGATCGGGAGGACGGCCATTCGTCCAGGCTATCGGCCAGCCGAGCGGTAGCCTCGACCCCGTGGCGCCGGACCTCGTCGATCTCACCGATCGCATCAACATGACGCCGTTCCAGGCGCTCATGATCCCGGTGGCCCTCGTCGGCAGCGTCTTCCTGTCGCTCGGCGCGCACTTCCAGAGCGCCGGCGTGCACCGGGTCGAGGCGCGCATCGGCAGGCAGTCCGGCGGCCTGTCGGTCCGGCACGTGCTCGCGCTCCTCGGCAGTGGATCGTGGGTGCTCGGCACCCTCATGCTCGGGTGCGCCGTGGTCCTCCAACTCGTCAGCATCACCTTCGCGCCGCTCATCGTCGTGCAGCCACTCGGGGCCGTCGCCCTCGTCATCACGACGTGGTTCTCGACGCGCTCCTCGGGGGTCCCGCTCGACGCACCCTCGTGTCGGGCGGTGTGGACCTGCATCGTCGGCGTCGGGATCTTCGTGGGGATCGCCGCGCTCGTCGGACACGAGACGCCGATCACCCACAGCCAGCTCGTGACGGTGCTCGTCATCCTCGCCGTCGTGCTGGCGATCGTGCTGCTGTCCTTCCGGCTCGTCCGCAGGCGGCGCAACCCCCTGTACTTCATCGTCGGGGCCGGGATCCTCTACGGCTTCGTCGCCACGCTCGCCAAGGTGACGCTGAACCGTGTGGTGAACGGCACGTTCGACTGGGTGACCGCCGTCGCGATCGCGGGGGTGATCGTCGCCGCGGTACTCGGCGGCTACTTCGTCCAGAACGCCTACGCCAGCGGATCGCCGGACCTCGTGATCGCCGGCCTGACGGTCATCGACCCGATCGTCGCCGTGGGAATCGGCATCGTCGTCCTGCGCGAGGCCACCGGTGCGCCGTGGTTCGCCGTGGCCGGGTTCCTCCTCGCCGCGGCGATCGCGATCACGGGCGTGTTCCAGTTGGCGAAACACCAGCCCGAGGCGCGACGCTGAGCGTCGCCCGGCGCACCGGGCCGGGCCACGGTCTGTACCGATGCGCAGGACCGGGCCGACCCGCCGACGCCCGGTGGGGGCGTGCGCGGCGAGGCGTGCGGTAGCGTCGGAGGCCAGCCGAGCATGAGACGAGAGGACGACGCGCCCCGTGCCAGGACAGGACGAATCGACGACCACCCCCAGCGGGCGACCGGAGCGGCTCCGCATCCTCCTCGCCGCCGACACCTTCCCACCGGACGTCAACGGCGCCGCGGTGTTCTGCGAACGACTCGCGATCGGCCTCGCCGAGCGCGGGCACGAGGTGCAGGTCGTCGCGCCCGCCGCCAACCGCCACCACGGCACGCACGACGAGGAACACGGCGGCGTGACCTTCGTGGTGCACCGGCTCTTCTCGATGAAGTGGCCGCTCCACTCCTGGCTCCGGTTCGCGTGGCCCTGGACCGTGCGCCGGAACACCGCCCCGATCCTCGACGCGTTCAAGCCCGACGCGCTGCACATCCAGTCCCACATCGTGATCGGCCGTGGCATCGCGCGCGAGGCCAAGGCACGCGGCATCCGCGTCATCGCCACGAACCACTTCATGCCCGAGAACCTGCTCGAGTACGCACCGTTCGGACGGTGGACGCTGCCGATCGCCCTCAAGATCGCGTGGGCGGACGCGGCCAGGACGTACCGGCTCGCCGACGCGGTCACGACGCCCACCCGGAAGGCGGCGGCCTACCTGCAGGCCGCGATCAAGGCCCAGCAGGTGCTCGCGATCTCGTGCGGCATCGACGCATCCCGGTACACCTCGCGTGACCTCCGACCGCCGCGGAACGAGATCGTGTTCGTCGGCCGCGTGGCGCCCGAGAAGCAGCTCGACGTACTGGTGCGTGCCCTGCCCCTCATCCCCGCCGAGCTCGAGGCGACGATCCGCATCGTGGGCGGCGGCGAGATGATCCCGCGGCTGTCCTCGCTCGCCGAGGAACTCGGGGTGGCGGACCGCGTCGTGTTCACCGGGTACCAGTCGGACGAGGACCTCCGGGCAGCGCTGACGAACGCCACCGTCTTCGCGATGCCCTCGACCGCCGAGTTGCAGAGCATCGCCTCGCTCGAGGCGATGGCCTCCGGACTCCCGGTCGTCGCAGCGGATGCGATGGCCCTGCCGCACCTCATCGACGGCAACGGGTACCTGTTCCGTCCGGGCGACCCGCAGGACCTGGCGGACAGGCTCACCGCCGTGCTCGCAGCGCCCGACGACGAGTACCTCCGCATGAAGCGGCAGAGCCTCGACATGATCGTCGACCACGACATCAACCGCACCCTGTCGACGTTCGAGGCGCTGTATCGTGGTGAGCCGGTGCCCGATGGCCCCGGCGCGGGGCGGTAGCCAAGCTGGTCAAGGCAGTCGGCTCATAACCGAACGATCCGCGGGTTCGAGTCCCGCCCGCCCCACCGCCGCCTCCGCCGCGGCGCGCCCGGTCGGTGGTCGTCCTCGGAGCACGCCGCTCGCCCGCGTCGTCCCGCTCGCGTCGGTGCCGGTCGGTAGGGTCAGGGCATGAGGAAACGCGTCGCCGAGACGTCGCAGACGCACGCCCCGAGCCCCGACGTCACGTTCGAGCTGCACCGTGGCGCGACGGGCGTCCGGGTCAACGCGTTCCGTATCGGGTTCATGGGGGGCATCGGCGTCCTCGTCGCGCTGCTCGCCGCGATCCTCCTGCGCGAGCTCTCCACCGTGCTCGTCTACATCGGCGTCGCGGTGTTCGTCGCCCTCGGCCTCGATCCCGTCGTCAACTGGCTCGAACGCATCATCCCGCGGTGGCTCGCGATCACCGTGGTCGTGCTCGGCGTCATCGGCGCCTTCGTCGGGATCCTGTTCGCGATCGTCCCCGTCATCGTCGACCAGGCCACGAACCTCGTGCAGTCGTTCCCGGACTTCGTGCAGGGGCTGTCGCAGCAGGACTGGGTCCAGGACCTGTCGCGGCAGCTGAACGGCTCGATCAACATCGACGACGCGCTCGGATCGGCGAGCAAGTACGTCGAGGACCCGGGCAACCTCCTCAGCGTCGGCGGCGGACTGCTCGCCGTCGGGACCGGCATCGTCTCGGGGCTGACCGGCGCGGTGATCGTGCTCATCCTCATGCTGTACTTCCTCGCGTCCATGCGGTCGATCAAGCGCATGACGTACCGCTTCGTGCCGGCGTCGCGTCGCGCGAACTTCGCCGACGTCACCGAGCAGATCACCCGGTCCGTCGGTCGCTACGTGGTCGGGCAGATCGCCGAGGCCGTCCTCAACGGCGTGCTGAGCCTCGTGTTCCTCCTGATCATCCGCGCGCCGCTGCCCGTGCTCCTGGCGACGTTCGCGTTCCTCGGCGCGCTGGTCCCGCTCGTGGGCACCCTCGGGGCCGCGATCGTGATCTGTCTGATCTGCCTCTTCGCATCACCCCTCACCGCGCTCGTCGCCGCGATCTACTACCTCGTGTACATGCAGGTGGAGGCCTACGTGATCGCCCCGCGGATCATGTCGCGGGCCGTGCAGGTCCCCGGTGCCCTCGTGGTCATCGCCGCGGTGGCGGGTGGCACGATCGGGGGTGTCCTCGGCGCGCTCGTGGCCGTGCCCGTCGCCGCGTCGGTGATCATCATCGTGCAAGAGGTCATCTACCCCCGGCAGGACCAGCTGTGACGACCGAGGACGGCGACCGGCGCGACGGCGGCGATCCGGCCCTCCAGGCGCTGCGTGCCGAGCGCGAGCGGTGGGTGCGGAGTCCACGGGGTCCGCTCGCCCTGGTCAACAGCCAGACCGTCACGGTGCCGCAGCCCGTGTGGCCGGTCCCCGGGACGTGGGCGCCCGCGATCGGTGGGCTCAGCGTCACCGCGACGGCCGATGCCGGGGTCGTCGTGGACGACGTGCTCGTCGACGGGACGGTGCACGTCGCCGGCGACGACGCCGTCGTGGCCTCGGCCGTCCGGTTCGCCGACGGCACCTCCGGCTCCGTCGCCGCGACCACCGCCGGCCACGCACTCCGGGTGTGGGATCCGGCCTCGCCGGCGATCGCCCGCTTCGGGCACATCGGTGTGTTCCCCGTGTCGACGGCGTGGGTGCGGACCGGCGTGTGGGAGCCCGGCGACCGGGAGGGCCGGGGCAGCGTGACCGACGCGGCCGGCGCCCCGCTCCCCGTCGCGGGGACCCTCCGGATCCGGATCGGCGTCGAGGACCGCGCGCTCGTCGTCGTCCGTGCGGGGGACCGGCTCCAGCTCGTGTTCCAGGACGCCACCTCGGGGGAGCGGTCCTACTCGATGGGCCGGTTCCTGTTCCTCGACGATCCCGGTGCGGCCGGTCCGATCACGGTGGACTTCAACCGTGCGGTGCTGCCGCCGTGCGCGTTCTCGTACCAGTACGCGTGCCCGGTCCCGCCGCCCGAGAACCGCCTGCCCGTGCCCGTCGAGGCCGGGGAGACCCACGGGTACGACGCCGACGGCGCCGTCCTGCACTGAGGGTCGCCGCCGACGCGCGCAGCACACTGGCGTTCCCAGCGGTGCCCGTGCATAATGAGCACGTCCCTCGGACGTCACAATCGCATATCGAATCGGTTCCGTCTGCGGAGGCAGACGTGGTCGTGAGCCTCCGGGTCCAGGTCGATGGGGAAGTCGCACCTGATGATCGGAGGAATCGTGACCCCAGGAACCGTGACGGCCGGACGTCCGGCCACGAGGGGTGTGCTCTACGTGCACTCCTCACCTCGCGCGCTGTGCCCGCACGTCGAATGGGCGGCAGGTCGCGCCATGAACCGTGCCGTGAACTTCTCGTGGCTCGACCAGCCCGTGCTCGAAGGCGCCCGGCGCACCGAGTACACCTGGACGGGTCCGGTGGGCACCGGTGCGGCGATCGCGTCCGCGCTCCGGGGTTGGGAGCACCTGCGGTACGAGGTCACCGAGGACGCGACCGAGCAGTCCGACGGCGGCCGGTGGATGCACACGCCGGACCTCGGCGTGTTCTACGCGCAGACGGACGCTGCCGGCAACGTGGTCGTCCCCGAGGACCGGGTGCGGTACGCCATGGAGCTGGCGGGCAGCAACGCGCTCGAGCTGCACCGCGAGTTACGCCTCGCGCTCGGGCAGGCGTGGGACGACGAGCTCGAGCCGTTCCGGTACGCCGGTGAGGACAACCCCGTCGTCTGGTTGCACCGCGTCGGCTGACCGGCCGCGGATCGTCAGGACACGACACAGGGCCGGGAGCAGACGCTCCCGGCCCTGTGTCGTGTCGCCCGGGGGCGCGGTCAGACGGTCCGGAACGCGACGACCGCGTTGTGGCCGCCGAACCCGAACGAGTTGCTGATCGCGAGCAGGTCGCCGTCCCCGAGCGTGCGCGGCTCGCGGACGACGTCCATGACGATCTCCGGGTCCTGCTCCGTCAGGTTGATGGTGGGCGGTGCGACGCGGTTCGCGAGCGCGAGGACCGTGAACACCGCCTCGATCGCACCCGCACCGCCGAGCAGGTGCCCGGTCGACGCCTTCGTGGCGGACACGGCGATGCCGTCGAGGTGCTCCCCGAACACGCGACGCATCGCGTGGTACTCGGCGACGTCGCCGACCGGGGTGCTCGTGGCGTGCGCGTTCACGTGGACGACGTCCTCTCGCGCGGCACCGGCGTGCTCGAGCGCCTGGATGACCGCGCGGGCGGCCGCGCTGCCCTCGGGGTCGGGGGCGGTGATGTGGAAGGCGTCGGAGGTGATGCCCCCACCGGCGACCTCGGCGTAGATCCGGGCGCCTCGGGCCTCGGCGCGCTCCTTGGTCTCGAGGATGAGCGCCGCTGCGCCGTCCCCGAGCACGAAGCCGTCGCGCGTGACGTCGTAGGGCCGGGAGGCCGTGGCCGGGTCGTCGTTGCGGCGGGACAGCGCCTGCATGGCCGCGAACGCCCCGAGGGGCATCGGGTGCAGCGCCGCCTCGGACCCACCGGCGATGACGATGTCGGCATCACCGGTCGCGACGTGGCGGTAGGCCTCGACCAGGGACTCGGTGCTCGACGCGCAGGCCGAGATGTAGGTGCGGGCACCGCCGCGGGCGCCGAACGCCATCTCGATCGCGGCGGCCGGACCGTTCGCCATGAGCATCGGCACGGTCATGGGGAGCATCCGCCGGGGACCGCGCTCGCGCAGGGTGTCCCACGCGTCCAGCAGCGTGTTGACGCCGCCGATCCCCGTCGCCCAGTCGACGATGAGGCGCTCGGGGACGACGGCTCCGTCGTCGATGCCGGCGTCCGACCAGGCCTCGCGCGCGGCGATGAGCGCGAGCTGCGAACCCGGGTCGAGCCGCTTGACCTCTTGGCGGGTCAGCTGGTCGCCGATGAAGCGGCGGGCCTGCCCGGCGAAGTGGACGGGCAGGTCGTAGCGCTCGACCCAGTCCTCCTCGATGGCGGTGATGCCCGACTCGCCCGCGAGCAGGGCATCCCACGTGGCGGGGGCGGTCGCGGCGAGCGGCGAGATGGCGCCGATCCCCGTGACGACGACGGTGTGCTTGGTGGTCATGGACGACGGTCTTTCTGCAGGACGGACGGTGCGACGGGCGGCGCGACGGGCGCCAGGACACGTCGTGGCCCGGACCCGAGGGGATCCGGACCACGACGGGTCAGGCGGGTGTCAGCCCTGCGCCTTGACGATGTAGTTCACGGCGTCACCGACGGTCTTGAGGTTCTTGACCTCTTCGTCCGGGATCTTCACGTCGAACTTCTCCTCGGCGTTGACGACGATCGTCATCATCGAGATCGAGTCGATGTCGAGGTCGTCGGTGAACGACTTGTCCATCTGCACGGTGTCGGTCGCGATGCCGGTCTCGTCGTTGATGAGCTCGGCCAGGCCGGCCAGGACTTCTTCGGTGGACGCTGCCATTGTTCTTCTCCTTGAGGGGGTGTCGATGACCGTGGACAAGCCTAGGGCACGCCGGGTCGGGGGGTTCGGGAGCGCCGCAGGCGGCACGCCGGGTGGAACGGTCAGGGGAGCACGACGACCTGCGCGCCGAACACGAGTCCGGCGCCGAAGCCGATCTGCAGGGCGAGGCCGCCGTGGAGGTCCGGGTGTTCCTCGAGCAGGCGGTGGGTCGCGAGGGGGATGCTCGCGGCCGACGTGTTGCCGGTCGTCGTGATGTCGCGGCCGATCACGACGCGCTCCGGGAGCCCGAGCTGCTTGGCGAACTCGTCGATGATCCGCATGTTCGCCTGGTGCGGTACGAACGCGGCGAGGTCCGAGGCCTCCACGCCGGCGACCTCGAGCGCGCGCTTGGCGACCTTGACCATCTCCCACACCGCCCAGCGGAAGACCGTCTGGCCCTCCTGACGGATGGTGGGTTGCTCGCCGCCCGCGCGCCACTCGGAGAACGTGCTCGTCATGCGGATGGCGTCCCACTTGGAGCCGTCGGATCCCCAGACCGTCGGCGCGATGCCCGGGGTGTCGCTCGGCCCGACCACGGCCGCGCCGGCGCCGTCGCCGAGCAGGAACGAGATCGAACGGTCCGTGGGGTCGACGATCTCGCTCAGCTTCTCGGCCCCGACGACGAGCACGTGGTCGGCGACGCCCGTCTTGACGAAGGAGTCGGCCTGGGCGATGCCGTACGCGTAGCCGGCGCACGCGGCGCTGATGTCGTACGCGGCGGCGGGCGCGGCGCCGATGCGCTCGGCGAGGAGCGACGCCATCGACGGCGTCGCGACGGTGTTGGTGACGGTGGAGACGAGCACGACGCCGATCTGGTCCGCCGTGATCCCGGCGGCCGCGATCGCCTCGCGGGACGCCGCCTCGGCGAGGTCCACGGCCTGGACGTCGTCACCGGCCCGCGCACGGGTGACGATGCCGGTGCGCTGGCGGATCCACTCGTCCGACGAGTCGATCGGCCCGACGAGGTCGTCGTTCGGGACCGCGTGCTCGCCCCGGGCCGCCCCGATGCCGAGGATGCGGGTGAAGGCGTGACCGGTCCGCTGGGCGAGCATCGGGCGCGACGGCGCCGGGTCGAGGACGCCCTCGTCCGCGCTCACGCGGCCGCTCCCGCCGACTCGAGCAGGTCGATCGCGGCGGGGAGGTCCGCGGGCGACTTCACCGCGACGGCCGGCGTGCCGCGCATGGCCCGCTTGGCGAGCCCGACGAGCGCACCGGCCGGCGCGAGTTCGACGATGCCGGTGACCCCGGCGGCGACGAACGAGTCCATGACGGCGTCCCAGTGCACCGGGTTCGCGATCTGCCGCACCATGAGGTCCACGAAGCGGCGGCCGTCGTCGACACGGGAGCCGTCCGCGTTGGTCCAGATCGGGAGGGTCGGGTCGGCCACCGAGGCCGCTGCGGCGAGCGGGGCCACGCGGTCGACCGCGGGGGCCATGAAGTCCGTGTGGAACGCACCGGCGACGCTGAGGGGGACGATCCGGGCCTTGGCGGGCGGCTCCGCGGCGAACGCGGCCAGCGCCTCGACGCGACCGGCGACGACGGTCTGACCGCCGCCGTTGTGGTTGGCGGCGCTGAGCCCGGCCGCCTCGATCGCGGCGGGGAGGGCCTCCTGGTCGCCGCCCAGGACGGCGCTCATGCCGGTCGGCGTGCGGGTGGCGGCGTCGGCCATGGCGCGTCCGCGTTCGGCGACGAGCGCGACGGCGTCCGAGGGGGCGAGCACACCCGCGATCGCGGCGGCGGTGAACTCGCCGACGGAGTGCCCGGCGACGCCGCCGACGAGGCTCCGGCGCCCGTCCGCGAGCAGCGCGTCCGCGGTCACGAGTCCCGCGGCGACGATGAGGGGCTGCGCGAGGGCGGTGTCGCGGATGGTGTCGGCGTCGCTCGTCGTTCCGTGCGCGACGAGGTCGACGCCGATCGCGTCCGACCACGCGGCGACCCGGTCACGGACGGCCGGGTCCTCCAGCCACGGGGCGAGGAATCCGGGGGTCTGCGAGCCCTGTCCGGGGGCGACGACGACGATCACCGGACAATCCTCCCCGGCGTGCAGGGGCACGCGTGTGTGCGGACCGTCACAGAAATCGGGTCCGACATTGTGGGACCCGAACGAAGGGACCCGCCCTGGTGACCGGGACGGTGTCGGTCAGCGCCGTGGCGGCCGGCGTCGTCGCTGGCCCGTGGACTCCGACATCGCCCCGATGATGAGCGCCGACTGCACGATGAGCGCGTCGCGGGCGTGGGTGGCGTCCCACCCGATGACGTCGGCCACCCGCCGGAGCCGGTAGCGGACCGTGTTCGGGTGGACGAACAGCTCCCGCGCCGTTGCCTCGAGGCTGCGTCCCGTGTCGAGGTAGCACCAGAGGGTCTGCAGGAGTTCGCCCGACTGGTCCTTGAGCGGCGTGTAGATCCGCTGGACGAGCGCCGTCCGCGCCAGGGGATCGCCCGCGAGGGCACGCTCGGGCAGCAGGTCGTCGGCCAGCACGGGTCGGGGCGCGCCCCGCCAGGCACGGGCCACCGCGAAGCCGGCGAGGGCGGCCTTGGCGCTCGTCGAGGCGTCGACGACACCCGGGACCTCGTTGCCGAGGACCAGGTGTCCGTCGCCGAAGGACGGTGCGAGGGCCTCGGCGATGGTCGTGAACGAGGTCGGGTCCTCGCCCTCGGGTGTGTCGTCCCGGGGCGTGGCCCGGCCGATCACGACGACGAGGCGCGCCCCCTGCACACCGATCAGGACGTCCGCGTCGAGGTGCCGGGCGGTCCGACGGATCGTGTCCACCTCGAGCTGCGGCGGCGCGGTGCCGACGAGCACCGCGACCTCGCCGTGCCCGTGCCAGCCGAGCGCGGCGATCCGGCTCGGCAGCTCGTCGTCGTACTCGCCCGACAGGATCGAGTCGACGACGAGGGCCTCGAGTCGGGCGTCCCACAGCCCGCGTGCCTCCGCGGCCCGGGCGTAGACGTCCGCCGCGGCGAACGCGATCTCGCGGGAGTACAGGAGGATGGCCTCCTGCAGGCCGTCGTCGCCGTCCTTCACACGGTCCTCGACGACCTCGACCACGACGCGGATGAGTTGGAGCGTCTGCTGCAGGCTCACCGACCGGAGCAGTTCGCGCGGTGCCGCGCCGAAGACGTCGGCCGCGATCCACGGAGTGGCCGCGGGGTCCTCGAACCAGGCGATGAACGACGTGATGCCCGCCTGTGCGACCAGGCCGACGGCCGACCGGCGGCCGGGCGGCATCTCGCCGTACCAGGGGAGCGTGTCCTCGAGGCGCTTGATGGTCGCGCTCGCGAGTTCGCCCGACACCTGGCGGAGCCAGGCGAGCGTCCGTCCCCGGTCGCCCGCCCGGCCCAGGGCATCGGCGCGCAGTGCGCTCACGGGCGGGTCAGCTCTCGCCGCCCGCGCTGCCGGTCGTGCCGGCCGTGACGTCCCACAGGCGGTACTTGTCGATCGCCTGACGGACCACCGACGGATCCATCTCACCGCGACGCACGAGCTGCTGCAGTGTCCGCACGACCACCGACGGGCCGTCGATCAGGAAGACCCGACGCGCGGCGGCACGGGTGTCCGAGAACCCGAAGCCGTCGGCTCCGAGCGTCGCGTAGTCGCTCGGGACGAACTCGCGGATCTGGTCGGGAACCGCGTGCGACCAGTCGCTCACGGCGACGACGGGGCCGTGCGTGCCCTGGAGCTTCTCGGTGACGAAGGGCGTGCGCGGCTGCTCCTCGGGGTGGAGGAAGGCGTCCGATGCGGCGGCGAGGCCGTCACGACGGAGCTCGTTCCAGCTCGTGACGCTCCAGACGTCGGCGGAGACGCCCCAGTCCTGGGCCAGCAGCTGCTGGGCCTCGAGGATCCACGGCACGGCGACACCGGACGCGAGCAGCTGCGCCTTCGGGCCGTCGTGCTCGGCGGCCTTGAGCAGGTACATGCCGCGCACGATGCCGTCGACGTCGACGTGCTCCGGCTCCGCCGGCTGGACGAGCGGCTCGTTGTACACCGTGAGGTAGTACATGACGTTCGGGTCGGCGTGCTTCGGCGAGCCGTCCTCGTTCGTGCCGTACATGCGGTCGAGTCCGGACTGCACGATGTGTGCGATCTCGTACCCGTACGCGGGGTCGTATGCGACCACGGCCGGGTTCGTCGACGCCAGGAGCAGCGAGTGGCCGTCGGCGTGCTGCAGACCCTCACCCGTCAGCGTCGTGCGGCCCGCGGTGGCGCCGATGAGGAACCCGCGCGCCATCTGGTCGCCAGCGGCCCACAGGGCGTCGCCGGTGCGCTGGAACCCGAACATCGAGTAGAAGACGTAGACCGGGATGAGCGGCTCACCCTGCGTCGAGTAGGACGTGCCGACCGCGGTGAAGGCCGCGAGGGCTCCCGCTTCGTTGATCCCGACGTGGATGATCTGTCCCTGCGGGCTCTCCTTGTAGGCGAGGAGGAGCTCGCGGTCGACCGAGGTGTAGTGCTGGCCGTTCGGGTTGTAGATCTTCGCGGTCGGGAAGTACGCGTCCATGCCGAACGTGCGGGCCTCGTCCGGGATGATCGGCACGACGCGGTCGCCGAAGTCGGGCGAGCGGAGCAGGTCCTTGAGCAGGCGGGCGAACGCCATGGTCGTCGCGACCTCTTGCTTGCCCGAGCCCTTCTTGGCGATGGCGTAGCGGCCGTCGTCGGGCAGCGTCACCTGCGTGTACTTGGTCCGGCGCTCCGGGACGTACCCGCCGAGGGCACGCCGACGCTCGTGCATGTACTGCACGGCCTCGTCGTCGTGTCCGGGGTGGTAGTACGGCGGCAGGTAGGGGTTCTCGTCGAGCTGCGCGTCCGACACGGGGATCCGCATCTCGTCGCGGAACTGCTTGAGGTTGTCGAGCGTCAGCTTCTTCATCTGGTGGGTCGCGTTGCGGCCCTCGAAGCTCGGACCGAGTCCGTAGCCCTTGACCGTCTTGGCCAGGATGACCGTCGGCTGGCCCTTGTGCTCGGAGGCCGCCTTGAACGCCGCGTACACCTTGCGGTAGTCGTGGCCGCCGCGCTTGAGGTTCCAGATCTGGTCGTCCGTGTAGTCCTCGACGAGTGCGAGCGCCTTCGGGTCGCGGCCGAAGAAGTTCTCGCGGACGTACGCGCCGTTCTCGGCCTTGTACGTCTGGTAGTCACCGTCGGGAGTGCGGTTCATCAGGTTGAGGAGCGCGCCCTCGGTGTCGCGGGCGAGGAGGTCGTCCCACTCGCGACCCCAGACGACCTTGATGACGTTCCAGCCCGCGCCGCGGAAGAACGCCTCGAGCTCCTGGATGATCTTGCCGTTGCCGCGCACCGGGCCGTCGAGGCGCTGGAGGTTGCAGTTGATGACGAAGTTCAGGTTGTCGAGGCCGTCGTTCGCCGCGACCTGCAGCTGGCCCCGGGACTCGACCTCGTCCATCTCGCCGTCGCCGAGGAACGCCCACACCTGCTGCTCCGAGGCGTCCTTGATGCCGCGGTTCGTCAGGTACTTGGCCTGCTGCGCCTGGTAGATCGCGTTGATCGGCCCGATGCCCATCGAGACCGTCGGGAACTGCCAGAACGAGGGCATGAGACGCGGGTGCGGGTACGACGACAGTCCGCCGCCCTGGTGCGAGTGCTCCTGCCGGAAGCCGTCGAGCTGGTCCTCGCTGAGACGGCCCTCCAGGTACGCCCGGGCGTACATGCCGGGGGAGGCGTGGCCCTGGAAGAAGACCTGGTCGCCGCCGGACGGGTGGTCCTGCGCGCGGAAGAAGTGGTTGTAGCCGACCTCGTACAGGGCGGCGCTCGACGCGTAGGTCGAGATGTGGCCGCCGACCGCGACACCGGGGCGCTGGGCGCGGTGCACCGTGATGGCGGCGTTCCAGCGGATCCAGCGGCGGTAGCGGCGCTCGAGGTCCTCGTCGCCCGGGAACTCCGGCTCGTTCTCAGGCGCGATGGTGTTGACGTAGTCGGTGGTCGGGACCATCGGCACGCCCAGGTGGAGCTCGCGCGAGCGTTGCAGCAGGCTGAGCATGACCTCGCGCCCCCGGCCGTGGCCGTTCGCGGCGACCAGGCCGTCGAGGGACTCACGCCACTCGGCGGTCTCCTCCGGGTCCTGGTCCTGGGTGTCGGCACCCGCGATCCATGGCTGACGCTGGGGGTCCTGGTCGTTCACCGTCACCGTTGACCTCGTTCGTTCGTGGTGGACATGTCGATGCATCCGTCGCCGGGTCACGACGCGTGGATGGGCGAGACCACTCTAGTTCCCGCGTCCGACGCGCTCGCGCGGCTCGATGCCAGCGCACGCGGCATCGGGCACCGCGCTTGCGTTCGCGTGCCGTCGGCGTAGGATCTCACGTCGTGCGCGCGCCCGCCGGGTGTGCGCGTGATGCAGCCGGGACCCATGCCGTCCCGCGACCGGGGCAGACCCAGAGAGAAGCACGCCAGATGGCCCTCGAGATCGGTTCCCTCGCTCCCGACTTCGAACTGCCGGACCAGCGCGGCGAGCACGTCCGCCTCAGCGACTTCCGCGGCGTGCGTCCGGTGGCGCTCGTGTTCTTCCCGCTCGCGTTCTCCTCGACCTGCACGAGCGAGCTCTGCGCGCTCCGCGACAACATCGCGATGTTCGCCGACCACCGCGTCGAGCTCATCGGCATCAGCGTCGACTCGAAGGCCACGCTCCGCTCGTTCGCCGACTCGAACGGGTACGACTTCACGCTGCTCGCGGACTTCTGGCCGCACGGTGCGGTCAGCAAGGAGTACGGGGTCTTCCTCGAGAAGAAGGGCTTCGCGAACCGCGCGACGTTCGTCATTGACACCGACGGTCGGATCCGCGCCTCGATCATCACCGAGCCGGGGCTCGCCCGTGACGTCAGCGAGTACCGAGCCGCGCTCGATCGCCTGACGCCCGCACCCGCCGCCGCCTGAGCGCTGCGGCGAGGGGCCGTGCGGCGAGGGGCCGTGCGGCGAGGGGCCGTGCGCCGAGGGGCCGTGCCGACCCGGCACGGCCCCTCGGTCGTCAGACGCCCACGGCCTGCCGGACGGACGGGTCCTGGACGAAGGCCGCGACGGCGGTGGCGAGCACGGCCTCCGTGGCCGCCTCGCGCGTCGCGGCACCGAACATCGCGTGATCGGCCTCGGGGAGCTCCACGACCCGGAGCGTCCCGGGCAGGTGCGCGAGCCGGTGGGCTGCCGTGGCGCCGCCCCGTGCTCGGAAGACGGCGCCGTCGCCCGGACCGAGCACGAGGGTCACGTCGGTGCCGGCCGCGAGCGGCCCGCGGACGACCGGTTCGACGAACTGCAGGTGTCCACGCCGGGCCAGCGCCAACGCCACGCGGTACGGCAGGTGCCGCTTGACGGCGGCGACGAGCGCGTCACGGCGTGTGCGGAGGTGGGGCCGTGCCTCCGCGTCCTCGGCCGCGACGGCACCCGGTGCTGCGGGGCGGGACCGGTAGTCCGCCTGGCTCAGGCCGACCACGAACCCGGCACGGCCTGCGGCGACCCGGAGGCCCAACCACCCGCCGACCGAGAGTCCGACGATCCCGACCCGGTCGGCCGGGAGCGCGAGGTGGTCGAGGACGTGGCTCACGTCGTCGATCCACTCCTGGGTGAAGAGCAGGCTCGGCTCGTCGGCGGCGACGGGTCCGGTCTCGCCCGTGCCCCGACGGTCGACACGGACGGACCGGATGCCGGCCGCGGCGAGTCGTCGAGCGAGGGCGACCTGCAGGCGCGTGACGCCGATGCGGTGTTCGGACGAACCGTTGAGCAGCACCACGGTCGGGGCGTCGTCGCCGTGCCGCGGCCTGGTGTCGACGGCGAAGAGGTGGTCCGGTCCGATGCGGACGAGGTGTTCCTCGACGTCCTGGTCGACGACCGCCCGCTCGGTCGGGACGAGCTCCATCGGCGCCGGGACGGGCTCGGGCGGCACACGGCGGGTCACCCACTCGCCGACGGCGTCGACGCTCGCGGCGGGGATGCGCGCGGAGAGGCTCGACACGCCGAGGAGCGCCTCGTGCCCGTCGACCCGCACGATGTCGATGCCGTCCCGGTCGTACCCGGCCGGGACACGGCGGTCCCCGTCGTTCCGCACCGCCACGAGCACGGGCATGCGGTCGGCCGGTCCGGTCGGGTACCCGAGGGCCCCGATCGCCGCTGCCTGGTCGGCGGGGATGTCCGCACCCACCACGGTGACCGTGCCGTCGTGGGCGGTGGTGACCGCCGATCCGGGTCTGGTGTCGATCCCCGCCACCGAGACCGCGGCGAGTGCCCGTGCCGCGCGGAGCCAGGAGCGTCCGGACCGCGGCGGGTCCCAGAGCACGAGCCCCGCGGCGTCCGGGTCGTCGTCGGCGGCCGCGGCCGCGACGAGGGCCCCGGACGCGAGGCCGACGTACACGATTCGGGTGCAGCCGGCGGTGCGCAGCGCCTCGGCCGCGAGCCGTGCGCCGTCACGATGGGACGTCGCGGTCGCGGCGACGACGGAGTCCCCGCTGCCGGGGTGGTCGTAGCGCACGGAGGCGATGCCGTGGTCCGCGAGTCGCGCGGCGAGGAGGCGTTCGGTCCGGTAGGCGAGGACGTGCTCGTGCCCGAACGGTGGGCAGACGACGACCCCGGTGGAACCGGGCCGGGTGGGGCGTTCGACGGTCGCGAGCACGGCCCCACCGCCGAGCCACGTGTCGAGCGCCGGCATCAGCGCAGCGACAGCTGGTCGAGCGTCGAGACCGGCCAGTCGGCGAGCGAGGTCCCGAACGTGCGGAAGAGGGCGAGCGTGATCCGCTCCATGCCGAACGCGATGCACGACGTGTGGGCGACGGTGCCGTCCGCGGTCGTGATCCCGAAGGGTGCGCCGAAGTGGTCGGCCGCACTGTTCGCACTGGCGATCGCGGTGCCGTCGGAGAGCCCTGGGTAGATCGGGACGGTGACCTCGATCTTCAGCTCGTCGGTGAGCTGGTTCGCGGCGAGGAACTTGCCGGCGCGGCCGAAGAAGGGGTCGTTCGCGGGGACGCGGGTGACGTCGAGCCCGAGGGCGGCGAGCATCGCGGCCTGGCGCTCGCTCCACGTGTTGCGGAAGGTCCTGGCGTCGTCCTCGCCGCCCACGTAGACGAACTCGTGCATGCGGAACGACTGGAGCCGCATCGGGTCGTCGGAGGGCTCGTGGCGGAACGTGTACCCGACGACGTCGAACACGCGACCGTCGACCTGCTGGCCCGCCAGGTGGTCGTAGAGCGGGTGGCACACGGCGGACACGAGCATGGTCTCGCCGGGGTGCAGGAACCGGTCCCAGTCCTCGCCCGCTGCACGCGCGGCGAGGAGCGCGGCGTGGTCGCGGTCGGAGCCCGTGAACGTGTGGATGGCACCCGTGAGCTGCGGGAACGAGGCCACGTAGTCGGTGCGCTCGAAGGCGGACCGGGCGATGACCGGGGCGAAGCGGATCCGCTCCGGGGCGAGCTCGGCGAACCCGAGCGTGATGTACCGGTCGACGGCGTCGACGACGTCGTCGAACGTGCCGTTGCGGCCGAAGAGGCCGGGCTCCCCGGCGGGGACGAGGAGGCCGGCGTCGACGAGCTCGTCGCGGAACGCGAGGCGGGCGGCGTCGAGGTCGGTGGTCTGCGGTGCTGTTGTCGTGTCGGTCACGGGTTCGACCTTCCGTTGCTGATGGTTGCGATCTTGGCGTTGTGGTGCAGGATGCGGTCGTTGCCGACCATGAGGGCGGTGCCGTGCGCGTCGCGCACGATCCGGCCCAGGCTCGACGGGTCTCCGAGCCGGTACCCCGCGATGCCCGTGATCACGAGCGCGCGGGAGACGATGTCGAGCACGGCTTCGCTCGCCGTGACCTTGAGGCCGTTGACCCAGCGGGCCGTCGCCACGGACTCGAGCACGGCGGGCTCGTTCGCCGCCGCCTCCCACCGTCGCGCGGACGCCTCGATCGTGTCGGCCAGGGACTGCACGCGCAGCTCGACCTCGGCGAGGCGGAGTGCTGCGGGCGGGGTGGTGCCGAGGGCCTTGCGGGCGGCGCGACGGACCGACGCGCGGGCGGTCTCGGTGGCGCTCCGGGCCATGCCGAGCCAGGCCGCGGCCCAGAGCACGTGCGACACCGGCGTCATGGTCTGCGCCGACATCTCGGCGAAGGGCTGGGCGAGCACGTGGTCCGCGTCGACCTCGGCGGTCAGCGAGAACCCCTCGCTCGCTGTGCCGCGGAGGCCGAGGGTGTCCCAGCCGCTCCGACGCACGAGCTCGGTGCGCTCGGCCGGGCAGACCACGAGCACCTGGTCGGACGGCGGGCTGTCCGGGGTCCGGCGCGCGGTGGCGAGCACCGCGCTGGCATGGAGACCGTAGGAGATGACCGGGGCCTCCTTGGCGAGACGCACGCCGCAGGTGGTGGCCTCGACCGAGCAGCCGCTCGATCCGGTGTCGCCGCCGGTCGTGATCTCGGTCGTGGCCGACGCGATGAGGGCGCCCTCGTCCCGGACCCGGGCGAGGAGCCGGGCGGCGGCGACGCTCGTGCCGCCGTGGCGGACGAGCGTGGCGACCTGCCCGACGTGCATCGCGAACACCATGGCCGTGGAGGCGCAGGCACCGCCGAGGACGGTGGCGACGTCGGCGAGTTCCGTGAGCGTGGCGCCCTCGCCGCCCAGATCGACCGGGAGGACCGCGGCGAGCAGTCCGAGTCGGCGCAGCGCCGCCACGGACTCGCTCGGGAACCGTCCTTCGGCGTCGATCCGGTCCGCCCACTCGGCGGCGACGCCCGCGGCCTCGACCGCGCGGTCGTGCAGGGAGACGACGTCCGTGGCGCGGACGTCGGGGAGGACCGTCACGCTGCCACCGCCTGAGCGCGGACGACCGCCTCGATCGACGCGATCGTGGCGAAGGTGCTGCGGGTGAGCGCCTCGTCGGGGAACTCGATGTCGCACTCCTCCTCGACGGCGAGCATGACCGTGATGGTCGCGTGTGACGTCAGGCCGACCTGGTACAGGTCGTCGGTGTCGAGGACCTGGGCGACGGGGACGGAGAGGTGGCCGTGGCGCTCGAGGACCTCGCGGATGATCGTGGACATTGGCTGGTGTTCCTTCCCCCGGATGACGGAGACGGCGGTCGCGGCGGCGAATCCGCCCTCGTGGGTGAGCGAGACGCTCACGGACTGGAGCCGTTCGCGGACCGATCGGTCACGGGCGGCGTGGTGGAGCCGGACGACGGGTGCGCCGCTCGGCAGGCTGAGGATCTCGACGTCGTGCGGCAGCACCGGCTCGTCGGGAGCCGGGCGGAGCAGCTTGACCACGGCCTCCTTGCCGGCGAAGCGCGCGGCGACGCGGTGCGGCTCGTCGTGGCACTGGAGCCGCTCCCTGGGCGACAGGATGCGGTCGAGGTAGCGGTCGCCGAACCGGTCGATGCTCGCGGCGACCGTCTGCACGGCGATCATGTCCGTGCCGACCCGGATGCGGGGGCTCATGCGGACGCTCCGTAGTGCTCGAGGACCCGGTCGACGTGCCGGTCCATGTCGAGTTCCTCGGCGCGACGGGTCGCTCCCGCGCGGAGTGCGGCGCGGAGCGCGCGGTCGTCGACGAGTCGTTCGATCGCGCCCCGGAGCGCGGCGGCGGTGGGCGGCACGACGAGGCCGCTGTCGCCGTCCGCGACGAGCGGGGGTGAGGCCGTGGTCGTGGTGAGGACGGGCACCCCGGCGAGCAGGGCCTCGGCCACGACGATCGGGAAGTTCTCGGCCCACCGGCTCGGCATCACGAGCAGGTCGGTCTCGGCGAGGGCGCGGGCCCGCCCGGCCTCGTCAAGCCAGCCGGCAGCGACCACCGCGTCGGCCGCCGACACGGCGTCGCGCAGGGGGCCGTCACCACCGACGGTGAGCGTGGCGCCCGGGACGCCGGCGCCCCACGCGTCGAGCAGCAGCGGGATCCCCTTGTGCTCGGCGAGCTTGCCGAGGAACAGGACGCGGAGCACGTCGGACTCGCTCCGCGGCGGGGCGTCCCGGGGCGCCGACCAACCGTGCGGCAGCACCGTGCTCCGGTGGGCGTCGAGTCGGAAACCGCGTTCCGCGTGCCGGTCGCGCGTGCGCTCGCTGGGGAAGATGAGCGTCGCGTCCCGCGGGATGGCAGCGGCGACGACGCGCGATCGGAGCCCCTGGACCCGACCGACGTGGTCGATCGGGGCGTCGCCGCGCGTCAGGGACGCCGACGTGTGGACGAGCGTGAAGTCGTGCGCGGTGTGCACCACCCGCGGACCGGCGAGCCGGAACGGTGCGGCCCCGAACCCGGAGAACCGGTGGACGTGCACGGCGTCGAACCCGCCGTCCTCGAGGAAACGGGTGATGGCCGTCGGACGGAGGGAGTCGCGCAGCTCGGCCGCGTGGAACCGGACCCGGGCGAGGCGGCCCGTGCCCTGGCGGTCCGGGGAGTAGGGACGGCGTCCGGGCACGACGACGAGCCGTGCGCCCGTCGCGGCCACGAGGGCGCGGGCGCCGTCGTCGACCCATCCGGTGACGACGGTGACGTCGTGCCCGCGCCGGACCTGTGCTCCGGCGAGTGCGAGGCAGTACTGTTCGGCGCCGCCCAGCGGACTGAGCAGGGAGCTGGACACATGTGCGATCCTCATGCCGCGCCTCCCGCCCGGACCAGGCGCGTCACCGCGTCGTGGAGGAGCGTGGCGCTGCGGTCCCACGAGAACCGGTCGCGGATCGTCGCGGCCCGGCGGGTGCGCTCGTCGGCAGCGGTCGGCCCGGTGAGCGCGGCGGTGAGCCCGTCGCGGATCGCGTCGGTCGAGGTCGGGTCCACGTAGGTGGCGTCGTCACCGCACACCCAGCGCAGGGCCGGCACGTCCGAGACGAGGACGTCCGATCCGGCGGCGAACGCCTCGACGGCGGGGAGGCCGAAGCCCTCGTCGAGGCTCGGGAACGCCACCAGCGCGGCGTGGGCGTAGAGGCGGGCGAGCTCGGCGTCGTCGACGTACCCGAGGCGGAGCGCCCCGCGGTCGTCCGCGTCAGTGCGCGCGTAGATCGCGCTCCCGCCGCCGACCATCACGAGGGGGTGCGTCGTCCGCAGGGCCTCCGGGAGCGCGGCGTGCGCGGCGACGAGCCGGGCGGTGTTCTTGCGCGGGTCGTCACTGCCCACGGCGAGCACGTACCGTCCGGCGGCCTCACGCGCACCGGTGGACTCGGGCACCGCGAGGCCGGGGCGGAACGGGTCCGCGGGCGCGTTCGGCACCGTGACGACCGGGGTGCCCGGGCCGAGCAGGGCCCGGACGCGCCCCGCGATGGGCTCGCTCACCGCGACCACGAGGGCGGCCGAGCGGAGCTGGGTCCGCAGCACCGGCGCGTGCGTCGCGACGTACCGCCGGCTGAACCACTCCGGGTGGTCGAGGACGAACAGGTCGTGCACGACGACGACGTGCCGGGCCGCGAGCGCGGGACCGCGGCTCGTCAGCGTGAGCAGGTACTCGTCGGGGGACCGGCCGACGCCGGCGGACTGGGCTCGGGCCCAGGCGGCGATCGGACGGTCCCCACCGGTGCCGGCCGCGGTCTCGCGGACGTCCGGGAGGCCCGACAGCCGATCCGCGATCTCGGTCGCGTACCGCTGCTGCCCCGTCACCCGCTGCGTGCGGAAGGCGCCGTTCACGACGATGCGGGCGCCGACGGGGGAGCGCCGACCGCGGCGGCCGGTACGCGGCCCGCGGCCGGGGACCGGCACCGCGAGGAGGGGCTCGTCGTCGAGGTCGTGCTCGGACCGCCGCGCACCGGGGCGGAGCGGGGCCGACGCCATGGCGGCCGGCTCGTCCCTCGCGACGGCGGTCACGCCGTGCCGGGTCACCGACCAGGCCGGGGCGGACGTCGCGGCCGCGGCGATCGGCACGCCGGAGCCCGCCGTGACGAGCGCCGCCGCCGTGCCACCGGCCAGGACCGGGAGCATCCAGTCCCGCACCTCGTCGGCGAACCGCTCGGCGCCGAAGTCCCGCGCCCGTCGGCGACAGGCGTCGGGGTCGACCGTGACGGCACGGTCGACGGCGGCCGCGAGTTCGTGCGGGCCGAGGCCGGACGCCACCGCGCCCGTGACGCCGTCGACGACCGACTCGGTCGCGCCGCCGGTCGGTCCGACGACGACCGGGACGCCGAGCGCCATCGCCTCGACCGGCATGATGCCGAAGTCCTCGACGGCCGGGAACACGTACACGGCCGCCTGCGCCATCACGGCCCGGAGCAGCCGGTCGGACGGGTCGAGCACGAACCGGACGGGCACACGCGCCGCCGCGGCGTGGGCCTCGAGCGCCGCCTGCTCCGGGCCGCCCCCGGCGAGTACGACGGGACGCCCGGCGGCCTCGCCGGCCGCGATGACGAGGTCGAGTCGCTTGTAGGGGATGAACCGGGAGGCACCGAGTACGTAACCGGCCGGTAAGGCGTCGAGGACGTGGCGTTCGTCGTCGTCGAGCAGGGCCCGCCAGTCGGACACGGCCTGGAGGTCGGCGACCTCGACCGGTGGGTGGATCACGCGGGAGTCCTTGCCCCAGGTGTCGCGGATGCGGCCCTGCACGAAGGCGCTGTTCGCCGCGATGTTCCGATGGGCCGCAGCGCGGCGCCGATCGGTCAGGCGGAGCGGCACGGCGGCGATCCGGCTCGCGAGCCCGTTCCCGCGGCCGTCGAACTCCGGGGTCCAGACGTACCGGGCGGGCGTGTGCACGTACGCGAAGTGCCGGTCGGCGGGCACGGCCGAGTGGGCGACGACCTGGTGCGAGAACGCGTGCGAGCTCGACAGCACCCAGTCGTACCCCTCGGCGCGGAGCCGACGCCACACGGCGGGCATCGCGGGGAGCGCCAGGGCCTTGCGACCGCGGAGCGGGGTGCGAGCGAGGAGGCTCTCGGTGACCCGTCCGGGTGCGAAGCGGTCGGGCGCCTCGTTCCAGAGGCAGAACACGTCCGCGTCCGGGTACATGCGGGCGAAGGCGTCGAGGACCTTCTCGGACCCGCCGGAACGGCCGATCCACTCGTGGACGATGAGTCCGGGCATGACTCGTCGTTCCTTCCTAGTAGGCGCCGTCGGAACCGACGACGGCACGAGCGGTGCGCCAGAGGATCCCGAGGTCGAGGGCGAGGGACCAGTTCTCGACGTAGTCGAGGTCGAGGCGGATGGCTTCCTGCCACGACAGGCGGGAGCGGCCGCTCACCTGCCAGAGGCCGGTCATGCCGGGGCGCACCTTGAGACGTCGGTGTGCGCTGGCGTCGTAGAGGGCGATCTCGGCGGGCCGCTGGGGGCGGGGACCGACGAGGCTCATGTCGCCGCGGAGGACGTTGACGAGCTGGGGCAGCTCGTCGATGGAGTACCGGCGGATGAACGCCCCGATCCGGGTCAGCCGGGGGTCGTCCGCGATCTTGAACAGGGGCCGGTCGCTGGTGCCCTGCGCCGCCAGGAGCTTGTGCAGGTGGGCGTCGGCGTCGGTCACCATCGAGCGGAACTTGAGGATGTCGAATGCCTGGTGCCCGGCGCCGATCCGCTCCTGCCGGTAGAACACCGGGCCGGCGCTCGTGGTCCGGACCGCGATCGCGACGACGAGGAGGAGCGGCGAGAGCGCCGCGAGCAACAGGAGGGAGCCCACGACGTCCGTCGCCCGCTTCACCACGCGCTGCGGCCCGGTGTAGGTGGGCGCGGCGACGTGCAGCACGGACAGACCCGCGATGCGTTCGCTCCGGAGCCGCCCGGTCGCGACGTCGACGATGGTCGGGGCGACGACGAGTTCGCACGCGCGGTGTTCGAGGTCCCAGCTGAGCTTCCGGACCCGGTCCGCGGTCAGGGCGTCGGCCCCGGTCACGAGGACGAGGTCCGCCCCGGTCGCATCGAGCGCCTCGGCGACGCGCACGGGGAGGTCGACGTCGAGGGCGTCGGGCGCGGGCACGACCGATGCGACGACGTCCCACCCGGCGGCGACACGGCTGGTGAGGTGTGCGGTGGCCTCGGCGATGCCGGCGGGGGAGCCGACGAGGACGATCCGGCGGCGCAGGCGGCCCGCGAGTCGTTCGCGTCGGATCCACCGCACCCAGGACAGCCGGGCCACGAGGAGGAGGACGACCCCCGCGGCGACGGCCCAGGGGAGGCCGACGCCACGGAGGTCGATCCCGGTGGACCACGATGCGAGGGCGAGGGTCGCGACGGACGCAGCCGTCGCGGTGAGGATCGCCCCCACACCGTGGTTCCCGTTGCCGAGCCCGAGGAGGCCACGTCGCTCGAACACCGCGAGCCACACGATCCAGACCACGGCGACACCTGCGAGCAGGGCGATGCGGGAGATCGTGGAGCGGGAGAGGTCGGGTACGAGCATCGAGGCTCCGAGTGCCGCCACGACGAGCACGGCGTCCGTCAGACCCACCACGGCACGGAGCCGTTCGGCGGATCGGTCGGGCACCGCAACGGCGTGCGGGGCATCCGTCCAGATGGGGGATTCAGCGGTGGGCGCGTCCGGGTCGGGGTTGCCGGGCGCGTCGAACACTGCATTCGACATGGGTGAGCCTGCTCTTCGGGTCAACAGGTGACCGACGGCGATCCGTTCGGGGACGACGATCGCCGACGCACTCGTCGTCTTCGGGAACGACGGGTCCGCGGTCGTGTTCGGGGCACGACGCGGTTGAGCAGTCAGAGGGTCGATCCTGGCCGGGTAACCGAGGGTCGAGCGGATTCGGGTTCCGCGTGCTGGCCACGGTATTGCCCCGGCTCGCGACCGTCAAGCAACCGCGACGGGATTCCTGACCCGGACGGGCGTCCAGCGGCGTGTCGCCGTCCGTCAGCCGACCGGCGTCGGGTGGAGGGCGCGGCGCAGTCGGTACCCCCGGATCGCCATGGCACGGCGGAGGAACCGGGCCAGGGCGTCCTGGAGGCGCCACGCTCGGAACACGCCGGCGACTCGGTACGCGATCCGGATGATCGACTCGGATGTCCCGGGCGTGTCGCGGTCGCCGATGTGCTGCTGGATCCGCCCGAGGCGCCCGTGGGTGGCCGGCACGACGACGAGGTCACCGAGCTGACCGGGGAGTTCCGGCCACAGGTCCTCGAGATCCGCGACGGCCTCGCCGCGCACGACGCACTCGGCGACGAACGCGTCGATGCCCCGGGTGTGCAGATGCCGAGCCGCGGCACGCTCGTCGAAGCCGGCACCCGCGCCGATGGCCGCGAGCCGGAGCCCGAGGTCGAGGTCCTCGTTGTAGCCGAGCTCCACCGGCGGCCGGTACGCCTCGGCCTCGCGGTAGAGGTCGCGGGGGATGCTCGCATTGCCACCCCAGAAGGACGTCAGCAGCGTCATGGCGTCCCCGGTGCGCCAGACCGCGACCTGGTTCTCGTAGTCGCGGGCGTAGATGCGGGTCGCCGCCTCGTCGCGGCCCCGACGGGGTGTCAGACGCACGGGCATGTAGCCGAGCAGGGCGCTGCGGGGGTGCTCCGCGTGGAAGGCCCGGTGGCGTTCGACCAGCCCCTCGAGCGGCAGGACGTCGTCGTCGGCGACGAGCACGACGTCGCAGGTGGCGGCCTCGAGCCCGACCGAGCGCGCGATCGACCTCCCGCGGTTCTCGGGGAGCGTGATGAGCCGCATGCGGGGGTCCGCCGTCGCCCGGGCGAGCGCGGCCTCCGCCCCGTCGTGCGGGCCGTCGAGCACGACGACGAGCTCGTCGAGGTCCTGTCGGAGCCAGTGGTCGAGCATGTCGGACAGGCGGTCGAGGCGTCGGTAGGACGGGACGACGACGGAGATGGTCGGGAGGTGCGACATTCGGGTCTCGCGTTTCTCGGGTTCGGGTCAGGGTCGGCGCACGAGCCGGACGGGTACTGGACATCGGCGCTGAGCGTCGCTATTGTCGCAGCCACGACGAGCCAGTCAACCCGCTGACGCCGCCCCGAACCGGCGTCACGACCACGGTGCCCCGGACCCCGAACCCAGGGCACGACTCGCGGCGAGGACCCGAAACCCCGCAGCGTGACGTCGAGCGAACCGACGGTGGCGTACCCGAACGCCCGGCTCCATACCCGAACGGCGCCCACCCATGCCCATTCGTGAGCGGCTCCACGACCAACTCGACCTGGTCGTGGTCCTCGGTCCCGTCCGTGAGGACGTCATCGACGCCCTGCCCGACGCCCTCCACCGACACCTGATCAGCGACGACGGCAGCGAGCTCCGTCGCGCCTACCGTCCGGACCGGGCCTGGGGGCACGTCTCCCGCCGCACGGCCGACTCGCTCGCGGACGACGTCCTCGACGTCGCCGTCGACGGCCTGGAACCGGCCGAGATGGCGACGCACCTCCTCGACGCCGGCTACGCGGTCCTCCCGATCCGGATGCTCGTGTCCGGCGGACTGATCGCGGTCCTCGTGCCGCACGACCTCTTCGACGGCGCCTCCAGCGGCCACCACATCCGGCGCGTGCTCGCGATCGCCGCGGGTGAGCCGGAGGGGCGCACCGTGCGCCCGCCGACCCGGCGGCCGTTGGCCGCCACCATGCGGGTCGCGGGGCTCGACCGTCCCGGCCCGCTCCGTCTCGCCCGGGCGGCCCGGCGGGACGCGGAGCGACAGGTGCCACCCGACCCCCAGGTACCCGGCGGGCTCGCCGTCGACCGTGCACGGCGCCTCCGCGGGTTCCGCACCGTCCAGCTCGACGAACAGGAACTGCGCACGCTCGACGCCCGTGCGGTCGACGGAGCCGGGCGCCGCACCACGCGCGGCATGAAGCTGTCGGCCGCCGTGCTCGACGCCATCGCCGACGCCGTCCCGCCGACGACTGACTTCACCATCCGGATGAACGTCGACCTCCGTCGCTGGGCGCCCCGCGGCGAGCGGGTCCAGGGCCCGTTCTCGACGTCGTACCCGATCGGTCGGCTCCGGACGATGCGACGCGACGCGGCATCGGTGCACGAGCAGGTCCGCCGGGCGATCGAGACGCGGGCACCGCTCGCGGCCCTCGTCGGCGACGTCGTCGGCCTGGTCCGCGACCGCGTGCGACACCCCTTCCCGATCCCGTCCGGCGACGTCATCCGCACGCAGTTCGACGTCGCCCTCTCCGTCTTCCCCTCACTCATCCCGGACGCCGTCTGGCGACCGGGTGCGACCCCGCTCCTGGGCACGATCCTCGTGCACCCGGGGCACGTCGCGAACCCGTACGTCCAGATGTCGCTGGTCGGGTCCGAGGCCTCGATCGCCCTCTGGGACGAGACCGGGATCATCGACCAGGACCGATTCGAACAGTCGCTCCGAGCCGCCGTCACCCCGGCCGCTCGGGTGCGAGAGGAGCACCACGCATGATGAGCGCACCCGACGCGGTCCGCACCGTCCTCCGGCACTGGGCACTCGTGCTCGTCGCCGTCGTCCTCGGCGTCGTGGGCGGTTCCGTCTACAGCGCCACCGCGAGCCCGACGTACAGTTCGTCGTCGCAGGTGCTCGTGACGATCCGCTCGAGCGGCAGCACGACGGACCGCCTGCAGGGCGCGTCGTACATCAGCCAGGTCCTGCCGACCTACACGTCGGCGATCACGAGCTCGTCGGTGCTGGAGCCCGTCATCCAACAGCTCCACCTGTCGACCGGGGTCGCCGCCCTCGCGAAGGACGTCTCGGCGACCGCGGGGACCGACACGGCGATCATCACCGTCACGGCGGACGCGGGCAGCCCGCGCGCCGCCCGTGCGCTCGCCGCCGCGGTCACGAACCGGTTCATCCAGGTCGCACCCGACCTGCTCTCACCCACGAGCGCGGCGGGTACCAGCACCGCCACGGCCGGGGCGTCCGGCGACACGACGCCCGCGGACCTCCGGCTCTCGACCGTCAGCGTGCCGACCACCCCGACCGGTCCGACCAGCCCCGGGCGACTCGTCGTGGTCCTCCTCGGGCTCGTGGCCGGGTTGATCGTCGGGATCGGCATCGCGCTCGCGCTCGGCGCGGCCGACCGTCGGGTCCGGAGCGCCGAGCAGGCCGCCGCGATCGCCGACGCACCGGTCATCGGACGGCTCCCGCGCCTCCCGGCCCGCGCCTGGCACGACCGGTCGTCGGTCCCCGCGTGGACGGAGGCGGTCCGTGACCTCCGCGAGTCGCTCCTCGCCCGGGCAGGCGACCGGCCCACCATCACGTTCCTCGGGAGCACGACGGGCGAGGGCGTGACGACCGTCGTCGCCGACGTGGCGACGGCGTTCGCCCGTGCCGGTGTCCCGACGACCGTGCTCGACATGGACCTCCGGTCGTCCGACCTCCAGGCCGGACTCGCGGTGCGCGGAGAGCGCGGCCTCGTGGACGTCGTGAACGGCCGTGCCGAGTTGTCGGACGTCCTGCTCCGCCCGGCGTCGCTCCCCGCGTTGAGCGTCGTCCCCGGCGGCCGCGGGTCCGATGCGGGCGACGTGTTCACCGCCCGGAACCTGCAGCCGGTCGTGGACCACCTGCACGGCAGCGCCGAGGTCGTCCTCGTCGACACGCCGCCGGCGAACGGCTTCAGTGAGGCCCTCGCGGCCGCCCGCATCGCCACCGCCGTGGTGCTCGTCGTCGGCATCGGCGAGGTCACCACGCCGACGTTGAGCGCCGTGGTGGAGCGGCTCTGGACGAGCGGGCAGGAGGTCCTCGGCGTCGTGGCGGTCCGGGTCCCCGCTCACGTCCGGGTCCCGTCCGCGCACGCGGCGGCCCGCCGGTCCATCGCGGCGACCGCGCCGTCCGGGGCATGAGCACGAGCGAGGCCCTGCGCTCCCGTCGCCGCGGAGCAACCGTCGTGGGCGTCGGCAGCGTGGCCGCCGTCGGCCTCGGCGCCGCCGCCGTGGCGCAACCCGCCGCGATCGTGGTCCTCGTGGCGCTGCCGCTCGTCGCGCTCGTACCCGCGGTGGCGGTCTGCTTCGCCGCCGCGGCCGACGGGGTGACCCTGCCGCTGCTGCTCACGGTGCACAGCGCCACCGCGGTGAACATGGCCGTCCTCGGTGCGACGGTCCTCGCGGCACTGGTCGCCGTCCTCCGTGGGCGGATCGACCGACGCGTCGGGTGGCCGGTGCTCGGCATGGTGGCCCTCGTCCTGCCCGCGACCGTCCTCGCGGTGTTCGAGTTGCCGTCCGCGCAGTGGCTCAGCGGCCTGCGGTACGTGTTCATCCCCCTGCTCGTCGCCCTGTTGGCATCGACGATGACGGCGCGCACGATCCGGACGGTGCTCCGGGTGCTCACCACGCTGCTCGCCGTGAACGCCGTCGTATCGGGCATCGAGTCCGCGCTCGGGTCCGATCGGCTCCTGGCCCTGACCGGCCTGTCCTACGGCACGAACATCCGCAACATCGGCACCACGCTCCGCGCCATGGGGACGTTCGGCACGAACTACCAGCTCGGTGCGTTCGCCGGGGTGCTCGGCGCGGTCGCGCTGCTCTGGTGGGGGACCCTCGAGGACGCCCGACGCGACCGCGTGTGGCGGATCGTCGCGATCGCGTCCGGGGTCGCGTGCCTCGTCTTCAGCACGTACCGCACGGGCATCGTCGTGTTCGTGGTCGCGATCGCGGCCGCCGTGTTCCTGACCCGCGGCGTCGTCGCCGGATGGGTCCGCGTCGCAGCGGCCGTCGGGGGTCTCCTCGCGGTGATCGGGTTCCTGGCCGTCGGCCTCGGGAACGCGGGGAGTCTCCTGGAGCGCTTCGCGGTCTGGGGACAGCTCCTCGCCGCGTCACCGCGGTTCTTCGGACGCGGACTGGGATTCGCCGGTGCCGCGTCGCAGGCGAAGGGCTCCGCGCTCCAGGTCTTCACCGACGACTACTACATCTCGATGTGGCTCCAGTTCGGCGTGGGCGGCGTGCTCGCCATCGTCCTGTTCCTGGCGGTCGCGGTCGCGCTGCACCGTGCCGGCCGCCGCGGCAACCGCCGCGCCGCGCTCGCCGTGACGATCTGGATCGGCGTCCTCGTCGGGTTCTTCTTCGTCGAGCTCTGGGAGTACACGTCCGCCATGTCGATCGTCATGCTCGTCCTCGGTGCATCGGGCTCCCACGCCCGCGCCGTCGACACCGGACCCGTCACCGTTCCCGCACCCCGTCCATCCAGGAGGCCGTTGTGAACACCACCGAGACCGACGGACGCACCCGCCGGGAGGCCCGGGTCGACAGCGAGGGCGTCGGTCGCCGCATCCGCACCTTCGGCTGGTTCTTCGCGACCGTCGTGGTGTCCGGGGCGTCGAGCATCGTCACCATCCCCGTGATCGTCACCCTCACGAGCGCCCACTCCTGGGCCGCGGTCGCGCTGGGTCAGGCCGTCGGGTCGTCCCTCAGCGTCCTGACCATGTTCGGGTGGGGCATCACCGGGCCCGCCCGCATCGCGATGATGCCGCGGAGCGAGCACGCCGTCGCCTACTGGGACTCCATCGTCGCCCGCTTGATCGTGCTCGTCCCCGTCCTCGCCATCACGGTCGGCGTGACGTGGGTCATCGCGCCGACCGCGCACCTGGCCGCCGTCGTCGCGGGCGTGGCGATGGCGGCGGGCGGACTCTCCGGCACATGGGCCCTCATCGGCCGACGCGAGCCCGTGGCGCTGTTCTGGGCCGACACCGTGCCGCGCGTGGTCGGGACGGTCCTCGGGGTCGGCGCGCTCGCGTTGGGCGGTGGGCTCATCGCCTTCTCGGCGCTGCAGCTCGCCGGCGCTCTCGCCGCGTTCGTCATCGTGTCCGTGCGACTCCTCGGCGGAGTGCGGCGGCCCGCGGGCGGGGTCCACGACGCGGCCGGCGCGTGGCGGGTCATCCGCGAACAGCGCCACGGCGTCGCCGTCGCCGTCGCCGTCGCCGCGTACTACCCGCTCGTGCTCGTGATCGTCGCGCGGTTCATCCCGGCGCAGCTCCCGCTGTACGCGCTCAACGAGAAGCTCCTGCGGTTCGCGACGATGGCGATGCAGCCGGTGCATCAGTACATGCAGGCCGCGGTCCCGTCCCAGCAGGGACGTGCCCTCGTCCGCGCCCTCCGGCGCTCGCTCGCCGCGATCCTCGTCATCTCGGTGCTGGCCTGGGTGGTCTACACCGTGCTGCTGCCCGTCGCGAGCGGTCTGCTCACCGCGGGCCAGGTCCAGGTGCCCGCGTTCGCGGGACTCATGCTCGGCGCGTTCATGGGCTTCAGCGTCCTCGGGAGCTACATGACGAGCGTCGCGCTCGTGGCCGTCGACCGCGTCGGCGTCATCAGCCGCGGTTCCCTCATCGGGTTCGGCGCCGGGCTCCTCGCCGTCCTGCTCACCGCGCTCATCGGCGCGGCGGACGCCCTCGCCGCGGGGTTCGTCGTGACGGGGATCGTCACCGTCCTGTACCAGACCACCGTGTTCGTGCGGGCGATGCCGCGGCACGCGGACGTCCAGTCCGACATCGTGCTGCTCGACGCCCCCGAGCCCACCGAGCCCGCCGCACCGGGCCTCCCGCCTGCCGGATCCGGGGCCGTCGCCCCGATCGTCGTGCCGGAGGTCTGATGGCGGCACACGCTCCCGGCGACGGGGCGCACCGCCCGACGAGGGCACGCCGCCGCCACCGATGGGCGTACCTCGTCGCGGGCGGGGTGGCCCTCGTCGTGCTCGTCGGCGTCGGCGCCGTCTGGGTGCACCGGACGTCCGGCGCGGCGTCGACCCTGTCGGCCTGCGGTGACCACGGCTCCGTCCCGGCGGACGACGCGGCCGCCCCGTCGGCGTCGGCCTCGGCGCCGAGCGCGCAGGTGCGGTCCGGCACGGCCGTCGACAGCTCGACCCGCGCCTCCCGGGACGCCCTGCGGCGGATGGGGGGACTCGGGTTCACCCAGGGCGACCAGCCGATGACCCTCGGCTCGGCGCGGCTGACGACGCTGTTCCGCGGGATCGCCGCCACGGGCGCGACGATCGTCCGGCTCGACCTGAACTGGGCGGCGATCGAGCCGTCCGGCCCGGACTCGTACGACCTCACCCACACGCTCGCCGTCTACCAGGCGTCGACGGCGCACGGCCTCACGGTGCTCCCGGTCCTCACCGGCGTGCCGGGGTGGGCGGGTTCGGCACCAGGCGGATGCGGGCCGGCTTTCGCGGCCTTCATGGACCGTGCCTCGCCCCCGATGCTCGCAGCCGGGGTGCGTGCCGTCGAGATCGGCAACGAGGTGAACATCACCGGGATGTCACCGCAGGCGTACACGCACGACCTGCTCGTCCCGGGAGCACGCGCCTTCCGTGCCGCGGGGATCGCCGCGGGCGTCACGGTCGGCGTGATCTCCACCGGCCTCGCTCCCGCCCGGACCGGGGGCGGCACGTGGTCCCCACCTGACTTCCTGCGTGGCGTCTACGCGGCCGGCGGGGGTGCGTACCTCGACGCGGTCGGCATGCACCCGTACTCCTGGCCGGACGCACCGACCGCGGACGTCGCGTGGAACTGGCTCCGGGGTGCGACGGACGTCCGTGCCGTCATGGTCGCGAACGGCGACGCCGACAAGGCCATGTGGGCCACCGAGTTCGGGTTCCCGACGAACAGCGATCGCGGCGTCTCGGACGCGCAGCAGGCGAGGTACCTGGCGGTCGGGGCGCGGATCTGGGGCGCCCGTGCGTGGGCCGGCCCGATCGTCATCTACTCGTACCAGGACCTCGACACCGGCGCCCGCGACCCCGAGGACAACTTCGGGGTCCGCGACACCGACGGGACCGCGAAGCCCGCGTACGACGTGGTGCGGGACCTCGCCGCGGCTGCAGCTGCCCAGGGCGAGGGGTAGGGCGGGTGTCGACGGAGGACCGGTCCGCGCAGCCTCACGGGACCCGAGCGCTCGGTACACTGGGCCTGCCGCTCCGGCGGCGGGGGCCTTTAGCTCAGTTGGTAGAGCGCCACGTTTACACCGTGGACGTCGTCGGTTCGAGCCCGGCAGGGCCCACCTCGACAGCCCGCGTCCGTGGGACCCGTCCGATCGGTCCGCACGCTGCGGACGAGCCCGCGCCGATGCGACGCGGGAGTCAGGAGTCATCCGTGGGAACGGACATCCAGTTCCGAGTCGGCCACGACGAGCGCGAGTGGGACGCCCTCGTCGCGGCGAGTCCGGGCGCCACCGCATTCCACGACTGGTCGTGGCTCCGGATGCAGACCGACCTCCACGGTTGGCGGTTCGAGCCCCTGGTCGTCGAGCACCGCGGCCGTGCGGTCGGCGTGTTCCCCGTCCTGCTGCGGTCGCCCCGCAGAGCGCGACCCGCGGATCCGCCGTTCCCCTTCGTCGGACCGCTCGTGCCCGAGGCGCTCTTGGCGAGCACGTTGCGCCAGTTCCGACGCTGGCAGCTCGTGCACCGGGTGCCGGTCGTCCGGTTCGACTTCGGGCCCGGCGTCGCGGCGGCCGGCGAAGCAGCACTGGTCGGCAACGGATCCGAGTGGAGCGCCGACCGCACGTTCGTCATCGACCTGGTCGGTTCCTCGCCCGAGTCCCTGGTGGCCGGCATGAAACGCGGCGCGCGCCAGGCCCTCCGCGCGGCCGGACGTCACGCGGTGGAGGTCAGACCCGCGCTGCCCGACGAGGTCACGACGTTGCTGCCGCGGGTCCTGAGCGAGTCCTACGAGAGCCGGGGCGTGCCCTCGCCCTATCCCTCGGAGATCGGCGAGCGCGTCGCACGCTGGGCAGCGGATCGGTCCGACGTCTACCTCTCCACCGCACTCGTCGCGGGGGAACCGGTCGGTGTGCTCGTCGCGCTGGGGAGCCACGACGTGGTGACGGGATGGGCGGGTGGAACGCTCCGAGCGCACCGCGCCGTCAACCCGAGCACCGTGCTCTACCACGACATGCTCCGGTGGTCCCTCGCCCGGGGCCACAGCGCGGTCGACCTCGTCGGCTACGTCGACCTGGGCGTGAGCAGGTTCAAGATGTCGCTCGGGGCCGTCGAGCGGCCCTACGTCAACGCCGTCTCGTCGCCGGTGCCGCGCTTCGTGCGATCCGCCGTCGCCCGGGTGCGGGACCGTGGCACGGCGGCCGGCCCGCGCTGACACCGCCTCTCCCGGTCAGCCGGCCGCGATCGCCGGTGCCGGTGCGTCACCGGTCTGCTCCGACGAGCGGCGACGCCAGTGGGCGGGGGAGACGCCCACCGCACGCTTGAACGCGGTGCTGAACGCGCTCTCCGAGCCGTAGCCGAGCTCCGCGGCCAGGGCGCCGACGCGGACGTCGGGGTCGCGGAGCGCCCGTTGCGCGAGCAGCATCCGCCACCGTGACAGGTACGCGAGGGGTGGGATGCCGGCGACCGTCCGGAACCGCTCGGCGAAGGTCGTGCGGGACATCCCGGCGGCACCTGCGAGCTCGGCGAGGCCCCAGGACCGGCCGGGGTGATCGTGCATGAGTCGGAGCGCGGGCGCGAGCGGTTCGTCGGCGAGCAGGCGGAACCACCCGACGGGCGGCCGCTCCTGCTCCAGGTACGCGCGGAGGACCTCCAGGAGGATGAGTTGCGCGTTCTGACGGATGGCGAACGCGGACCCCAGGCGTCCACTCGATGCCTCGCGGAACAGTTGCGCCACCAGGGTGGCGAGTCGGGCGGCCGCGGGCGTCGAGGCGCGGACGTGCACGAGACCGGGCAGCGCGGTCCGGAACAGCGCCTGCCCGGCCGGGTTGACCTGGATCCACCCGCCGACGAGGACGTCGTCCGTGGAGAGGTCGGCCGCGGCCAACGCCATGGAGTCGAAGCGCGCGTCGGGGACGAACTCCGCAGGCGGTCCGTCGCCGACGCCACCCCGGACCTCCAGGTGCGTCCGGTGGTTCAGCAGGACGACGTCACCGGGGCCCAGTTCGACGGGCCCGATCGGTCCTCCGGGTCCGTCGACGACGATGCGAGCGGAACCGGCGACGAGCGCGACGAGCTTGAGCGGCCGCGTGATCGTCCCGTGGGACGTCCACGAACCCCGGACCGCGAAGCCACCGGTCATCAGGCCGCGGACCTCGACCTGGTCGAGGACGTCGGACAGGGCGTCGCTCTGCGCGGAGTGGACCATGGTCCGTACTCTGCCGCATGAGAACAGGACGCGCGATGATTCCGCGTCCGATCCTCGACGATGAGACTGACGGCATGACCTCGCAGCAGATCCCCCTCGGGACGCCGTTCACCGCAGCCTCCACCGCAACCGACGTCCTCCGGGGCGTCGACCTCACCGGGGAGGAGGCGATCGTCACCGGTGGCCACAGCAGGCTGGGCCGCGAGGTCTCGCGCGCCCTCGCGGCCGCCGGAGCGTCGGTCACGGTCGCCGCTCGCGACACCGCCCGCGCCGCCGAGGCGGTCGCCGGGATCGACGGCGTGCGCGTCGAGCAGCTCGACCTCACCGACCCGGACTCGATCGACGCCTTCGCCGCGCGGTGGAACGAGACCGGACGGCCGGTGCACATGCTCGTGAACAACGCCGCGGTGCTGTTCACCCCCGAGCTCCAGCTCGACGCGCGCGGGCACGAACTCGCCTTCTCGACGTCCCACCTCGGTCACTTCCAGCTCACGCGTGCCCTCCTCCCGGCCCTCCGGGCGGCGCACGGGGCACGCGTCGTCACCGTGACCTCCGGCGCGGCCCGCATCGGGGGCGTGCGGTGGGACGACCTCGACTTCCGGTCCGGCTACGACCCCGTCGCGGCGTACGCCCAGTCGAAGCGGGCGAACGTGTTGTTCACGGTCGAGCTCGACCGACGCACCGCGGGGCAGGACATCCGGGCCTTCGCGGTGCACCCCGGCGTCGTCATCGGACCCGGCCCGCACGCACCCGGGCGCGTCGACTCCTACCGCGCGCAGGGTCTCGTCGACGAGCACGGTGCCACCGTCATCGACCCGGAGGTGGGCAAGAAGACGGTCGAGCAGGGTGCCGCCACCATCGTGTTCGGCGCGGCCAGCCCGTGGCTCGACGGGGTCGGTGGCGTCTACCTCAAGGACAACGACGTCGCCGTCCTCGACGACGTCGAGCGTCCGATGACCGCCGACAGCATCCCGGCCGACGCGAACTCGGCGATGCGTGACCCCGCCGACGCACGGCGCCTGTGGGCGGTGAGCGAACAGCTGCTCGCCTGAGGACGCGCGGTCGCTCCCGCCGCCGACCGTACCGCGTCGTCGGTCGGTCCTCCGTCACCGCCGCCGGGTCCGTCGGGGGCTGCTGGTCAGTAGCTGATGCCGGCGAACGTCGCGTACGACGGCTTCTTGACGTGCGCGGACGTGTACAGGCCGAAGTCACCGTCGATGCCGCCGTCCTGCCAGTCGTAGAGGAACACCGGACCGAGCTGCGGGTACTTCGCGGCGACCTGGAACAGCTGGGTGATCGTCTGCTGCTGCTGCGCGACGGTGTACGCGGGGTAGCCGCCGTCGGTGCCGGTGGGCATCCCGGCCTCGGTGATCCAGATCTTCTTCGCGCTGTCCCCGTTGCTCGACATGATCGCGAGCAGGTCCGGGAGCACGGAGAGGACGTTGTAGCCCCCGTCCGACGTCGCCGGCATCGCCGGGTACACGTACGGGTGCAGGTTCAGCGCGTCGAAGCTGCCGCGCGCCCCGTCCTCGTACATCTGGTCGATGAAGTCGAACGGGTGGTAGTTGCTGCCCTGAGCGCTCCGTGTCGGGGACTCCTTGCCGTAGGGCGCCATACCGGCCATCAGGACGGTCGCCTTCGGGTCCGCGGCGTGGATCATCGGGTACACGGTCTCGAGCAACGCCGTGTACGCGGCCGGGTCCGGGGTCCCGCCCCAGTTCGCCCCGAGGTTGACCTCGTTGCCGATCTCGAACGTGTGCACGCCGAGCGCGGCGAGCTGCGTCACGGAGGACGTCATCCACCCACCGGCCGCCTTGTACCCGGCGGACTCGGGCATCGGCGCGGTGCCGTCACCGAGGATGACGAGCACGTCCAGCCCGGCCGACCGGGCGGCCGTGATCGTCTGGGTCGTCGCGCCACCGTGGCGGCTGGTGTTCCCGGCGTAGTTGTAGTCGAGGCGGACCCACGTCGCACCCGTCGAACGCATGTCGGCGAAGACGGCGGTCGCCGCCGACGCGCTCATCGTGTTGATCGTGTTCTCGTACAGACCACCGGGCGAGATGCCCTTCCCGCGTCCCGAGGAGGCGGGGGAGGGGCTGGCGCCCACCGGGACCCACGCGGGGGTCCCGATCATGGTGATCGGGGTCCGCGGGGGCACCACGGCGGTCGACGAGGCGGCGCTGGCGGCCGGCGACGGCGCAGCGCTGGGTGCCGCGGCGGGCGAGGAGCTGGTCGGCGCCGCGGCGGGCGAGGAGCTGCTCGGTGCGGCCGGTGCCGGCTCGCGGACTCCGACGGCGAGCTGTGCGGCAGGGAGTGCGTCGGACAGCGCGCCGGTGTGCGGTGCTGTCCCGGTCGCGGGCCCACGGGTCGTCCGGGCTTCCACCGAGGCTGCTGCGGCGGACGGCCCTCCGGTCCGAGGAGCCGACGACACCTGCGGGTGCTCGCTCGGAGCCGACCCGCCCCGGACCGTCCCGCTGACCGCACCGGGCGCCGCGGGTGCCGCCACTGCGGCGCCCGTCGGGGAGGCGGGTGCAGCGAAGGCCACGTCGGCGGAACCCTCGGCGCGGGAGCCGGACGCACCGGGCCCGCTGACGCACCCGGTCAGGGTGACGCCCGCGATCACGGCAACGGCGATCGCTGCCCAGGTCCTCCGTGTCCGAGGACGCCGGGAGGACCCGGTGGGTACAGCGACGGAAGTGCTGACGCTTCCTGATCGCGTCCGCGGCCTGCCGGTCAGGTCGTGGTGGTTGGCCATGAGACAAGGAATGCGGCAGCGTGCGCTGCGGACAATTCCCGCGTTCTGGGGACCCTCCCAGAACGTGGGACAAACGGTGCGCGACGGTGGACCGCACCGCGGACCGTCCCGGCGAGCTCCGCGCAGCGCCGGGTGCGGCGCTCGACGTCCCAGTTCGAGGGTGAAACAGTCGGCACCACTACTGCCGAGTCGCCGCCCGAACGTATCGTGGGCGCCGGCCGTCGACCGAGCGAACAGGGGCTCGGGGCACCGTCGGCGGACACGGGTCAGTCGTGTCCGCAGACCTCGTCCACGTTCTGCCGTCCATCGGGGAGGGCGCACGTCGGGGTCGCGTCGATCGACGAGCCGACGAGCGACATCGCACCCACGCCATCGAGTCCCACCGACGGCGTGACCGGACAGGGAGGCAGCATGACCGGCAGCCGCGGCGACCACCGTTCCGCCCACACGACCGGGGCCGGATCCCGAGCGACGAAGGGCACCCTCGCCGGCATCGTCGTCGCCGCACTCGCCGGGGCGACCGTCATCGGCATCGCCGTGCCCGCGTCCGCGTCGCGGCTCCAGCCCGTCGTCCCGGAACCGACGGTGCCGGCCTCCCACGCCTCCACCGGCTCCGCGTCCACCGGTGCGACACCGGCGGACACCCGGGTCGACCTCACCGTCGTGCTGACGCCGCGCGACCGCGCGGCGCTGCGCGACCTGCCCGCGAGGGCGCACGGCCTCTCCGCGCACCAGCGGGGGACCCGGATCGCCGGGACGAGCCCCACGACCTCGGGTCGCGCGCGGGTCGAGGCGGCACTCGTCGACGCCGGCTTCACCGTGTCCGACGCGGGGCCCTGGAACGTCAGTGCGAGCGGGACCGTGGCTGACGCGGAGGCCGTGTTCGGCGTCCGCGTCGTCGGCACCGGCACGCAGATGCACCCCGTCGGCCACCTGACCATGCCGGCGTCCTTCGGAGGCGCGGCAACCGCCGTCCTCGGCATCGATCGGCGGCTCGTCGCGGTGCCGGCAAGCGTGCCGGGGACGCCCGTCAGCGACTTCCGCACGGCCTACTCGGCCTCGGCGAACGCCGGCGCCGGCACCACGATCGCCACCGTGCAGTTCTCCGGCTGGGACGCCGGGGACCTCACCGCCTACGCGAACGCGGCGGGGACCGCTGTCCCGTCGGTGACACAGATCCCGATCGACGGAGCGGACCCGACCGCCCCGAGCGACACGAACGGCGGGGTCGAGGTCGCGCTCGACCAGGAGACCATCCTCGGGAACGCGCCCGCGGCCGCGCAGCGCATCTACTTCGTCAACCAGGACGCCCAGGGCGTGTACGACGCCTACAGCCGCATCGCGGACGACGTCGTGGCCCACGGCATCACCGCGGTCAGCGAGTCCTGGGGGTCCTGCGAGGCCGACATGGACCAGGCCACGCACGCAGCACTCGAGGACGCCATCGACCGCATCGTCGGAGCGGGCGCGACCATGTTCGCCGCGGTCGGCGACACGGGGGCGTCGTGCCAGGGCCTGTCCGGCCCGGCGACCAGCGTCCTCTACCCCGCAGCGAGCTCCACGGTGGTCGCCGTGGGCGGCACCAGCCTCACCGAGAACGCCGACGGCTCGTTCTCCGAGAGCGTGTGGAACAACAGCAGTGGTTCCGGCGGTGGCGGGTACGCCAGCCTCGACTCCGCGTCGTACCAGGCGGGGACGAACGCCGATCCGTCCCGGGGACGAGCCGTCCCCGACATCGCGGCCGAGGCCGACCCCTACCAGGGCCCCGGCATCTACACCAGCAGCACCAACGGCTGGGTGCTCGGTGGTGGGACGAGCCTGTCCACGCCGATGATGGCGGCGCAGCTCGCCACCACCCTCGCGGACCGCGGCTGCACGAGCGGCATCGGCGACATCCACGCCGCGATCTACGCCCACCCTGGTGACTTCCAGGACGTCACGAGCGGGTCGAACGGCACGTACCCGGCGACGGCGGGCTACGACCTCGCGACCGGTCTCGGAAGCCCCAACTGGTCGAAGCTCCGCGGCGACCTGCCCGTGTCACCGGCGTGCTCGTCCACCCCGCCGGTGTCGAGCACCCCGCCCACGGGGACCCCGAGCCCGACGCCGGCCGGCTCGCCCACGGCGGCTCCGACCGCCGCGCCGACGCAGACTCCGGCGCCGACCCCGTCGCCCACCCAGACCCCGTCACCGCCGGTGACCGGGATCTCCGCCGACGGCACCAAGCTCCTCGGCGCCACCACCATGACGGCCGGCCAGAGCATCCACTCCCCGTCGCGTCAGTACCACCTCGACATGCAGGCGGACGGCAACCTCGTCGAGTACGGCAACGGCCGTGCGCTCTGGGCGACCGGCACGACCCGGTACCACGGCGCGCACCTCGCACTGCAGGCGGACGGCAACGCCGTGCTGTACGCCGTCACGGGCAAGGCGGTGTGGGCCACGGGCACCTCGGGGAAGGGAGCTGGCGCCGTCCTGAGCATCGACGACCACGGGCGCCTGAGGCTCACCCGCAACGGCTCGACGTTGTGGAACAACAAGCGCCCCGGCGCGGACACCCTGACACCCGGCGCCGTGATCACCGCCGGTCAGTCCATCTGGGACTCCGCCGAGCGACGCCAGTTCGTCCTGCAGACGGACGGCAACGTCGTCGTCTACAAGGACGGGAAGGCGGTCTGGTCGACCCGTACGAGCGGCAAGGGCGGCGCGAAGCTGACCCTGCAGTCGGACGGGAACCTCGTGCTCTACACGAAGGCGGCCAAGGCCCTGTGGTCGAGCAAGACCAGTCGGTTCGGTGGCTCCGGGATGAAGCTCACGCAGCAGAGCGACGGGAACCTCGTCCTCTACAAGAACGGCAAGGCGGTGTGGGCCACCGGGACCAACCGGTGACCGGGAACCGCCCCCGTCTGCTTGAGGTGGGGGCACGTCCGGCCCGGTGACGGGCCCCGCCCGGTACCGGTACGGTCGGTGTCGACCCGATCGGTCGAGGACGACGAGGAGTTGGCGATGGCGGCACTGCGCGACCTGCAGCCCGAGGAGAAGCTCGAGCGCCTGCTCGCAGAGGAGCGTGAACTCGAGCAGGAGCGCTTCGACCTCGACGACGCATGGGCGGTCGGCTCCTGGCTGCGGGCGACCGCGATCGAGCGCGGGCTCGGCGTCGGCGTCGCCGTCGCCTTCGGTGAGCAGCGGGTGTTCCACGTCGCGACGCCCGGATCCGGCGCGGTGAACGACGCGTGGCTGGATCGGAAGTTCCGGGTCGTTCGCCACTTCGGGCACTCGACGCTCGCGGTCCGGACGCAGTACGAGGCCGACGGCACGACGTTCGGGGCCTCCTCCGCGCTCGACCCGCTGCTGTACCAGGCGGCTGGGGGCGGATTCCCGCTCCGGGTCCGTGGCGCGCTCGTCGGGGTCCTCGGCGTCAGCGGACTCGAGATGCACGCCGATCACGAGTTGGTGGTGGAGGCACTCCGGGCGCACCGCTCGGCCTCCAGCGCGTGAGCGACCCGCTTCTCGAGCAGACCCGATCCGGGTACGACGCAGCGGCGGAAACCTACGCGGAACACCTGCCGGACACGTCCTTCGAAGCGCCGATCGACATGGCGATGGTCGATCACTTCGCGCACATGCTCCCTCGTGCCGCGACCGTCCTCGACGCCGGATGCGGCACCGGCAGGATGCTCCGGCACCTGCAGGACCGTGACGGGACGATGCGGCTCACCGGCGTCGACATCTCGTCCGGGATGCTGGCCCACGCCGCCCGACGAGGGATCGCGGTGGACCTGCGGCAGAGCGACCTCGCGGCCCTGCCGTTCGACGACGCCACGTTCGCGGGCGTGCTCGCGTGGTACTCGATCATCCACACGGCACCCGACGGACTGCGGGACGTCGTCACCGAGGTGCGGCGGGTGCTCCGCCCGGATGGCGTGTTCCTGCTCGGGTTCCAGGCCGGTACCGGCACACGGACGATCGAGCGGCCGTACGGACAGGAGGCCCCCCTCACGGCGTTCCTGCACGAGCCGTCGTCGGTCACCGGGCTCCTGCGGTCACTCGGGTTCCGCGTCGACGCCGTCCTCGACCGCGCGCCCCGGCAGGTGGAGCGGCACCGGCAGGGGTTCGTGCTCGCGCGCACGGCGGGCTGACCAGCCGACCAGGCGTACCGACGTGCATGGGACGGTCCTGGGCCGCCCCGATCCTCCACCCGCGTAGCGTCCGCTCTGCCACGCCAGCCCGGGTCCGGACGCCATCGGCCACCACCCGCGTCGTCGCTGCGACGCTCGACGCGCCGGAGCCGCACCACCGCCGAGACACACACCGCCGGCACCGCCGGAGCAGACCAGGGAGCACCATGTCCGAGAACAACACCGTCATCCGCAGCATGCACGACATCGGGCTCGCCGCCTGGTTCGGCGGGAACCTCATGGGGGCGACCGGCCTGAACGGCGCTGCGGCCGGAGCGAAGGACCCGGTCGAGCGGCTCACGCTGTCGGCGCTCGGGTGGAGCAAGTGGGCGCCGTTGCAGCTGGCGGCGCTCTCGGTCCACGCGATCGGTGGCGCCGGCCTGATCATCGCCAACCGCGACCGGCTCGGCGTGCAGCCGGAGGCCCGGACCAACACGGGCGTCAAGCTGACGCTCACGATCGTCGCCGCCGTGACGACCTTCTGGTCGGCATCGCTGGGCAAGAAGATGGCCGAGCACGCCTCCGAGGGCGCGGCCGGCACGACGGAGGCGTCGCCCGCAGCCTCGTCGACGCTCACGTCAGCGCAGCGTCAGCAGAAGATCCTGCAGTGGGTGACGCCGGTGCTCACGGGCATCCTGCTCGTGATGGGCGCCCAGCAGGGGGAGCAGCAGCGGTCCGCCGCCGGCGTCATGGACAAGCGGCGCCGCTGACCGCACCATCGACGGACGGGAGGGACGGCACGAGCTGGTGCCGTCCCTCCCGTCCGTCGGAGCGGGGTCGTCGCGAGCGGCGAGCGCGCCCTCATCGCGCGTCGACGGCCTCGTATGCCTGCCACATCGCCGCGTACCGGCCCTCGCGCGCGAGCAGCTGGTCGTGCGGGCCGAGTTCCGCGATCCGCCCTCCCGCGATCACGGCGATGCGGTGTGCCGCGCGTGCCGTCTGCAGCCGGTGGGCGATGACGATCGTGGTCCGTCCGGACGCGACGGTCTGCATCGCCGCCGTCACGCGCGCCTCGGTGAGCAGATCGAGGTTCGAGGTGGCCTCGTCGAGCAGCAGGACCGCGGGATCGACGAGTTCGGCACGGGCGAGGGCGATGAGCTGCCGGTGCCCCGCGGAGAGGGACCGCCCCCGTTCCGACAGCTGGTGGTGGTAGCCGCCGGGCAGCTCGGACACGAACTCGTGTGCACCGACGGCGCGCGCCGCCGCCTCCACCTCGGCATCGGTGGCGTCCATCCGGCCGTAGGCGATGTTGTCCCGGACGGTGCCGGTGAACAGGAACGCCTCCTGCGGCACGTACCCGAGCTGCCCGCGGTACGCCCGCAGGTCGAGCGTGCGGAGGTCCCGCCCGTCGACGAGGACGGCGCCGTCGTCCGGGTCGTAGAACCGCGCGATGAGCTTCATCACGGTCGACTTGCCGGCGCCCGTCTCGCCGACGAACGCGATCGTCTCGCCCGGCCGCACGGCGAGCGTGACGTCGTGCAGTGCCTCCGGCGGTCGGACCGCCCTCGCCGACGGGGCGGCGGACGCGGTGCGCGAGTCGGCCGGGCCGCGGCGTTCCGCTGGACGCACGGGCGTGCGCACCACGGGATAGGCGAACCGCACCGACCGCAGCTCCAGCGCACCCGACAGGCGGGGCGGGACGACGGCGTCCGACGCGTCCGGGGTGAGGGTCTCGAGCGCCATGAGGTCGCTGATCCGCGACACCGACACCCGCGTCTGCTGCCACGCGTCGAACACCTGCGACAGCTGCTGGATGGGCGAGAAGAACATGTCGATGTAGAGCAGGAACGCGATGAGCGCCCCGGACGTCAGGTGTCCGGACCCGATGAGCGTCGCGCCGACGCCGAGCACGATGACGTCGGCGACCCCGGACAGGAACTGCACGAACGGGAAGTACGTCGCGACGAGACGCTGCGCTGCGATCCGCGAGTCGAGGTACCGCCGCCCCAGCGCGTGGAAGTGCCGCACCGTCGCGGCCTCGTGCACGAACGCCTGGGACTCGCGGACGCCGGACAGACTCTCCTGGAAGTCCGCGTTGACGACGGCGATGCGCTCACGCGCCTCGTCGTACAACCGGGAGGACCGGCTCCGGAACCACACGGTCGCCCCGGCGAGCGGGACCACGACCGACAGGGTCAGCAGACCGAGTTCGGGGTCGATGAGCACGAGCGCGACGCCGACCCCGACGAACGTCACGATCGACACGAGCGCTGAGAGCAGGCCGTTCTGGATGAGCGTCTCGAACTGGTCCACGTCCGTCGTCATCCGGGTCATCACCCGGCCCGCCATCTCACGCTCGTAGAAGTCCAGGGACAACCGCTGGAGCTGGGCGAAGATCCGGATCCGCAGACTCAGCATGATCCGCTGGGCCGCCTTGCCCGTCACGAAGGTCTCGGCCATGCCGTCGGCGAGGTCCGCGAGCGTCACGAGCAGGAACAGGGCCGCGGCGCCGAACAGCACGACCTCGGAACCCCGCTGCACGCCGTCGTCGATGCCGGTCTTGACGAGCACCGGCCCGAGCAGGCCGGCGACCGCGTCGACCACGACGAACAGGAGGGCCAGCAGCAGCGGACGTCGGAACTCCCGCAGCAGCGTGGCGAGTGAGAACCGTCGGTCCTGCACGGTCTCGCGGTCGAGGTCGACCGTCGGGACGTCCCGGATCGGTCCGAGCGCCGCCACCCGCGCGAGCAGTTCCGGGGTCGCCGCGAACATGCCGGCCATGCCCCGCCCGCTGCCGCGTCCGCGACCGCCGAGCCCCATGCCGAGGCCACCACCGGGCCCCGACGTCGCGACCGTGGTCGCCGCAGCCGCTCCGGGCCTCCAGGCATCGTCCGTCACGCCGCCCGCCGCCTGCGCGAGCCGGCTCAGGGCGTCGATGTCACCCGCCGAGGCCGCCGCCGCGGTGTCGTCGGTCGCGTCGTCGTCGAGGCCGGTGACGAGCGCGCGGTACACCGCACTCGTGGCGACGAGGGACTCGTGCGTCCCCTCGTCGACGACGCGCCCGTGGTCGAGGACCAGGATGCGGTCGGCGAGGTGCAGCGTCGACTCGCGGTGGGCGATGAGGATCACCGTCCGGTCCCGGAGTTCGCCGCGGAGCGCGTCGTGGATCGACTGCTCGGTCGAGGCGTCGATCGCGCTCGTCGCGTCGTCGAGCACGAGGATCCGCGGATCGGACAGGATCGCCCGGGCGAGGGCGATCCGCTGCCGCTGCCCGCCGGACAACGACAGGCCACGCTCACCGACGACGGTGTCCAGCCCCTTCGGCAGCGCATCGATGAACCCGATCGCATGAGCGACCTCGGCCGCGTGGCGGATCTCCGCCTCGGTCGCGGAGGGACGCCCGTAGGCGATGTTCGCCCCGACCGTGTCCGAGAACAGGAAGCTGTCCTCGAACACCATGCCGATGGCGCCACGGATCGAGTGCAGGCTGAGGTCGCGGAGGTCGTGTCCGTCGAGCAGGACCCGCCCGGACTCCGGGTCGTGGAACCGGGCGACGAGGGACGCGACCGTCGACTTGCCGCTCCCGCTCGGCCCGACGAGGGCGACGCGCTCGCCGGGTCGCACCTGCAGGTCGAGCCCGTCGAGCGCAGGGTGGATGTCGGCACTCCCGGTCCCGTAGGAGAAGGTCACACCCTCGAACACGACGTCGCCCCGGACGTGGTCCACCGCCACGGCGTCCGGCGCGTCCCGGATCGCGGGCTCCCGGTCGATGAGCTGGAAGATCCGCTCGATGCCGACCTGCGCTTGCTGTCCTATCGTCAGCACGCCCGCGAGCTGCCGAGCGGGCGCCATGAGCGCGGCGACGTAGCTCGTGAACGCGAGGAACGTGCCGATGGTGATCCGGCCCTCCAGGGCGAGCCACCCGCCCAACGCGAGGATCGCGACCTGCGCGAGGGTCGGGATCGACTCGAGCAGGGGCTGGAACCGCGCCTGGATCCGCACCGAACGCATCTGCGCGCCGTAGAGGCCGGTCGCGACGCGCGTCAGGTGCTCGACCTCGTGCCGCTCCCGGCCGAACGCCTTGACGACGCGGACCCCGTTGACGTCCTCGTCGACGATCTGCGCCACCTCGCCCTCGCGCTGCTGGGCGTCCCAGGTCGCGGGCATGATCCGGCGCCGCATCCGGTACGCCGTCACGACGAGGACCGGCACCATCACGAGGCTGACCAGGGCGAGCAGGGGTGACAGCGTGAACATCACGACGATCGACAGGACCATCAGGATCACGTTGCCGCTCATGATCGGCAGCATGTTGAGCAGGCCCTGCACGAGCGCCGAGTCGGAGTTCGCCCGGCTGACGAGCTGCCCCGTCGGCATCTGGTCGAGGCTCGCGAAGTCCATGCGCTGCAGGTGGTCGTGCATGTCGTTGCGGAGGTCGTTCTGCACCTCGAGCGCCACCCGGCCGCCGCGGTACCGCCGCAGGTACGTGAAGCCGAACGTCGCAGCGGCGAGCGCCAGGAGCAGCGCCAGCCACGGTCCGAGCGGCGAGGTGTGCGCGACGATCACGCCGTCCACGATGCGACGGGCGACGAGCGGTACGACGACCTGGCAGAGGCTCCCGAGCAGCGCCGCGACCAGCGAGATGACGACGCTCCTGCGGTGGCGGAGCATGTAACGCCAGAGGCGGCGGATCCAGCCCTCGGTGCTCGGGTCGGTCACGCGCGCCACTCTACGCCGGATGGTTCCGGCTCCAAACCATCTGCGTGCGGCCGTCGTCGCCGGTACCAGTGGGTACGCTTCGCGGGTGGATGCGACGCAGCCCTCCGGGACGACGAGACGACGGATCGAGCTGCGGCTCCGGAAGCCGGCGCTGGCGTGGTTCGCCCGACCGACCGTCGTGGTCGACGGACGCGGGCACCCGGCGCAGTGGGGGACCGGCACGTGGGCGGTGTCGGACGCGGGCGGCACCGAGATCGCCGTGTACCTCTACAACCGCGTGTGGCGCTTCGGCGCGGCCAGCACCACCGTCGGTGGGGGCGGAGCGGCCCCCGCGGTCCTCGAGTACCGCGTCGGTGTCCTGCCGACCGCGCGGGGGCGGCTCGTCTCGCTGCGCTGAGACACGCGTTCCCTGGGAAGCACCGGTGTCCTCGTCCCACGGCTCCGGCCACCCGACGCGTAGGAAGGGCTGCAGCGGCCGACGCCCTGTCGGTCCGAGACGAAGGAGACGACATGGCACAGGGAGTAGCGGCGGTCTGGGTGCCCGTCACGGACATGCAGCGCGCGGTCGCGTTCTACCGCGACACGCTCGGACTCGAGGTCACGCACGAGGGTGACGACTGGAGCGAGATCGACGGCGGTGGCCTGCGTATCGGCCTGAACGCCCGCGAGGACGCGAAGCCCGCGAGTGACGGCGGCGCCGTCATCACGTTCCAGCCGGACGGGAGCATCGAGGACGAGATCGCGACGCTCAAGGAGCGCGGCGCCGACATCGAGGGCTCCGTCAGCGAGCACCCGTGGGGTCGGATCATGCCGTTCAAGGACTCCGAGGGCAACGACCTGCAGTACTACACGCCGCCGCAGGGCTGACCGCGCCACGGGGCGGGCGGGAGGGACGTGGCGGCGGCTGCCGCTGAGCGACTCGACCGCACGCACCGCCCCCGGCGGGGAGTAGCGTCCGCCTCGGCACCCGACGCCGCGGTCCGCGGCGCCCGACGAAGGAGGTCCCGCCATGCCCGCACTCATCGACACCTTCACCATGTCGAACGGCCTGCACATCCCGAAGATCGGCTTCGGCACCTGGCAGATCCCCGACGGGGCGGCCGCGTACGACGCCACCCGCGCCGCGCTCGACGCCGGGTACCGGCACATCGACACGGCACGCGCCTACGGCAACGAGGCGAGCGTCGGCCGTGCGATCAAGGACAGCGGCGTCCCGCGCGACGAGGTGTTCGTGACCACGAAGTGCCCGGCCGAGGTGAAGACCGCCGACGGCGCCCGTCACGCCTTCGCCGAGTCCGAGCGCCTGCTCGACGTCGGCCCGATCGACCTGTACCTCATCCACGCGCCCTGGCCCTGGAACGCGATCGGCTCGGACCACCGCGCCGGGAACATCGAGGTGTGGAAGGTGTTCGAGGAGCTCTACGACGCCGGGCGCACCCGCTCGATCGGCGTCTCCAACTTCGACGTGGACGACCTCGAGTCCCTCGCCGCGGACACCGACGTCGTCCCGCACGCCAATCAGATCCGCTGGTTCATCGGCAACACCCAGGACGAGACCACCGCCTACTGCCGCGAGCGGGACATCCTCGTCGAGGGGTACTCGCCGCTCGCCACGGGCGGTCTGCTCGAGAACGAGGCGATCCGGGCGATCGGCGAGCGGTACGGCAAGTCCGTCGCCCAGGTCGCGATCCGCTACCTGCTCGAGAAGGACGTCCTGCCCCTGCCGAAGTCCACCACGCCGTCGCGCATCGCCGAGAACGCCGACGTCGACTTCGCGCTGTCGGCCGAGGACATCGCGACGCTCGACGCGCTCGAGGACACCGACGCCTGACGCTCCGCGCAGGTGGCGGTCCGTACCGTCACGGCAATCGCCTCGAGGAACGGACCAGGATGAGCGCCACGAACGACACGACCGACACCGCGTCGACCGACATCGCGATCACGGACACCGACGCGACCGAGGTCGTCCGGTTCCTCGCCGAGCACCGGCAGCGTGTCGTCGACGAGTTGAGTGCGTGGGTGGCGATCCCGTCCGTCGGCGCGCTCCCGGAGCGGGCCATCGACGTCGAGCGGTCCGCGCACTGGCTCGCCGGCGAACTCCGGGCGATCGGGTTCACGACCGAGCTCCTGCGGGCCGGGCCGTCCGTGGCGGTGTACGCCGAGTGGCAGGTCGATCCCGCGCTGCCGACCGTGCTCGTGTACAGCCACCACGACGTGCGGGACGCGAAGCCCGAGGAGTGGAAGGAGACCGCGCCGTTCGCGCCCGTGTTCCGCGACGGCCGGCTCTACGGCCGCGGTGCGTCGGACGCGAAGGGCCAGATGATCGCGCACCTGTGGGGACTGCGGGCGCACCTGGCGACCCGACCGGGCGGGTTGCCGGCGGTCAACTTCCGGGTGATCGTCGAGGGCGAGGAGGAGCTCGGCTCGACGCACTTCGCGGACCTCATCGAGACCCACCGGGACCGGTTCGCCTGCGACGTCGTCGTGTTCTCCGACACGCTGCAGTGGAAGCAGGGCAACCCCGCCGTCGTCACCTCGATGCGCGGCATGACCGGGGCCACGCTGACCATCACCGGGCCGGAGCGCGACGTCCACAGCGGAGCGGCGTCCGGACCGACGCCGAACCCCGTCCACGTGCTCGTCGACGTCCTCGGCCGGCTGCACGACGACGACGGCCGCATCGCCCTGCCCGGCTTCTACGACGACGTCGAGGAGCTGACCGACGAGCGGCGGCGCGAGCTCGAGGACCTGTCCTTCGACACCGACGTCTGGCTCGAGCGCACCGAGACGCGGAGCGTCACGGGCGAGCGCGGGTTCACGGTCGAGGAGCGTCTGTGGGCACGGCCGTCACTCGAGATCCTCTCGGTCCTCGCGGGCGACCCGACCGGCGTCTCGCGTGCGGTCATCCCGTCCCATGCCACCGCCGAACTCAGCATCCGCACCGTCCCGGGGCAGCACGTGCACAGCGTCGCGGAGCAGGTGCGCGCGTTCTTCGACGAGCACATCCCGGACACCGTGGTCTACGAACTGACCATCCCGGAGGAGTCGGGGCAGGACCCGTACGTCACACCGTCCGGGCCCGCGCTCGACGCCCTCGACCGAGCCATGGCGCGCGGACACGGGACCCCCACCGCCGGCCGCATGGGCAACGCGGGCGGCGGGCCCGCCGAGCTGCTCGGACGCGAGCTCGACGTCCCGGTGCTGTTCGTGGGCACGGGGCTCCCCGAGGACCACTGGCACTCGAGCGACGAGAGCATCGACCTCGAGATGCTCGTCGCCGGCGCGGCCTCGATCGCGCACCTGTGGACCGAACTCGGCGCGTCGATCGAGCCCGAGCGCTCCTGACGCTCCCGCTCAGCGGTACCGGGGCTTGCGCGGCGGCCGGTCGTCGCGGTCGTCGCGCCCGCCTCGGTCGTCGCGGTCGCGGCGCGGACCGCCACGACGGTCCGGGCGGATCTCGATGAGCTTGCCGCTGATCCGGGTGTCCCGCAGGCGGTCGAGGACGTCCTCGGACAGGTCCGCCGGGAGCTCGACGATCGAGAAGTCCGGACGGATCTGGATCTGACCGAAGTCGTCGCGGCCGAGGCCACCCTCGTTCGCGAGCGCGCCCACGATCTGGCGCGGCTCGACGCGCTGCCGACGACCGACCTCGATCCGGTAGGGCGCCATCGGCTGCGTCGACCGGGCCCGCCGCTCGGGCCGTTCGCCGCGTCCGCCGGTCTGGTCGTCGCGGTCGTACACGCGCGGTCCGCGGTCCTCGGTGGCGCGGCGCTGCCGCTCCTCCTGCGGGTCGAGCAGCAGCGGCTCCTCACCCTGGGCGACGACGGCGAGGGCCGCCGCGACGTCTGCCTCGGGCACGTCGTGGTGCTCGACGTAGTGCCCGATGATGTCGCGGAACGCCGAGATCCGGTCCTGCTGCTCGAGCGCCGCGGTGATCGCGTCGTCGAACCGTGCCAGACGCGTGACGTTGACGTCCTCGACCGTGGGCAGCTGCATCTGCGTGAGCGGCTGACGCGTCGCCTTCTCGATGGCGCCGAGCAGGCGGCGCTCACGGGGCGTGACGAAGCTGATGGCCGCACCACTCCGGCCGGCGCGGCCGGTGCGTCCGATGCGGTGCACGTAGGACTCGGTGTCGATCGGGATGTCGTAGTTCACGACGTGCGTGATGCGGTCGACGTCCAGGCCCCGTGCCGCGACGTCGGTGGCGACGAGGATGTCGAGCTTGCCGGACTTGAGCTGGTTGACCGTGCGCTCGCGCTGCGCCTGTGCGACGTCCCCGCTGATGGCGGCGGCGGCGTACCCCCGGGCCCGGAGCTTCTCGGCGAGCGTCTCGGTCTCGCTCTTCGTGCGGACGAACACGATCATCCCCTCGAAGTTCTCGACCTCGAGGATGCGGGTCAGGGCGTCGACCTTCTGCGGGTAGGACACGAGCAGGTAGCGCTGGGTCGTGTTCGCCGAGGTCGTCGTCTTCTGCTTGACGGTGATCTCGGCCGGGTCGTCCAGGTACTGCTTCGAGATCCGACGGATCTGCGCCGGCATGGTCGCCGAGAACAACGCGACCTGCTTGTCGTCCGGCGTCTCGGCGAGGATCGTCTCGACGTCCTCCGCGAACCCCATCTTGAGCATCTCGTCGGCCTCGTCGAGCACGAGGTACTTGAGCTCGGACAGGTCGAGGGTGCCCTTGGCGATGTGGTCCATGATGCGCCCCGGCGTGCCGACGACGACGTCGACACCGCGGCGGAGCGCCGACAGCTGGACGCCGTACGCCTGCCCGCCGTACACCGGCAGGACGTGCACACCGCGCATGTGCGCGGCGTACTGCTCGAACGCCTCGCACACCTGGAGTGCGAGTTCACGGGTGGGGGAGAGCACGAGGGCCTGCGGCAGTTTCTGCGAGGACGCGAGCCGCGACAGGATCGGCAGCGCGAACGCAGCGGTCTTGCCCGTGCCCGTCTGTGCGAGGCCGACGACGTCGCGCCCCTCGAGGAGCGTGGGGATCGTGGCGGCCTGGATCGCGGACGGCACCTCGTACCCGATGTCGCGCACGGCCTTGAGGACCGGCTCGCTCAACCCGAGGTCGGCGAACGTCGGCGAAGCCCCGTCGGTGTCGGCGGCGGTCGGCGTGTCCGTGTCGGTGCTCATACAGGAACGGTATCCGGTCGAGGGTGTCCCGCGTGGCGGATCGCGGGCCCGCGCCTCCCGTCCGGCGTCAGCCGAGTCCGGCGACGAGGTTGACGAGCGTCGCGAGGATGACCGATCCGAACACGTACGCCAGCAGGCAGTGGCGGAGCACGACGCGACGGATCGCCGTGGACGTGACGGCCGTGTCGCTGACCTGGAACGTCATCCCGAGGTTGAAGGCGAAGTACGCGAAGTCGCCGTACGCGGGCGGCGTCCGCTGGTTGAAGTCGATGCCGCCCTCGGCGTCGCCGCCGTAGTACTGCACGGCGTACCGCAGCATGAACAGCGTGTGGATGAGGATCCACGACAGGGCGACACTGAGCACGGCGAGGGCCGCCAGGAGGTCCGCTCGGAGCCCGCCGCTCTCCTTCGACCCGATGAGCGTCATGCCGACGATGAACAGGCTCCCGACCGCTGCGAGCACGAGGAGGACGTGGCTCACGCGGCGCGTCGGGTCCTCGCGGAGCGCGTGGACGCGGGTGGCGACGCCGTCGAGGCCGTGGACGGCGGTCCAGACCCGCACGAGGTAGGTCAGGCAGGCGGCCGTCCAGCCGATCGCCCAGGCCGCGAGCCCGGCGTGCACGACGAAGGCGACGACGCCGGCGGCCACGCCGACGACGACCATCGCGATGAGGCGAGCACGGGAGCGGCCGCGGTGCGCGCCGACCTGCATGGAGTCCACCGCATGATCGTCGCCGCCGGTGACTCCGCGCGGGCTGCGACACGCGCTCGCGGCGTCGCCGACCTACTCGTCGTCCGGGTGCTCGCGGTGGTCCCGCGCCGTGCGCAGGCCGACGACGAGCGCCGCGATGCCGGCGATGAAGCCGCCGAACGTGCTGATGACATTCGAATCATCCGGGCCGGGCACGCCGCGCACCAGGTTGACCAGCGCGCTGATCCCGTCGACGACGAACACGACGCCGAGCGCGTACCAGACGAGGTCCGCGTGCCGCTGGAGCCACCCGGAGATCCGCGACTCGTCCTCGTCGGCGTCCGTTCGCGGGGTGGTCTCGTCGTCCATGGTCGGGATGCTAGCCGCTGGGTACTCGGTGGCCGCTGCCGTGCGACCGTCCCCTGCGATCGGGTGCACGTCGTTCGGCACGGTCGCGTTCCGGTGGTCGTGCCCGGCGTGTCAGGTGGCGGCCGTGCCGCGCAGCTCGATGGCGATCTGGGTGGCGTCGAGGTTGGCGAGCGCGTCCTCCAGGACGTCGGCGTCGAACGTGCCGTTGTCGCGGGCGTCCAGCAGCGCGGACCGTTGCGCCGCGATGACGGCGAGGCGGTGCTCCTTGGCGATGCCGAACTGCTCCTGGGTCGGGTCGCCCCCGAGCTGCGGCGGCTCGGGCACGGACTCGCCGCTCGACCGCATGAGCTCGAAGAGCCGCGTGCGTTCGGCGTCCGTCTGCTGTTCGAGCGCCGCGGTGTCCCGTGGTGGCGTGATCCGCCGCAGCAGGGGCCCGATCGTGCCGCCCTGGACGAGGAGCGACAGGGCCGCGACCGCGAACGCGATGAGCACGAGAGCCGAGCGCTGTGGCGTGTCGTGCGGGAGGCTCTGGGCGGCAGCGACCGTGACGGCACCGCGCATGCCCGCCCAGACGACCGCGGTGCCCTCGCGCCATCCGAGCGGCTCTCGCCGGAAGTACGCGATGTCGGCGAGCACCTGCGTCACGCGTCGGGCGAACCGCTCGAGGTCCCGCGCGGACCGCGGGCGGCCACCGGAGCCCGGACCGCGCTGCCGCGCGTTCACCTCGACGAACGCCTGCCGTTGGCCCTCGGGTGTGTCGAGCTTCGCCTGCACGCCCTGCAGTCGGTCCTCCAGCCGGACTCCGCGGCCCGCCCGGGCACGGAGGACCCGGAGCAGCGGCGCGACGTACGCGGCCCGGACCATCACCGTGAGCACGAACGCGCCGACGGCGACCAGGACGGCGATCCCGACACCGGCGTGGTCGTGGTGCACGGCCCCGACGATCGACGTGATCTGCAGGCCCATGGTCAGGAACACGATGCCCTCGAGCACGAGCTCCACCGTCCGCCAGTTCTGCGAGTCCGACAACCGGTGCTGCGGCGACAGGTCCCGCGGCGCGAAGACGCCCGTGATGAGGCCCGCGACGACGGCGGCCACGAGTCCGGACGCGCCGAGGGCCTCCGCCGGGACCGCCGCCGCGAACGGCACCGCGAACGAGATCACCGTGTTCACCGTGGGGTCGGTCACGCGCTTGCGCACCACGAGGTCCAGCCAGCCCACCAGCCACCCGATCAGCAGCGCCACGACGACCGAGTACGCGAACGTCCCGACCGCGCCCCAGAACGAGAAGGACGCGGCCGTCGCGACGATCGCGGTGCGGAGGAGCACGAGCGCCGTCGCGTCGTTGAGCAGGCTCTCGCCGTCGAGCATCGCCACGACGCGCTTGGACACCGACGTCCGCTTGATGATCGACGTGGCCACGGCGTCGGTCGGACTCACGATCGCGCCGAGCGCGACGCCCCAGGCGAACCCGAGGCCGGGCAGGACGAGCATGAAGAACAGGCCGAGCACGAGTGCGCTGCCGACGACGAGCAGGACGGACAGCCCGCTGATCGCCCCGAACTCGCGCCGGAAGTTCATGGCCGGCATCGACACCGCCGACGCGTACAGCAGTGGGGGGAGGAGGCCCTCGAGCACCCACGCCGGCTCGATGTGGACGGAGGCGAACCACGGCAGGAAGCTCGCACCGACGCCGATCGCGACGAGCACGAGCGGCGCGGCGATCCCGATGCGCGGGCCGACCACCGCGGCCGCGGCGATGAGCACGAGCGCGGACACGATGAGCACCAGGAGTTCCGTCACGGATCCAGACTGGCAGGCTCCGAGCGCACCGGGGGGACCCGTCGTGTTCCGCCGATCCCGGCCCGTGCTCGGTCGACGCGCTCGGTCGCCACCCGAGCGGCGGCTAGGATTCCCTGAGGAGGCATCATGTCCAGGTGGGGGGACCGCGACGGAGTCGGCGCGGAGCAGAGCGGGACGCCGACGGTGCGCGTGATCGGTGTCGTGGTCGCGGTGGCGACGGCGGGCCTGTTGACCGGGTGTTCGATGCTCGGCGGCACGACCGACCCGGGCCCGTCCGTCACGACGTCGCACCGTCCGACGCACCACCGCACGGCGACCGTGTCCGCCACGCCCACACCCACGCCGACCGCCCCGAGCGCCGGCGTCATCCCCGGGTCCGCGACGCCGCGCCCCGCGACTGCCGGACCCGAGGCGGCGCCGAGCCCGAGTCCGACGCTCACGTCCGTCCCGCAGGGCACCGTCGTCGCCCAGGGGGACGTCGCGTCGCCGAAGGGCAGCATCCACTTCCACTACCGGATGGTCGCGAACGGCGACGACACGTACTCCGCCGAGTACTCCGGGTTCACCTCGACCGTGCCGGTGCCGATCTCCGTCACGCTGCTCGACGTCCCGCCGGAGGTGGGGGACGGCCTGACCTACCACGGGGTCGCGGACCACCAGCTCGGGGGTCCGACGACCACACCGGCACCCGCGTCGTCCGCGTCCCTCGGCGACATCGGGCAGCCGGCGTACCTCGGGACGCTCGTGACCTACTCGTCGGCGGCGGCCGAGGCCGACGTGCCGCAGGAACTCGGCCCCGACAAGGTCCTCGCCGTGGACACCGTGCACTGGTCGATCCCCGTACGGCAGTCGAACGTCCACCCGGTCGACGGCGGGGCACGCCCATACGCCTCCGGCACCGTCACCGCGACGACGGCCAGCGGTGCCCCGAAGCGGTACCGGGTGGCCCACGGCGACACGACGGCCATGGTGGCGTCGCGGTTCGGGATCTCGGTGCAGGACCTCATCTGGCTCAACGCGGGCCTGCAGGTGTTCGGCGACCAGCAGTACCTCTACGAGGACACGACGATCAACCTCGATCCCGACAGCAAGTAGCCCCCGGCCGGGACCCGGTCACACGACGGCCGCGATCGGCCGACCAGGGGCCCGGACCGCGGAGTCGAGCCGCGTCCACGCGCGGCCCAGGGCCTCGACGAGCCGCACCTGCGCGTCCGCCGGCACCGCGTAGGGGACGCGGAGGAACCCCTCGAAGCCCCCGTGCGGCCCGAACGCACCACCCGAGGTGAGGACGAGGCCCTCGGCGCGGGCGGCGAGGACGAGCGCGCTCGAGACCGGGCGGCCGAGGCGCACCCAGGTGGACAACCCGCCGGCCGGTGCCGGGACCTCCCACTCCGGCACCCGGTCCCGCAACCCGGCCACGACGGTGTCGCGGGCGGCGCGGAGGAAGGTGCGCCGGGCCTCCAGGGCGGCCGCCGTGTCCGGGACGAGCTCGCGGACGATGAGCTGTTCGATCGCGGGCGTGCCGAGGTCGCCCGTCGGCCGGGCGAGCACGAGGCGCTGCAGGAGCGCGGGGTCCGCCCGGATCCAGCCGACCCGCAGACCACCCCAGAAGACCTTGCCGGCCGATCCGATGAGGACCGCTGGACCGGCCGTCGCGAACGGCGGCACCACGTCGCCGTCGATCCGGAGCTCCGCCATGGTCTCGTCGGCGATGACGACGGTGCCGGCGTCCGCGGCCGCCGCGAGCACGGCCTCCCGGAGTGCGGACGGCATGGTCGCCGCGGTCGGGTTGTGCAGGTCGGGCATGAGGTACGCGACCGCTGGCGCGCTCCGCCGCAGCGCGCTGACGAGCGCGTCACCGTCCCAGCCGTCGTGCGCGTCCACGGGCACGGCCACCAACCGTGCCCCGGCCGCGCGGAACGCCTCGTGGGCGTGCGGGTACGTGGGGGACTCGATGAGGACCTCCGTGCCGCGGCGCACGAGGACGCGCGCCAGGAGCGCGATCGCGTGCTGCGCGCCGAGGGTGACGAGCACCTGGTCCGCCGTCGTCGGCAGGCCCCGCGTCGTGTAGCGGTCGGCGATCGCCGCCCGGAGCCCCGGGTCGCCGACGGTGTCGTACCCGGTGCCCACGAGTGCGGCCGGGAGGCCCTGCACCGCCCGCACCGCCGCCTCGGCGACACCCGGGGCTGCGTGGAGCGCTGCCTTCCGCAGGTCGAGCAGGTCGCCGTCCACCGGCGCGGCGAGGTGGTCCGGGTCGGGCCGCCCGGCGACCGCGGACGGGAGCCGCAGCACACTCCCCGACCCGCGGGTGCTGCGGAGGAACCCGTCGTCCCGGAGCAGGGCGTAGGCGCTGGCGACCGTCGTCCGGCTGACGCCGAGCGCGTCGGCGAGCTGCCGTTCGGCGGGGAGGCGCGTCCCGACCGCGACCCGCCCGTCGATCGCGAGCACGCGGACGGCGTCGGCGAGTGCGCTGTAGGCGGGCCCGGACGAGCCGTCGCGCCAGTGCGTGAGCAGGGCGGCGGCGGCCCGGGCCGAGAGCACGAGGGGGATCACGGTGGCCAGCGTAGGAGGATTGGCTCTCGACGACCAGTCCAATCCGCGGTTGGGTGCTCGTGTGTCCCGCCGCCCCGCGCTCGTGCTCCGTGTCGTCCAGCTCCTCGTCGGTCTGTTCCTCTACGGGGCCGCGACGGCGCTCATGGTCCGCGCGGTCATCGGCGTCGCGTCGTGGAGCGTGCTCACCGAGGGGCTCGAGCGGATCGTGCCGTGGTCGTTCGGCACCGTGACCCTGGTGTCGAGCGGCGTCATCCTGCTGTTCTGGATCCCGCTGCGCCAGCGGCCCGGCATCGGCACGGTCCTCAACGCGCTCACCATCGGCCCGGCCGCCGACCTCGTCCTCGCCGTCGTCCACACCCCCGCCGGGCTGCCGGGACGCATCGGGCTGTTCGCGCTCGGGCTCGTCCTGCTCGCCGTCGCCACGGCCTGCTACATCGGGGCCCGGTTCGGAGCGGGCGCGCGGGACGGCCTCATGGTCGGACTCCACGAGCGGCTCGGCTGGCCGGTCTGGCTGGCACGGACCGCGATCGAGTTGACCGTCGTCGTGGTCGGGTGGCTCCTCGGCGGCGACGTCGGCGTCGGGACCGTCGTCGCGGCGTTCGCCATCGGACCGATGGTCGGCCCGCTCATGCCCGTGTTCGCCCGTCTGCCATGGAGCACACCCACCGCGCCCACTCCCCGGTAGCGCTGCGGTACGGCGTCGACGCGCGGGTCCGTCCGTCACACGGGAATGGACGACGGCACCAGCGCTCTTGAGCACTCCATGACATCGTCGACGGAACGCCGCGGCTGGCTCAGTGTGCTCTCGGTGGCACTCGGCTCGTTCGTGCTCGTGCTCTCGGAGTTCCTGCCCATCGGACTCCTGCCCGCCATCGCCCGCGGGCTGCACGTCGACATCGGCACCGCAGGACTCATGGTCGTCGCCACCGGACTCACCGGCGCCGTCGCCGCACCGGTGGTCACCGTCGCCACCTCCCGCGTGGACCGTCGCGTCGTCCTCGTCGCCCTCACGGCCCTCCTGGTCGTGGCCGACGCGCTCGCCGCGGTCGCGCCGTCGTTCTGGGTGCTGCTCGTGGCGCGGATGCTCCTGGGCGTCGGGATCGGCGGGTTCTGGTCGATCGGTGCCGGGATCGCCGGGAGGCTCGTGGCGCCGTCCGCCGTGATCCGCGCGACCTCGTTCATCACCGCCGGCATCTCGGTCGCGACGGTCGTGAGCCTGCCGCTCGGTGCGTTCGTCTCGTCGCTCGCCAGCTGGCGGCTCGCGTTCGTCATCGGCGGCGGCCTCGGTGTGGTGGCGCTGGGCCTCCAGGTCGCGATGTTGCCGCGGATCCCGGCGACCCAGGCCGTCCGGTTCGCGACGCTCGGCGGGCTGCTCCGGATCCCGCGCGCTCGCGTCGGTCTCATCGCCGCGGTGTTCCTGTTCGTCGCCCAGTTCGCCGCCTACACGTACGTGTCGCCGTACCTGGAACAGATGGTCCGCGTCGACGCGGACACCGTCACGATCGCCCTGCTCGTGTTCGGCATCGCGGGGATCATCGGGAACTTCGCCGCGGGGTGGACCCTGAGCCGCAGCGTGATCGGCACCATCGGTGTCGCGAAGGCCGTGCTCGCCGCCTCGGTCGTCCTGCTGCCGCTCGCGGCACAATCGGTCGTCGCGGTGTTCGTCCTGCTCGCGGTCTGGGGCTTCGTGTGGGGTGCGCTGCCCCTCGGGACGCAGACCTGGATGTCGAACGCGTCGCCCGGCTCGTCCGAGAGCGGTCTGGCGTTGTTCGTCACGACCATCCAGCTCGCCATCGCCGGCGGGTCCGTGCTCGGCGGCGCCGCCGTCACGTCGTTCGGGCTCGCGACCGACTTCTGGTTCTCGGGCGCCGTCGCGGTGGTCGGCGCCGTCGTGCTCGTCTGGCTCGGGCAGCGCCGGCCGTCGAGTCCGGCCATGACCGGGGGACCGGCGACGACCGCGGGACCGGCGACGACGGCCGCGATCCGCCTCCCGGGTGCCGGCGACCCGGACCCGGTGTGCACGCCGGCTCCCTGACGAACGGACGATGCTGGCCGAGCGGTGCCCGCGTGCACTAGCTTCTGCCGCATGCGCACGGTCACGAGTGGTCTCTTCACGTCCGTGGACGGCGTCGTCCAGGACCCGTTCCGGTTCCAGTACGACTCGTTCGACGACGAACTCGGTGCCGGGATGGGCCGGTTCATGGCGGCGACGTCGACGGTGCTCCTCGGCAGGACGTCCTACGAGGAATGGGCGACGTGGTGGCCCGCCCACCCGGAGGACCCGTTCGCCCGGTTCATCAACCCGATCGAGAAGCTCGTCGTCTCGCGCACCCTCGGACCGGATCTGGCGTGGGAGCACAGCACCCTCATCGAGGGCGACCTGCTCGACGTCGTCCGCGAGCTCCGCGCGGGGGACGGCGGGGACGTCGCGGTCTGCGGCAGCATCTCGGTCGTCCGTCAGCTCGTGTTCGCGGGCCTGCTCGACGAACTCCAACTCATGATCCACCCCGCCGTCGCGGGCGCCGGACGCCGCCTGTTCGAACCCACCGACCCCCCGCTCCGCCTGCGGCTGCTCCGGAGCGAGGTCACGAGCAAGGGCAACGTGCTGACCACGTACGGTCCGTTCGAGGCGGTGGTGGCGCCGTGAGGCTCCCCGGGGACGGGCACGTCCACAGCGAGTGGTCCTGGGACAGCGGATCGGACCCAACGTCGCCGGGGCGGATGGCGCGCACCTGCGAGCAGGCGGTCCGGGTCGGGCTCCCGGCCATCGTGTTCACCGAACACCTCGACCTCGAGGACACGTGGCGCGTCGACGACGGCGACTTGGGACCGTACGCCGGGGCGCTCGTCGGCGACGACGGCATCGTCCACCTGCCGTCGTTCGACCTCGACGGGTACCTCGAGTCGATCGACCGGTGCCGATCCGCGTTCCCCGGACTGCGGATCCTCACCGGCGTCGAGTTCGGCCAGCCGCACCTCTGGGGGGAGGCGGCTGCCACGGTCCTCGACACCGGCGCGATCGATCGCGTGAACGGGTCGCTGCACATGCTCCCGTTCGGCGACGACCGCACCGAACCGACGACGCTGTACCACCACCGACCCGCGGACGAGGTCATGTGGGCGTACCTCGAGGAGGTCCCTCGCATGGTCGCGGGGTCCGACGCCTTCGCCGTGTTCACGCACATCGACTACGCGGTGCGTGCCTGGCCGACCGCGACGGCGGGACCGTTCGACCCCCGACGCTTCGAGGAGGGCTTCCGCGCCGCGATGCGCGCCATCGCCGAGTCGGGTCGGGCCCTCGAGATGAACACCCGACGGCTCTGGTCGTGGGTGCCGCAGTGGTGGAGCGAGGAAGGCGGCCGAGCGGTCACCTTCGGCAGCGACGCACACGTCCCCGAGGCGGTCGCCGCGCACTTCCCCGAGGCCGTGCTCATGGTGGAGTCGTTCGGTTTCCGTGCCGGATCGCGGCCCGAGGACCCCTGGACGCGCTGACGCGTCGCACCGACCCCGTCACCGCGAACGCGAGAACGCCGCGTCGAACGCGTGTTCGCGGGCCTGCTCGACGAACTCCAGCTCATGATCCACCCCGCCGTCGCGGGCGCCGGACGCCGGCTCTCCGAGCCGACAGACCCGCCACTTCGCCTGCGACTGCTCCGGAGCGAGGTCACGAGCAAGGGGAACGTGCTGAACACGTACGGTCCGCTCGGTCCGGTCGTCGGCGAGGAGCCCGCGTCGGTCTGATCCGCGTCACAGTGGCCCCCTCCCGACGAGGGCGTCGGGGACGGACCGACGGAGGAGTCGTCGACAGCCGCGATGGGAACCCCCAGCGGCGGCCGGGCCCCCTCGTGTCCGCCGAACCGTTCGTCGCCGGCCCGTGCGTGTGGGAGGTCGGCGGGCTCGACGAGGCGCTCGCGCTCGCCGACGCGGCCTCGACCGCGTGCAACCGGGTGCTCGAGGTCCGGGCGGTCCTGTGAGGTGGGGGACCCAAGGCGCTGACGGCCACGCGAGGGCGGCGCCAGGTCCCTTGATGCGTCCGCCCGCCACTCATCCGCACGGATGAAAGGGATGAGAATGGCTCGGTTGCTCGCCGGGCCGCGCTCTACGCTCAGCCCATGCTCTCGCTCGCTCGGCGCTCTGGACCGCTCGCCCCTCCGATCGGGGGAGCTGTGTTCCTGACCCTGTGGATCATCGCCGAGGCCGGCCGCGCGGACGACGTGCACCAGACGGTGGTGTTCGTGGCATTCGCCGTCGCGATCGGGCTGTCCGCGTGGATGCCGTGGACGGCACTCGGTCTCGCCGTCGTGATCCCGGTCCTCCAAGCCGTCAGCCTGCTGCCACGACCGACTGCGACGACATGGCCCACCTACCTCGCCATCGCGATCGTCGCGGGCGTCGTCGGGTCCGGGCGGTCCGACCTCCGGCGGTACCTGACGCTGCCGGTGATCGCCGTCGCCAGCGCGGCGGCGGCGTGGGCCATGGCCGTGCCGAGCCCCACCGACACCGACGTGTGGGGACGCTGGGTCGGCTCCGAGGCGGGTACCCGCACGGATGCGGTGACCCTGACACTCGCGCTCGTCGGCGCGTCCGGCATCGGCTGGGGGATCGGGATCGCCGTCGGGAGCGCATGGCGGATGGCAGCGGCTCGGACCCGCCTCGCCGACGCCGAGGTGAGGAGTCATGCGAGCGTGGTCGAGCTCCGCGCCGAGCAGGAACGCGCGCGGATCGCGCGGGACGTGCACGACTCGCTGGCGCACTCGCTCGCCGTCGTCGTGTCGCAGGCGCAGGGCGCCTCCGCACTCGCCGCTCGTGACGGCGTCGCGGTGCAGGCGCTCGACGACATCGCGGCGGTGAGTCGGGCGGCCCTCGCGGACGTCCGCTCGCTCGTCGAGCGGATCCAGCAGGCCGGTCCGGCCGCGGACGACGGGCCGGAGGAGATCCCGGTCCTCGTCGCCGACATGCGCGACCTCGGCATGGACGCGTCACTCGAGCACCACGGCACCGCGCGGTCGCTCCCCGCGGACGGCGCGACGGCCCTGTACCGGATCGTGCAGGAGAGCTTGACGAACGTCCTGAAGCACCAGGGGCGGTCCGCACGCGTCCGGGTCGTCCTCGACTGGCGCGGACCCGGGCTCGGTCTCGTCGTCGCGTCGTGGGGCAGCACGCCCGCCGTGGTCCTCGACGGAGCGGGGTCGGGCGTCCCGGGCATGCAGGAACGCGCTCGCGCCGCGGGCGGCTGGCTGCGCGCCGGAGCCGGGGAGGACGACGCGTTCGTCGTGACGGCGTGGCTCCCGACCCCCGCAACGGCCGAGGTGGGGTCGTGAGCGTGATCCGGGTGGCCGTCGTCGACGACCAACGGCTGTTCGCCTCAGGGATGCAGATGCTCGTCGACGCTCAGCTCGACATGACCTGTGTGGGCACCGCCGGGAACGGCGAGGAGGCCCTTGCGCTCGCTGACGAACAGCGTCCGGATGTCATGCTGCTCGACCTGCGGATGCCGGTGCTCGACGGGATCGCGACCCTCACGCAGCTCGCTGGGAAGGACGACGGAGACCTGCCCCGCGTGGTCGCCCTGACCACGATCCGGCACGACTCCGCAGTGCTCGCCGCACTCCGGGCGGGTGCGGCCGCCTTCCTGACCAAGGACGCACTGCCCGAGCTCGTGCTCGGGACCATCCGGGACGTGCACGCGGGACGTCCGGCACCGACGGAACTCGACGCTCTCGCGATGCTGCGGGACCTCGGGGTGCCGCCGGCCACCGAACGGCGGGACGAGGTGCTCGACGCGCTGTCCGCGCGGGAGCGCGAGGTGTTCCTGCTGGTCGCCAAGGGCCTGAGCAACGCGGAGATCGCCGAGACCGTGTTCCTCAGCGAGGCCACCGTGAAGAGCCACGTCCGCGCCGTCCTGGCCAAGCTCGGGTTGCGGAACCGGATCCAGGTCGTGATCACCGCCCACGAGCGGGGACTCGTCCGCGCCTGAGGGCCGCGGGGCGCCGCCACCACTCGAGGAGGCGGCGGCGCCCTCCCTCACCGCGAGCGAGAGAACGCCGCGTCGAACGCGGCGTCCGGCGGCGCGATCCGCCCGAGTGCCCCGACGAACGCGAGCGCCTCCGGCCCCCCGACGAGCCGGTCCATGCCCGCGTCCTCCCACTCGACGCTCGTCGGGCCGTCGTACCCGATCGCGTTGAGCACCCGGAAGACCCGCTCCCATGGCACGTCCCCGTGCCCGGCGGTCACGAAGTCCCAACCGCGACGTGGATCGCCCCACGGCAGGTGCGACGCCAACCGGCCGTTGCGTCCGTCGAGCTGCTTGACCGACTCCTTGCAGTGCACGTGGTACACCCGGTCGGCGAAGTCGAGCAGGAACGCGGCCGGGTCCAGGTCCTGCCACACGAAGTGCGACGGGTCGAAGTTGAAGCCGAACGCGGGCCGGTCGGCGAACACCTCGAGCGTCCGCTTCGCGGTCCAGTAGTCGTACGCGATCTCCGACGGGTGGACCTCGAGCGCGAACCGCACCCCGACCTCCTCGAACACGTCGAGGATGGGCGCGAACCGGTCGTGGAAGTCCTGGTACCCGGCGTCGACCATCCCCGGGGGCACCGGCGGGAACCCCGCCACGGTCTTCCAGATCGCCGACCCGGAGAACCCGGTCACGGTGTGGGCACCGAGTGCCGCGGCCGCCCGTGCGGTGTCCTGCATCTCGCGAGCAGCCCGCTGGCGGACGCCCTCGGGGTCACCGTCGCCCCAGACGTGCGGCGGCAGGATGTCCTCGTGCCGCGCGTCGATCGGGTCGTCGCACACGGCCTGCCCGACCAGGTGGTTGGCGATCGCGCGGACCTCGAGCCCGTTCCGCTCGAGCACGGCCTTCCGCTCGGCGACGTACTCCGGGTCGGACGCGGCGCGGCGGACGTCGAGGTGGTCCCCCCAGCAGGCGATCTCCAGACCGTCGAACCCCCACTCGCCGGCCAGGCGCGCCACCTCCTCGAACGGCAGGTCGGCCCACTGACCGGTGAACAGCGTGACCGGGCGGGTGCCGGCTGCGGCGCTCACGAGGCGACCTCCGCCGCGGGCGCGGCCAGGGCCTCCCGGACGGACGGCCACGACCGGAGCCGTTCGCGCACGTCGTCCCGCTGTTCGTCGGCGATCGCGGTGGTGAGCGCGCGGCCGAGCACGTCGTCGATGCGGACCGGGAGGCCCGTGGCGGCCGACTCGACGGCCGCCTCGACCATGGCGAGGCTGACGACGTTCTCGTGCACCTCGCCCTGCGGACGGCGTCCGGTCCGCAGCGCGGTGACGAACTCCGCGAGCGACCCGGCGATCTCCGGCGGGGTGCTCGTCGGCGGGTCGACGACGAGTGGCGACCCGTCGGCGCGCTCGGCCGAGGGCGCGGCGTCGCCGTCCCAGAGCGCGGTGCCCCCGGCGGCACTCACCCGCCAGTCGCCGTTCCAGGACGTCTCGGCGCCGGCGGCACACCAGCTGCCCGAGTAGACGAACCGCACGCCGTCCTCGAACGAGAACACGGCGCTCGCCGCGGCATCGCCCCGGTACCAGCTCCACGAGGGGTTGAACGCCTCGCAGTACACCGACACGGGATCGCGTCCGAGCAGGGCGCGGACCGCGTCGAAGGGGTGGATCGCCATGTCGAGGAGCAGCGGGTGGTCCATCACGTCGCGGAACCCCCCGAAGTGCGGGGCCTTCGCGAAGGTGTGGGTCACGACGCCGACGTCGCCGAGCTCGGCGGTGAGGGCACGGAGGTGCGTCAGGTGGTCGTTGTACCGGCGGGACTGACTCACCATGAACAGCTCGCCCGCGCACTCGGCGGCCGCGGCGAGCGACAGGCCCTCGGCGACCGAGGCGGCCACGGGCTTCTCGCCGAGCACCGGCAGACCGAGGAACAGCGCCTCGGTGGTGACCGGGTGGTGGGCGCGGGGGATCGTGACGTCGAGGACCGCGTCGGGACGGACCTCCCGGACCATGTCGGCGAGCACGGCACCCGTCGGCACCGTCCCGCCGCCGGCGGCGGCGACGAGCTCGGCACCGGCGCGCGCGGTCTCGGGGACGAGGTCGACGATGCCGACGAGCTCGACGTCGGCACTGGCCACGACGTTCCGGAGCCACGCCTGCCCCATGCCGCCCGCGCCGACCTGCAGGATGCGGACCGGGCGGTCCGCGTCGATGGTCTCGGTCATGCCTCGATCGCTCCCTGGTAGCTCTTGCCGTTGAAGAAGTCGTCCGTGTCGTACCGGAGCAGGGTCGGCGTCGCGCGCTCGCGCTCCGGACGGGCCCACTCGACCGCGTTCGCGATCACGTGCGTCACGTCGGGCTGGTGGTAGACGGGGAAGTCCTGGTCCCCGGGGCTGAAGTAGAACACCTTGCCGAAGCCCCGGCGGTACGTCACGCCGCTCCGGAACACCTCACCGCCGCTGAACCCGCTGATGAACACGAGCTCGTCCGGCGTGGGGACGTCGAAGTACTCGCCGTACATCTCCTGCTCGGGGATGACGATCGGGTTCGGGATGCCGCGGGTGATCGGGTGCTGCGGGTTCACCGTCCAGACGAGCTCGCGGTCGTGCTCGCTGCGCCACCGGAGCGTGCAGGTGGTGCCCATGAGCTTGCCGAAGATCTTGGACCAGTGGCCGGAGTGCAGCACGATGAGGCCCATCCCGGCGAGGACGTGCCGGTGCACGCGGTCCACCACCTCGTCGTCGACCTCGGCGTGTGCGGCGTGGCCCCACCAGGTGAGCACGTCGGTCTGCTCGAGGACCTCCTCGGTCAGGCCGTGCTCGGGCTCGTCGAACACGTGCGTCGTCACCGACGCGGCGTCGCCGAGCCAGTTCGTGATGCCGGCGGCGATCGCGCCGTGCATGCCGTCCGGGTAGCGGTCGGCGACGTGCTGCTCGACCTGTTCGTGGCGGTTCTCGCCCCAGACGACGACGCGGATGGGGGTGGTGGTGTCGGTCACGGTTGCTCCGTTGCTCGTGGTGGTGTGGTGTCGTGGTGCGTTGCGGTCACTTGACCGCACCGCCGGTGGCGCCCGCCGCGATGAACCGCTGCGCGATGACGAGCAGGATGATCGCGGGCAGGGAGGCCAGGACCGCGGTCGCCATGACCGTGCTCCAGTCGGCGGTGTACGTGCCGATGTACTGGTAGATGCCGAGGGTGATCGGCCGGATCTTCTGGGTGGTCGTCAGCGTCAGGGCGAACAGGAAGTCGCTCCACGTGAACAGGAAGGTGAACAGCGCCGCGGTGACGAGCGCGTTCACGCTGATGGGCAGCACGACCGCGGTGAACGCCCGGACGTTGCCGGCGCCGTCGATCTTCGCCGCCTCGATGATCGACGTCGGGATCCCGGCCATGAACGCGCGCATGACGATGATCGCGAACGGGATCCCCGCGGTCGAGTCCGCGAGCACCAGGCCGAGCACCGAGTTGAGGAGCCCGAGCTGGTTGTAGGCGGTGTAGAGGGCGTTCGCGACGACGATCCCGGGGATCATCTGCGCGATGAGGATCCCGAAGAGGATCGTGTCCGCGCCCCGGATCCGGAGCTGCGCCAGCGCGTACGAGGCCGGCGCCGCGATGAGCAGGCTGAGGACGACGCTCCCCGCCGCGATGAGCAGGCTCGTCACGAGGTTCCCGCCCTGGTCGGCGAGCGCGTGCGCGTACCCGGAGAACTGGGCGTGGAACGGGAACCACGCGGCGTCGATCGCGGGTCCGGCGGGCTGGAGCGAGATGTTGAGCATCCAGTAGACCGGGAACAGCATGACGCACAGGATCAGGATCCCGATGACGGTCAGGATCCACTTCCGGGAGGCCCGGCGCGGCCGCCCAGCGTCGGCGGCGGTCGAGCGGGTGGTCGCCCCTCTGACGGCCCGCGAGCGGGTCGGGGCGGTGAGCACCTGGTCCGGTGCCACGACGTGGTCACTCATCGATCGCCCTCCTCGTGGCGCGCAGGTAGACGACCGCGAACACCGCCGAGATGACGATGAGGATGTCGCTGAGCGCTGCGCCCTTGCCGAAGCTGAACTGCTGGAACGACAGCTGGTACGACTGGGTGGCGATCGTCTGGGTGGAGTTGGCCGGGCCGCCGTTCGTGAGCCCGAGGATGATGTCGAGCACCTTGATCGTGTACACGACGCCGAGCACGAGCACGACGCTGACGACCGGACGGAGCATCGGCCAGGTGATGTGCCGGAACGCCTTCCAGCCCGTGGCACCGTCGAGGGAACCGGCTTCGTACAGCTCCTCGGGGATGTCCTGGAGACCGCTGTACAGGATCGTCGTGTTGAACGGGATCCCGATCCAGATGTTCACGCCGATCACCGTGAGCAGCGCGATGGACGTGCTCGTCAACCAGGGGACGGGCCCCGCGACGACGTGCAGGCCCTGCAACACCTGGTTGAGCACGCCGCTGTCCTGGTCGAGGATCCACTTCCACACCGCGCTCGAGACGATGAGGGGCAGGAGCCACGGCAGGAGCAGGAGCGACCGGAGCAGACCGTTCAGCGGGAACGACCGCTTGAAGAACAGCGCGATGAGGAGCCCGAGCACGAACTGCCCGACGATGGAGATCACCGTGAACAGGGCGGTGTTGAGCAGCGCGGTGCCGAAGTAGTGCGCGCTGATGACGCTGACGTAGTTGCGGAGCCCGATGAACGGGGCGCTCCCGGTGAAGAACGTCGTCGTCGTGTAGTCCTGGAAGCTCATGACGATGTTCTTGACCACGGGGTAGCCGAAGAACAACAGCATGTAGACCACGGCGGGTGCGAGGAACAGCAGCCGGAACACCCGTTCGCGGCGGAGGCTCCCGGCGCCGCGCCGGGGCCCCGGGGCGGGGCGGCGGTCCCGCTCGGAGCCGCCCCCCGTCCCCGTCGCCCGGCTCCGCACGCCGGCGGTGTCGACCGTCATCAGCTGTTCGCCGCGTCCTTGAGCGCGTCCGCGGGCGACGACTGCCCGGTGAGCGCCGACTGGATCGCGGTGTAGATCTTCGTCGCGGCGGCCGGCCACTTGGCGCCGAGCTCACCCGTGCGGGCCCGGGCCGTCGCGACCATGTCGACGAACACCTGCTCCGACGGCACCTGCTGGCCGAACCGCTTCGCCACCGCGGTGCGCGACGGGATCGTGTACCGCTGCTTCGCCATGGACAGCTGGTTCTTCGCGCTGTTGAGGCACTTGACGACCTTCGCCGCGACCTTCTGCTTGGCGCTGTCACCGGTCTGCGGCACGGTCCAGACCTCGCCGCCGAGCGGAGCGACCGAGTCGTCGCCGGCCTTCGGCACCGGGATCTTCGCGATGCCGTAGTCGATGCCGCTCGCCTTGAGCGCCGGGATCTGCCACGGGCCGTTGATCATCATCGCGGTCTTGCCCGCGATGAACTGGTCGTTCACGTCGGCCTGCGTCCAGTTGAGCGCGCCCTTCGACACCGAGCCACTCTTGACCATGTCGGTCCAGAGCTGCAACGCGCCCTGGGTGCCCTTGGTGTCGAGGTGCTTCTCGTCACCGCCGTTCGACCACATGAACGGCAGGAACTGCCACGAGCCCTCGTACGTGGCGTTGGCGTCGAACGCCAGACCATACTGCGACCCCGACGTCAGCTTGGCGGCGGCGGTCTTCAGCTCGGCCCACGTGGTGGGGACCTGGACGCCCGCGTCGCTGAGGTCCTTCTTGTTGTACATGAGCGCGATCGTGTTCACGGTGGGGGCGAGCCCGTAGAGCTTCCCCTTGTACGTGCCGGCCGACACGACGCCCTTGGCGTACCCCTTGGACGAGATCCCGTAGTCCTTGAGCGGGGCGAGGGCACCGCTCGCCGCGATCTGCTGCAGGTCGGGGTTGTCGAGCATGAGCACGTCCGGCAGCGTCCTCGACGACGCCTGCTGCAGGACCTTCTGGACGAGGTTCGCACCCGGAACGACGTTGCGGTTGATCGTGACGCCGATCTGCTTGCCGCACTGCTTGAGCGTCTTGCCGATGACGACCTTGTCGTTGCCCTGGTTGTAGTAGTCGAGCACGCTGATGCTCTTCACACTGCTCGCGGCGGGGCTCGAGCCGGTGGCACAGCCGCCGAGGACGAGCGGGATGGTGGTGGCGATGGCGGCCGCTCCGACGAGGGTGGCTCGTCGTCGCGCCCGGGTGGGGGCGGATGTGCTGCTGCTGCGCTTCATTGCGGTGCTCGCTTCCTGGATGGGACCTCGCGGCTGCGCGAGGGTCGTGCTGCGCCCGGTCGCGGGTGCGCGGGCGTGGTCGAGCGCCCGGCCCGGCGCTCGTCGCCGGGCGGGTCGTGCTGTGTCGGTCTGGGCCGGTCGGGAGGGACGGGTCAGGTGAGGACGTCGGCCGCGGAGTCCGCGGGGACGTCGGCCCAGCTGCCGTCGGCGTCGGCACTGCGTGCGACGGCGTCGAGGACGCGCTGGACGTGGAGGCCGTCCGCGAAGGACGGCTCGGGACGGGTGCCGTCAGCGATGGCGGTGACGAGGTCGACGACCTGATGGGTGAACGCGTGCTCCCACCCGAGGACGTGCCCCGCTGGCCACCACATGTCGACCCAGGGGTGGCCGGGGTCGGTGACGAGGACCTGACGGAAGCCCTGTTCGGTCTCCGGCAGGGTGGCGTCGTGGAAGGCGAGCTCGTTGAGCCGCTCGAGGTCGAACGCCACCGCACCGGTCGTGCCGCTGATCTCGATGCGGAGCGCGTTCTTCCGACCACTCGCGACGCGCGAGGCGCCGAACTGGCCGATCGAGCCGTCGGACAGCCGCGCCGTGATGAGGGCGAGGTCGTCCACGGTCACCGGGCGCCGCGGGGCGTCGGCGGCGGAGCGGCCCCCGAGACCGACGGCCTCCGTCATCACCGGTCGTTCGGTCGTGAAGGTGTGCAGGAGACCGGACACCCGCTCCACCGCCGCTCCGGTCACGTACTCGACGGCGTCGATCGCGTGGGCTCCGATGTCGCCGAGGGCGCCGCTGCCGGCCTGCTCCTGGTCGAGGCGCCAGGTCATCGGTCCGTCGGGGTCGGCGAGCCAGTCCTGGTCGTAGGTGGCGCGCACCTGGCGGACGTCCCCGATCCTCCCGGCCCGGACGAGGTCGTGCGCCAACCGGAGCGCGGGGACGCGACGGTAGCTGAAGCCGACCATCGCGACGACCCCGTGGTCCGCGGCCGTGGCGGCGGCCGCGGCCATGCGCTCCGCCTCCGCGACGCTGTTGGCCAGGGGCTTCTCGCACAGCACGTGCTTGCCCGCCTCGAGCGCGGCGACCGCGATCTCGGCGTGGGAGGACCCCGGCGTGCAGATGTCGACGAGGTCGATGTCGTCGCGGGCGATGACGTCGCGCCAGTCGGTGGCGCTCGACTCCCACCCGAGGCGGTCCGCGGCGGCCGCGGCACGGGCGGCGTCGCGGCCGACGACGACGGATCGACGCACCGAACGCGGCAGGTCCGCGACCACCGGCGCCGTGCGCCATGCCTGGGAATGGGCGGCGCCCATGAACCCGTGTCCGATCATCGCGACCCGGATCGTGCCGTCGACACTGCTCATCTCGTAACTCCTTCGTCACTCAACGGCGGTCACGCTATTGCACGTCCGGAGCGAGCACAAGAGAATCGTCGAAACAATTCGACGATGACACGCGCGCGTTCCAGGGCATCGCGTGGGGCTCGTCCGCGCTATCGTCGAATGGGTTCGACCGCGTCGCGGTCCGGGTCCGGGCGGAGAGAGAGGGCCCACCGTGCCAGTGCAGCGCATCGCCGACGTCGCCCGGCACGCGGGCGTGTCGACGAGCACCGTGTCGTACGTGCTCAGCGGGAACCGACCGATCTCCGCGGAGACCCGGCGGCGGGTCGAGGCGAGCATCGACGCGCTCGGGTTCATCCCACACGCCGGCGCGCGGTCGATCCGACGGCGGCGCACCAACGTGGTCGCGCTCGCGCTCCCGCTCCGCCCGGAGTCGCAGGTGCGTGTGCAGATGGAGTTCGTCCTGAGCATCCTCAGCGCCGCCCGGCAGGAGGGCAAGCACGTGCTGCTCCTCAGCACCGAGGACGGGGTCCAGGCGATCCGCGAGGTGACCGCGGGCTCGCTCGTCGACGGCGTGATCCTCATGGAGGTCGAGACGGAGGACGCCCGCGTGGCCCTGCTCGAGCAGCTCGGGTTCCCGACCGTCGTGCTCGGCACCCCGGGGCCGCCGGTCACCCTGCCGTCGATCGACTTCGACTTCGCCGCTGCCGGGGCGCTCGAGGCGACGAACCTCATGGACCAGGGCCACCGCCACATCGGCTACGTCGGACACGCCGTCGAGACCTTCGACCGCGGCCTCGGGTTCGCGGTCACCGCGCGGGACGCCGTGCTGCGGACGGTGCGCGACGCGGGCGGCACCGCCACGTGGGTGTCGACCGGGGGCTCCCGGGCGGACGTCGCGGAGTCGCTCGAACGGCTCTTCGCGCTCGACCCGGACATCACCGGGCTCGTCGTCCACAACGAGACGGCGCTCCCGACCGTGCTCGACCGGCTCCGCGAGCTCGGGCGCCACGTGCCGCGGGACGTCTCCGTGACCGCTCTCGCGCCCGACGCCGATGCCGAGCACTGCGTGCCGCCCGTGTCGAACGTGGACCTGCCGTCGGGCGAGATGGCCCGGACGTCCTTCGCGATGTTGCTCGAGATCCTCGACGGGGGGACACCGGAGGCGTCGCGCATCCCGCCGACCCTGCAGCACCGGGGATCGGTGACGACGGCCCGTCGGTAGTGCTCGGCCGCAGCGTGTCGGAACGCCGTAGCGTGGGAGCATGCCGGACCTCCTGGTCGTCACCGGTCCACTCGCGGTCGGGAAGGACACGACCGCCGACGCCCTCGCTCGCCTGCTCCGCGCCCGGGGGCGGACCGTCGTGGTCGTCGACGTCGACGACGTGGCCGCGATGGTCGCCGGGGGAGCCGCCGACTCCGGACTCTGGGCCGCGGCGCACGAGGCCCACGGTGCCCTCGTCGCCTCCTGGATGCGCTCGGTGGTCGACGTCGTGATCGCCGTCGGCCCCGTGTTCTCGGCCGAGGAACGGGAGGCCCTCACCCGACCGTTGCCACCAGGGGTCACGCCGACCTGGGTGGTCCTCGACGCGCCGGTGGAGGTCACGCTCGGTCGTGCCGCCGCCGATGCCACCCGAGGACGGTCCCGCGTGGCCGCGTTCCACCACGAGGCCCACCGGCGCTTCCGGGGACTCCTGCCGTCGATCCCCGCGAACGTGCTGATCGACACCTCCGTGCGGCGACCAGACGACATCGCGGTCACGGTCCTCGCGCTGCTCGATCGACGCTGAACAGCTCCGGCGTCGCCCCTGGGAGCCGAGCAGACCCGGCCCGGCACGATGGACCGATGGCATCCACCACGGCGTCGCGCAACGTCCTCCGTGACGACACGATCGGCCTCCTGACCCGCGGCTACGGCTTCGGCGCGCACATCTGGCGGCGCGCGGACGCCGGGGCACGATCCGTCCCCATGCGCCTGCTCGGGAACCGGGCGCTGCTCGTCCGCGGGGCGGAGGGCGTCGCCGCGTTCTACGACGAACGCCTGGTCCGTCGCCACGGAGCGATGCCCGCCGTCGTCCGGCTGACCCTGTTCGGCCCGGGATCCGTGCACGGTCTCGACGGCGACGACCACCGGCACCGCAAGGCGACCTTCGTCGACGTCGCGTACGAGGACGCCCAGGTCGAGCGGCTCTCGCCCCTGTTCGAGCGGGAGTGGCGGGCGGAACTCGCGGCGTGGATCGCCGGTGGTGAGCGGTCGGCGTACCGGGCCGCGGTCGGCGCGTACGGACGGGCGAGCATGCGGTGGGCGGGCCTCCCGGGCACGGACGAGGCGAGGACCCGGTGGGCCGCACGGCTCGCGCAGATCGTCGACGGCTTCGGCGTGCCGTACTCGCCCGAGTACCTGCTCGCGGTCCGGAACCGGCTGTGGTCGGACCGACACGCGCGGCGCCTCGTCGAGGCCGCCCGGAGCGGCCGACTCGACCCGGCTGCCGGCACGGCCTTGTACGAGTGGGCGTGGCACCGCGACCGCCAGGGCGCGCTGCTCCCGTCGCGCACCGCCGGCGTGGAGCTGCAGAACAGCTTCCGTCCGATGATCGCGGTCGCGCGGTTCGCCGCGTTCGCCGCGGCGGCGCTGCACGACCGCCCGGACTGGCGGACGCGGATCGCCGACGAGACCGCGGCGCGCGGCTCGCTGGTCGGGGGTCCGCTCGCGACCGCGTTCGCGCAGGAGATCCGTCGGACGGCGCCGTTCGTGCCGATGCTCCCGGCGCGCGCCGTGCAGGACGTCGAGATCGACGGCGCGCGGGTGCCGGCGGGCGGTCGACTGGTGCTCGACATCCTCGGCACGGACACAGACGACCGCTCGTGGGAGCGGCCCGACGTGTTCGACCCGGAGCGGTTCGTCGGCGTCGACGACTACGAAGCGCTCCCCGCGTTCGTCCCGCACGGTGGCGCATCGGTGACCGGTGGCCATCGCTGCCCCGGGGAGAAGCTCGCCATCGCCGGGCTCGCGGCGGCCGTCGCGGCGCTGAGCGATCCCCGCGTGACGGTCCTCGCCACCGGACTCGACGTCGACCGCCGTCGCATGCCGACGAAGCCCCGGTCGGGCGTCCGGGTGCGGCCGAGCGGGACCGGTGCGCGCTGTCCCTTCCACTGATCCGGGCGGTGACCGTCCCGCGCACCGTTCCCAGTCGGTTCCCCGTATCCTGACGGTGGAAGCAATGGCGATTCCGGTAGAAGAGCCTGGTCGCCGTGGCGCGTCCCCGCGGTCAGGCGTGGCATCGAACCCCTGAGCGCATCGTGACCCACCATCGCATCGAATTCGTGACCCGTGACCGCACGGGCATCACCGCCGTCGTGACGTCGACCGGCGTCGTGGACGCCGACGCGGTCATCCGCAACATCCAGGCGGGACACTCCGGCTACTACGTCGAAGCGACCGATTGGCGGCGCGCACCGGTCCGGACCCTCTCGGTCCTCGGTGGGGCGTACCTGTTCGCGAACTGGGACGGCAGCAAGCGCAACAACCTCCACGACATCGCGGCGCGTGCACCCGTACGCGCCGTGGAGCCGGCGAAGCCCACGGAGTCGCGGTTCATGGTCGCGCTCGGCGCCGCTGTGTCGGTGCTCCTCGGACGACGCCGGACGGCGTACCGCCGCTGACGCCGCATCCGCCGTACGGTCGACGTGCGCAGGTCGCGCACGGCAAGGAGGGACCCCCGATGGAACTCGTCTTCGTCCACGGCGCGCTCGTGCGCGACGGCTCGTGGTGGTGGGGCCCCACGGCGGAGCTGCTCCGCGAGCGCACCGGCGTCCGCAGCACGGCGGTCGCCCTGCCCTCGTGCGGTGAGACCGCGACTGACGACGTGGCGGGGGGACTCGACGCCGACGCCGCCGCGCTCCGCGGCGTGCTCGACGGCCTCGACGCGGCGATCGTCGTCGGCCACTCCTACGGTGGGACCGTCATCGCCGAGGCCGGGAGCCACCCCGCCGTCGCCCACCTGGTGCTCGTGTCGTCGTACCTGCCCGACGTCGGCCAGACGCAGGGCGGCGTCATGAGCGGCGAACCGGACCCCGTCACGATCGGCGACGGCGGTGACGGGACCGTCCACCTGTCCGGCTACGACGCGGCGTCGTTCGGCGCCCGGTTCCTCCAGGACGCCGACGAGACGGTGCAACGCCAGGCGTGGGAGCGGCGGACGGCCCAGGCGGCCGCGGCCTTCGTCACACCGACGAGCACCGCGGGGTGGCAGGGCGTCGACTCGACGTACCTCGTCTGCCAGGAGGACCGGAGCACGACCGTCGCGTTGCAGCGGTCCCACGCCGCTCGCGCCACCCGCGCCGTGGATCTCCCGACCGGTCACCACCCGTTCCTGACCCGGCCCGACCTCGTCGTCGAGCAGCTCGAGGCCGTGCTGCACCGCGGCTGATCCGCGTCCGGTGGCGCGCAGGGAGGACCTGCGGCCATGGCGAGCACCTACCCCGGCTGACGCCGTGGCGGCAGCACGGTGGCGACGGCGATGACCACCAACACGGCCGGCGCCGAGATCGCGACGACGCGGAATCCGTCCCCGCCGGCCTGACCGACGACGCCGCCCACGAACGACCCCAGCGCCATCGCGCCGGCGACGCACGCGCTCACCCAGGCCACCGCCTCGGTGAACACCGCGCCGTGGACCTCCTGGTGGAGCACCCGGTTGGTGGAGATCGTGAACGGTGTGATCGTCGCGCCCGCGAACAGTCCGAGGGGGAACAGCCAGCCGAGCCCGGGGGACAGCGCGAGCGCGCTCCAGAACACCGCGACGGCCGCGGAAGCCGCGAGCAGCAGGCGGAAGGGCGGGACCCGCGACGGCACGGCGCTCATGAGGACACCACCGGTCACGCTGCCGATCGAGTACGCGGTGAGCACGAGACCGGCGATCTGCGGGAGGCCCGCTTCCGTCGCCCACGCGACGACCGTGACGTCGTTGACCCCGAAGGTCAGACCCAGTGCCACGCTCGAGACCAACAACGCCATCACGCGTCGGGAGCGCCACGGGACGAACGCGCGCCGTGTCACGCTGACGCCCCCGGTCGGTCCGCGCCCGACGCCGCGCCGGAGCCACAGGCACCCCGCGGCGCCGAACACGCCCGACGCCACCAGCCCTGCAGCCGGGTCCACCGCCGCCGAGACGAGGGCCGCGAGGGCCGGCCCGAAGACCCAGACGAGCTCGTCCGCGATCGCCTCGAGCGAGAACGCCAGGTGGATCCCGCTGCCGGCACCGACCATCGCCGTCCATCGCGCGCGGGTGAACGCCCCGGCCGGCACGATCGTCGCGCCGAGGAGGAGCACCGCCACGGTGAGGACCACCAGGGACTGGCGCGTGGTGCCGGCGGCGACGAGGAGCACGACCGCGACCGGGTGCCCCACGGCGGCGACCAGGAGTGCTCCGCGCTGCCCACGACGGTCGGCGACGCGGCCGAACACCGGCCCGGTGAGTGCGCTGGCGGCGATCGCCACCCCCGAGGCGAACCCGGCGTCGGCGAACGACCCGGTCACCGAGCGGACGAAGAACAGGACGCTGAAGCCGACGACGGCGAGCGGGATCCGCGCGACGAGTCCGGCGGCCGCGAGGTGCCGGCGATCCGTCGGCGCGAGGAGCGCGGACCAGCCCCGCAGCCCGGTCGTCGTCGACGCGTTCACGGTTCCCCTCGCTGTGCTCGGCACGCACGGCGTCGTGCGGACGCTCCTGAGCGTAGGGCACGCCGACGACCCGCCGCTCAGGCTCCGGCGTCGGCGAGCACGGCAACCGTCACTGTGCTCCGTCACGGAGCGCGCGGAGCACGGCACGGCTGATCGTCCGCTGACCACGGTCGTCCGGGTGCAGGTCGTCGGTCGGCGAGATGCCGGGGCGCGACGCGAGGTCGCCGGGGAACGCGTCCGCGATGCTGACGTACGCCGAGCCGGTCGCCGCCGCGACCCGCTTCGCGACGTCCCGGTAGGCGGACCACGGCTCCCGCAGCTGCGCCTGCATGGAGGGACCGGGCGCGAACTCGCCGATCACCAGGACGGACGGCTTGGACGGCAACCGCCGCAGCGCCCGAACGAAGCGTTCGTAGTCCGGCAGCAACTGGTCCGCGGTCAGGCTCTTGGCGTCGTTGCCGCCCAGGGTGATCGTGACGAGGTCGGGAGCAGCACGCCGCATCGCCCCGAGGAACCCGGCCTCGTCCTTCGTGAACAGGCCGACGGTCGCGCCGGAGTGCGTCGCGTCGAGCAGGGTGACGCCCCGGTCGCGATCGCCGTCGTAGACGGTGAAGCCCTCGAGGTCGACCGTCCCGAGCGCCGAGACGGTCACGGTGTGCTTCCCGGCGGTCAGCCCGTCCACCTTCGTCATCGTGCCGGTGCTCGCGGCACCGTCGGTGTCGACCTGCACGGGGGACGAGGAGTCCACCCGGTAGGTGAAGGACCCGGATCCGGGGTAGCGGGTCCACCAGATGTCGACGCCGGTCCCGGTGAACGTGTACGTGCGCGACGATCCGGGGAGCATCCGCACCGCGCGGTACCCGAGGTCGGGAACGCTGTCGTCGAAGCTGGTCGACCCCGTGGTGGCGCTGGCCCAGTCGCCCCACGTCGAGTCCGGGCCGTACACGGCGAACTCGGCGGGTAGGTATCCCGCTCCTCCGGCGGCGCCCTCTGTCGGGTGCGCCTCGCGCAGGGCGGCGAGGGTCAGGTCGAGCCACCGGTCGGAGCGGGTGGAGGCGCCCTGCCCCTCGCTCAGGGAGTCCCCGACCGCCACCCACCGGGCTGGCGCGTGCGCCCGGTCCTCGACGGCGGCGTTCCACGTCGCCAACGGGTCGCGCGCGACGGCGGACGGAGTCGTGGGCTCGCCTCCGGATGCCCGGGTGCTCGCGGCGGTGCATCCCGTGAGCGTCAGCAGGATCGCGAGCACCAGGGCGGCGACGGGCGCGCCGGGCCGTCGCTCGAGCACAGGACCGGTCATGGGGTCATTGAATGCGGACCCGGGGTGATCGGTCAAGGAGCGTCTCGCGGGACCGGCAGGCGGTGAGCGGTCGTCCAACGGGCGGAGGTGGTGGCGCCGACCGGACGGCCGGCACCACCACGCGCGCATCAGGCCGAGGCGGAGGCGACCCGCTCCGGTCGGCCGGGCACCGCCTCCCGGCCGACCACCGCGGCACCGTGCGGCTCGAGGTGCGTGCCGTGGACGTCGACCGCCCGGTCGCCGTGGTTGAGCAGGAACAGGTGGGCGCCCCGCGCGACGGCCTCGACGCCCGCTGGCAGGTCGGCCACGACCGGCGCGACGCCCGTGTCCGCGAGCACCGCGTCGAGCACGGCCCGCAGGTCGTCCGGAGCGGTCGCGACGTACCAGGCCATGCCGTCGCCGTGCGCGTTCCGCGTGATCGCCGGGAGGCCGTCGAGCGCCCCGCCGACGAACGTCGCCTCGATGTCAGCACCCGTCGGCCGGACGACCTCACCCCACTCGCGGGCGGTGCCCGCCCCGAGACCGGCGATCTGGAGGGCCGGCACCGGGCCGCCGGTCGCCCACGGCTCGGCGGGTGGCACGAACTCCTCGATCCACAGGCCGAGGACGTCGCGGAGCGCACCGAGGTACCCGCCGAGGTGGACGTGGAGGTCCTGGTCGAGGATGCCGGACTGGTAGCCGACGACGAGCGTCCCACCGCCCTCGACGAACGCCGACAGGGTCCGCTGCGCCGCGTCGGGCAGCACGTGCAGCGCCGGGGCGATGACGACCCGGTAGGCGTCGAGGTCGCCGTCGGGTCGCACGAAGTCGACGAGCACGCCGCGATCCCAGAGCGAGCGGTACCACCGCGCGATGATCGGCAGGTACCGGAGCGACGCCGGCGTGGCCTCCTGCTCGAGCGCCCACCAGCTGTCCCAGTCGAGCACGATCGCGACGTCGGCGTCGAGGCGCGTGCCGACCACGTCGGCCAGGTCGGCGAGGTCGGCTCCGAGTTCGACGGTCTCGCGGAACACCCGCGTGTCCTCGCCGCCGTGGGGGACCATCGCCGAATGGAACTTCTCGGCGCCCGCGCGCGACTGCCGCCACTGGAACTGCATGACGCCGTCCGCGCCACGGGCGACGGCCTGGAGCGACAGGGTGCGGTGCCAGCCGGGCGGGATCGCCGCGTTGCGCGTCCGCCAGTTCACCGCGCTCGTCGCCTGTTCCATGAGGATCCACGGGGCGCCGCCGCCGAGCGAGCGCATGAGGTCCCGGGTCATCGCCGCGGTCGCGGGCGCGGCGGGGTCCGCGGGGTCGACGTAGTGGTCGTCCGAGACGAAGTCGACCTCGCGAGCCCAGGCCCAGTAGTCCGAGGGCTTGTAGAACCCCATGAAGTTCGTCGTGATCGGGACGCCGGGCGTGACCTCGCGGAGGATCGCCGCCTCGGCCCGGTACACGCCGAGCCAGGCGTCGGACGAGAACCGGTCCCAGTCGAGCAGCTGCGTGGGATTGCGGAAGGTCGGAGCCGCGCGCGGCGGCATCACCTCGTCCCACGCGCCGTAGGCCTGCGACCAGAACGCGGTGCCCCACGCCTCGTTGAGCGCCGGGACGGAGCCGTAGCGTGCCGTCAACCAGGTGCGGAAGGCGGCAGCCGACGCGTCCGAGTAGTCGGCCGGCACGTGGCAGGCGAGCTCGTTGTTGACGTGCCACGCCTCGAGTGCCGGGTGGTCCCGGTACCGCTCGGCCAGCGCGCGCACGAGCCGGTCGGCGTACCGGCGGTAGACGGCGGAGCTGGGGGAGTACTGCTGGCGGCTCCCCACCGACAGTCGGACACCGTCCTCGGTGACCGGTAGGACCTCGGGGTACGCCAGCGTCAGCCACGGGGGCGGGGAGGCCGTCGCGGTGGCCAGGTCGACGCGGATGCCCCCGGCGTGCAGTCGGTCGAGCACGTCGTCGAGCCAGTCGAACGTGAACCGCCCGTCGGACGGTTCGAGCTTCGCCCACGAGAACACGCCGACGGTCGCGACGGTGACGCCCGCACGCTGCATGAGCCGCACGTCGTCGTCCCAGACCTCGCTCGGCCACTGTTCCGGGTTGTAGTCCCCGCCGTACCAGACCCTGTCCATCGTCATCCCTTCACACCGCCGGTCGAGAGGCCGGACTGCCAGTACCGCTGCAGGAACAGGAACGCGATCACGAGCGGGATGATCGAGACGAACGCCCCGGTGATCACCGTCGAGAACAGCACCTGCGCGCCGCCACCGCCGGAGGCGGTCGCCTGCCACTGCGCGAGACCCACCGTCACCGGGAACAGCTTCGGCGTGCTGAGCATGATGAGCGGCAGGAAGTAGTTGTTCCACGTCGCGACGAGCTGGAACAGCAGCACCGTCACGATGCCCGGGCCCATGAGCCGGGTCGCGATCGTGAACAGGATCCGGAACTCGCCAGCGCCGTCGATCCGCGCGGCCTCGAGCAGGCTCTCGTCGACCGCGTCCGCGGCGTACACCCGCATCAGGTAGACGCCGAACGGGCTGACGAGCGAGGGCAGGATGACCGCCCACGGGGTGTCGGTGAGGTTCGCGGCGGCGAAGAGCAGGTAGGTCGGGATCGCCAGGGCGGTGAGCGGGACCATGATCGAGCCGAGGATGATCGAGAACACCGCCGTCGAGCCGCGGAACCGGTACTTCGCCAGGGCGTAGCCGGCCATCGTGGCCAGGGCGGCGGCACCGACCGAGCTGACCACCGCGTAGACGACCGTGTTGATCAGCCACCGCGTGAAGACGCCGTCCTGGAACTGGAACAGCTGCACGATGTTGTGGAAGAACTGGAACGAGTGCCCGAGTCCCAGCCCGAAGGTGGTGAACAGGTCGCTGTTGTCCTTGGTGGTCGACACCAGGAGCCACAGCAGCGGCACGAGGAAGTAGACGAGCGTGATCCACACGATCACGGTCAGGACGGTGCTCCGACGCTTGTCGCGCTCGACGGCCCGTCGGCCGGCGGACCGCCGCACGCGTGTGCCGTCCGAGACCACCTGGGCCTCGGTGGCGAGTGGGGTGGCGGTCATCCGAGCCGCTCCTTCCGGTTGATGCTCGTCTGCACGACGAACGAGACGATCATGATGATGATCCCGAGCAGGAACGCGATCGCCGCCGCGTAGTTGATCTCCTGGTTGCGGAACGCGATGTTGTAGGCGTACAGGTTCGGCGTGAAGTCCGTGCCGATCGCGTTCGGGGCGATGTTGAACAGCAGGTTCGGTTCGTTGAACAGCTGGAACGAGCCGATGATCGAGAAGATCACGGTGAGCAGCAGGGCCTGCCGGATGGCGGGCAGCTTGATGCTCCACGCCACCCGCCACTGGCCGGCGCCGTCGATCTCGGCCGCCTCGTAGATCTCGTTCGGCACGGAGCGCAGGGCCGCGTACAGGACGATCATGTTGTAGCCGATGAACTCCCAGCACACGATGTTCATCGTCGAGCCGAGCACGTTGTGCGCGCTGAGCAGGCTCGGTGCGGTGAGGTGCAGGGCGTGGAACAACTGCGTGATGAGCCCGAAGTCGTTGCCGTACAGGTAGCCCCACATCAGGGTCGCGACGACGCTCGGCACGGCGTACGGCACGAAGATGAGCAGGCGGACGATCTTGCCGCCGCGGATCCGGCCGCTGTCGAGTGCGAGCGCGAAGAAGATCGAGGCCGCGAGCATGATCGGGACCTGCACGAACAGGAACAGGGCCACGCGGCCGAGGCCGCCCCAGAAGCTCGGGTCCTGCAGGGCGCGGACGTAGTTCGCCAGCCCGCTGAAGACCTCGCCGCCGACCAGCTGCGACGTGAACAGGCTGAGGTACGCCGAGTACACGAGCGGGACGATGAAGAACGCCGCGAACACGACGAGGAACGGGATCACGAGGATCCAGGCCGCGCGGGTCTGCGCGGAACGGATGTTGGTGGGGCCGCGGCGGGGAGCCGCGGTGCGCGCTCCCGTCCGGACCCGGGCCGGACGGGCGGCGCCGGTGGTCGCCGCGTCGCTGCGGCTGGGGATGGCGGTCATGTTGCTCCGATGAGAAGTGGGGGCGGAGCCTGGTGGCCCCGCCCCCGTCCGGTCACTTGACGGTGAAGCCCTGCTGCTTGGCGTAGCTCGTCACCTGGGACTGCCAGGTCGCGAGGGCCGCCGTGAGGTCACCGTGGTTGCTGATGGCCTTGCCGAGCGTGTTCGCGTAGCTCGAGTTCACGTAGTCCATGAACGGCAGCCACTCGAACTTCTTGTCGACGGTGTCGGAGACACCGGCGAAGAACTGGTTGACCTGCTGGCCGCCGTAGAACGCCGACTTCTGGCTGGTGAACGAGTCGTCGGTGAGCGTCGACGTCTTCGTCGGGAACAGGTACTGCTCGTTCGCGAGCTGGAGCGTCGACTGCTGGTCGTTGTTGATGAACTTGGCCAGCTCGTACGCCTGGATCGGGTGCTTCGTCGCGGCCATCACGGCGTCCGACGACCCACCCCAGTTCCCGGACACGTTCTGACCCGCCTGCCACTGCGGGATGTCCGCAGCGGCCCACTTGCCGCTCGTGTTCTTCGCGGTGCCCTGCAGGAACACCGGGCCCCACGCGGCGACGAGCCACGACGCGTACTTGTCCCGCGACAGCCCCTGGTAGTAGTCGTCCGTGAAGTCCGGGTCCGTGGCCACCAGGTTCTTGTCGATGAGGTCCTGCCAGTACGACACGACCTGCTGGTCGGCCTTGGAGTCCAGGTCGATCCCGACCGTCTTCTTGCCGTCGTACGAGAACGGCTTCGCGCCCTTCTGCCAGAAGAAGCTGATCATCTGGAACATGTCGTTGCCGGGCAGGTCCGTGATGTACGACCCGGTCTTCGACTTGACCTGCTGCGCGGCGGACGCGAAGGCCGACCAGGTCTTCGGCGCGGCGACGCCCGCCTTGTCGAAGATGTCCTTGCGGTAGAGGGTGCCGAGGGGGCCGGAGTCCTGCGGGATGCCCCACACGCCGCCGTTCTGGTCGACCTGGTTCCAGACCCAGTCCGTGTACTCGTCCTTGAGCTTGGCTCCGCCGTACGGCGTCAGGTCGAGCAGGCTCTTCGTCTGGGTGAACGACGGGATGTAGTCGTACTCCATCTGCGCGACGTCGGGGATGCCCTTGCCCGCCTTCAGAGCCGCGCGGACCTTCGGGTAGTGCTGCGAGCCGCCGGTCGTGTTGACGACGTTGACCTTGATCTTCGGGTACTTCTTCTCGAACAGGTTGACCTCGTTCTGGATGTCGGGGACCCAGGTCCAGAAGGTGAGGGTGGTCGGCGTGTTCATCGCCTTGTCGATGTCGGACTGGCTCACCGCCTTGGTGGACCCGCCGCTGGTGCTCGACGGGCTGCAACCGGTGAGTGCGAGCGTGATCGTGACGGCGATCGCTCCGAGTGCCAGCGCGGCGCTGCGTGGACGTCTCATGGTCTTCTTTCGGTGGAGGGAGGGACTACTCGATCGAGGAGCCCCGGACCTCGAGCACGACTGCTGCGCGTCGGTCGAGGGGTACGGGGTCGCCGGCGGCGTACTCGGCGCCGGAGACGAGGTCGACGGCGGCTGCCGGCGCGACGACCTGCGTCGTCTCGGCGGACCAGTTCGACACGAAGGCGAGGCGCCGGTCGCCGGCGGTGCCGGTCGACACGGTGACGGGGTCCGGGGCGGACCACGCCTGCTTCGCCGTGGTGGGCACGAGCCAGCGGGCGATGCTCCGCCCGAGCGCGGGGTCCGGGACCGTGCCCAGGTAGGACACCCGGCCGCGACCGGTCGTGCGGGTGGTGAGCGCGGCCTCCAGACCGAACTCGGTCGGGGCGTACGACACGACCACCTCGGCGTCGTCGACCTGCAGGAAGTCGACCCACTCGGTGGCGGCGGCACCCGGCTCGAGCGTCATTGCGTCGGACGCGGCGGTGACCGCGAGCGGCGCGCCGAGGTTGCTGTACTCGTCGTAGTGCACGCCCGCCGGCCCCGCGAGCACGTCGGGGGCGACCGCGAGCCGGGCCCGCGCGAGCTCGTCACCGTAGCCGGTGCGGATGCCGACGACCAGGTGCCCGCCGGCCTCGGCGTAGTCCCGCATGTGCTCGAGCACGGCCGTCTCGGCGACGTACACCGCGGGTGCGACGAGCACCGGGAACCGCGCGACGAGTTCCTCGACGGGGGTGTCGAGGAACCGGCGGACGTGCTGGACCCGCACCTGCGCGCCGGCCTCGAACAGTCCGCGGTAGTGGGCGTCGAAGATGCGGGAGTACGCGTGCTCGTCGGGGCTGCCGTCCGCCTTCGCGAGCGGCCCGTAGAACGAGAACGCCCACTTCGTGTCCGTGCTGTAGAGCAGCAGGACGTCGGCGTCGGGCACGTGCTCGTCGAGCGCGGACCCGATCGCCCCGAGCGCGGCACCGAGCTCGGAGACCTCGCGGTAGATGCGGCCGCCGACCTGGCTGTGGGGGATGACGCCGCCCCAGTAGGTCTCGACGCCGAAGTGCAGGGTGTGCCAGTGCCAGTACTCGATCATCCGGCCGCCGCGGGCGAGCAGGGCGAACGCGGCCTGCTTGATCTGCCCGGGGTAGGGCGGGTGGTTCTGCCACGACCCGCCGATGGACTGCGCGTTCGTCTCGGTGACCAGGTACTGCGTGTCCGCCGAGGACCAGGCGCGGTCGCCCCACTCGAACAGCGCCCACACGCCGGTGTGCCACCACTCGGCCTCGCGCTGGACCTCCGCGTGCCAGTCGAGGCCGTCCTGCATCTTGTAGTACGGGTTGCCGGCGACCACGTCGAGGGACGCGACGAGCTCGTCGTCGGACACCTGTGGGCGGGAGTACGAGATGCAGGTCGTGACGAACTGGTCGTCGCGGGCGTACTCGCGCACCAGGTCGGCCTGCCAGGCGATGAGGTCCGTGGCGAGTGTCGACTGGAACCGGCGCCACTCGAGCTGGTACTGCGGCATCGCGTTGCCGTCGGGCCGCCAGAGGTCGGCCCAGTCGCTGAGTCGGTGTGACCAGTAGACGAGACCCCACTCGCGGTTGAGGTCCTCGACGGTGCCGTAGCGGTCCTCGAGCCAGCCGACGAACCGCTGGAAGGTGTGCTCGTTGTGGGGGAGCTGCATGCCCGGCTCGTTGTCGACCTGGTAGCCGATGACCGCGGGGTGGTCGGCGTACCGGGCGACGACCTTGCGGGCGATGCGCTCGGCGTAGAACCGGTAGGCGGGGTGGGACTGGTCCATCTCCTGCCGGGCGCCCCAGCCGTTGCGGTGGCCCGTCGACGGCTCGGCGGCGATCTCCGGGTGCAGGCGCTGGAGCCACGGTGGCACGGCGTACGTCGGCGTGCCGAGGACGACGCCGATGCCGCGCTCGTGGGCCCCGTCGAGGACCGGCTGCAGCCAGTCCAGGTCGAACACGCCCTCGCGGGGCTCCCAGGTCGACCACACGGACTCGCCGACGCGGATGACCGTGAAACCGGCGTCGCGCATGCGGTCGAGATCGGCGTCGAGGGTGCCAGCGGGCTGGTACTCGGCGTAGTAGGCGGCGCCGAAGAGCACGCCACTGAACCGGGGGGAAGTCGTCATCGTTGACCTTCGCTCTGCGGATGTTGTCGATAACATCCGTCGGTGGCGATGACAGTAACCGCATCCGGGCGGATCGCGCAAGCACCTGTTCCGCTCGCGTCGCCGCGCGTGGCCGGGAGGCGGTGCTCCGCTCCGTCAGATCCGGCGCGTCGACGCGCGGACCGCGGCCCGCACGGGGTTCGGCGGGGTCACGGGCGCGTCCGGCGCGGCCCCGGGCAGCCCCGCCAGGAGCTTCTCGATGAGGTACCGGCCCTCACCGGCGAAGTCGACCGTGACGGTGGTCAGTGCGGGGACGAGGTACCGTGCCTCGTCGAGGTCGTCGCCGCCCATGACGCTGAGGTCGGCGGGCACCACGACCCCGTCGGCGGCGGCCGCCGAGAGGAGCCCGATCGCCATGCTGTCGTTGCCCGTCGCGATCGCCGTGACGGACCGTTCCTCGGCGGTCAACCGTCGCCACGCCGCGTGCCCGGAGCCGGCGGACCAGTCGCCGGCGTGCTGCCAGACGAGTTCGCCGCCGCCCTGCCGGAAGCACCGGGCGAAGCCCTCCGACCGCTCGACCGCGGCGATCCAGTCGACCGGGCCGCTGAGGTAGCCGACGCGCCGGTGCCCGAGCTCGAGCAGGTGCTCGGCGGCGAGGCGGCCGGCTTCCTCGCTGACGGTCGGGCCACCCGGGAACGACTCGATGCGCGAGTCGATGACCACCGGGACGCTCGCGGCGTGGCTCTGGATGCGTTCGAGCATCAGCTCGGTCTGTGCCGTCGCCAGGATCCCCACCACCTGGTGCCCGGTCGCCACGGCCAGGGCCTCGTCGATCGCGTCGCGGTCGAGGTCCGCCGTGATCACCACGTCGAGCACGTACCCGCGCTCCTGCGCCGTCTGCGTCGCCCCGGCGAGCATGCGGGCCGGCCCCGTGTAGTCGATGTGGTGGGCGAGCACCGCGATCCGGTTCGAGCGGCGGGCGCGGAGCAACCGAGCGGCGGAGTTCGGCCGGTACTGCAGCTCGTCGAGCGCCGTCTTGACCTTCGTGCGCGTCTCCGGCCGGATGCCCTCGAAGCCCGACAGGTAGCGGCTCACGGTCTGGTGCGACACGCCCGCGAGCCGTGCGACGTCGTAGATCGTCGGGGCCTTCATCGGGGTGCCGTCTGCCGCATGGGGACAGGGTAATGGCCCGCGTCCGATCCCCGGCGCGCGTCCGAGCGGGCGGGTCACCCGGTCGAGACCGTCGACGACCGTTGCCGTCGAGCTCGCGGGACCCCTCAGCTGATCACGTGGCGAGCGTGACGGACGGGAGGCGGACCTCCCGTCCGTCACGTCGTCGCCGGTGACGGCGGGTGCTGGGGCGTCAGGCCGCCGCGGCCCGCCGCGTCGCCAGGGTGCGGCCGTGCTCCCGGGCGCGCTCCTCGGCGGCCGCGCGGAGCTGGTCGGCGAGCTCGGTGAACTGGTCGAGCGCGGGGTTGACGCCGACGAGCGTGAACTCGCGCGTGACGACCTCGAGGTCGAGCTGCCAGACGTCCTCCAGGATGCGGCGCATCCACGCCGTCGCGTGGTCCCAGCCCTCGCGCGGCGTGCCGGCGGCGTAGTTCCCGCCCTGCACGGTCACGAGCACAGCGGGCTTGCCGGCGGTGACCGGGGTCTGGCCGGGCGCCATCCGCGGGTCCGTGATGACGAGGTCCACGTAGGTCTTGAAGTGCTGCGAGACGCCGAAGTTGTACAGCGGGACGGCGAACAGCAGGGCGTCCGCGTCGGCGAGCTCGTCGGTCAGGGTCGCGGCGAGTTCGACCGCGGTCCGCTGCTCGGGGGTGCGTGCGTCCTCCGGTGTCATGGACGCGGCGACGGCACTGGCCCAGCTGTCGGCAGGGATCGGGTCGACGCCCAGGTGACGGCGGACGACCTCGGCTGCCGGGTCACCGGCCGTCCACTCCTGCTCGACGATGTCGGCGAGGGCACGACTGGTGGATCCTTCGACTCGGATGCTGGCGTCGAGACGGAACAGGGACATGGGACTCCTCCTGGTCGGCAGCGGGGCACGTCGCCCTCGGTTACTGCACGTAACGGGTGTACCCTGCTGAGGTCGGTCACTGCAAACGACCCTCTGTTACCGCGGAGTGACCGACCCCGTCGCTTCGGCCCCCACGTGCCCGTGCAGGCCGCTCGGATGCAGGCGCCGAGCCCGCCCGACCACCAGCAGGAGGACCACCGTGACCGACACCCGGGACGCCGCATTCGAGCAGGACCGGATCATGCGGTCGCTGCCCGTGATGAGCCGGCTCTGCACCGAGCACGACCCGGAGGTGTTCCGGTCCCTCCTCGCCCGGATCGGCGACAAGTGGACGCTCCTCGTCATCGGCGTGCTCGGCGAACGTCCGCACCGGTTCACGGAACTGGCCGACGTCATCCCGAGCATCTCACGGCGCATGCTCACGGTCACGCTCCGGGCGCTCGAGCGCGACGGTCTCGTCCAGCGCGAGGTGTTCGCCGAGGTGCCGCCACGCGTCGTGTACGACCTCACCGCGCTCGGCCGGTCGCTGCAGACGGTCGTGCTGACGCTCGGGGAATGGGTCCGCGAACACCAGGACGTCATCGTCGCGCAGCGCCGGACGTTCGACGAGCGCACCGGCGCCACCGACTGACACCCGCGGCGGCAATCTCCGAGGTCACTGGGATGTTCGTCCCGGCCCGTGCACCCGCCTCGGGGTCGGCCTACCGTCTGGCCTGCACAGCAACCGTGGAACGCAAGGAGCAGGCATGAGCCAGATCATCGAGACCATCGACGTCGACGTCCCCGTCTCCGTCGCTTACAACCAGTGGACCCAGTTCGAGGAGTTCCCGAAGTTCCTCGACGAGGTCGAGTCGATCACGCAGGCGACCCCGACCCTCACCGAGTGGAAGATCAAGGTCGGTCCGGTCGAGCGCACCTTCGAGGCGAACATCACGGAGCAGCACCCCGACGAGCGTGTCGCCTGGAACAGCACCGGCGGCGAGATGGACCACGCGGGCGTCGTGACGTTCCACAAGCTCTCGGACACGACCACGCGCGTCACCGTGCAGCTCGACTGGGAGCCCACCGGTCTCCTCGAGAAGGTCGGCGGCGCGGTCGGCGCCGGCAGCCACGCGGTCAAGAAGGACCTGAAGAACTTCAAGGAGTACATCGAGTCGAAGGGCGCCCCGGACGGCGCCTGGCGCGGCGACGTGCAGGCCTGACGATCCTCCCGCCCGACGCCCGGCCGCAGCAGCGGTCGGGCGTCGCGCGCGTCCGGGTGCCGCTCGCCAGGGAGATCGTCGCCCGGGTCACCGCCCGAGTGCGGCCAGCTCCGCCCGGTTCGCCGCGCCGGCCTTGCGGAGCAGGTTCGACACGTGGAACTTCACCGTGTTCTCACTGATGCCGAGCTCGCGCGCGATCGACCGGTTGCGAGCGCCGGATGCCACGAGTCGCAGGACCTCGCGCTCCCGCCGGCTCAGGGCCACGACCGCGTCGAGCGGCTCCGGCTCCGCGGGTGGGTCGAGGGGGAGCACCACGGACAGCTCCGAACCCCAGCCCGCCGTCGAGGACACCGCGAAGCGACCGTCCAGTGCCGTCACCCGCTCTGCGATGGGGCGGAGTACGTCGTCGTGCTCCGTCAGCGTCCCGGCACCGTCGTCGCGGATGTCGACGAGCAGGTTCCGCCCGTCGCAGTCCCACTGGATCCGCACGCGGTGGGACTCGCCCGCGTCGACGAGCGCGAGCACGGCACTGCGGACGATGGCCCGCGCCGCGTGCGCGACCTCACCCGGGAGCGCCCGACCGGTCGCGGGCGGTTCGACGAACTGCACGGACAGGTCACCGAACCGCACCAGCGGCCGCAGGTCGGTCTGGAGGCGCGCGAAGGCCCCGACGACCGGCTCCAGCACGCGGTTCCGCTGATCGTCCGTCGCCGTGCGGATCGCCACCAGGGCGTTCGCGGCGATCTCGGTCGCGACGGTCCTGGCCGCGCGGTCGTCGAGCCGCTCCGAGCGGAGCACCGCCAGCAAGGACTCGAGCGTCACGCCGTGCTGGTCCACGAGCTCGGAGAGGTCGCGGCCGGCGCGGGTCGCGGCGGCGCGAGTGGCGACCACGAGCGTGTCGGCACCGGTCTCGGCGTCGGGGTCGGCGTCCTGGTCGGTGACGGGCATGGGCCGACCCTACCCGGACCTGCCGGACCCACTCGTTCGGGTAGGCGGACCCGTGCGCCGGGGGAGTGACCCATCCGGCCCCGGGCGAGGAGCATCGTGGTGATGACGGACACCACCACGCCGGCCCGCGCCCTCCGCGCCATCTCCGACGAACTCCGCGCCGCCGCGGACGCCGTCGTCACGACCGCCGACGCGGACGCCGCTGCCGGCACCGGGCTCGACGCCGTCGCGGCGCTCCTCGACGGCGCCGACCGCGTGTTCGTCCACGGCGCGGGCCGGTCGGGGCTCGCCCTCCGCATGACGGCGATGCGACTCATGCACCTCGGTCGGACGGTCCACGTCGTGGGCGACGTCACGACGCCCGCGATCCGGTCCGGTGACGTCCTGCTCACCGCCAGTGGCTCGGGCACCACCACGGGCATCGTCCGCGCCGCCACCACCGCTCGCGAGGTCGGGGCCCGGGTCGCGGTGATCACCACGGTCGCGGCGTCCCCGCTCGCCGACCTCGCCGACGCCGTCGTCCTGGTGCCGGCCCCCGAGAAGCAGGCGCACGGCAACGGCGCCTCGATCCAGTACGCGGGCGGCCTCTTCGAGCAGGTCGTCGTGCTCGTCGGGGACGCCCTCTTCCACGCGGCGTGGCAGCGCTCCGGGATCCCCGCCGCGGATCTCTGGCCCCGGCACGCCAACCTCGAATGACCCTCCCGCCGACCACCCGCACCCACCTCACCCCACGGACCACCAGAGAAGAGGAACCACCATGCAGCTCCAGGTCGCCATGGACGTGCTGACCACCGAGGACGCGCTCGCGCTCGCCGGCAAGGTCGCCCCGCACGTCGACATCATCGAACTCGGGACGCCGCTCATCAAGAGCGCCGGGCTCGCGGCCATCACCGCGGTGAAGGAGGCGCATCCCGACAAGACGGTGTTCGCCGACCTCAAGACGATGGACGCCGGCGAACTCGAGGCGGACATCGCCTTCCAGGCCGGCGCCGACCTCGTCACCGTCCTCGGTGTCGCGGGTGACAGCACCATCACCGGCGCCGTCGCCGCCGCGACGAAGCACGGCAAGGGGGTCGTCGCCGACCTCATCGGCGTGCCCGACAAGGCCGCACGAGCCAAGGAGGTCGTCGCGCTCGGCGTGACGTTCGTCGAGATGCACGCCGGTCTCGACGAGCAGGCCGAGCCGGGCTTCACGTTCGACACCCTGCTCGACGACGGCAAGGCCGGAGGCGTGCCGTTCTCGGTCGCGGGCGGCGTCTCCACGGACACGATCGGTGCCGTGCAGGACGCGGGCGCCACCGTCGCGGTCGCCGGCGGGGCGATCTACTCGGCCGACGACCCTGCCGCGGCTGCTGCCGCCCTGCGCGCCGCCATCCACTGAGCGCCGCGCGGACCGCGCTCGGAACGGACACGAGGACCCGCCGCCCCATCGGGCGGCGGGTCCTCATGTCGGTTCCCCGGTCGGCAGGCCCGGCCAGCGCGCCGCGCGGGGGCCGTGAACCGCTGGACGGTCAGCCTCGATCAGACGTCGACGTCGCTGCCCATCGTCACGGTGCTGTTCGAGGGGAGGCCGAAGCGTGCGCTCGGGTTGGCGGCGTTCTGCGCGAGCGCCACGAACAGCTTCTTGCGCCAGCGCATCATGCCCCGGCCGTGGCCGGTCCGGAGTGCACCGCGCGAGACGAAGTACGAGGCGCGCTCCACGGCGTCCGGGTCGAGCGAGAGCACGTCGGCGACGCACGCTCGACGGAGTGCGACCGGGAGGTTCGGCTCGTCGGAGAACCCGAACTTGATCGTCAGGTGCTCGATGCCGTCGTCGGAGTAGCCGAGGTCGTCGAACGTGTAGGCCTTCGACGCAGGCACGTGCGGGACGTTCGCGGTCTGCACCGAGACGATGAGCACGTGGTGGTGGAGCACGTGGTTGTGCTCGAAGTTCGCGCGGAGCGCCAACGGCGTCGTGTCCTTGTTCGGGTGCGGGAACACGGCGATCCCGTCGACCCGCGGGGGGTCCTCGGACCGGACGCGGTCGATGAAGTCCGCGAGCGAGCCCTCCTTCTGGTTCCGCTCGTCCGTCACGAGCTGCCGCCCGCGACGCCAGGTCGTCATGACGGTGATGACGGCGGCGGCGATGAGGAGCGGCACCCACCCGCCGTGGAGGACCTTCGACAGGTTCGCGGCGAGGAACGTCAGCTCGAGACCGCCGAAGACGACCGCGGCCAGGACGATCTGCCAGCGATGCCAGTTGAACAGCGGCCGGGCGACGATGAGCAGGAGCACCGAGTCGACGACGAGCGCGCCGGTCACCGACACCCCGTACGCCGTGGCCAGGCGCTCCGACGACCGGAACGCGAGCATCACGGCGATGACGCCGACGAACAGCAGCGCGTTCACGGCGGGCAGGTAGATCTGGCCGCCCTCGCGCTCGGAGGTCTGCCGGACGGTCAGCGGCGGGAGCAGACCGAGCTGCATCGCCTGACGCGAGAGCGAGAACGCACCGGAGATGACCGCCTGGCTCGCGATGACGGTCGCTGCGGTCGCGAGCACGACCACCGGGATCCGCGCCCAGTCCGGGAACAGCAGGAAGAACGGGTTCTGGCGTGCGGTCGGGTCGCGCAGGATGAGCGAGGCCTGGCCGAGGTAGTTCAGCGTCAGCGCCGGGAACACGACGAAGAACCACGCGCGGCGGATCGGCGGCGCCCCGAAGTGCCCCATGTCCGCGTAGAGCGCCTCGGCACCGGTGATGACGAGGACCACCGCACCCATCGCGACGAAGGTGATGGTCGGGTGGGCGAACACGAAGGCGAACGCGTACGTGGGGGACAGGCCGATGAGCACCGAGGGGTCACGCACGATCATGCCGACGCCCGCGACCGCGAGGACGAGGAACCAGAGCAACATGATCGGCCCGAACAGCGTGCCGACACGGCCGGTGCCGAAGCGCTGCACGGCGAACAGCCCGGCGAGGATCACCCCGGCGATCGGGACGACGAGGTGTGCGACGCCCGGGGCGGCCACCTCGAGTCCCTCGACCGCGGACAGCACGCTCACCGCCGGGGTGATGATGGAATCGCCGTAGAACAGGGCGACGCCGATGATCCCGATGAGGATGAAGACCCCCACCCGGCCGGAGCGCTTGGCGAACAGCCGACGAGCGAGCGCGGCGAGGGCCATGACGCCGCCTTCGCCGTTGTTGTCGGCACGCATGAGGATCGTCACGTACTTGATCGAGACGACGACCGTCACGCTCCAGAACATGACCGAGATGACGCCGTAGACGTCGTCCGGGGTGGGGCGGACCGCCCCGTTGTCGATCGTGAACACCGTGCGGAGTGCGTAGAGCGGGCTCGTGCCGATGTCGCCGAAGACGACGCCGAGTGCCGTCAGGGCCAACGCGGCGAGACCGCGTCCGCCGTGTCCGCCCGATGTCGTCTCGGTGCTCTCGGTGCTCTCGGGTGCGGACGTGCGGGTGTCTGTCACCGACCGTCGCTCCTGTTCCTGGGTCGTGGGGGGTCCATCGTGGCGACGGACCGTCGCTCATCCTCTCACCGGTCGGGGTGCGCGTCCGCCGCGTACGACGATCGCCCAGCCCGCGTCCGCTGACGGCGGACCGTCGAGCGGTCGCCCCGGGAACGGCGGACGGTCTCGGGGCCGGGAGGCATCGTCGGCTCCGACGCCGAGCCGAGCACGGTGGGCGGTTTCTGGGGAGATCCGTGATGGAGTGTCCGGCGTGAATCTGCTCCAGGCCCTCTTGCTCGGCATCGTCGAGGGCGTGACCGAGTTCCTGCCCGTCTCCAGTACCGGCCACCTGACGATCGTCGAGAAGCTGCTCGGCCTCCGGGTCGCCAGCCAGGGCGTGACCGCCTTCACCGCGGTGATCCAGGTCGGCGCCATCATCGCGGTGATCGTCTACTTCTGGCGGGACATCCTGCGCCTGGTCCGCGCGTGGTTCCGCGGCTTGGCGCATCGCGAGGACCGCGACCACGACTACCGGCTGGCCTGGTACGTCATCATCGCGACGATCCCCATCGGCCTCATCGGGTTCCTCGCGAAGGACCTCATCTCGGGCGGTCTCCGGAACCTCTGGGTCGTCGTCGCCGCGCTCGTGCTGTGGAGCATCGTCATGTGGGTCGCCGAGCGCGTCGGTCGCCAGGACCGCGGCGAGCAGCGCACCACCGTGACCGACGCGGTCGTGATCGGTCTCGTGCAGGTGCTCGCGCTCGTGCCGGGCGTGTCGCGGTCCGGGGCCACGATCAGCGCCGGTCTGTTCCGAGGTCTCGACCGCGTCACCGCCACCCGCCTGTCGTTCTTCCTGTCGATCCCCGCGCTCGTCGCTGCCGGCGGCTACGAGGCCGCGACCGAGGCGAGCGCGATCGGCGCCACGGTCGGCTGGGGCGCCACCCTCGTCGCGACCGCCGTCAGCTTCGTCGTCGCCCTCGCCGCGATCGCCTGGCTGCTCCGCCTCGTCGCGCGGCACAGCATCGCGGTGTTCATCTGGTACCGGGTGGCGCTCGCGATCGTCGTCGCGGTGCTCCTGGCGACCGGCGTCATCGCCGCGACCTGACCGCCGCCGGGACCACGGTCCTCCACGGGTTCCGGACGCGACGGCGACAGTGGCCTACCCTGGCGACAACGGCTGGGGGAGGCACCATGCAGGAGCCGCAGTCCGGATGGCGCCCGGCCCTCGACGTGGACGACCCGGAAGCGGCCACCGCCGCGATCCGCCGCTCCATGCCCGCGGCGAGCGTGGAGTCCGACCGGCCGGACTTCCGGTTCCACGCCGAGCAGTACCGGGACGAGCGGCTCGACCTCACGCGGTGGGGGTTCCGCGCGCGCGTCGACGGTGGCCGCAGCACCGAGACGAGCGGGGTGACGCTCGTGGTCCCCGGTGGCGGGGTCTACGAGTGGACCGCGGGTGATGAGCGGGGCGATCAGGACGCACCGTTCGTCATGCGTCACGGCGTCGGCTACCACGGTCGGTCCGAGGACATGCACCTGACGATCGTGCGGCTCGAGCAGACACGGTTCGACGACCTCGCTGCGGCGGTCCGTGGGGACGACCCGCGCCCTGTCCGGTTCGCCCAGTCACTCCCACCCACCCGCGAGGGCGCCGAGCACCTCGCCCGGACCGTCGCGCTGCAGGCCGCGGTCCTCGAGGGCCGGGCGGCGGGGAGCAGCGCGCTGGTGGCGGCCTCGGTCTACCGCCTGCTCGTCGTCGGGCTGCTCGAGTCCGTGCCGACCGAGGGCGCGGACGACCGCGAGCGGACGTGCCGTCGCCGGATGCTCGCCACCGTCGACCGTGCCTGCCGGTACATCGACGACCACGCCGCACTCCCGATCACGGTGGCGGACATCGCCCGGCACGTCGGCACGAGCGAGGCCGGCCTCCGCCGTGCCTTCGGGTTCTGGCGCTCGCGAGCGCCCGAGGCCGAACTCGAGCGCGCGCGACTCGCCGGGGCGCACCGGGACCTCCTCGCCGCCGAGCCGGGTGACGACGGGCTCATCGACACGATCGCGGCGCGCTGGGGACACGCGTCACCGCGACGGTTCGCGACGCGGTACCGTGCCGTGTACACCGTCGGTCCCGAGGACACCCTCAGGGCCGAGTGAGCAGGACACCCTCCTTCCGCGATGCGCAACGTCTTCTTCAGCTCCGGGCGGTCCGTCCGTGTCGACACCGACTCGGCGGACCGTGCCCTCGTCGCGCTCCGGGACGCCTTCGACGTCGAGCGCGTCGAGGTCGCCGACGGGCCGTTCCGGTTCCGGCAGGAGGTCACCGGGCAGGGGCGGTTCGCGGTCGCCCGGGTCCGCGTGCAGGGTCGGCTGGTCATGGAGTCCCAGCCGCTGCCGTTCTGGTCCGTCATCGCGCTCGACGCCGGACGGGTCGAGGTGAGCACCGCCGCCGGCACCCTCGTCCGGTCCGACGCCACGCCGCTCCTGTTCCCCCGCGACGGACGCAAGCGCGTGGTCTGGGAGGACGCCGAGTTCCGCCAGATCGTGCTCCGCGAGGAGGACGCGCGCCGGGAGTTCGACACGATGGGGTTGCCGCCCGGTGCCCTGCGCGTGCACGACGCACCGGACGGCGAGGTCGCCCGACTGCACTGGCAGGCCGTCGCCGACCACGTGCGGCAGGTCACCGCGAGCGGGATGCTCGTCGACAGCCCGATCGTGCGCGCGGCCACGTTCCACGTCCTGGTCGCCGCGTTCGTCGAGGCCTTCGTCGACCGGCAGGCCACTCCCGTGCCGGTCGACCCGGGAGCGGGTTCGCCCATCGGCGTGCGCCGGGCCCTGCAGTTCATCCAGGCCCACGCCGCCGAAGAGCTGTCCGTCGACGAGATCGCGGCCTCAGCCGGGATGAGTCCCCGGGGTCTGCAGGCGGCGTTCCTCCGGCAGCTCGGCCACAGCCCGATGACCGCGCTCCGTCGTGAGCGACTCCGGCGAGCCCACGAGGCACTCCTGCTCGCGCGGGACGGCTCCGGCACGACGGTCGCCGCGGTGGCCGCGCACTGGCGGTTCAGCAACCCCGGCCGGTTCGCCACGCAGTACCTCCGCGAGTACGGGCGGTCGCCCCGCGAGACCCTGCGCGCCGACTGACGACGGCGTGCCCCGGGCGCCCGGGAGACCCGCCGCCGGCCCGTTCGGTCAGCCCGCGATCGCGTCGAGTTCGCGGACGGCGTCCTCCGGCAGGTCGAGCGCCGCGCCCGCCACGTTCTCGCGCAGGTGGGCGACCGAGGACGTACCGGGGATGAGCAGCACGTTCGGTGACCGCTGCAGCAGCCAGGCGAGCGACACGGCCATCGGGGTCGCGTCGAGGCGGTCAGCGACCGAGGCGAGCACGTCGGACTGCAGGGGCGTGAACCCGCCGAGCGGGAAGTAGGGGACGTAGGCCACACGGTGCTCCGCGAGCAGGTCCACGAAGGCGTCGTCCTGTCGATTCGCGATGTTGTAGAAGTTCTGCACCGTGACGACCGGGGCGATCGCTCGGGCCTCGTCGTACTGCTCGCGGCTCACCGTGCTCAGCCCGAGGTGGCGGATGAGCCCCTGCTGCTGCAGGTCGGCCAACGCGGCGAAGCGCTCCCCGATCGATCCCGGCTCGGGGGAGTCGAAGCCCCCGACGCGCAGGTTGACGACGTCGAGGGTGTCGACGCCGAGCCGCTCGAGGTTGTCGTGGACCTGGGTGCGGAGCTGGTCCGGTTCGTTCGCGTGGATCCAGGCACCGTCGTCGCCACGGACGGAGCCGACCTTCGTGACGATGGCCAGCTGCTCCGGGTAGGGATGCAGGGCCTCCCGGATCAGCTCGTTGGTCACGAACGGTCCGTAGAAGTCCGCGGTGTCGATGTGCGTGACGCCGAGCTCGACGACGGTGCGGAGCACCGCGATCGCCTCGTCGTGGTCGCGGGCCGGGCCGAACACGTTCGGACCGGCGAGCTGCATCGCGCCGTACCCGAAGCGGGTGAGTTCGAGGTCGTCGGCCAGGCGGTAGGTGCCGCCGGGGAGTGTGGTGGTCATCATGGGTCCTCTCCGGACGAGGACGTGCCGGCCGGGGCTGGCGCGGTCGTCCCCTCGTTCGTGGACCATGCTGGCCGTGTCGCCCGTCCGGCGGGAACGTCCCTGCGTTCCTGGGGACGGCAGGACCAGGAACGCGGTCCGGGAGGACGACTAGCGTTGCCGGACATGGACGACGGCAACCCGCTCGGCGAGTACCTCCGCGCGCGACGGGAGCAGGTCCGACCCGAGGACGTCGGTCTCACCGTCCGCGGCCTCCGCCGCGTCCCCGGGCTCCGGCGTGAGGAGGTCGCGATGCTCGCCGGCGTCAGCGCCGACTACTACCTGCGGCTCGAACAGGGTCGCGACCGCAACCCGTCGGCCCAGGTGCTCGCGGCGCTGGCCGACGCGCTCCGCCTGGACGCGCCCGCGACCGATCACCTCATGTCGCTCGCGGCGCAGCGCGCACACCGTGCTCCGACCCGTCGGACCGGACCGGACCGGGTCCCCTCCGGGGTCGCGATGCTCCTCGAGTCCCTCGGTATCCCCGCGTTCGTCGAGACCCGGACGTTCGACGTGCTCGCCGCGAACCGGCACGCGTCAGCCCTCGCCCCCGGCTTCCGGCCCGGGCGGAACCGCCTGCTCGACGTGTTCCTCGACCCGGCCGAGCGGCAGCTCTGGCGCGACTGGGACCGCGCGGTCGCCCGCCTCGTCGCCGGGTTCCGCGCCTCCGTGGGAGCGGCGACGGACGATCCCCGGTGCGTCGAGGTCGTCGGGGAGCTGTCGCTCCGCAGTCCGCTGTTCCGCACGCTGTGGGCGCGCCACGACGTCCGCCCGGTCGAGGGTGCCCCCACCGAACTCGTCCACCCCGAGGTCGGGCCGATGACGCTGCTGCGCGAGAAGCTCGCGGTCACCGGCACGGACGGTCAGGTGCTCGTCCTGTACCACGCGGAGCCGGCGTCGACATCGGAGGCCGCGCTCGCGCTGCTCGGATCGCTCGCCGCGACGACGGCGCCCGCGACGACGACGACCGCCGCTGCGGCCGGGCCCGTCGCTGCGGCCGGGCCCGTCGCTGCGGCCGGGCCCGTCGCTGCGGCCGGGCCCGTCGCTGCGGCCGGGCCCGCCGCAGCGGAGGACCTCACTCGACCATGACCCGGATCGTGCCGAGGTTGCCGTCGGTCGGGTCGGGGAGCACCATGCCCGCCTCGAGCCCGCTCCTGAGGTAGTCGATCACCTCGGCGGTCAGGCGTTCCCCGGGCACGTACGCGGGGACGCCGGGCGGGTACGGGGTCGCCTGCTCGGCGGCGATCCGCCCCGCGGCCTCCTCGGCGGGGACGTTCTCGCACTCGCCGAAGAACGCCCGGCGCGGGGTGACGACGGACTCGAGCAGCAGCTTCGACGGGTCGGGGATCCGCACCTCGGGCGACCGTGGCAGCTCCGACGCCGACGCGGCCAGGGACTCGAGCCCGTGCACGAGCCGGTCGGTCGTGAACGCGTCGTCGGCGACCGAGATGTCGATGCCGAGGTGCCGGTGGTCCGACAGGCCGAGGTCGATGCGGTGGTGCTCGCGGAGCCAGTCGAGTCCCTGGTACCCGGTGATCCCGAGCTCGTGGACGTCGAGGAGCATCCGCATCGGGTCGAGCTGGTGCGACGCCTCGGCGCCGAGGAGCTCGTCACGGAGCACGTGGATCCCGTCGATCGCCTCGATGCGATCCCGCGTGCGGTCGGCCAGGTCGACGGCACTTCGGATGAGGCCCGCCCCGTCCCGCACCATGTGCCGACGCCAGCCGTCCATCGCCGCGTAGATGAGCACGTTCGGGCTCGTCGTCATGAGCATGTCCGCGCACGCCCACAGGTGGTCGTGGTCGACGAGGTCGCCCTTGAGGTGGAGCACGGACCCCTGCTCGAACCCGAGACCCATCTTGTGCACGCTCGTCACGCACACGTCCGCGCCGGCGTTCATCGCCCACGTCGGCAGGAGTTCCGAGAACGGCAGGTGTGCTCCCCAGGCCTCGTCGACGATGAGCGGCTTGCCGAACTCGTGGCACACGGCGGCGATGCCCTCGATGTCCGCGCAGGTGCCGTAGGGCGTCGGGCTCACCACGAGCGCGCCCGCGGCGTCGGGGTGCTCCTGCCACACGGCGCGGTAGTCCTCGGGGGAGGCCGGGTGCGAGATGTGCTGGTCCGTGTCGAAGCGCGGCGTCACCCAGTACGGCTGGAGTCCGGAGAACACCAGGCCCGCGGTCACGGACTTGTGCGCGTCCCGCGGCATGATGATCCCGCCGTCGACACCCGCCACGGCGAGCATCGCGGCCTTGACCGACAAGGAGCTGCCGCAGGTCGAGAAGAACACGCTGTCGGCGTGCACCGCCTGGGCCATGAGGGCCTCGGCCGTGGGCAGGTAGCCGTTCGACGAGGTCCGGTCGTCGAGGCCGCCGCTCTCGAGCACGTCGTCGCGGAACGGGTCCTTGCCGAGCACGGCGAGGGTGTCCGCGTCGATCCCGCGGCCCTGCCGGTGCCCGGGCGGCGAGAACCCGTAGCGGTCGCGGCCGTGGTAGTCCCGGAGGGCGTCGAGGAACGGTGCGTCAGCCTGGTCGAGTTCGTCGCTCATGCCTCCCGTCTACCGTCCGCCCGGCGACCACGATCCAGGAACCGTCCCGGGCCCTCGCCCGAGGGACGCACCAGCGCGCGTGAGGAACGCACCAGCGCGCGCCCGAGGGACGCGCCAGCGCGCCGGCAGTAGCGTGTGCCACGTGAGCGACGGCGCGAGCGGCGGCAGCGGACCCGATCGGGGTCGGCTCTGATGCGCGTGCTCGTCGCTCCGGACGCGTTCAAGGGCACGGCGTCGGCGGCGTCCATCGCCCGTGCGCTCGCCCACGGATGGCGCGCCGAGCGGCCCGGTGACGTCCTCGACCTCGCACCCATGGCCGACGGCGGCGAGGGCACGATCGACGCCTTCGCCACCGCGTTCCCCGACGCCGAGCGCGTCCCGGTCGTCGTGCGCGGCCCCGACGATCGGCCGGTGCACGCCGAGTGGCTCCGGCTCCCGGACGGCCGAGGCCTGGTCGAACTGGCGTCGACGAGCGGAATCACCCTGCTCGACCACCCCCGTCCGGACGCCGCCCACACGCACGGCTTCGGGGCCGCGATCGCCGCCGCACTCGGGGCGGGAGCGCGCGGAGTCGTCCTCGCCATCGGGGGGAGCGCCTCGACGGACGGCGGTCTCGGCGTGCTGCGGGAACTCGGACTCCGCCTGCGCCCACCGCTGGGGCCGGACGACACCGGCGGTGCCGCGCTCGACCGGATCGAGGCCGTGGACCGCGCCACGCTCCGTCCGACCCCGGAGGGCGTCCGGATCCTGACCGACGTCACCGCCCCGCTGCTCGGGCCCCGGGGCGCCGCCGCCGTGTTCGGACCGCAGAAGGGCATCACACCGGATCGCGTCCCCGTGCACGAGGCACGGTTGCGCCGATGGGCCTCGATGTTCCCCGACGTCGACCCGGACACCCCGGGAGCGGGAGCCGCGGGCGGCACCGGGTTCGGCCTCCTGGCCTGGGGCGGGACCATCGCACTCGGCGGCGACGCGGTGGCCGAGGTCCTCGACCTGGCCGACCGCGTGCTCCACGCGGACCTCGTCGTCACCGGCGAGGGACGGTTCGACGGTCAGACCGCGGGCGGCAAGGTCGTGGCCGTCGTGCAGGCGCTCGCCGCGGCCGCACGGCGCCCGGTCGCGCTGGTGGCGGGGGAGATCGCCGTGGACCCGCGTGGGTTCGCGCACGCCGTGGCGCTCACCGACCTGACGGACCGGGCGTCGGCGATGCGGGGCGCGCTCGCGTGGTCTCGCACGGCCGGGGCGCGGCTGGCGGTGGCAGCGAGCGCCGCATGAGCGGCGCGCGCGCCACGTCCGTGGGTCAGGCCACCGGCTCCACGACGCCGGCCGTCGCGAGCTCCTCGGTCAGCTCGGCGTCCGACGGCTCGACCACGTGCCGGCCGTTCGGGAACACGATGACGGGGATGCTCTTCCGGCCGCTGATCGCCTCGGCCCGGGTGGCGCCGTCCGCCACCGCCTCGAGGTCGACGTACTCGTAGTCCACCGCGAGCCGGTCGAGCAACGCCTTGGAACGACGGCAGTCCGAGCACCACGCAGCGCCGTACATGGTGACGCGGTCGGGAGTGGTCAGGCGGGCGTCGGGTGCTGCGGCATCGGTCATGCACCCGACGTTACGCGCGACGTGTCCGCCGCGCGACCCCGCGGCGGTCGACCCCGCGGCGCTGTCCGTGGTGCTCGACCATCGCCGCGACGACCGCCGCGTCGCCGACCCCGGAGCCGTCGTACCCGCCCCGCCGCTCGACGACCTCGAACACGACGCCACCGAGCGGTTCGACCACGGCGTGCAGGTACGTCCCGGATGCGTCCACGTCCACGAGCACGGCGGCGTCCCGGAGCCGCGTCACCGTGACCTCGTCCAGGCCGGTCCGCGCGGCGAGGTCGTCGTGGTAGTTCGGCGGCGTCGGCAGGAACCGCACCCCGGAGTCCCGCATCCGGGTCACCGTGCCCACCACGTCCGCGCTGGCGAGCGCGACGAGTGTCGGTGACGGCGCGTCGGACGAGGGCGCTGGCGTCGTCACCGCGATCCGGACGGTCGGACCGGACGTCGTCGTCGCCCCGGTCGTGAAGAGCCGCCGTCGCGCCAACCCGTCCGTCCTCGGGGCGTCCGCCGCCACGGGACCGTCCACCCCGAGCACGGCCCGCAGGAAGCCGGTCGTCTCGTCCGTGCGGTCCCACGGCACGGTGATCCCGACCAGGTCCACACCGAGCAGGTTCGACGCCGCCGCGGACGCCCGTTCGCCGGTCGGTGCGAAGTCCCGGGACCAGGACGGTGTCCCGTCCGCGCTGCGGCCACCGAACGCCACGCCGGTGCCCTCCGGGGTGGGCACCACGTACTCGTCGGTCCCCTCCGGCACGGACCCGTGGGGCAGCACCGGCGCCCCGAGCGCCCGGGCCCGCGTCGCTGCCGCCGCCGCGTCCGCCACCCCGAGGCCGACCGCCGCGACCCGCGCGGCCAGCCCGGCCTGCGCGCCGTCGACGACGACCCGGAGGCCGCCCGCCTCGAACAACTCCGTCCGACCGGTCCGGTGCCGCCCCACGCACGCGAGACCGGCGCGGCGGAGCAGCGCGACGAGCGCTCCCTCCGCGTCCGGCGCGAGCACGACGTGGGTCGTGACCGGCTCCGGGACGGCGGGCAGGGCGTCCAGACCGTGCGCTGACCATCCGACCGCCGCGGGCCGGGAGGCCCGACCCGGCTCCTCGGCGCCGCGCCCGGTGTCGCCCCGTTCGTCCATGTCGGGCCGCGGGTCCGCGTCCACGCGGTCCCGGTCGGCCGCCGACCGCAGGACCCGCGTCGCGTCCTCGAGTGCCCGCAGCGACCGGCGCGCCGCCCGCGCCGTCACCGTCGGGTCGGTCTGCCGGTACACGTCGTTGAACACCTCGAGCGACAGCGTCCCCGCGAACCCGCTGTCGAGCACGTGCGACAGGAACCCGGCCAGGTCCCAGTCGCCCTCGCCCGGGAACAGCCGATGGTGCCGGCTCCAGCGCAACACGTCCATGTCGAGCACCGGGGCGTCCGCCACCTGGCACGACATGATCCGCTCACCGGGGATCTCCGCGATCGTGCCGAGGTCCGTGCCGCGGGCCAGGATGTGGAAGCTGTCGAGACAGATGCCGAGCGCCGGGTGGTCGACCTCGCGGACGATCCGCCAGGCGTGGTCGTAGGTCGACACGTTCCGGCCCCAGGCGAGCGCCTCGTACGCGACCGTCACCCCGTTCCGCTCCGCGAGCTCCGCCAACGCCCCGAGCTGGTCCACCGCCAGGGCGTCGTCGTCCGACACGGCCGTCGCGACGTTGGAACACAGCAGCATCGTGGAGATCCCGAGCCGGTGCATGAGGGCGAACCGCTGCTCCGCGCGCCGCAGGTTCGCACGGAACACGTCGTCCGGCACCTGCTCGAGGTCCCGGAACGGCTGGTAGACGTCGAGCTCGAGACCGAGGTCACGCGCGCGTGCGGCGACCTGCTCCGGACGCAGCCACCCCGTCACGAGGTCCTGCTCGAACAACTCGACGCCTCGGAACCCGGCGGCGCTCACTGCCTCGAGCTTCTCCTCGAGCCCGCCACCGAGGCTCACCGTCGCGATCGCGGCCCTCACGACCGGACCTCCGCGGGGACGTGCACGGACCGGGGCGGCACCGCGGCGCCCGCACGCACGCGCGCCGAGGGAGGCGGCACGGCCGTGGGCAGCACGGAAGGGGCGTGCGTCGTCATCTGGTGCTCCCGTTCGGGTTCGGGGCGTGTGGGGACGGGTCGAGCGACGCTGCTCGTGTCCGGACCGGACCCGCTGCCGGATTCGGGGTCCGGACGGGTCGAAGGCGAGCATGGTCTGCCCGTGTGGCTGAAGATAGCCCGTCCGGACCACCGAGGTAAAGCGGCCCGGCACGGCCGTGCGGTCCCGTCACTAGGCTCGGCGACATGTCGCAGGAGCGCACGGACGTCCTCGTCGTCGGCGGCGGTCCGGTCGGCCTCTTGCTCGCCGCGCTCCTGGCGCAGGCCGGCGTCGACGTCGCGGTGTGGGAACGGCGCGCCGGAGCGCCGTCCGGCTCCCGCGCGATCGGGATCCACCCGCCGTCGCTCGACGCGCTCGCCGCGGTCGGCGCGACGGCACCGGTGCTCGCGGAGGCGGCGCGGGTGGACCGCGGAACGGCGCGGAACGGGGGGCGTCCGATCGGCTCGCTGTCGTTCGCCCGAGCGTCGTCGACCCATCCGTTCGTCGCGACCCTCGACCAGCACCGCACGGAGGCGATCCTCCGGGAGCGTCTCGCGGCCCTCGCCCCGGGATCGCTCCGCACGGGCACGACACTCACCGCACTCGAACGACGGCGGGACCGCGTCACCGCGCAGGGGAACGGCCCGGAGGGGCCCGTCACGCTGACCGCACGGTTCGTCGTCGGAGCGGACGGCGCCCGGAGCGTCGTCCGCGACCGCATCGGGGTCCGCAGCCACGGGCGGGACTACCAGGATCGGTACGTCATGGGCGACTTCGCGGACGCCGAACCCCCGTGCTCCGGTCGCGGCGGCTCGGGCCCGTCGCCCGAGACCACCGCACTCGTCGACGTCGGTCGGCACGGGGTCGTCGAGTCGTTCCCGCTGCCCGGCGGTCGCCGCCGGTACGTCGTGCTCCGCTCGGACCCCGCGGACCGGCACGCGCTGGACGGCGCGTCACTGGATCGGGACGCGCGCGCGCCGGGCCGGCCGCTCGACCCGGACGACCCCGACCCCCGCGCCGCCGCACACCTGGCGCGGACGATCCGGGAGCGCACCGGCACCGAGGCGGACCCGGAGACCTGCACCATGCTCAGTCCGTTCCGGGTGCGTCGCCGCACCGCCGAGCGGGTCGGGGTGGGCCGGGTCGTGCTCGTCGGCGACGCCGCCCACGAGATCAGTCCGATCGGCGGGCAGGGCATGAACCTGGGATGGCTCGACGCGGCCGCGCTCGCACCGATCCTCGCCCAGGCCGTGGCCACCGGCAGCGCCGGCCCATGGCCCGAGTACGCGCGGCACCGACAGGCCGCGGCGCGTCGGGCCGCGCGGCAGGCCGAGCTGAACATGGCGCTCGGGCGACCGGCTGCGGGCCCCGCGCTCGCGGTCCGGGAGGCCCTGCTCCGGACGCTCCTGGCCCTGCCGACCGCGGACGCCCTGGCCCGCGTCTACGCCATGCGGTGGGCCTGAGGACGAGGTCCCAGGCGGGTCACGCCGCGAGTCGTGCGCCGGAGAGCGCCAGCTGCACCACGACCACGAGCGACGCGATGATGACGAGGCGGAACAGCGTGCGCGTCGGGGGACCGGTGAGCACGAGGCGGATGCCCACCGCGGCGAGGACGACCACCGTGACCGCGCCCGCGACCGCCAGGGCGAGGGCCGGACCCCGCGCGGGGTCGTCGCCGGTCGTCTGTCCGACGAGCACGAGCCCGTCCGCCACGACGAGCGCGGCGAACGCCAGGACGCCCGACGCGTGCAGCCCCAGACGATGCGGGAATCCCCGGACCCCGGTGGCGGCGTCGTCGACGAGGTCCGGCAGCACGTTCGTGCAGTGGATCGCGACGCCGAACACCGCGCCGGTGGCGATCGCCCAGGGCGCCGGCCACACCGCTGGCATCCCGCCGGGCCCGAGGCCGCTGTCGGCGGACACCGCCACGACCGGCAGCAGCCCGAACGCGACGACGAACGGGGCGACGGACCACACGCGGCGCTTCAGTCCGGCGTCGTACGCCCACCCCGCGGCGACGAGGACGAGGTGCGCGGCACCCGCGACCAGTCCGAGCGGTACGGACAGCAGCACCGCGGCGACGGCGGTGCCGATCGCCGCGCGGCGGACCGTCGTGACGGGCACGAGCCCGCGCGCGACGGGCTTGTCGCTGCGGCCGACGGCACGGTCGCGGTCGGCGTCGATCCAGTCGTTCGCCAGGCCGATCGACAGCTGGCCCGCGAACACCGCGAGCGCGACGAGGAGCACGCTCCACACCGGGTGTCCGACGGCGACGGCGATCACCGTTGCGAGCACGGTCACGGCCACGGTCGGACCCGGGTGCGACGCGGCGAGGAGCAGACGCACCCGGGAGGTCACGGCGCCAGCCTACGGACTGCCCGGAACCTGAGCGTTCTCGCCGTTCCCAGCGCGCCCCGCGCCTGGCATGCTGACGGGGTCTCCCGTGTCCGCGCGCCGTCCGCGCGCCGAATCGGGCCGACGGAGGGGAACGCATGGACGGCTGGGCCGGGGGGCTGCCGCCCGCAGCGCACGACCGCATCGAACGCCAGCGGTCGAGCGGCGTGGCCGGGTCGTTGCTGTCCGCCGCCGGCGCGGCCGCGATCCGCGCGGTCGACCTCGCGCCGGTCGGCGAGGTCTTCGGGTGCGTGGTCGAGCAGCTCGCCTACGCCGGTGGCGGATGTGGCATCTGGTCGTCGGGGCTGAACATCCCGTTCGGCGGCGGGTACTCGGCCTTCCCCAACGGTTCCGGCACGGCGACCCTCGGACGCTCGGGACCGTTCGGCTCGGGCGGCTTCGGGTCCGGACCCTTCGCCTCGGGTCCGTTCGCGTCCCAGCCCGGCGGGTACGTCCCGTGGACCTCGCCCGTCCTCACCACGGGGAGCGACGGCCGGAACGCCGGCTTCGGCTCCTACGTCCACGCCGTGCAGGAGGCCTGGCACGGGGCGCTCGACCGGATGATCGCCGAGGCTGCGGCCCTCGGCGCCGACGGTGTCGTCGGTGTCCGCATCCGGCGCACGCGGCTGGAGACCGCGACCCACGAGTTCACGGCGACCGGCACCGCCGTGCGCACGCTCGACGCCTCGGTCTCGCCGCACGCGCGGTCGGCACGCGACGTCTGGGCGGCCGGGTCGACCGCCGAGGAGGTCGCGGCCCTCATCCGCTCGGGCTGGGTCCCACGCGGGATGGCGTTCGGCGTCTCCATCGCCACGAAGCACGAGGACCCGCTCCTCAAGTCACAGCGGAGCGTCTGGTCGGGCAACGTCGAGATCGAGGGCCTCACCGAACTCGTGAACGCCGCCCGTCACGACGCCCGGGTGCAGCTCACCCGTCGCGCCGCACCGCTGAACGGCTCGGACATCGTCATCACCGGCAGCAGCCTCGGTGAGTTCGACACCCCGTGCGGCGAGGAGGCCGACCTCCACGCCGAAGCGACGTTCACCGGCACCGTCATCGCGCCGGGGCCCATGCACGCGTTCCGCGACCACTCCGCGACCGCCGCCGCCCGGCGCGACGTCACGACCGTGATCCCGCTCCGCGACACCACGAGAGGAACCACCCGCCGATGAGCACCACCGGACCCGACCTGTCCCGCGTCCCGCTCCCCGCCGACGCCACCGCGCGCCTCGACGAGGGACGGCGCCGCCTGTTCACGTCGGACCTGTCGGTCAACGAGTTCCTGCTCGTGCGGCAGGCCGGGTTCCGTCCGGTCGGCCTCGTCCTCGGCTCGAGCGTCTACCACGTCGGGATCCAGACCGGACGCTGGAGCAAGAACATGGAGCTCGACAAGCTCAGCCAGGCGATGTACCACGCCCGGGAGCTCGCCATGACGCGCATGGAGGCCGAGGCGGACCGACTCGGTGCCGACGGCATCGTCGGTGTCCGGCTCGAGATCGAGTTCAAGGAGTACGGCAACGACCTCGCCGAGTTCGTCGCGGTCGGCACCGCCGTCGTCGCGGACGCCCCGCCGCCCACGGGCAAGTTGCGCAACACCCGGGGCCTGCCGTTCACGTCGGACCTGTCCGGGCAGGACTTCTGGACCCTCATCCAGGCCGGGTACGCGCCCCAGGGCCTCGTCATGGGCACGTGTGTCTACCACATCGCGCACCGCGGCATGATGGCGTCGCTCGGCACGATCGGCCAGAACACCGAGATCCCGCAGTACACCGAGGCCCTCTACGACGCGCGGGAGCTCGCGATGGGCCGGATGCAGACCGAGGCCGAGTACCTCGACGCGGAGGGCATCGTCGGCGTGCAGCTCCTGTCGCTGCCGCACCGGTGGGGCGGCCACACGACGGAGTTCTTCGCGATCGGCACCGCGGTCCGGCCCCTGCGCGAGGACCACGTCATCGCCACGCCGGGGCTCGTGCTGCCGCTCACCGACCGATGACCGTGTCGCTCCCGGTGCCCCTGCCGTCCGCGGACGAGCCGCAGGCGCTCGTCGAGGCGCTCGCGGTGAACGCCGCGCGCGCGCTCGGCCCCGCGGCCGACGCGGCGCTCTCGGTCGAGCGCGACCGGTCGCTCGGCGATCGCCTCGCCGGGCGTCCCGGGACGGTGACCGCCCTCCGGCTCGAGGGCGTCGACGCGCGCATGACGTTGCGCCTCGAGCGGCACCGACTCACGGGGGAGGCCGCGCAGGTCTCGGGCGGCGTCGTCATCGCGCGTCGGGCGATGCCGCTCGGCGCATGGCTCCAGGCGTTCGCGGGCGAGGTCGCCGCGGTGGCCGCGGACGCCGCCGGCGACGCGGCCGTGGCCGCACGGGCGCTCGCAGCCCTCGGTGTCGCCCCGGCCGCCGACGTCGTGCGCGTCGACCCGTCGGACGTCGCCGGCGGTCTGCTCCCGCTCCGCGCGGCCGTCGCCGGACGCGTGCCCGAGCCGGCCGCCGCGATCGTCGACCGGATCGCCACGGCCCTCCAGGAGGCCCTGCCGCGCGTCACCGGCACCGGCGAACCCGAGGTCGTGGTCACCCGGACGGCGACCGACTACCTGCCCGAGACGCTGCGGGCGTACCTCGCGCTCCCGGCGGAGTGGGCGGCGCACCACCGGCTGTCCGACGGCCGGACCCCGGCCGAGGCGCTCGTCCAGCAGCTCACCGCGCTCGAGCAGGCGGCCACCCAGATGCGCGACGCGGCCGTCGAACGCGACGCCGACGCCCTCCTCGTCAACGGGCGCTTCCTCGACGACCGGTTCCGGACCTCCCGGCTCGACCTGCCCTAGCCGCCCGGCCTGCCACGCGCGTCAGGCGGTCCGGCTCGCGTCCTCGGCGTGGGAACGAGCGAGCGCTCCGCGGGCACGCTCGACCTGCGCGCCCAGCGCGTCCACCGTCGTCGCCATGGACTGCACGGCACCCGCTCGGTAGGCGTCGATCGCGTCCATCGTCGCGAACACCTGGTCGAACGCGTGCTGGAGGGTCTCGACGCTGACCCCGGACGACGTCGCCTGCTCGTGCACGGCCGCGGTCTGCTGCCGGAGCAGGTCGCTCGTCCGGCCGATCATCGCGTCGGTCGCCGAGTTGAGCGCGGCGACCTGTTCGAGGACGAGCCGCTGCTGCCCGAGCGCCTGCGCGACGACGATGGCCGTGCGGAGCGCGGCGACGGTGGTCGTCCGTGCGCGGTCGACGCCGCGGATGAGCTCGAGGTTGTTCTTGCGGATGAGGTCGAGCGCCAGGTACCCCTGCACGGACACGGCGATCTGCGTCGCGAGGTCCTGCCGCCGCTGCCGCACGGGGAACAGCGCGTCGGCGACCAGCGCGTCCGCCGCGCGGCCGTCCGAGGCCCGGAGCGCCTCGGCCTTCGCGCTGATCGCGTCGTCGAGGGCGGCCGCCAGCGTCGCGTACTCCGCGAGTCGTCCCATCGTGGCCCACAGCTCCGCCCGCTCCTGCTCGATGGCGGCGTTGTCCCGGCGCAACGAGTCCTGACCGGACACGAGCGCCGTGATGATCGCGTCGAGCTGCTGCTGCGCGGACTCGTACTTGTGGAAGTACCGGGCGATCCGGTTCGCGCCCGGCAACCGACCGAGCAGGCGGCGGGCGCCGGTCAACTCGGCGCGCGCGGGGTCGAGGTCCGTGACGGTCTCGCGGAGGTCCTGCAGCGGCCGGGCCACCGCCGCCTGCGGATCACCCGCCGGGCCCTGGCCCTTCGCGGCGGCGAGCGACGTGGCGGGCCGCTCGAGCATGCGGCTCGACACCTGCGACGCCGACCGGATGTCCTGTTCGCCCATCCGTACGAGGTCGTCGACCCGTTTCGTGAACTCGGGGCTGCCGGGCTGCTCAGCGGCGAGTGCATCGGCGAAGGCGCGGGCCTTGTCCTGCAGTTCCGACCGCTTGTCGGCGGGGACGGCCACCATGCCGACGGCCTGGTCCGGCTCCACCTCGGGCACGGCGGCCGGCGGCGTGAGCTGGAGCTCCTGCCCGGTGGGCTCCGGCGGGGTCAGCGGTGCGTCGAGGTCGAGTTCGGACATGCGGTGTTCCCCCTCCGGCGACCGGCCGTCGGCGCCCGCGCCCAGCGTAGGGCCGGCGGCGTGGTGTGCGCCGGACGGCTCCCTGAGAAGACGGTCATCGTCCAGGGCCGACGGGCGCAGCGGGATCCGGGCGCGGCGGCCCGCTCCTGGTGGGGCGGCGCGCCGCCGCGGCCGTTCCTCCTCAGACCGTCAACCGGTACATCCGCGCCTGCGCGTTCCCCGCCTCGGTGCCGATCGTCAGCCCGGTGGTGGTGGGCGTGACGGACCAGGGCGCGCCGACCCCGGTGGGCGGGTAGACCTGCTCGACGGTCGGCACGCTGCCACCCAGGTGCGGCAGGGCGAGCTCGACGTCGCCGGCCGCGGCCGGGAGGCGCCACACCACCAGGAGCGTCTCGTCACCGGCGTCGAACGCGACCGACAACCACTGGTCGTCCCACGTCGGCAGCCCGGTCGGGAACCGGGGGACCGCGCGGGCGAGGGTGTGCTTGGTGGCCTGGTGGGCCTCCACGGCGGCACCGACCAGGGCGAGCTGGTCGTCGTCCATGCCGCTGAGCACGCCCGCGAGGTACAGGCGACCGGCGAGCCCGGCACCCATCGCGAACACGATCTCCTCGTCCGACATCGTCGGCTGCGGGTACGCCCAGTTGCCCGCCTGCTCGGGCAGCACGTGTGCGAGGGCCCCGACGGCGATCGCCGGGTACAGGAGCGGGTCCTGCTGGTCCGAGGTGGACTGCAGTTGCAGGGTGCCGAGCATCGCGGGATCCGAGCGCATGGCCCCGGATCCGCAGTTCTCGATGACCAGGTCCGGGTGGCGGTCGAGCACGTCGCCGAGCCACGCCAGCAGCGCCCGGTCGTGTTCGAGCAGGCCCTGGCCCGCGGACTCGGCGCCGACGTCCGTGCCGGCGCCGGGCGTGACGTTGTAGTCGAACTTGAAGTAGCCGATGCCGAACTCGGCGATGAGCCGGTCGACCGCCTCGTCGAGGTGTGCGCGTGCCGCCGGGGAGCGCATGTCGAGGAAGTACCGCTGGTGCTCGCGGATCCGATCGCCGTGCCGTCGGAGGAACGCCTCGTCGGGGAGCGTCTCGGCCGCGGTGCTCGTGACGCCGACCACCTCGGGTTCGAGCCAGACCCCGGGCACCATGCCACGGTCCCGGATGTGGTCGACGACCGCGCCGAAGCCGTCCGGGAACCGCAGGGTGGACGGCCGCCAGTCGCCGACGCTCGCCCACCATCCGGCGGAGTCGTCGTACCAGCCGGCGTCGATGCAGAAGTACTCGGCACCGGCCCGCGCTGCCGCGTCGACGAGCGGCAGGAGCTTCGCCGTGGTCGGGTCGCCCTCGAGCGTGTTCATGTAGTCGTTGAACACCACGGGCAGCGTGTCACCGACGGGGTGCGGTCGTCGGACCGCGCGTCGATGTGTGGCGAGGTTCCCGAGGGCGTCCTCGAACGACGCCGCGACGGTCACGGTGACGGGCACGGTCGTGAACGTCACGTCGGGCGTCAGGGTGAGCGACCACTGGTGGTCGGCGTCCTCGGGACCGAGCAGTGCGACGTAGGCACCGTCGTGGGAGCGGTCGCCCTTCGGTGGTCCGTACGGCTCCGGCGCGCGGACCCGGTCCTCGATCGGCACCGCGCCCCGGTTCCAGTCGGGGTCCTCGCCGACCTCCCAGTGCCAGGCGCCGTTGTGCTCGATCTGCCACGCGAGCGTTCGGCCGGTGCTCCGGGCGACGGCGGCACCCGCGGGGTTGTACAGGCCGGACGACCACGTCGAGGTGCTCGTGGCGGCGATGCGGTTCCGGCTCGTCTCGCCGCGCGCCTCGGGGTCGATGGACGGCAGACCGGGCGCGCGGAGCGGGGTGGGCGCCCACCGGTTCTCGGCGGACCACCCGGTGCGCGCCGACCAGATGTCGAGGTCGTCGATGTCCTCGGAGACCACGGCCCCGGTGGCGAGACTCGTGACCGCCCAGAGCGTGAGGGGAGCCGCGCCGTCACGGAGCGACACGGTCGTCGCGGTGCGGACGGCGGGCGCTCCGCCGACGAGCTCGAACCGCGAGGTCACGACGAGCCCGTCGGGGTGCTCCTGGCGGATCTCGAGGCACTCGCGCCCGGGCCGTCCGTCGGTCGCGGGCTCGGTCGTCGCGACGTGCGTGACGTACCGGAGGCCCGCACCGAGTTCGGTGCCGTCGAACCGGTAGCTGTTGTTCCGCCGCCCGTACCGGGGCGCGAGCACCTCGACGAGGGGCTGCGTGGGCAGCAGGTCGTCCTGGATCCCCGGCGCCGGAGCGGCCGGACCCGCCAGTGACACGAGCCGGACCGGCCCGTCCTCGTCGGCGGCGAACGTCAGGGTGAGGGATGAGGGTTCCCAGGAGAAGTGCGTCACGGTGCTTCCTCGCATCGGTCGGACGGGTCGGTCAGCGGCGACCGTAGCACCGCGACAACGGTTTTGGTAACGTTTACATTCGTTATCATCCCGTTACCGAACGCGCTTGACCGGCTTCCCGGCCGCCGGACATGATCGTCCCCACGTTCCGGAGCCGAGCAGCCCGGGACCCACATCCGGCCCAGGCGGACACCCCGTCCGCGGGGCTCCATCGGCGGTGGCGCCGGTGGTCCGTCGGCGTGCCCGCCGGCGGTCTCGTCAGGACTCGAGGAGGCGTCCGTGAACGATCAGAAAGCCCAGCCCGGAGACGACGGACGGCTCTCGCGCCGTGGGTTCGTCGGCATGGGCGCGGCCATCGCGGGCGGGGCCCTGCTGTCCCCCCTCGCCGCCGCCGGCGTGCCGTCCGGCGCCGCCGAGGCCGCCGTCCCGAAGAACGTGAAGGCCGACCTCGTCCTGTCGACGTGGGACATCGCCGCGGACCTCGTCACGTACGCGAAGTTCGCCGCGGCGTACAAGAAGACGCACCCCGGGGTGAACATCAAGATCCAGAAGACGCCCGGCGGCGACTTCAACCAGTGGTTCACGACACAGCTCAGCGGTGGGAGCGCGCCCGACATCGTCCGCGTGACGTGGCAGTCGTTCGGCCGGTACGCCGAGAACGGCGGCCTCATCGACCTGTCGAAGTGGGTCCCCGCGCGGTACGGCAAGGGGTTCCAGAAGAGCTTCTGGCAGGCGTCGCTGCTCGACGGCAAGCCGCACGCGATCCCGCAACACACCGACACGTTCGCGACCTACTACCGCAAGGACGTCTTCGCGGCGATCGGCGAGCAGCCCCCGGCGAGCATCGGGCAGGCGTGGTCGCTGTCCGAGTTCCACGACCTGCTCGTCAAGGTCAAGAAGCAGACCGGCAAGTACGGCATGGTCTACGGCTTCGGCGGTCCGAACACGGCCTACCGCTGGCTCCCGTTCCTCTACATGATGGGCGGCCGGTTGCTCGACAACGACCTGAAGAAGCCGATGATCAACACCAAGAAGGGCATCGCCGCGCTCGACTGGTTCCAGGGCCTGTACAACGACGGCCTCATCCCGAAGTCGAACACGATCAAGGCCTCGAACGACGCCTCGACGCTCAACAGCTTCACGACCGGTCAGGTCGGCGTCATGCTCTACGGCGACTGGCTCATGGGGGACGTCGGCAAGGGCCTCGATCAATCGAAGTGGGACGTCACGTACATGCCGAAGGGCAAGAAGGCCGCGTCCGACCTCGGCGGGAACCTGCTCGGCGTCTCGAAGTCGTCGAAGCACCCCGACGTCGCCGCCGACTTCATCAAGTTCGTCTGCAACCAGGCGAACATGGAGTACTTCTGCGAGAACGACCTGTTCCTGCCGATCCGCACCGCGCTCGACGCCGACTCGCTGCACTTCAGGTCCAACAACGACCAGATGAAGACGTTCGTGGAGCAGGTCGCCACGATCCCGACGAACATGGCGAAGATCGAGACGAGCCCGCAGTTCAACCAGATCAACGAGGTGCTCGCCGACCAGCTCGACCTCTGCTTCATCGGGACGCAGACCCCGAAGGAGACGGCGAAGAACATCTCGGACGGGATCAGCCGTGTCGTCGGCTAGCGAGGTCGCCGCGCGCGGGGTGGTCGGGTCGGTCGACGTGCGGCCGTCGTCCCGCACCGGTGGGCGGCCGCCGCGTCGGGGCGGGCGGCGTCGCGTCCCGGTCGCCGTGCCGTGGACCTTCGTCGCCCCGTCGCTGCTCCTCTTCGTCGTGTTCGCGTTCGGACCGATCATCGTGTCCGTCGTGCTGTCGTTCCAGGACGTGCAGACGTTCGGCGGCGGGAGCTGGATCGGTGGGAAGAACTACGCCGACATCCCGAGCGACCCGGTGTTCTGGACGAGCGTGTGGAACACCGTCGTGTTCACGCTCGGCACGGTGCCGACGTCGGCAGCGATCGGGCTGCTGCTCGCCGTGCTCCTCAACCGCAGGCTCCCCGGCCGCGGCGTCATCCGCAGCCTGTACTTCCTGCCGATGGTCGTGTCCGGCGTGGCCGTGTCGCTCGTCATGGCGTGGATCTTCAACGCCGACAACGGGATCGCGAACGCCGCGCTCCAGGCGCTCGGGCTCCCGCGGATCACCTGGTTGTCGTCGCCGCACTGGGCCATGGCCACGGTCATCCTCACGGTGGTCTGGGGACGGATCGGGTTCTGCATGGTGACCTACCTGGCGGCGTTGCAGAACATCAACCCGAGCGTGCTCGAGGCGGCGAGCGTCGACGGTGCCGGCAGCGGCAAGCGCTTCTCGAACATCGTCTGGCCGCTGCTGCGACCGACGACCTACATCCTCGTCGTGCTCAACGTGGTCTTCTCGATCCAGGCGTTCGACGTCATCTACGTGCTCACCGGCGGTGGTCCCGGGTTCTCGACGACCGTGCTCGTGCAGTACATCTTCCGGGCCGCGTTCACGCAGGGGACGATGGGGTACGCGTCCGCCGTCGGCGTGCTCCTCGTGCTGACGCTGCTCCTGCTGACACTGGTGCGGAACGTCCTCGCGCGCCGCACCGAGGAGGACCAGGCATGAGCACCTCGACATCGCGTCCCGTCGAGCGGGTCGGCAGCTCCACCGCCGTTCCCGCCCGTGCCGTCGGACGCTCCACGGCCGGTCGTCCGGGAGGCACGGCACGCGTCGTGCGCACCCGTCCCGACCGCCGCGTACCGATCCAGGACCGGATGACCCCCGCGCGGTGGGTCATCTGGGCGGCGATGGTCCTCGGGGGACTCGTCATGGTGTTCCCGGTCTACTGGGTGTTCGTCACCGCGATCAGCCCGGGCGGCCTCGCCCAGACGTCGGGGTTCTCGCTGTGGCCGCATCGGGTCGACCTCGGGGTGTTCGCCAAGGCGTTCGCGGACCAGCCGGTGCTGACGTGGCTGGTCAACTCGGTGGTCATCGCGGTCGCCGGGGTCGTCATCTCGGTGTTCATCAGCGTGCTCGCCGGGTACGCGTTCGCGAAGTTCTCGTTCCGCGGACGGAACCTGCTGTTCGGCGCGATGCTCGTGACGATCATGGTGCCGATCCAGGTGGTCATGGTGCCCGAGTTCGTCATCATCTCGAAGCTCGGACTCGTGGGCACCCCGTGGGCCGTGATCCTGCCCTCGGCGGCACAGGCCGTCTCGATCTTCATGGCCCGGCAGTACATCCAGGCGATCCCGACCGAGCTCATCGAAGCGGCTCGGGTCGACGGCGCGGGGGAGTTCCGCACCTTCCGGACCGTCGTGCTGCCGGCGTGCGGCCCGCTCGTCGCGGTCCTGACGATCCTGACGTTCGTGTGGCGGTGGAACGACTTCGTCTGGCCGCTCGTCGCCCTGCAGAAGCCGGAGAGCTACACGATCTCCGTGGGCTTGTCCTCGCTGAACGGGTCCTACTCGCACCCGTGGGACGAGATCATGGCGATCACGCTCATCTCGATGATCCCCGTGATGATCGTGTTCTTCGTCTTCCAGCGGCAGTTCGTGCAGGGCATCGCGGAGTCCGGCATCAAGTGACCGGCGCGTGATGTGGGGATAGCATCGTCCGATGGTCGAGCGTCCGCCCCGCGCGCCGGGTATCGCGGACGTCGCCCGGATGGCCGGCGTCTCGGTCGCGACCGTCTCCCGCGTCCTCAACGACCCGGGGGTCGTGAGCGAGCGGCGTCGGACCGCCGTGCAGGACGCCATCGTCCGACTGGGCTACCGGCCGAACGAGGCGGCCCGCGCGCTCAAGTCGGGTCGCCAGAAGATGATCGGCGTCATCACCGGGAACACGACCCGGTACGGGTTCGCCTCGGTGCTCCGGGGCATCGAGGAGGCCGCGCGTGAGGGCGACTTCCTCGTCACGATCACGGTCGTCGAGAACGGGGACCCCGACCAGGTCCGGTCCGCGGTCGAGCTCGTGCTGTCCCAGCCGTTGTCCGGGATCATCGGCATCGAGTTCGACGAGTTCGTGACGGCGGCACTGGCGCGGATCCCCGCGACCATGCCGACCGCCACCGCGGCGATGGTCGGCACGAACCGGTCGGGCCTGCCCTACGCATGGCTCGACGACGAACTCGGTGCGCGACTGGCGACCGAGCACCTGCTCGCGCTCGGTCACCGCACGGTCCACCATCTCGCCGTCGACTACCCGAACGACATCGGGCACGGCCGGACGTACGGGTACCTGGCCGAGCTCGCCGCCCGCGACGCGCCGGTGCCGCCCGTGGTCGCCACGGACTGGGCCCCGATGAGCGCCCGGGCCGCCGCGATCGAGCAGCTCCCGGACGACGCGACCGCCGTGTTCTGCTTCAACGACGAGGTCGCGATGGGCGTGCTCCGGGCGATGGCGGACCAGGGCCGCGCCGTCCCCGGCGACGTCAGCGTGGTCGGGTTCGACGATATGCCCCTCGCCGAGGTGTGGACGCCCGGGCTCACCACCGTCCGGATGGACTTCGCCGGGCTGGGCCGCGCCGCGTTCGAGGTCCTGCGCGCGACGATGGCGGGTGCCCCGCCCCCGACAGCGCGGGCGATCCGGCCCTCCCTCGTGGTCCGCGGCTCGTCGGGCGCACCCCGCGCCGCCGCGCGACCGTGACGCGTTCGACGGTCTCCGCTCGGACGCTCCCGCCGGGCCGACCCGGGCCTCCCGGCGTCACGCGAATCGCGCCCGGCGAGCACGATGTGGTACTCACGTGTGTGCACCCCGCCCACCCCTCGGAGGAACGACGATGACCACGATCGACGGCACGGCCCGCCACGACCGGCCACGCGACGACGTCCGGGGCGAGGTCGACGACGACCTGCGCGGCGACGTCAGCTTCCTCGGGAACCTGCTCGGGCGGGTGCTCCGCGAGACCGGCGGCGAAGCCCTGTTCGCCGACGTGGAGGCCCTGCGCGCCGCCGTGATCGACGCGTACGAGGGCACGGACGACCGGGCCATCGACCGGGCGCAGGAGATCGTCGAGGGCTTCGACCAGGACCGCGCGGAGCAGGTCGCCCGGGCCTTCACGTGTTACTTCCACCTCAGCAACCTCGCCGAGGAGCACCACCGCGTCCGCGTCCTCCGACGCCGTGGTGACGTGGGGGGCACGCCGGGGGACTCGATCGCGGCGACCCTCGCCGGACTGCGTGACGCACTCGGCGAGGACGAGGCCGCCGCCCGCCTGGCGGCCCTCCGGTTCCACCCGGTGCTCACGGCGCACCCGACCGAGGCCCGACGCCGAGCCGTGGCCACGACGATCCGCCGGATCAGCGACCTGCTCGACGCACGGGACGCCGTCCGGAACGCCGTCGACGGTGCCGAGAACGCCCGCCGCCTGCTCGAGGAGGTCGAGACGCTCTGGCGTACCTCGCCCCTCCGGACCACGCGTCCCACCCCGCTCGACGAGGTCCGCACGGCGATGAGCGTCTTCGACCAGACGCTGTTCGAGATCGTGCCGGCGGTGTACCGGCTGCTCGACGACCGCCTCCTCGGCGACGACGCCGGGCGCCGTCCGGTGGCCGCCCCGGCGTTCATCCGCCTCGGCAGCTGGATCGGCGGCGACCGCGACGGCAACCCCCACGTCACCGCCGAGGTCACGCTCGAGGCGGCCCGGATCCAGTCCGAGCACGTGCTGCTCGGGCTGACCCGCGCCGCGACCCGGATCGCCGACGCGCTGACCCTCGACGACGGCGGCACCCCGCCCACGGCCGACCTCACCGCGCTCGACGACGCCCAGCAGGCGCTCGACGCCGAGGTCGCCGCCCGCATCGCGGTCCGCGCGCCGCAGGAGGTCCACCGCCGCGTGCTCCTGTTCGTCGCGGCCCGCATCGACGCGACCCGGCGCGAGAACGTCCCGCTCGCGTACGCCTCGCCCGAGGACCTGCTCGCCGACCTCCGGACCGTCCAGGGCTCGCTCGCCGCCGCCGGCGCCGAGCGCGCGGCCCACGGCGAGCTCCAGAACCTGATCTGGCAGGTGGAGACCTTCGGCTTCCACCTCGCGGAGCTCGAGGTCCGGCAGCACTCGCAGGTGCATCGAACCGCCCTCGCCGAGGTCCGCGCCGGCGTCGAGCACAGCCCGATGACGGACGAGGTGCTCGCGGTGTTCCGGGCGATCGCGTCCCTGCAGGCGCGGTACGGCGTGCGCGCCGCGTGCCGGTACGTCATCTCGTTCACGCAGTCGTCCCAGGACATCGCCACGGTGTTCGAGCTCGCCGAGGCCGCACTCGGGTCCGCCGAGGCCGCGCCGGTGCTCGACGTCGTCCCGCTCTTCGAGACCTTCGCCGACCTCGACGCGAGCACGCGGATCCTCGACGAGGCCGTCCGCCTGCCCGCGGTCGAACGCCGACTCGCCGCGACCGGGCGCCGGCTCGAGGTGATGCTCGGGTACTCCGACTCGTCGAAGGACGTTGGTCCGGTGTCGGCGACGTTCGCGCTGTACGACGCCCAGGCCCGGATCGCCGCGTGGGCTGCCGACCACGACATCGAGCTGACGCTGTTCCACGGCCGGGGCGGTGCGCTCGGCCGCGGCGGCGGTCCGGCGAACGAGGCCGTGCTCGCGCAGCCGCCGGGCTCGGTCGACGGCCGACTCAAGATCACCGAGCAGGGTGAGGTCATCTTCGCCCAGTACGGCGACAAGACGATCGGCGCGCGGCACCTCGAGCAGATGGCCGCTGCGACCCTGCAGGCGTCCGCGCCCTCGAACGAGTCCGTGACCGCCGCGGCCGCCGATCGCTTCGCGGACGTCGCCGCCACGATGGACCGCGCATCGCGCGCGGCCTTCTTCGACCTCGTCAAGGCGGACGGGTTCGCGCCGTGGTTCGCCACCGTCACGCCGATGGAGGAGATCGGGCTCCTCGCGCTCGGATCCCGGCCGGCCCGTCGCGGCTTGTCGGTCGAGTCCCTCGAGGACCTCCGCGCCATCCCGTGGGTGTTCTCGTGGACCCAGGCGCGCATCAACCTGGCCGGCTGGTACGGCCTCGGGTCGGCGCTGGCCGCGGTCGGCGACGTCGAGCTGCTGCAGGACGCCTACCGGTCCTGGCCGCTGTTCTCGGCGATGATCAAGAACGTCGAGATGTCCCTGGCGAAGACCGACGAGGCGATCGCGAACCGGTACCTCGCGCTCGGCGACCGTCCGGACCTCGCCCGCATGGTCCTCGACGAGATGGCTCTGACGCGCGCCTGGGTGCTCCGGACGAGCGGCTCGTCGGACGTCCTCGAGGACCGGCCCGTCCTGAGCCGCGCCGTCCGCCTGCGGAGCCCGTACGTCGACGCCCTGTCGCTCCTGCAACTCCGGGCGCTCCGTGGCATCCGGACCGCGAGCGACGGCGACCCGCAGGACGCCGACCACCGACTGCTGCTCCTCACCGTGAACGGCGTGGCCGCCGGTCTGCAGAACACGGGTTGATCCCGTCGTCCCGACGGCGGACGGGAGGCACGGGGGATCGCGGTCCCCGTGCCTCCCGTCGTCTCCGTGGAGGCGTCCCTCCCGGGCGGGATCAGACGCCGACGGTGATCGCGCTGGTCGGCACGGCGGCCGCGGCGGTCGCGACGGGTTCACGCCGGAGCGCCACGACCGTGACGTCGTCGTCGTGCCCCGCGGTGCGGGCCATCGCGACGAGGGCCTCGACCACGGCGCCCGGCCGCGGATCCCGGCGGGCGATCGCGGCGACCTGGTCGATCGTGTCGAGTCCACCGCCGAACAGGTCGAGCACGCCGTCGCTGAAGGTGACGAGGACGTCCCCGGGCGCGATGGCGATCTCCATCGTCTGCCAGGCGTCGTCGATCCCGAGACCGATCGGCAGGTGCGCGGTGGTCAGGCGCTCGTGGGTCCCGTCCTCGCGGACGACGATCGACAGGCCGTGTCCGGCGTCCGCCCAGCGGAGGACGTCCCCGCTGAACCGGGCGTGGAAGAGCGTCGTGAAGGCCGTCGACTCGCCTCGGTCCGCGACGTCGGTCGAGAGCCCTTCCGAGGCACGCACGATCGCGGCCGCGGGGTCGGGATCACGCCGGGAGCTGCGGACCACAGCCCGCACGGCCGCGGCGATGAGCCCGGCGCCGACGCCCTTGCCCATGACGTCGCCCAGGGTGATCGCGATGCCCTCGTCCGTGCGGTACCAGTCGAAGAAGTCGCCGCCGACCGTGGCCGAGGGCAGACAGGTCCCCGCGACGGAGTAGCCGGGCAGCGAGCAGAGGGGCTGGGGGAGGAGCGAGCGTTGCACCGCGGCGGCGCGGTCGATCTCGTCCGTGACGGCTGCCTCGCGCTCAGCGGCGAGGCGCAGCTGCGTCGCGTGCTGCCGGGCGAACTCGTTGACGACGAGCGCCACGGTCGTGTAGACGACGAGCACGACGACGAGGCGGATGAGCTCGGTGACCCGGCCGCTGCCGCTGATCCCGAAGACGAACGGCGTGAGGATCACGACCGCGGTGCCGAGCATCGCGTAGAGGACGTGCCGTCGGCCGTCGGTGGCGGCGAACCACACGACGGGCAGGACCACGAGGGCGGTGAAGATCGACGCCGACGAGCCCGTCGCCCATCGGAGGACGCCGAGCGCCACGAAGTCGACCGCGGGCACGAGGAGCGCGAGGGCACCGAGCCGCTCGCTGCGCGCGGTCACCACGCTCGCCCAGAGCGTGGCGATCGCGGTGAGCACCAGGCTCACCGCGAGTCCGGTGTGGTCCGACACGGCGAGCTGCGGGACGGCGACCGAGAGCACCGCCGCCAGGGCGACCAGCACCGCGATCGGTGCCTGCTTGAGGAACGGTGTCACCGAGTACCGGTGGATGAACCGACGCACGCTGGTCATGGGGGGGGTGCCTCCGGTCCGCGTCCACGAGAGTGATCGTGACGACGATAGGTGTCGCGGCTCCCGCTTCCCACCCCCAGAACGGGCACGCCGGCGGATGGGCGCCACGCCGGAGCGGGTCGCCGCTGAGCGGTCCTCGGCGTGCATGCGCCGTCCGGGACACGGGCGACGTCATGGGTGCGGAGTAGACCGGTGCCATGACCGACAGCTCGAAGGACCCGCAGCTCGTTCCGCTCGCCGGCAGCGAGCGTCCGTCCGCCCCCGGCGTCCGCGCCGCGGCGGCCCTCCCGCCCGACTCCCCGGTCCAGGCGACCGTGGTGGTGCGGCGCGCGAACCCCGTCGCGCCGCTCGACGGAACCGCCGTCCCGATGGACCGCGCCGCGTTCGTCAGTGCGCACGGGGCGACCGAGGCCGACCTCGACCTCGTCCGCACCACGCTGGAGGCCCTCGACCTGACCGTCCTCAGCGCCGACCCCGCCACGCGTCACGTGCGCGTCGAGGGGACGACCGCGGCGATGGGCCGGGCGTTCGGCACGGACCTCGAGACCGTCACGAGCGACGCGCCCGGCGGTGGCAGTGCCCAGCACCGGCACCGGTCGGGGGGCCTGAGCGTCCCCGCGGCACTCGACGGCGTCGTCGTGGCGGTGCTCGGCCTCGACGACCGCCCGCAGGCGCGGACGCAGTTCCGTTCCGTGCCCGCCGCCGCCCGCGCGACCAGCTACTCGCCCGTCGAGCTCGGCACCGCGTACGCGTTCCCGCCCGACACCGACGGCTCCGGCCAGACGGTGGCGATCATCGAACTCGGCGGGGGGTACGTGCAGTCCGACCTCGACACCTACTTCTCCGGTCTCGGCGTGGGCTCCCCGTCGGTGACCGCCGTGGGTGTCGACGGCGCCGAGAACGTCCCGGGTGGGGATCCGAACGGCGCGGACGGCGAGGTCATGCTCGACGTCGAGGTGGTGGGGGCGCTGGCTCCCGGAGCGGCGATCGTCGTGTACTTCGCCCCGAACACCGACGCCGGCTTCGTCGACGCCGTGGCCGCCGCGGCGCACGCGACTCCGACCCCGACGGCCATGAGCATCAGCTGGGGACAGAGCGAGGACGCCTGGACCGCCCAGGCCCGCTCCGCGCTCGACGACGCCGTGGTCGACGCGGTGTCCCTCGGGGTCACCGTGACCGCGGCCGCGGGCGACAACGGCAGCACCGACGGGCAGTCGGACGGCGGGCAGCACGTGGACTTCCCGGCGTCGAGCCCGCACGTCCTCGCCTGTGGCGGGACCCGGCTCGAGGCCTCGGGCACGACGATCACCTTCGAGACCGTGTGGAACGACGGCGCGAGCGGTGGCGCCACGGGCGGTGGGGTCAGCGATGCGTTCCCGCTGCCGGCCTGGCAGCAGGGCGTCGGCGTGCCGGGCACCGCCGAGTCGTCGGGCGGCCGAGGCGTCCCCGACGTCGCCGCGGTCGCCGATCCCCAGACCGGGTACGAGGTCCTCGTCGACGGCAACCGCACCGTCATCGGCGGCACGAGCGCGGTCGCTCCGCTGTGGGCCGCGCTGATCGCCCGGATCGTCCAGTCGACCGGGCGGCCGCTCGGGCTCGCGCAGCCGGTGCTGTACAGCGCGGCGTCGACCTTCCGCGACGTCACGTCGGGGTCGAACGGCGCCTTCGCGGCGGCTCCCGGGTGGGACGCCTGCACCGGGCTCGGCTCCCCGGACGGCGCTGCATTGCTCGGAGCCGTGGCCGCGGGCAGCGGTGGCGCCGGCGCGTGACGTCTCCGGACGACACCGCGGCCCCGCTCGGAACGCGACACACCGCCGATCATCCGGGTTCCTCCGCTCCTCCTGCCTACGATTCGGCCATGGAGACCCAGTCCGGAGCACGTCCCGCCCTCGTCGACCCGTTCGGCCGCGAGGTCGAGGCGTGGCTCCGGGACGTGCCGGCGGTCCACGCCCCGTACGTCCCGGACCTCGTCGTGCCGCCGGTGACCGGGCCTGTCGCACTCCCCACCGAGACCGACACGGCGGCCGCTCCGGACGCGGGCGGCACGGACGCGGGCGGTCCGGAGACGGCGGCCGAACCCGTCGCCGCTGCGGCCGTCGTCGCCGAGCCCGTGCGGGCACTCGACGTCGCTCCGCTGGACGACCCGGCACCCGCCACGCTCGTGGACCCCGCGCCCGCCGCCTTCCGCCGTGATCGCGGACGGCACGCCTCCGCCTGCGCCCCGACGTTCCCCGAGCCCCCGGCCCGGATCTCGCTCCGGATCGGGGACCTCGCCGTCGAGCTCGCGACCGCGACCGGCCGGAGCACCGTGGAGCGCATCTCCCTGCTCGAGGAAGAACTGCGCCGCCGCGACGAGGACCGCGCGCGCTTCGCCGCATGGGAGGCCCGGATCGCCCGGTCCTCCGACCCCGAGGTCGCCGCCGCCCGGGCCTGGGCCACCGAGGTCTTCGCGGACCTCCTCGCCGCCGCCGTGGTCGCCCGACCAGCCCGCACCGCCGTCTCGACCCGGGCCACCACCACGCCGGCCCGGGGCGACGCACTCCCCGCCCTGCAGTCCGTCCTCGCCGACGCCCTCGACCGCGAGGACGTCGACGTCGAGTCCGCCAGCGCGCCGGTCGCTCCGGTGGCCGCGGTGACGCGTCCGACGCCGCTCGTGCCGCCCGCCACGGGCCCGAGCGCGATCGACCACGAGGCCTTCGTCGCCGCGTTGCGCGCCCACACGGGTGCCGACGCCGGTGCGGCGACCGCGTTCCCGCTCGGTCCGGTCCGGTCCGGGTCCGTCGCCGCGGTCGAGGCATCGGCCGAGCCGCTCGCGGGCATCGACACCGACGAGCACCGTTCCGACGTGGCGGCACCGGGGGAGCCCGTGCCGTCCGACGTCGCGGCGACCACGCCGAGCTGGTGGGCACGCGTCGTCGCCCGCGTGCTGCGGGTCCTCCGCCGCGCCTGACGTGCCGCTGGGGGCTGTCCTGCCGCGGGGGGCTGTCCTGCCGCTCGGGGCTGACGTGCCGCTCGGGGCCGACGGCCCTCGGTAGACTGGGCCGATGCCGACCCTCCGCGCCGTCCTCGCCGCCGCCGAGGCCCTCTGGCCCGCCGACGGCGCCGAGTCGTGGGACGCCGTCGGCCTCGTGTCGGGGGATCCCGATGCCGAGGTCCGTCACGTGCACCTCACCGTCGACGCCGTTCCCGAGGTCGCGCGAGAGGCCGTCGCGCTCGGCGCCGATCTGCTCGTCGCGCACCACCCGTTGCTCCTGCGTGGTGTGACCACGATCGCCGAGACCACGTACAAGGGGTCCGTCCTCGCCACCCTCGTGCGCGGCGGCTGCGCGCTCCTCGCCGCGCACACGAACGCCGACGTCGTGACGACCGGGACCTCCGCGGTGCTCGCCGACCGCCTCGGCCTCGTCGAGCAGCGCCCGATCGAACCGGGCACCCGACCGGGGACCGGGATCGGCCGGGTGGGCGTCCTCGCCGCCCCGATGACGCTCGGGGCGCTCGCGCGGCACCTCGTCGACGTCCTGCCCGCGACGGCGTCGGGTGTCCGCGTGTCGGGCGAGCACGACCGCCCGGTCCGGACCGTCGCACTCTGCGCGGGTGCCGGCGACTCCCTGCTCGGTGCTCCCGAGGTCCTCGCCGCCGACGTCTACGTCACGAGCGACCTCCGGCACCATCCCGCGTCGGAGTTCCGGGAGCGCGCGATGCTGTCGGACGGTCCGGCACTCGTCGACACGTCGCACTGGGCCACGGAGTGGCTCTGGCTCGACGTCGCCGCCGCGCAGCTCGCCGACGCCACGGGCGTCCGGGTGACCGTGAGCGACATCCGAACCGACCCCTGGGACTTCGCCGTCCTCCCGTCGTCCGCCCCGCATGCCGACGGGACCGACGAGGGGCCCCAGCCGACCGACCCGGAAGGAGCCGCCGCGTGAAGGCAGCCCCGGAGGCACAACTCCTCCTCCTCGATCTCCAGCGCATCGACAACGACGTGACCCGTATCGGCCACCGCATCACCGGACTCCGCAAGGGGGAGCACCTCGCGGAGCTCGGGCGGCGGGCGGCGGTGCTCCGCAGCGACCTCGCCGCGGCGACCGGCAGCGTGGAGGACGCCGAGCGCGAGCTCGCACGCCTCGAGTCCGACACCGCGACGGCGCAGGCCCGCATCGACCGCGACACCACCTTGCTCCAGGCGGCGAAGAACGCGAAGGACGCCGCCGGGCTCGAGAGCGAACTCGCCAGCCTCACCCGGCGCATCAACGACCTCGAGACCACGGAGCTCGAGGTCATGGAACGGCTCGAGGTCGCGCAGGCCCGCCTCGGCGACGTCCAGGCGCAGCTCGCCGAGATCGACGGCGAGCACGACCGGCTGCTCCACGAGCGGGAGGCCCAGGTGGCCTCGCTCGAGCAAGACCTCGGTCACGTGCGGGCGAACCGCGAGACCGTCGCCGCGCGCGTCCCCGCGGACCTCCTCGCGCTGTACGAGCGGCAGCGGGCGCGGTACGGCTTCGGCGCGAGTCTGCTCCAGGGTGGGGTCTCGACCGCGTCCGGTGTGTCGCTCACGGCCTCGGACCTCCAGACCGTCCGCGCGGCCGCGCCGGACGAGGTCCTGCTCTGCCCGGACAGTGACGCGATCCTCGTGCGGACGGCCGAGTCCGGGCTCTGACCGCCCGGTGCGATCGCCGCGGTGGCCGTGCTGAGGGCCGTCCGAGCGGCGACGACTGCGATCTCGGCGATCGGGCCGGTAAGGTGGACGCGCGAATGGGTCGGTGAGACGGTCGCGTCACCCCTCGGGGTGCCGAGGAACGTCCGGGCTCCACAGAGCAGGGCGGTGGGCAACACCCACCCGGGGCAACCCGCGAGACAGTGCCACAGAGAACAGACCGCCGTCGGGGCGACCCGGCGGTGAGGGTGAAACGGTGGTGTAAGAGACCACCAGGGATCCGGGTGACCGGATCTGCTCGGTAAACCTCGCCCGGAGCAAGGTCAGACAGAGGACGACGAAGCTGCTCGCTGAGTCCTCGGGTGGACCGCTGGAGGCCGACGGCGACGTCGGTCCGAGATAGATGGCCGTCACCGCCGCGCGAGCGGCGGGACAGAACCCGGCGTACGGCCGGCCCATTCGCACCGACGTCGTCAACGGCGGACGAACCGGTACCTTCCGGTTGAACACCGGCATGCCGCGGTTCCGCCGGAAGCAACCGGTTCAACGGGGCGGGACGAGGCAGGACCGACGGACGGGAGGGGCGGTGCCAGGCGGCGCCGCCCCTCCCGACCGTCACTCCTTGCTGTCCGCCGCCAGCTTGGCGGCCCCGATGATCCCCGCGTTGTTGCGGAGCGTCGCGGGGATGATCTTCGCCTGGAGGTCGAGCAGGGGCAGGAACTCCTCGTGCTGCTTCGAGATGCCGCCGCCGACGACGAACAGCTCGGGGGACAGGTACGCCTCGAGGTGGGAGTAGTACTTCTGCAGGCGCTTGGCCCAGTGTTTCCAGGAGAGGTCGTCGCGCTCCTTCGCCGCGTACGACGCCTTCGTCTCGTAGTCGACCCCGTCGATCTCGATGTGGCCGAGCTCGGCGTTGACGATGAGCACCCCGTCGTTGATGAGGGCCGTGCCGATGCCGGTGCCGAGCGTCGTCATGATGACGAGGCCGTCGACGCCCTTCGCCGCACCGAACTGCTGCTCGGCGAACCCCGCTGCGTCGGCGTCGTTGACGAAGTGGATCTGCCGCCCGAGCCGCTTCTCGAACAGCTCCTCGGCCGGGAAGCCGATCCACTTCTTCGACACGTTGGCCGCGGACATGGTCCGGCCGTCCTTCACCACGGCGGGGAAACAGATGCCGATCGGCTCGTCGTTCGTCATGCCGAGCTCGTTGATGATCTCGACGACGACCTCGGCGATGTCGTCCGGCTTGCCGCCCTCGGGCGTGGCCTTCTTGATCCGGTCGCTCGTGAGCGCGCCGGACTCGACGTCGACGATCGCGCCCTTGATGCCGGTTCCGCCGATGTCGACGCCGACCGCGAGTTGTGCCATGGGGGGAGTGCCTTCCGGTGCTGGTGGGTTCAGGAAACGGTGAGGAGCTCGGCGCCGCGTTCGGTGACGACGAGGGTCTGTTCGAACTGTGCCGTCCAGGACTTGTCGCGGGTCGAGACCGTCCAGTCGTCCGGCCAGATGTCCGCGTCGATGCCACCGAGGGTGAGCATCGGTTCGATCGTGAACACCATGCCGGGCTCGATGACGGTGTCGTACTGCGGGGCGTCGTAGTGGGGGATGATGAGCCCGGAGTGGAACGCCCGCCCGACGCCGTGGCCGGTGTAGTCACGGACGACGCCGTACCCGAACCGCTTGGCGTAGGACTCGATCGCCCGCCCGATGACGTTCACCTGGCGTCCGGGAGCGACGGCGCGGATGCCACGGCGCATGGCTTCCTCGGTCCGCGTGACGAGGTCCTGGACCTCCTGGCTCGCGGTGCCGACGACGAAGGTCCGGTTCGTGTCCCCGTGGACGCCGTCCTTGTACGCCGTGATGTCGATGTTCACGATGTCGCCGTCCTGCAGCACCGTGTCGTCCGGGATGCCGTGGCAGATGACCTCGTTGACGCTGGAGCAGAGCGACTTCGGGAACCCGCGGTAGCCGAGCGTCGACGGGTAGGCGCCGCTCGCGACGATGAACTCGTGGCCGACCCGGTCGAGCTCGTCGGTGGTCACCCCCGGGCGGATGGCGGCGGCGACCGCGTCGATCGCCTGCGACGCGATGCGGCCCGCGGTCCGGATCCGCTCGACCTCGTCGGGCGTGTACGTGTCGCCCAGGCCGTGCTCGTGCGGTTCGACGTGGCCCACGTACTCCGGTCGGGCGATGTCCGCGGGGACGGGGCGGGTGGGACTGATGCGGCCGGCAGTGAGGTGTCCGTGTTCGTCCCGGGGCATGCTGCCGAGTCTATCCGGCGGTCACCGGCCCGATCCTCGCGCGTACGCTCGCGGTCATGAGCGACGAACGGATCGAGTCCCAGTTCTGGTTCAACACCACCACGCACCAGGTCGAACAGGGCATGCAGTCCCCGAACCGGGACCGCATCGGGCCCTTCGACACGCGCGAGGAGGCGCAGGCGGCACTCGAGCGTGTCCGTGCGAACAACGCACGGTGGGACCAGGAGGACGCGCAGGGCTGACCGTCCCGCCGCCGCCGCGCCGATGTCCGGTTCGCGCGAGCGGAGGTCCGATGTGCGCAGGACCTCGTCCGGCTCGCGCCGTCCGATCGCGTCGCGACCCCGCCGGACGTAGCGTCGGAACGGGCGGGGAGGCTGACCACGGCGACCCACCGATGCCAGCATCCGGTCCGGTGTCCTCGCTCCGTCGAGAGGAGGCACCAGATGAGCCTGTACGAGTCCCAGTCCGGCGTGGAGCCGGCCCGCATCGCCACCTACCGCCGGCTCCGGCAGCAGTGGCGCCGCGGCACGCTGACGAGCAGCGGCGGCCCACGGTACGAGGACTTCTTCAGCGACGACGCGTCGTCGCTGGTCGATCGCTAGCCGACACGAGGAACGGCCCGGCACCCATGGGGTGCCGGGCCGTTCGTCATCCGGCCGGGAGGCCCGGCCTCAGCGGTACTGCTGCGGCCGGTACGTGATCGGCAGACGACGGTCGCGTCCGAACGCCATGCCCGAGATCTTCGGGCCGATGGCACCCTGCCGGCGCTTCCACTCGGAGCGGTCGACCAGCCGGGTCACCTCGGCCACCGTGTCGGGGTCGTGACCCTCCGCCACGATGTCGGCGGCACCCAGGGCCCGGGTGATGTACCCGTCCAGGATGCTGTCGAGCACCTCGTACGGCGGGAGCGAGTCCTCGTCCTTCTGGTCGGGACGGAGCTCGGCCGATGGCGGTTTGGTGATCGAGTTCTCGGGGATCGGCTCGGTCTCGCCCCGTCCCGCGGCGAACCGGTTGCGCCACGTGGCGAGTTCCCACACGAGGGTCTTGGGGACGTCCTTGATCGGTGCGAAGCCGCCGACCGAGTCACCGTAGATGGTGGAGTACCCGACCGACAGCTCGGTCTTGTTCCCGGTCGTGAGCACCAGGTGACCATCGAGGTTCGACAGCCCCATGAGCACGAGCGCCCGGGCCCGGGCCTGGATGTTCTCCGCGGCGAGCCCGGTCAGGTGGAGCTGGTCCTCGAAGGGGCGTACGAGGTCGGCGATCGCCTCGGTCCGGTAGTGCAGACCGAGGCGTTCGGCGACGTCGTCGGCGTCCGACCGGGAGTGCTCGGACGACCACTGCGACGGCATCGAGACGCCGTACACGCGGTCGGGGCCGAGGGCGTCGACCGCGATCGCCGCGCACACCGCCGAGTCGATCCCACCGGACAGGCCGAGGACGACCGAACGGAAGCCGTTCTTCTCGACGTAGTCGCGGGTGCCGAGGACGAGCGCGTTCCAGATCTCCTCGAGGTCGTCACGGGGTTCGGCGACGTCGCGGGGGAGTGCCGGGCGTTGGCCGTCCAGCGCCATGCTCCCGGGGGTGGTGTCCGGGGTGTCGAGGAGGACCCGGTGGACGTCCTCGGTCACGACCGGGTCGGTCGCCGGCGCGGGGTCGAGGTCGACGAGGAGCAGGTGCTCCCGGAACTGCGGGGCGCGGGCGAGGACCGTCCCCGCTTCGTCGACGACGAGGCTGTCCCCGTCGAAGACCAGGTCGTCCTGGCCGCCCACGATGTTGACGTAGGCGACGATCGTGTCGGACTCCGTGGCCCGCCGGGTGACGAGCGGGAGGCGGACCTCGTCCTTGTCCGCGATCCACGGGGAGGCGTTGACGACGAGGAGCAAGCCGGCGTCGGCGGCGAGCACCCGGGCGACCGGACCGCCCTCGCGCCACAGGTCCTCGCAGATGATGATCGCGACGTCGACGTCGGCGATGCGCGCGACGAGCAGGTCGTCGCCCGGGATGAACACCCGGTACTCGTCGAACACCGAGTAGTTCGGCAGGTGGTACTTGGCGGTCGTGGCGATGACCCGCCCGTGCTGGAGCACGCTCGCGCAGTTCTGGGCGATGGCGCTCGGCGCGGTGGTGACGTCCACCGAGCGGGGCTCGAACGGGCCGTCCGGGTGGCCGACGACGACGGCGACGTCCCCGAGGCCCTGGTCGGCGAGCCGGCGTGCGAGGGTCTCCACGGCCTCCCGGGCGGCGCGGAGGAACGACGGGCGCGAGGCGAGGTCCTCGATGGGGTACCCGGAGATCGCCATCTCGCCGAAGGCGACGAGGTCCGCGCCCTGCTCGGCGGCCGATCGCGTGGCCGTGATGATGCCTGCCGCGTTGCGCTCGAACGCCCCGACGACAGGGTTGGTCTGTGCGAGCGCCAAGCGGAGTCGGGGCATGGCCACTACCCTAGTGACGACCATCAGAAAGGGCGTGCATGGACAAGCAGACGGACTTCGTGCTCCGCACCATCGAGGAGCGCGGCATCAAGTTCATCCGACTCTGGTTCACCGACGTCATCGGCACGCTCAAGTCCGTCGCGATCGCCCCCGCCGAGGTCGAGGGTGCGTTCGCCGAGGGCATCGGGTTCGACGGCTCCGCGATCGAGGGCCTCACCCGCTCGTACGAGGCCGACGTGCTCGCGCACCCGGACCCCTCGACGTTCCAGATCCTGCCCTGGCGCGGCGAGGTCGACCCGACCGCCCGCATGTTCTGCGACATCACGACCCCGGACGGGCAGCCCGCGGTGGCCGACCCGCGCAACGTCCTCAAGCGCACGCTCGCACGTGCCGGCGAGCGCGGCTTCACCTTCTACACGCACCCCGAGGTCGAGTTCTACCTGCTCAAGAGCCTGGCGCTCACCGACGGCCGCCCGGAGCCCGTCGACCAGGCCGGGTACTTCGACAACGTGCCCGGCGGCAGTGCCCACGACTTCCGGCGTCGTTCGGTGCGCATGCTCGAGGACCTCGGCATCTCGGTGGAGTTCTCCCACCACGAGGCCGGCCCGGGCCAGAACGAGATCGACCTCCGCTACGCGGACGCCCTGACGACCGCCGACAACATCATGACCTTCCGCACCGTCGTGAAAGAGGTCGCGATCGAGCAGGGCGTGTACGCCACGTTCATGCCGAAGCCGCTGTCGGGTCGGCCGGGTTCCGGCATGCACACGCACGTGTCGCTGTTCGAGGGCGACCAGAACGCCTTCTACGAGCCCGGTGGCGAGTACCAGCTGTCGACGATGGGCCGTCAGTTCATCGCGGGGCTGCTCCGACACGCGCCCGAGATCACCGCCGTCACGAACCAGTTCGTCAACTCGTACAAGCGCCTCTGGGGCGGTGACGAGGCTCCGTCCTTCGTGACGTGGGGGCACAACAACCGCTCGGCCCTCGTCCGCGTGCCCCTGTACAAGCCGAACAAGGGGCAGTCGAGCCGGGTCGAGTACCGGGCGATGGACTCCGCCGCCAACCCCTACCTCGCGTTCTCGCTGCTCCTCGCCGCGGGGCTCAAGGGCATCGAGGAGGGCTACGAGCTCCCCGCGGAGGCCGAGGACAACGTGTGGAGCCTCACGGACGCGGAACGCCGTGCGCTCGGCTACAACCAGTTGCCGGCGAGCCTCGACCACGCGCTGAGCCTCATGGAGGACTCGGAGCTCGTCGCCGAGACACTCGGCGAGCAAGTGTTCAACTTCGTGCTGCTCAACAAGCGGCAGGAGTGGAAGGCCTACCGCGACCAGGTGACGCCGTTCGAGCTCGAGACGAACCTCGAGCGGCTCTAGCCGGACCGGACCACGAGCGGGTCCGAGCGCACGGTGCTCCAGGCCCGGAACCACCGCCGAGCAGGACCAGGAACCGCATGAGCGACACGACGACGACGTCGCGGAGCGTGTTGGCGCGCCTCGGGTTCGCGGACCTCGGGACGGCACAGGAGCGGATCGCGGCCCTCGGCCGTCGGGTTCCCGTCGCCGAGGCCGCGTCGACCTGGGGGGCCACGGCCGACCCCGACGGCGCACTGCTCGCGGTCGAGCGGCTGCTCGACGCCGCGCCGGAGGCCGTCGCCCCCGTGCTCGCCGACCGAGCAGCCACCGAGCGCCTCATCCGCCTCGTCGGGGCGTCGGCGGGGCTGGCGGAGTTCCTCGTCCGCCGGCCCGGGGAGCTCGCCCTGCTGCTCGACCCCGTCGCACCGCCGGACGACGCCGACACCTACCGGCAGGCGCTCGAGCGGGCGGTCGACGGCGCGGTCGGCGAGGACGCCCGGGTCCGGCTCCGGGTGCGCTACCGCAGCCTCCTGGCCCGCATCGCGCTCCACGACGTCATGCGCCCAGACGCGACCGAGGCGTTCCCGGCCGTCGCCGCGGGACTCGCCGACCTCGCTGGCGCCGCCCTCGACGTCGCCGTCGCGATCGCCCGGCGCGAGGTCCCGTTCCCGGAGGGCGACGTCGCCGCGACTCCGCTCGCCGTGATCGGCATGGGCAAGGCCGGCGCCCGCGAGCTCAACTACGTCAGCGACGTCGACGTCATCTTCGTCACCGAGCCCACCGAGGGCGTCGGCACCGACCGCGCGGTCCGCATCGCGACGCGCATCGCGATCGCCGCGACGCACGTCATCACGGATCTCGCAGCGGAACCGCCCCTCTGGGAGGTCGACGCGAACCTCCGCCCCGAGGGCAAGGACGGCGCGCTCGTGCGGACGCTCGACTCGCACGTGGCGTACTACGCCCGGTGGGCCCGCGAGTGGGAGTTCCAGGCACTGCTCAAGGCGCGGCCGATCGCCGGTTCGCGCGACCTCGGCGAGCGGTACGTCGCGGCGGTCGCGCCGTTCGTGTGGGAGTCATCCGACCGGCCCGGCTTCGTGGAGTCCGTGCAGCGGATGCGCGAACGCGTCACGGCGGCGATCCCGGGCGACCAGGTGGACCGGCAGATCAAGCTCGGACCGGGTGGGCTGCGCGACGTCGAGTTCACGGTGCAACTCCTCCAGCTCGTGCACGGTCGCACGGACCCGACCGTCCGGCAGCGTGCGACGCTCGATGCGATGGCGGCCCTCACCGATGCCGGGTACGTCGGGCGTCCCGAGGCGGCGCGGTTCGGGCCGGACTACGCGTTCCTCCGGGTCCTCGAGCACCGCATCCAGCTCCGGGGGCTGCGTCGCACGCACCTCATGCCCGCCGACGAGTCCGACCTGCGCGTGTTGGCGCGGTCGACCGGGCTCGCGACGAGCGCCGAGCAGCTGCTCACCCGGTGGCGCTCGGTCAAGCGCGAGGTCCGCGGCCTGCACGAGCGGCTGTTCTACCGACCGCTGCTGTCGGCGGTCGCCGCGACGTCGGCGGACGGCATCGTGCTCACGAGCGACCAGGTGCGGCAGCGCCTCGCGGCGATCGGGTTCGTGGACCCGGACGGCGCGTTCGAGCACATCCGCGCGCTCACGCAGGGGGTGTCGCGACGGGCGACGATCCAGCGCACGCTCCTCCCGGTCCTCCTGCGGTGGATGGCCGAGGGTCCGGCACCGGACCGCGCCCTGCTCGCGTTCCGACGGCTCAGCGACGCGCTGGGGGAGTCGAACTGGTTCCTCCGCATGCTCCGTGACTCGGACGGCGCCGCCTACAGCCTCACCGTCGTGCTGTCGGAGTCCGCGTTCCTGGCCGGTCTGCTCGAGCGGACGCCCGAGGCCGCACGGTGGCTCGACGACCCCGACGAGCTCCTGCGACCGCGTCCACGTGCCGCGCTCGTCGCCGAGGCCGAGGCGACTGTCGCGCGCCACCCGACGGACGACGTGGGCGCCGCCGCGGTCCTCCGCGCTGCCCGTCGGCGCGAGACGCTCCGGCTCGGCATGGCCGCGGTCATCGGGCGGATCCGGGTCGAGGAACTCGGTGAGGCGCTGACGGACGTGTCCGAGGCCATGCTCACGGGCGCGCTCGAGCTCGCGCGCCGGGGGACCGCGCCGGGGCTCGAGTTCGGCGTCGTGGCGATGGGCCGGTTCGGCGGCCGCGAACTCGGCTTCGGCTCCGACGCCGACGTCCTGTACGTGTACCGCGCGGACGGCTGGGACCGCGAGGCCGCCGCACGTGCCGCCCGCCGCATCGTGACGCGCCTCGGGACCTGCACCGAGGACGCCCTGTTCCCCTTCGACCTCGACATCGGACTGCGCCCCGAGGGTGTGAACGGCCCGGTCGTCCGGACGCTCGAGTCGTACGCCGCGTACTACGCCCGCTGGTCCCTGACCTGGGAGGCGCAGGCGCTCCTCCGCGCCCGCGGTGCGGTCGGCGACGACGCACTGCTCCGGAACTTCGAGCACCTGGCCGACCTGACGCGGTACCCGGAACACCTCGACGACCGCGAGGTCCGCGAGGTCAAGCGCATCAAGGCGCGCGTGGAGTCGGAGCGGCTGCCTCGCGGCGCGGACCCCGCTCGGCACCTCAAGCTCGGGCGGGGATCACTCAGCGACGTCGAGTGGTTCGTACAGCTCCTCCAGCTCCGGCACGCACTCGCGATCCCCGGTCTCCGGACGACGTCGACCCTGCGGGCACTGCGCGCCGCCGAGCGCGCCGGGCTGGTCACGACGGACGACGCCGAGCGCCTGTCCGACGCGTGGCTCCTGGCATCGCGGGCCCGCAGCGCGCTGGTGCTCTGGACGGGCCGCACGACCGACGTGCTCCCCGTCGAGCGAGCCCAGCTCGAGGGCGTCGCACGGCTGCTCGGGTACCCGCACGGGTCGGCGTCGCAGCTCGAGGAGGACTACCTCGCGACGACGCGCCGCGCTCGGCAGGTGTTCGAGCGCGAGTTCTACGGAGGACCGGACCGGAGCCCCGTCGAGGGCTGACATTCCTGCGGACGAGAGCCGCCGGGCGACAGCCGGTGCTCCCGGGCCGGCAGACCACTCGGATCTGCGCCCGACACGCCCGAGATGCAGATCTCGCGGGTGATGCGCCCGACGATCACGGGTGATTTCGTGTTGGCGCGGATCGTCCCCCGACCTGGGAACGGTGTACCCCGGCGCTCAGGGACTGCGCGGCTCCGGCGCGGCGCCGCCCGCGGTTCGACGCAGTGGTCCCGGTCCGGCCCCCGGGCGACACCTGTCGAGGACGAAAACAGGCTGTGACCAGGGGATCATGCGAGACGGACCGAAGCGGCGAACGGCCGTTCCGGCGCTGGAACATCGGCTCGATGCGGAACCGTCGGTCCCCCTTCCTGCTGTCGGGCGGACGGCGGACATGTCGGGTAGGGCGAACGACCGACCCCGATGTACCCCGTAACGCGCGTGAAACACCCCCGGACGGGGGCCGCGTTGCGGACTCCGGCACGCTCTGTCAGAAATGAAGCACCCGAACTGACCCTGGTTCCCCGATGGCGCGGAATCCCACCTCGAACGCCGAAGCAGGGATCGATGTTCACTTTCATCCTCCAAATCCGCCAGATGGTCGATGGACACCCGGAGTTCTACTTGTTCACCGTGTACTCGGCGATCATCTGGCTCCTCTGGATCGCCAAGGTGGTGATCTCCGCCCGGTACCGGCCGTACACGGGCACGTTCACGGGGACGACGAGCGTCGTCGTCCCCGTCGTCGACGAGCCACTCGACCTCTTCCGCGACGTCATCGGCCGCATGGTCGAGCAGCGTCCGGGCGAGATCATCGTCGTCATCAACGGCGCGCCCAACGCGGGGCTCGTGCAGGTCTGCGAGGAATTCGCACCCCTCGTGACCTGGACGCACACCCCGATCCCCGGCAAGCGCAACGCCGTCAAGATCGGAACCGAGCTCTCGCGCGGTGACATCACGATCCTCGTCGACTCGGACACCGTCTGGACCCCCGGCACGCTCGACGAACTCGTCAAGCCGTTCGCCGACGAGTCCGTGGGCGGCGTCACGACGCGCCAGCGCATCCTCGAACCCGAGCGCAGCTGGATCACCCGCTGGGCCGACTGGCTCGAGAACTCCCGAGCCCTCTACTCGATGCCGGCGCAGAGCGTGCTCGGGCAGATCGGGTGCCTCCCGGGCCGGACGATCGCGTTCCGCCGCAGCATCCTCATGCGCGTCATGGAGAAGTTCATGACCGAGAAGTTCATGGGCGTGTTCCTCGAGGTGTCCGACGACCGGACGCTCACGAACCTCACGCTCAAGGAGGGCTACCGGACCGTCTACCAGTACACGTCACTCGTGTACACGGATGCGCCGCTCAAAGTGAAGAAGCTGTTCAAGCAGCAGCTCCGCTGGGCGCGTGGTTCGCAGTACAACACGCTGCGGATGCTCCCGTGGATGATCGGCCACGCCCCGATCCTCGCGCTGTTCTTCGTGACCGACATCATCCTGCCGTTCATGCTCTTCGGTGTCATCGCCGGCTGGGTGTACCGCGCGTTCACCGGTCAGGGCCAGAACCTCTACCAGGGCATCCTGCACCAGTACGGGTTCTCGACCGGCTTCGTCTACGTCGCCGCGCTCATGGTCGTCTCGAGCGTGCTCAGCATGGCGATCCGGCAGATGCGGCACCTCGCCGAGAAGCCGTCCGACTTCGTCCGCCTGCCGATGTTCATCATCGTCTCGACGTTCTTCCTCATGCCGATCCGGCTGCTCGGGTTCTTCCGCCTCGCGCACGCCTCGGGCTGGGGAACGCGCGCCGGTGCGTACGCGGGCGGACCGATGGAGACCGAGCCCGCCGTACCCGTCCCCGGCCACGACAGCACCCCGCCCGTCAGCCCCATCGACCGGGTCGACGAGGTCCGCTCCGAGGACGTCGACCGCGAGTTCGAGCAGATGTTCCAACTCGGCTCCTCGACCGGCGCCGACGCCACCAGCACCTCCACCTCCACCACCACCGTCCTCGCGACGCGTCGGGACACCGTCCGGGACGCCCGCATCTCGCGCAAGGCGGCGGCGACGCCCGCCAAGCGCGTCAACCCCTACGCGGTGATCCCGTACCTCATCGGTGTCGCGATCTTCGCCCTGGAGGCACTCACCATTGTCTGAATCCATCCGCCACTCCGGAAGCTGGTGGGCCCCGTCGAGCAAGCACGCCAAGCGCACCGCCGTCGGGACCACCGCCATCGTCGTCGCCCTCGCACTCATCACGTGGGCCGTCTGGATCTCGCCCGGCAACGTGGTCAGCACCGCCGTGCACCACGCGCTGGGCGTGAAGACCCAGGCCCAGAAGACCGCGGACGCCACAGCCGACGCGGCGAAGCTGCAGGCGAAGCTCACCGCCGCGCAGCACCGCATCTGGAAGCTCGAGGGGCAGCTCCAGTCCGCGAATGCCTCCGGCGCCTCTCGCGCCGAACGTCTCGCCTCCTTGCAGGCGCAGCTCAAGACCGCGTACGCCAAGCTCGGCACGGCCGAGTCGGCGGCGTCCGGTGGGACCACGACCGCGTCCGGATCGACGTCGGGCGGGTCCGGTTCCGCCAGCGCCTCCAACGGGTCCGGCGGGTCCGGTGCCGCCCCCGCGGCCGCCGGGAACCCGGCCAAGGCGTCGTCGACCTCGACGGCGCCCGTCGCGGCCCCGACGAAGGCCGAGGTCCTCGCGCAGACGTCCCGCTGGTTCGGCCTGTACACGGACCAGTCGCCCTTCAACTGGGCGACGTACGACGACACCGCCACCAAGATCGGGACCGCGCCGAACATGGCGGGGTACTTCCAGGGCTTCGACCAGGACTTCCGAGCCGACGCGGTGCAGCGCTCGTGGGCGAACGGCCGGCTCCCGATGCTCACGTGGGAGTCGCAGCCGAACGCCGCTGGCAACAACGCGCCGGACCAGTCCGCGTACAGCCTCTCGAACATCATCAAGGGTGACTTCGACGCGTACATCACGAAGTACGCCGAAGCGGTCAAGGCCAACGGTCAGCCGGTCGCGATCCGGTTCGACCACGAGATGAACGGCAACTGGTACCCCTGGTCCGAGGGCGTGAACGGGAACACCCGGGGTCAGTACGTCGCGGCGTGGCAGCACGTGTGGAAGATCTTCCAGACCACGGGAGCGAACGCCGACGCCATCTGGGTCTGGGCTCCGTCCCGCGTCGACGTGCTCCCGACCGAGAGCACCACGGCGTGGAACCACCGCACGATCGACTACACCAGGTCGCTGTACCCGGGCACGCAGTACGTCGACTGGGTCGGCATGAGTGGGTACTACCGCTCCGCGAGCTCTGACCCGACGTTCGACACCACGTTCGGTGCGACGCTCCAGCAGCTCCGGCAGATCGCGCCGGACAAGAAGATCCTGCTCGCCGAGATCGGCGCGACCGAGACCGGCGGCAGCATCGGCTCGGCCAACGCACCGAGCCAGAAGGCCGCGTGGATCACGTCGCTCTTCGACGCCCTGGCCGAACCGCAGAACAAGGACATCATCGGGTTCTCGTACTTCGACGAGACCGCGACGACGATCGCGGACGGCGTCCGCAGCACCAACGACTGGCGCATCGACTCGCGCTCCGACAGCCTCGCCGCGTTCACGGCGGGCATCGCACGCACCGACATCGACTACGACCTGCAGGAGGTCAGCAAGTGACGAACAGCAACAGCGAGCACGCCGCCACCGGGCTCGACACCCGCCCGGCGCCCCGGATCAGCGTCATCGGGACCGGGTACCTCGGTGCGACGCACGCCGCGGCCATGGCCGAGATGGGGTTCGACACCATCGGCGTGGACGTCGATCCGTCGAAGCTCGCGGCCCTCGCCGCGGGCGAGGTCCCGTTCTACGAGCCCGGGCTCCCCGAACTCATCACCAAGCACGTCGCGAGCGGCAAGCTCCGCTTCACGGCGGACCTCGCCGAGGCAGTCGCGTCGAGCGATGTGCACTTCATCTGCGTCGGCACGCCCCAGCGAGCGGGTAGCCACGCGGCGAACCTCAGCTACGTCGAGAGCGCCACCCGGTCCGTCGCGGAGCACCTGACGCACCCGGGCCTCATCGTGGGCAAGTCGACGGTCCCGGTCGGTACGGCGGCACGGCTGCGCTCCCTCGTCGCCGAGTTCTCGCCCGCCGGCATCGACGTCGAGCTCATCTGGAACCCCGAGTTCCTCCGCGAGGGCAAGGCGGTCGAGGACACGCTGCACCCGGACCGCCTGGTCTGGGGCGGTGCCTCCGCGGCGGCGGACGCCGTCATCCGCGAGGTCTACGCCGCACCGATCGCCGAGGGCACGCCCGTCATCGCGACGGACCTGCCGACCGCCGAGCTCGTCAAGGTGAGCGCGAACGCGTTCCTCGCCACGAAGATCTCGTTCATCAACGCGATCTCGGAGCTGTGCGACATCGCCGGCGCGGACGTCACGACGCTCGCCGACGCCCTCGGGCACGACGTGCGCATCGGTCGTAAGTTCCTGAACGCGGGCCTCGGCTTCGGCGGTGGCTGCCTGCCGAAGGACATCCGTGCGCTCATGCACCGCTCGTCCGAACTCGGCGCGAACCGGGTGGTTGGCCTCATGCAGCAGGTCGACGAGATCAACATGGGCCAGCGCCAGCGCGTCATCGACATGGCGATCGAGGCGGCCCAGGGCTCGGTGCTCAACCGGCGCATCGCCGTCATCGGCGCCGCGTTCAAGCCGCTCACCGACGACGTACGCGACTCCCCGGCGCTCAACGTCGCCGCGGCCCTGCACCTCCGCGGCGCGCAGGTCTCGCTCTGGGACCCGGAGGCCATGGAGACCGCCAAGCGCAGCTTCCCGACGCTCACCTACGCGGAGAGCATGGAGGCCGCGGTCGAGGGTGCCGACATGGTGCTCGTCCTCACCGAGTGGGACGACATCGTGCAGGCCGACCCGTCGAGCCTCCGTGCGCTCGTCGGTCGCGCCATCGTGATCGACGCGCGCAACTGCATCCCGGTCACCGACTGGGTCAAGGCGGGGTGGTCCGTCCGATCCCTGGGCCGGACCGCCTCGGTCGCGGGTGCACCCGTGAGCATCGCCGCTGGGACGAACGACTTGATGGCCACGAGTCGCTAGCCCCGCGGGGAACCGGAGGGCCCGTGTCGGCGGACACGGGCCCTTCGCCGTTCCCGCACACGGCCGGGAGGTCCGTCCCGCGTCGCGCGCTGCGGTGACGCTCGCGGGCGGCCCGGCCCGTGCCTCCCAATCCGTGTCTCCCGGCCGTCCTCCGTGGTGACGAGACGACGAGAGGCCCGCACCCTGCCGGGTGCGGGCCTCTCGCGAGCGGCTGCGACTCAGACGCCGAAGTACATCTCGTACTCGAACGGGTGCGGGCGCTGCGCGTACGGGAGGATCTCCTTCTCGTACTTGTAGTCGATCCAGGTGCGGATGAGGTCCTCGGTGAAGACGTTGCCCTTCGTGAGGAACTCGTGGTCGGCCTCGAGCGCGGCGAGGGCCTCCTGGAGCGACGACGGCACCTGCGGGATGCCCTTGGCTTCCTCGGGCGGGAGCTCGTAGAGGTCCTTGTCGACCGGCTCGTGCGGCTCGATGCGGTTCTGGATGCCGTCGAGCCCGGCCATCATCTGCGCGGCGAACGCGAGGTAGGGGTTTCCCGAGGCATCCGGTGCACGGAACTCGATGCGCTTCGCCTTCGGGTTCGTGCCCGTGATCGGGATGCGGATGGACGCCGACCGGTTGCCCGCCGAGTACACGAGGTTGACGGGGGCCTCGAAGCCCGGGATGAGCCGGTGGTACGAGTTGATCGTCGGGTTCGTGAAGGCCAGGACCGCCGGGGCGTGCTTGAGCAGGCCGCCGATGTACCAGCGGGCGATGTCCGACAGGCCCCCGTAGCCGTTCTCGTCGTAGAACAGCGGCGAGCCGTCGCTCCACAGCGACTGGTGTGTGTGCATGCCCGAGCCGTTGTCACCGAACAGCGGCTTCGGCATGAAGGTCGCGACCTTGCCCCACTGCTCCGCGGTGTTCTTGACGATGTACTTGAACTTCAGGATGTCGTCGGCCGCGTGCACCATCGTGTCGAAGCGGTAGTTGATCTCCTGCTGCCCGCCCGTGCCGACCTCGTGGTGGGCGCGCTCGAGCACGAGGCCCGAGTCGATGAGCTTGAGCGAGATGTCGTCACGCAGGTCGGCGGTCTTGTCGACCGGCGACACCGGGAAGTACCCGCCCTTGTACGCGGTCTTGTTCGCGAGGTTCCCGCCCTCTTCGCGACGACCGCTGTTCCAGGCGCCCTCTTCGCTGTCCACCTCGTAGAAGCTGCTGTTCTGCTTCACCTCGTAGCGGACGTCGTCGAAGATGTAGAACTCGGCCTCGGGGGCGAAGAACGCGGTGTCCGCGATGCCCGTGGACGCGAGGTACTTCTCCGCCTTCTTGGCGACCTGACGCGGGTCACGGGCGTAGATCTCGCCGTTCCGCGGGTTGTAGATGTCGAAGACCATGATCAGCGTCCGCTCGGCCCGGAACGGGTCGATGTAGGCCGTCGTCACGTCGGGGATGAGCTGCATGTCCGACTCGTGGATCGAGGCGAACCCGCGGATCGACGAACCGTCGAAGAGCTGCCCGACGGCGAAGAAGTCCTCGTCGACCGTGGAGGCGGGGATGTTGAAGTGCTGCTGGACACCGGGCAGATCCGTGAAGCGGATGTCGAGGAACTTGACATCCGTGTCCTTGATGAACGCGAGCACCTCGGAGGAATCACTGAACATGTGAGTCGTTCTCCAATGGTTGGTGATGGCGGGGGCCAGGAGGCTACCTCCGTCGAGGCTATTGACCCGGCATTTCCCCGACGTGACTGCATTGTTTCCGGCATGTTACGTGGCGGTCGGCCCAGTACCCTGGGTGGTATGCCCGGTCCGACCAACTCAGCCCCCGCCGCCTCGTCGGACACCTGGCCCGGGAAGGACCTCGGGCTCCCGGCTGAAGGGTCCCGGAGCGTCGCTCGGCTCGGTCGTCGGATCGCTGCCCTCGCGATCGACGGTGTCCTGGCGGACCTGGTCGCCGTGGCGCTCCACGTCTACCCGTCGGGCCGCGACGTCGCCGAGGGCTGGTGGGTCCTCGGGATCTTCGCCGTGCTGCAGATCGTCTTCATCGCCGTGCTCAGCGGCAGCTTCGGTCACCTGTGCGTGGGGCTGCGGGTCGTACCTGTTCGACCCGGGTACATCGGCGTGGTTCGGCCGGTGGTCCGCACGGTCCTGCTGTGCATCGTGATCCCCGCGTTCATCTTCGACCGGGATCAGCGTGGGTTGCACGACCGGATCCCGGGCACCGTGCTCGTCCGCCGTTAGCCGAGCGCGCCCTCAGGGGACGAGGCGGACGCGCGAGTTCCGCCCCCGCGAGCGGAGGGAGCCGACGTTTCGCCCCGGGAGCGGAGGGCGCCGACGACTCGCCCCGCGAGCGGAGGGCGCAGACGACGAAGGCCCCGCAGTCGAGCGGGGCCTTCGTCGTGATCCGGGGTGCTCAGCGAGGTCGCCCGGCACGCATGCGCGTCGGGTCCATGCCCTTCGGGATCGCGGACGCGGGGTTCTGGGTCAGCGAGTCGAGCCGGTTCGCGACGGCGACGACCTCGTTGCGGTTGAGCGAACGCTTCAGACGGTTCATCCGCCGTGGCAGCCGGTGCAGCGTGACGGCGTCCTCGCCGTCGCCCACGGCGATCACGTGGAGCGCGACGTTCGGCACGATGCGGTGCACCTTGCGTCGCTCCTCCTCGACCAGGCGGGAGAGCGTCGCCGTCCGTCCCTCGGTGATGAGGACCACGCCGGGAGTCCCGACGGCGCGGTAGACCGCGGCCTGCGACCGGGCATGCACGGCGACGGGCATCTCGCTCGACCGCCAGTTGCGGCGGAGGGAGTTCGACAGGACGGCGCCGACCGCGCCGGGCTGGCCGTCGATCTGCGAGTACGCCGCCCGCTCGGCGAGACGCCCGAGCACGATGAGGAACAACAGGACGCCGAGCAGCACGCCCGCGACGATCCAGAGGATCTGGGCGAAGACGGTCTGGTTCGGCAGCAGGAACGCCAGCAGGACGCCCGCGAGCACGGGAACGCCGAACGCGAGGATGAACCACCCGAGCGACGTCGGGTCGGCGCGCCGCGTCATCTGGAAGACCTGGAACATCTGCTTGAGACGTCCGGGCTCCTTCGCCGTCGGCTCCGGGGTCGTGGTGCGTGCCATGCTTCCAGGATACGGCCTGCCCGGACACCGGCGATCCCGAGGTCGGCGCTGTGGGCGAACGAACCGTCCTGGTCCGTGTGGAGGGCGCGGGAGCCGTCGTCCACATGTGCCTGGCCGCCGGATCGTTCCCCTGGTGGATTCCGTGGCGGGCCGTGGCGGCGTGGGGACCGCGATGCTACCGGGCATGGACGGATGGTTGCGCGGAAGGGACGGGCGACGGAACGGGCGGATCGCGCCACCGCAGGTCCGGATCACCCGGAGACCCGACCGGCCTACCCCGCGCGTCGACCGTGGACGGGGCCACGGTACCGAAGCGGACGGGGGTACGGACGTCGCCGAGGCGGTCGTGGTGGACGACCAGGGGTGGCCCGGTTCCTGGATCCCGTGCGTCGACGCGGACGCGGCTGCTGGCTTCCTCGGATGGGTGGCAGCGAGAGGTGTTGACGAGGACCGCCACCTCGTCCGCGTCTCCGCGTTGGCGGCCGGTCCGGACGGCCTCCCGATGGCGTTCGTCCGTCAGGTGGAGGGTCTCCCGCTGCCGATCGCGCTCGACGTGCTCGGCGGACTCACGGTCGGTGTCGCGGTGACGCTCGGGCTGCCGCTCGTCCGCCTCGCCGTGCGCGCCGCCGTGTCGGGCAGCACGCCGGTCCTCCTGCCGTTCGGCCCGGTACGCCCGTCGGACGTGCTCGTGGACCGCTCGGGGGCGGTCGTCGTCGCCGAGCCGCCCCCCGGCGCATCCGGGGGTCCGCCGCACCTGCCCGGTTCCGGCACGGAGAGTGCCATGATGCGTTCCTCGGCGGCGGGACGTCGCCACCGCGCGCCTGCCGGTGTGGACGGCCTGCTCGTGGCGTGCCGCGTCGTGTGGGAGCGGGCGGACCCGCGTCTGCCCGAAGTCGACCGCGTGTTGCGCGCGCTCGACGAGGCGCGCGCCGACGTCGACGGCTGGACCGATCGCGTGCCCGCGGCGCTGGTCGCCGCGGCGGTGCCTCGCCCGGTCCGATGGCCTCACGACGCGACGTTCCCGGGCGCGGTCGCCACCGACAGGGCCTCGTTGGCTGCGGTGCATGGGGGATCGACGCGGTCGGGCGCAGGGGGAGCGGTGCGTGCCGGCGCGGGCCACGGCGACGGTGCGTCCGCGTCGCTCCCGAGCCGCGTGGGCACGATCGTCGGCGCGTTGTCGGCCGGTCTGCCGGTACCCGGGGGTCGGCGGCTCCCGCTCCGGGTGGCGATCGGCGTCCTCTTGGGCGTGGTCGGGCTCGTCACCGGGCTCGTGCTCACGGGCGGGCCGCGTGCGGCGACCGCGATGCCGGTGTCGGCCGGTGCGGGCACGACAGCGGCCCCGGTCCTCGTGCGAGGACCGGGGCCGCCGTGATCGCGTCAGTACCCGAGGTGCGCCGTGAAGTCGCCCGCCTCGAGCCGGTTCTTCACCGCGACGAGGTACCGCGCGGCGTCGGCACCGTCGATGATCCGGTGGTCGTACGACAGCGCGAGGAACACGGTCGATCGGATGGCGATCGCGTCCTGACCGTCGACGGTGATCACCGCCGGCTTCTTGACGACGATGCCCGTGCCGAGGATCGCCGACTGGGGCAGGAACACGACCGGGGTGTCGAACAGCGCACCACGCGAACCGGTGTTCGTGAGCGTGAACGTGCCTCCGGAGAGCTCGTCGGGCTTGAGCTGGTTGTTGCGCGTCCGCGCGGCGAGGTCCGCGATGCTGCCGGCCAGTTCCGCGAGGCTCAGCTCCGCCGCGTCCCGGATGACCGGGGTCAGCAGCCCGCGCTCGGTGTCCACCGCGATCGAGAGGTTCTCGGTCTCCGGGTACACGATCTCGTCGCCCTCCACCGTGGCGTTGAGCTTCGGGTGGGCCTTGAGGGCTTCGGCGGCGGCCAGGGCGAAGAACGGCATGAAGCTGAGCTTCGAGCCGGTCTTCTGCTGGAACTCGGCCTTGTGCGCGTCACGGAAGCGGGCGACGTTCGTCACGTCGACCTCCACCACGCTCGTGAGCTGGGCGGTGGACTGCATCGACTGCACGGCCCGCTCGGCGACGACCTTGCGCAGGCGCGTCATCTTCTCGCGGGTGCCGCGGAGCGGCGACACCTCGGCGACGAACGGTGTCCCGCTCCCAGCCGGAGCCGTGGTCGACGCGGTGGAGGCCGCCGCTGCGGCAGCGGCCTCGGCGGCCGCGAGGACGTCTTCCTTGCGGACACGCCCGCCGACACCGGAGCCGGTCACGGTGGCGAGGTCGACGCCCTTCTCGTTCGCGAGCTTGCGGACGAGCGGGGTGACGTATCCGGAGGTGCCCGACGTGGTCGGGTTCGGGACCGTGGCCGACGTCGCCGGGGACTGCGGCGCCGCCGCGGGGGCTGACGGCACGGCGGCCGGAGGAGCGGGGACCGGCGCCGGCGGCGCGGGCACGGCGGCGGGCGGCGCCGGCACGGCGGCCGGCGGAGCGGCGGGAGCGGCCTGCGCGGCCGGCATCGGCTGGACGGCGGGCGGCGCCGGCGGTGCCGGGACGGGCGCGGGAACCTCGTGGTCCTGCTCGTCCGTCGGGGCGGCGAACGGGGCCTCCTGGTCGGCGGCCTGCTCGTTCTCGGGCGCGACCGGCTCGTTCGACTCGACGGGCGCGGCATCCTGCGCGGGGGCGTCGTCGGACGCGCCCTGGTCGGAACCGTCACCGATGCGGACCAGCGGCGTCCCCACCTCGACGGTCTCGTCCTCGCCGACGAGGATCTCCTCGACCACACCCGCGACCGGTGACGGGATCTCCGTGTCGACCTTGTCGGTCGAGACCTCGAGCAGCGGCTCGTCGACCTCGACGCGGTCGCCCACGTTCTTCAGCCATCGGGTCACCGTGCCCTCGGTGACGCTCTCCCCGAGCGCCGGGAGGTTGACGGATTCGCTCATCAGGTGGACTCCTCTTCGAAGGCGTGGTGGTGTGGTGGTGCGGTGGTGCTCGACCGGGTCCGGCGGAGCGTCACAGTGCGTGGAGGGGCTTGCCCGCGAGGTGCAGGAACGCCTCGCCGAGCGCCTCGTTCTGGGTCGGGTGTGCGTGGACCAGCGGGGCGACGTCCTCGGGGTGGGCTTCCCAGTTCACCGCGAGCTGGGCCTCACCGATGAGTTCGCCGACGCGCGCACCGATCATGTGCACGCCGACGACCGGACCGTCGACCACGCGCACGACCTTGATGGAGCCGGACGTGCCGATGATGTGGCTGCGCCCGTTCCCGGCGAGGTTGTAGTCGTACGCGTCGATCTTGTCGGCGCCGTACTCCTGCTCCGCCTTCGCCTGGGACAGCCCGACCGAGGCGACCTCGGGGTCGCAGTAGGTGACCTTCGGGATGTTCTTGTCCTCGATGATGACGGGGCTCAGCCCCGCGATCTCCTCGGCGACGAAGATGCCCTGCTGGAACCCGCGGTGCGCGAGCTGCAGGCCGGGGACGATGTCGCCGACGGCGAAGACGCCGGGGACGCTCGTGCGGAGCCGGTCGTCCGTGAGCACGTACCCACGGTCCATCCGGATGCCGGTTTCCTCGTAGCCGAGCCCGGCCGTGACGGGACCGCGGCCGACGGCGACGAGCAGCAGGTCGGCCTCGACGGTGGACCCGTTCTCGAGCGTCACGACGACGCCGTTCTCGTGCTGCTCGACGCCCTGGAACCGGACGCCGAGCGAGAACCCGATGCCGCGCTTGCGGAACGCCCGCTCGAGCTGCTTCGACATCGCCTCGTCCTCGTTCGGGACCAGGTGCGGCAGCGCCTCGATGATGGTGACGTCGGCGCCGAAGGACTTCCAGACGCTCGCGAACTCGACTCCGATGACACCGCCGCCGAGGATGGCCACCTTGTTCGGCACGTAGTCCATCTGCAGGGCGGTCTCGGAGGTGATGACCCGCCCGCCGATCTCGAGACCGGGCAGGCTGCGCGAGTAGGAACCGGTCGCGAGCACGACGTTCTTGCCGGTCACGGTGCGGTCGCCGACCTGCACGGTGGTGGGGGAGGTGAGTCGACCGGAGCCCTCGACCACGGTGATGCCGCGCGCCTTGATCAGCCCCTGCAGGCCCTTGTACTTCGAGGTGATGACGCCCTCGCGGTACTCGATCACCTTCGGGACGTCGATGCCGTGCAGCTGGGCCCTGACGCCGAAACGCTCGGCGTCACGGGCGCCGTCGGCGATCTCGGCCGCGTGGAGCAGTGCCTTGGTCGGGATGCATCCGCGGTGCAGGCAGGTCCCGCCGAGCTTGTCCTTCTCGACGAGCGCGACGCTCATCCCGAGCTCCGCGGCCCGGAGCGCCGCGGCGTACCCGCCGCTGCCGCCACCGAGGACCACGACGTCGTAAGTCTCTTCCGTCACCTGGTGCAACTCCCTCGTGCGAGAGGGCCGATCGGGCCCTCGTGGAACGCCGCGCCGCGGCGGCGCCCGGCGGTCGGTGCCCTGGTTCGGGTCCCGTGCCGTGTGTGAGCAGTCGGCGGATGACAAGCGCATCCGCCGGAACGACCCTACTCCTCGGACTGCAGCTGTTCTGCGAGGGCGACGAGTGTCCGGACCATGACGCCGGTCGGACCCTTGCCGAGCCAGCCGTACCCGCCACCCTTGTTCTCGGCGGGCCCGGCGATGTCGAGGTGGGCCCACGGGATCGTGCTGCCGTCCGGGCGGGTGCCGACGAACCGCTCGAGGAACCGGCCCGCGAGCAGCATCCCGGCGGCGGGTTGCCCCGGCGTGGCGTTCACCATGTCGGCGACCTCGCTCGCGAGCCGAGCGTCCAGCTCGTCGGGCAGGGGCATCGGCCAGACGAGCTCGGAGACGGATTCGGCCACCGCACGGACGCGGTCGACGAGGTCGTCCGATCCCATCAGCCCGGACGTGCGGTCACCGAGGGCGACGACCTGCGCACCCGTGAGTGTCGCGACGTCGACGATCGCGTCCGGGACCTCGAGCGACGCCGCGGCGAGGCCGTCCCCGAGGACGAGGCGCCCCTCGGCGTCGGTGTTCGTCACCTCGACGGTCTTGCCGTTCTTGAGCGTCAGGACGTCGCCCGGGCGCGTGGCGGACCCCGACGGCATGTTCTCGGCCAGGCACAGCCACGCCGTGACGCGGACGTGGAGCCCCAGGCGGGCGGCGGCGACCGTGGCGGCGAGCACGGTGGCGGCGCCGGTCATGTCGTCCTTCATGCCGTTCATGCTCGCGGCGGGCTTCAGCGAGAGACCCCCGGAGTCGAAGGTGATGCCCTTGCCCACGAGCGCGAGGTGCTTCGACGCTCCGTCGGGCGCGTACCGCACGACCACGAGCCGGGGCGGCCGGACGGAGCCGCGGCCGACCCCGAGGATCCCGCCGTAGCCCTGCTCCTCGAGCGCGGCGACGTCGAGCACCTCGACGTCGAGGGGGAGACCGCGCGCTGCGTCCAGGGCGGCCTCGGCGACGTCCTCGGGCGCCATGTCGGCAGCAGCGGTGTTGACGAGGTCACGGACCAGCGCCACCGCGTCGGCGACGATCGCCGGTCGGACCGTGGCCTCGGCCGGGGCGGCCGCGAGCACCGTGATCCGCTGGTCGCCGCGGACCGGTCCGGTGGTGCCGGTGCCGCGGTGCCGGGTGAACGTGTAGGTCCCGAGGGCAGCGCCCTCGAGCGCTGCCTCCACCAGGTCCTCGTGATCGGTCGGGAGGCCCAGCGCGATCGAGACGACGTCGTGCAGCTGTCGGACGGCGCTGCCCGCAGCCGCACGGATCGACGCCGCGTCGACCCGGCTCCCCAGGCCGATGAGCGCCACGCTGCGCGCGGCGAGGCCGGGCGCCGGCAGCCGGACCAGCTGGTCCTTCGTGCCGCGGACGCCGAGCGCCGCGAGGTCGATCCCGAGGTCGACGACGGTGCCGTCGGCGGTGGGGGCGACGACGGCGGGCGAGCCGTCGGAGCCCGGGCGGACCCCGAGCACGAGGACGTCGGCGTCGACGCTGTCGGGGCGGTCGGAGGTGGTGTCGAGCGTGGGGCGGACCATACCGCCAACCCTACTGACGCGCTCGTGCCGGACCGTCGGAGCTGTTCGCTCTGGGCGTGCAGCGGCGGTCGGGGGTGTCCGACGGCCCCGCCTAGCATGGTCGGGATGAACCCCGAAGACCTGTACACGCTGACCGCGGCAGCGGCGGACGTCCCGCCCGGTCTGCATCTGGTCGCGGGCCTGACGGGGTTCGCCGACGCCGGCACGGCGGTCGGTCAGGTGACCGAGACGCTGCTCGCCGGTCCGGGGGCGGTGCTCGTCGCGGAGTTCGATCCGGACATCCTGCTCGACTACCGGGCGCGCCGCCCGGTGATCACGTTCGACCGCGACCACATCGCCGAGGTCACGCCGTCCCGTCTGACGCTGCACCTCGTGCACGACGAACTCGGTCGCCCGTTCCTCTTCCTCTCCGGGTACGAGCCGGACTTCCAGTGGAACCGGTTCGTCCGCGCGGTGGTCGACCTCGCCGAGGACCTGGCCGTCACCGACACGACGTGGATCCAGTCCATCCCCATGCCCGTCCCGCACACCCGTCCGATCGGGATCACGGTGAGCGGGACACGCGCGGACCTCGTCGAGTCGATGAGCATCTGGAAGCCGCAGACCCAGGCACCGGCGAACGTGCTGCACCTCGTCGAGCACCGCATGAGCGAACTCGACCGCCAGGTCACCGGTCTCGTGCTGCTCGTCCCGCACTACCTGTCCGACACCGAGTACCCCGACGCCGCCGTCGCCGCGCTCTCCGGCATCGCGGCGGCGACCGGCCTGATCTTCCCGACGGACCGCCTCCGCGAACTCGGGCGCGACTTCCACAACCGCGTCGACGAGCAGGTCGCGGGCAACGGCGAGCTCGAGCACCTCGTGCAGGCACTCGAGGAGCGGCACGACACGTACGTCGAGGGCAACCCGGTGTCGTCGCCGCTCACCGGTGCCGACGGTGAGGTCCCGACGGCGGACGCGATCGCGGCCGAGCTCGAGCGCTTCCTGGCGGACCGCCGCCCGGACGGCCCCGACGGGGTCGCGGGCGACGCCACGCTCGACTGAGCCGCAGGACGTCGGCAGTCGGAGCCGCACGGTCCGGAGGGCGGCCGCTGGATACGCTGGCGAGGATGAACTCCCGCCGCTCGTGGACCGTCTGGTCCGTCGCCGTGCTCGCCTACGTGCTGGCCGTGCTGCAGCGGTCGTCGCTCGGTGTGTCGGGCGTCCAGGCGCAGGAGCGGTTCGCCGTGTCCGCGGCCGTGCTCTCGACGCTGGCGGTCGTGCAGATCGCGGTGTACGCGGGCCTCCAGATCCCGGTCGGGATCCTGCTCGACCGGGTCGGACCACGTCGGCTCGTCGCCGCCGGCGCGGCGTTGCTCGCGGTCGGTCAGGCGGTGGTCGCGATGTCACCGACGATCGGTCCCGCGATCGGCGGTCGGGTGCTCGTCGGCGCTGGCGACGCCATGACGTTCATCTCGGTGATCCGGCTGTTGCCGATGTGGTTCACCGGGCCGATCCTCCCGCAGATCTCGCAGTGGACCGGCAACCTGGGGCAGCTCGGGCAGATCGCTTCGGCGTTCCCGTTCGCGGTCCTGCTCCACGCCTCCGGGTGGAGCGCCGCGTACGGCGTCGCGGCCGCGGTGAGCCTCGCCGGGTTCGTGCTGGTCGCCGCGTTCGTCCGCAACGGTCCGATCGCGGTGCGGACGGACGCCATCCCGTTGCCCGGCTCGCGGCGCGGCGCGTTCTCGACGTTCGGGCAGGCGCTCCGGCGTCCCGGGACCCAGCTCGGCTTCTGGTCGCACTACGTCACGCAGTCGTCGGGGACCGTGTTCAGCCTGTTGTGGGGCGTGCCGATGCTCGAGCGCGGGCTCGGGTACTCCGCGACCGTGGCGGCGGCGTTCCTCACGGTGATCGTGCTCGTCGGGTTCGTGGTCGGCCCGGTCCTCGGGGTGCTCTGCGCACGCTTCCCGTTCCGGCGGTCGAACCTGGTGCTGACGATCGTGGGCGTCATCTTCGCCGCGTGGACGGCCGTGTTGCTCTGGCCCGGCGCTCCGCCGACGTGGCTCGTCGTCGTGCTCGTGGTGGTCCTCGGCGTGGGTGGCCCCGGGTCCCTCATCGGCTTCGACTTCGCGCGGACCTTCAACCCCGTCGGGTCGCTCGGTTCGGCGAACGGCGTCGTCAACGTCGGCGGGTTCCTGGCCGCCTTCGTCATGATGTACTGCATCGGCGTCGTGCTCGACGCGGTCCACGACCACACGGGCGCGGCGGTCTTCGCGTGGTCGTCCTTCCGGGTCGCCCTGCTCGTGCAGTACGTCGTGGTGGGGTTCGGCGTGGTGATGCTCCTCGTCGCGCGGCACCGCACGCGAGCACGGATCCACGCCGAGGACGGAATACGCGTCGGCCCCCTCTGGGTTGCACTGGTGCGGCGTATGCGGCCCGGCCGTACGACGGACGGGCCGACCAGACCCTGACATCGCATCCCACCCGACCACGCATCGTGCGTTCGATCGACCTCGAGCGGACGACACGCGTCGGGCGGCGGCGGGACGTGCAATAATGGCGTACGGACCCGTTCGGGTCCTGGTACGCCGATCGGCGGCGAGCTCCGGCTCGTGGTGATCGGGGCACGAGGACTTGACATGGGTCCTCATGCTGCCCGGAACGCAGGGTCCTGACGTCGGTCCGCCGACGGCGGGGGCAGGACAGCGAGGGGCCGTCACGACCCAGGACGTGACACGACGAGAGAGGTGATCGCATGGCTGCCCGGAGCACGACGATCGATGCGACGAAGGCCACGGCCGACGCCGAGACGGTGGAGACCGCGACCGACGAGAACGCGGCACCGGCCGCGCCGAAGAAGCGCGCCCCCGCCAAGAAGGCCGCGCCGAAGAAGACGACCGCCAAGACCGCGCGCGGCAAGGCGGCCGCCCCCGCCGACGACGAGCCGGACACCGTCGAGGACGCGCCGGAGGACGCCGTCGACGTCGAGGCCGACGACACCGAGGTCGCGGCCGACTCCGAGGACAGCGACACCGAGGACGGTGAGGAGACCGAGTCCGAGGACACGGCGACCCCCGCGCCCGAGGCGGCCCCTCCTGCGGGCGCGCTCGTCATCTCGCAGGCCGACGACGACGAGGTCCCGGTCTACTCGACCACGATCACGGGCGCCACGGCGGACCCGGTCAAGGACTACCTGAAGCAGATCGGCAAGGTCCCGCTCCTGAACGCGGCCGAGGAGGTCGAGCTCGCGATGCGGATCGAGGCCGGCCTGTTCGCCGAGGACAAGCTCCAGCACGCGACGGGGCTGTCCAAGCAAGAGGAGCGTGAGCTCAAGTGGGTCGCCCGCGACGGTCAGCGCGCGAAGTCCCACCTGCTCGGTGCGAACCTCCGCCTCGTGGTGAGCCTCGCCAAGCGGTACACGGGTCGCGGCATGCAGTTCCTCGACCTCATCCAAGAGGGCAACCTCGGCCTCATCCGTGCCGTCGAGAAGTTCGACTACACGAAGGGCTTCAAGTTCTCGACCTACGCGACCTGGTGGATCCGGCAGGCGATCACCCGCGCCATGGCGGACCAGGCGCGGACCATCCGCATCCCGGTCCACATGGTCGAGGTCATCAACAAGCTCGCCCGCGTCCAGCGGCAGATGTTGCAGGACCTCGGACGTGAGCCCACGCCCGAGGAGCTCGCGCGTGAACTCGACATGACGCCGGAGAAGGTCGTCGAGGTCCAGAAGTACGGCCGCGAGCCGATCTCGCTGCACACCCCGCTCGGCGAGGACGGCGACAGCGAGTTCGGTGACCTCATCGAGGACACCGAGGCCGTCGTCCCGGCGGACGCAGTGGGCTTCACGATGCTGCAGAAGCAGCTCGAGAGCCTGCTCGACTCGCTGTCCGAGCGCGAGGCGGGCGTCATCCGCATGCGCTTCGGGCTCGGCGACGGCATGCCGAAGACCCTCGACCAGATCGGCGACACGTTCGGCGTCACCCGCGAGCGCATCCGCCAGATCGAGTCGAAGACGATGGCGAAGCTGCGCCACCCGTCGCGGTCGCAGTCCCTGCGCGACTACCTCGAGTAGGCCCCGCGTGCGTTTCGTCGTCCCGATCCTCATCGGGCGGATCCTCCGCGCCCTCGCTCGTGCGCGCGGCGGGGGATCCGCCTACCCCGGCTACATCCTCCTCAAGCTCGTTCCCGACTTCCTCCGGCACGTGTCGCGGCAGTTCCCGAACGGCATCGTGTTCGTCCTGGGTTCGAACGGCAAGTCGACGACGACCCACATGATCTCCGAGATCATGCGGGCGCACGGGCTCCGCGTGTTCACGAACCCGTCCGGGGCGAACCTGCCGCAGGGCATCGCGTCGGCGCTCCTCTCGGAGGTCGGGCTGACGGGACGCCTCAAGGCGGACATCGGCATCCTCGAGGTCGACGAGGCCTTCGCCGTGGAGCTGTCCGGCATCCTCTCGCCGTCGACGGTCACGATGCTCAACGTGCAGGTGGACCAGCTGTACCGGTTCTTCGAGACGGAGCGCGTCGCGACGATGATGCTCGACACCGCGGCGACGTCGTCGCGGAACGTCATCACGAACCACGACGACCAGTTCCTCGACGCCTACGAGGGCCGGGCCGGCCAGCGGGTCCTGCGCTTCGGCGCCGCGCCCGAGGTCGTCGCTGCGGCTCCGAACGGGCTGCAGAACGCGGACGACTTCGCCCGGGACGCGTCGGGCACGACCGCCGCGGACGCCGAGGTCGTCGAGTCCACGGGGGACGCAGCGGTGGTCCGCTTCGGTGGGGCCGACATCCCGGTGCGGCTGCCGGCCCGGGGGCTGCACTACGCGGTGGACGCCGCTGCTGCCACCGCGACCGCTTCGGCCGCCCTCGGCGAGCAGTTCCGCGCGGAAGCGGTGACCCGGGCCTTCACCGCGATGAAGCCGGCCTACGGGCGTGGTGAGCGCATCCCGATCGCGGGAGAGCACGCCGAGTTCACCATGTTCAAGAACGCCGCGAGCCTGCAGCTCAACCTCGACGCCCTGTCGACGCCGCCCGAGCAGGTGCTCATGGCGATCGACGAGGGCACGCCGGACATCTCCTGGATCTACGACATCGACTTCTCGCATCTCGACCACGTGGACGTCGTGTCGGGTGACAAGGCGTGGCAGATCGCCCTCGCCCTCGAGTTCGCCGGGGTGCGGATCGGCCGTGTGGAGCCCGATGTCGAGGCCGCGATCCGACTGATGTCCGGACTCGGGGCGACGACGTCCGGCACGAAGCACTTCATCGTCAACTACGAGATCATGATGCTGGCCCGCAAGGCCCTCGGTCATCCCGACCTGGAGAGGACGGCATGACGGCCGATCGCCTCACGATCCTGCACCTCTACCCGCGGCAGATGGGCGTCTCGGGCGACCGGGGGAACGTGACCGCCCTCGTCGCCCGCGCGGACGCCGCCGGGATCCCGACCGAGGTCGTGCGCCACGACGTCGGGGACAGCCTCCCGACGGACGCCGACGTCGTCGTGGTCGGCAACGGCCCGCTCAGCGCGATGCGCTCGCTCGGCGGGGACCCGGCCCGACTCGCACCGTTCCTCCAGGACGCCGTCGCCGCCGGCGTGCCGCTCGTGGCGGTCGGTGGCGGCTACGACCTGGCGACCCGCGAGGTCGTCCCCACCGAGGGGACGCCGGTGACCGGCCTCGGGGTGTTCGACGCCCGCGCCGTGCGCGGCGCCGAGCGCCGGGTCAACTACTTCCTGCTCGACGTGCGTGCGACCTTGCCCGGCGGAGACCAACGCGTGGCGGGGTTCGAGGACCACGCGACCCGCATCGAGAACATCGATCCCACGGCGGTGTTCGCGGACGTCGTGTCGGGCGGCGGCAACCAGGACGGCACCGGCACCGAGGGCTCGGCGACCGCCGCGGCGTTCGGCACCCACACCCAGGGGCCGCTCCTGCCACTGAACCCGCACCTGACCGATGCGGTGTTGGCCGCCGCCACCGGTCGTCTGGGTCGCGAATACGCGCCGGATCCGACGCGCACCGCCGCCGTGGACCGCTACGCTCGCGAGGCCCGCGCGGTGATCACGCGCTACGTCGACAAGGCGTTCAAGCGCATCGCCTGACGCGGTCGCGAGCGGCACACCGGCCGGGTACGCGAGAGGCCGGATCCCCGATGGGGATCCGGCCTCTGTTCGTCGGACCGACCGCGGCGATCGCCGTGGCGGGGCCGGGCGCTACTTGCTCTCGTAGAGCCGGCTGGTCTCGTCGTGCCACTCGAGAGCGGTCGCGGCGAGCTTGTCCTTGAACTCGGCACCGTGGTGGGCGCAGAAGAGGAGCTCGCCGCTCGCCATCGTGGCTCGGATGTAGGCCTGCGCGCCGCAGCTGTCGCAGCGGTCGGCCGCCGTGAGCTGGTTGCTGCCGAGGTCGTCGATGGAGAGGTCCTGCACGGTCTGGGACATGGTGTGCTCCTCGTTGATCGGAGGCGGTGCCGGGGTTGGTGCGTCCATTTCAGCACGCGCTCCCTGGGATCCCCGCATTGTGGTCGCGCTGTTTCGCTGACCGCGGATTCCGTCGACGGTCACCTGCGCGTCGCGGACACCGCCGGGAGGCGCGGGTCGACCGAGCGTCGTGCGCTCACGTCCGGGGTGGTGCGCCAGGAGCGTCACCGGTCGCGGGTAGCCTCGGCAGGTGAGTTCCGACTACAACGCCCGCCATCTCTCCGTGCTCGAAGGGCTCGAGGCGGTCCGCAAGCGTCCCGGGATGTACATCGGTTCGACGGACTCACGAGGGCTCATGCACTGCCTGTGGGAGATCATCGACAACTCCGTCGACGAGGCCCTCGCGGGCCACGGCGACGAGATCACGGTGCGGCTCCACGCGGACGGCAGCGTCGAGGTCGGGGACGTCGCGCGTGGCGTGCCCGTCGACGTCGAGCCGAAGACGGGGCTGACGGGCGTCGAGGTCGTGTTCACCAAGCTCCACGCGGGCGGCAAGTTCGGGTCCGGCTCGTACGCCGCGTCCGGCGGTCTGCACGGGGTCGGGGCATCCGTCGTGAACGCGCTGTCGGAACGCCTCGACGTCGAGGTCGACCGCGGCGGCAAGACGTACGCCATGTCGTTCCACCGCGGTGAGCCCGGCGTGTTCGACGACGCTGCGGGCATCGGCCCGGACGCACCGTTCACCCCGTTCACCTCGGGCAGCGAGCTCCGGGTGATCGGCAAGGTGAAGCGCGGCGTCACCGGCACGCGCGTCCGGTACTGGGCCGACCGGCAGATCTTCACCGCCGACGCGGTGTTCCAGCTCGGCGACCTGACGAACCGGGCGCGGCAGACCGCGTTCCTCGTGCCGGGTCTCGGCATCACCATCACCGACGAACGCCCGCACGCGATCGCCGCGGCGTCCCGGCTCGCCGAGGGGCAGGGCGCCGAGCGACTCGAGGGACCGGTCGTCGAGCGGTTCCGGTTCGACGGTGGCATCAGCGAGTTCGCCGAACACCTGGCTCCGGACACGGCCGTGACGGACACGTGGCGCGTCACGGGGACGGGTACCTTCACCGAGACCGTGCCGGTGCTCAACGACGCCGGGGCGATGGTCGCGACCGAGGTCGAGCGCACCTGCGAGGTCGACGTCGCGCTGCGCTGGGGGAGCGGCTACGAGACCGTGACCCGGAGCTTCGTCAACATCATCGCGACGCCGAAGGGCGGGACGCACCAGACGGGCTTCGAGAACGGTCTGATGAAGGCGATCCGCGCGCAGGTGGACGCGAACGCCCGCAGGCTCAAGGTGGGGCAGGACAAGCTCGACAAGGACGACGTGCTCGCCGGACTCACCGCGGTGCTGACGGTGCGGCTGCCCGAGCCACAGTTCGAGGGGCAGACGAAGGAGATCCTCGGCACGCCGGCGGTCCGGCAGATCGTCGCGAACGTCGTGGCCGCCCGGATGACCGAGATCCTGACGTCGACGCAGCGGACCGAGAAGGCACAGTCGCAGGCGCTGCTCGAGAAGGTCGTCTCGGAGATGAAGTCCCGGATCTCCGCTCGCGCGCACAAGGAGACCCAGCGCCGCAAGAACGCGCTCGAGAGCTCGTCCCTGCCCACGAAGCTCGCCGACTGCCGGTCGAACGACGTCGCCGCGAGCGAACTGTTCATCGTCGAGGGCGACTCCGCGCTCGGCACCGCCAAGCTCGCCCGGAACAGCGAGTACCAGGCGCTGCTTCCGATCCGCGGCAAGATCCTCAACGTGCAGAAGGCCTCGGTGAGCGACATGCTCTCGAACGCCGAGTGCGCGTCGATCATCCAGGTGGTCGGAGCCGGATCCGGACGCTCGTTCGAGCTCGACCAGGCCCGCTACGGCAAGGTCATCGTCATGAGCGACGCCGATGTCGACGGTGCGCACATCCGCACGCTGCTGCTGACGCTGTTCTTCCGGTACATGCGCCCGATGATCGAGGCCGGCCGGGTGTTCGCCGCCGTCCCGCCGTTGCACCGCGTCGTGGTGGTGAACCGGGGCAAGCCGAACGACACGCTGTACACGTACTCCGAGCAGGAGCTGCAGGGCGTGCTCCGGAAGCTCGAGAAGTCGGGCAAGAAGTACCAGGAGCCGATCCAGCGGTACAAGGGCCTCGGCGAGATGGACGCCGACCAGCTCGCCGAGACCACGATGGACCGGGCGCACCGGACCCTCCGGCGCGTCAACGTGTCGGACGCCGAGAACGCCGCCCGGGTGTTCGAGCTGCTCATGGGCAACGACGTGGCGCCGCGCAAGGAGTTCATCCTGGCCGGCCAGGGGCTCGACCGGGACCGCATCGACGCCTGACCGGCCCAGGCCCCGGCCGCCCCGCGGGGTCGCCTTCCGGCCGCTCCGCGGGGTCGCCTTCCGGCCGCTCCGCGGGGTCGCCTTCCGGGCCCGCTCCGCGGGGTCGCCTTCCGGGCCCGCTACGCGGGGTCGGACTCCGCCCCGATGGGGACGGCGGGGCTCGCACCGATCGTGGTCACGACGGCCTCGAGCGGTGACCCGGAGCCGTCCCGCTTGGACAACCAGTCGGGCAGCGTCCGGGCCGCGCCGTCCGGACCGAGCGCGTGCGGGGGAGCGACGCCGGCCCATGCGACGGCGAGGCCGTCCTCGCCCTTGAGGAACGCGTGCGCCCGGACCCCCATGGTGCCGCGCCCCTTGGCGGGGAACTCGGACAGAGCGGAGACCTTGGCGCGGCCGGGGTCCGTGCCGGCGAGCGTCACGGACGACGTGGACACGGTCGCGACGACGACGTCGGCCGCTGGGTCGACGGTCGTGAAGGCGATGACCGTGGCACCCGCGGCGAGCTGGACGCCGGCGACGCCGCCCGCGGGGAGCCCCTGCGGGCGGACCACGGCGGCGGGGAACCGCAGGAGCTGCGCGTTCGAGGTCACGAACACGACGTCGTCCTGTTCGGGTCCCTGTGTGGCGCCGACCACGGCGTCGCCGTCCTTGAGGGCGATCGCCACGACGTCGGGCTTGTCCGGCCAAGCGTTCGGCACGACGCGCTTGACGACGCCCTGCCGTGTGCCGATCGCGAGCGCGTTCGGTGACTCGGGGTCGAGGAGCGCGACGACGGTCTCACCCGACGGCAGGCCCAGGTAGTCGCGGACTCGCACGCCGGCGTCCAGGCGGACCGAGGCCGGCGGGACGGCGGGGACGTCGACGGGCGAGAACCGCACGACGCGGCCACGGTCCGTGAGTGCGCCGACGGAGGACCGCACCGTGGTGGCGACGGTGGACCGCACGGCGTCGTGCTTCGATCGCGCCGGGGTGCGCGCGACGCGGTCGGAGCCCTCGGTCTGGTCGACGCGCACGAGCCGTCCGGTGGTGGACAGGAGCACGCGGCACGGGGCGTCCACGATCTCGAGCTCGACGGCGGCCTTGCGTCCGCCGCGCACGGGCGCGTCGGCTTCGGTGAGCAGGGTGCGGCGCGGGGTCGCGAAGCGGTCCGCGACCTCGGTGAGTTCCGTGGCCACCTGGGTCCGGAGCCGGGCGTCGGAGCCGAGCAGTTCCTCCAGGGCGGCGATGTCGGTGAGCAGCTCGTCGCGTTCCCGCTCGAGCTCGAGGCGCGAGAACTTGGTGAGGCGCCGCAGGCGCAGCTCGAGGATGTACTCGGCCTGCACCTCGGACAGGTCGAAGACCTCTTGGAGCCGCGTGCGTGCGGCCTCGGAGTCGTCCGACGTCCGGATGACCTCGATGACCTCGTCGATGTCGAGGATCGCGATGAGCAGGCCCTCGATGAGGTGGAGGCGCTCGCGACGCCGCGCGAGGCGGTAGCGGGACCGGCGGGTCACGACGTCGAGGCGGTGTGCGACGTAGACCTCGAGGAGCTCCTTGAGCCCGAGCGTCTGCGGGGTGCCGTCGACGAGGGCGACGTTGTTGATGCCGAAGCCGTCCTCGAGCGGGGTGTGCTTGTACAGCTGCTCGAGCACGGCGGACGGGTTGAACCCGGTCTTGATCCCGATGACGAGCCGGAGTCCGTGGTTCCGGTCGGTCAGGTCGGTGACGTCCGAGATCCCCGAGAGCTTCTTGGACTGGACGCCGTCCTTGATCTTCTCGATCACCCGCTCGGGACCGACGAGGTACGGCAGCTCGGTGACGACGAGCCCGGTCTTGCGTGGGGTGATGCTCTCGACGCTCACCTTGGCGCGCGTGCGGAAGGAGCCGCGGCCGGTGGCGTAGGCGTCCCGGACCCCGGCGAGGCCGACGATCGTGCCGCCCGACGGCAGGTCGGGGCCGGGCACGAACTCCATGAGCTCGTCGAGGGTCGCGTCGGGGTGACGGAGCAGGTGCTTCGCGGCCTCGACGACCTCGCCGAGGTTGTGCGGCGCCATGTTCGTGGCCATGCCCACCGCGATCCCGGACGCGCCGTTCACGAGCAGGTTCGGGAACGCCGCGGGCAGCACCTCGGGCTGCATGAGCTGGTTGTCGTAGTTCGGGACGAAGTCGACGACGTCCTCACCGAGGCCGTCGGTCATCGCCATCGACGGCTCGGCGAGTCGTGCCTCGGTGTAGCGGGCGGCGGCGGGTCCGTCGTCGAGCGAGCCGAAGTTGCCGTGGCCGTCGACGAGCGGGACGCGCATCGTGAAGTCCTGTGCCATCCGCACGAGGGCGTCGTAGATCGCGCCGTCGCCGTGCGGGTGCAGCTTGCCCATGACCTCGCCGGTCACGCGCGCGCACTTGACGTGTCCGCGGTCCGGGCGGAGGCCCATCTCCGACATCTGGTACAGGATCCGGCGTTGGACGGGCTTCAGGCCGTCACGGGCGTCGGGCAGCGCGCGGGAGTAGATGACCGAGTACGCGTACTCGAGGAACGAGCCCTGCATCTCCTCGGAGACGTCGACGTCCTCGATGCGCTCACCGTCGGGGAGGCCGACTGCGTCCGTGCGTGCCATGGGCCCTCTCTGTCGCGGCGCTGTCTGGTTGACTGGGCCGGATGACTCCGATGGTACCGACGGCGACGCAGGACACCGCGAACCTCGCCGACGTGGTGCCGGCCTGCCTGACCGCACTCGGCCACCCTGGACCGGCGCTCGCGGGGCTCGGTCGGGAGGCCCGGATCCGGCTCCGTCCCGCCCGGTCCGCGATCGTCGTGCTCGTCGACGGACTCGGTGCGAACGCCGTGCGGGCGCGCGCCGGTCACGCGCGGTTCCTCGCCGCCGAGAAGCGCCGCCTGCGGAGCGGGTTCCCCACGACGACCGCCGCCGCGCTGACGACGCTCAGCACGGGTGCGACGCCCGGGACGCACGGCGTCGTCGGGTACAGCGGGTTCGACCCGGGCTCGGGCCGCGTGGTCAACCTGCTCAGCGGCTGGGACACCGAGGTCCCCGCGGGGTGGCTGCTCGTCCCGACGCTGTTCGAGCGGGCCGTCGCCGACGGGCTCGTGGTGCGGTCGGTCGGGCCGGCGCGATACCGGACGTCGGGGTTCACCGCGAACGTCCTGGCGGGCGCGGACTACGTCGACGCCGACACCATCCCCGCCCGGGTGGACGCCGCGCTCGAGGCGGTCGCCGACGGGCCGGCCACGCTCGTCTACCTGTACGTGCCGGAGCTCGACTCGATCGCCCACAAGCGCGGCTGGCAGTCGGACCGGTGGACGAGTGCGCTCGAGGCCCTCGACGCCGAACTGGCCCGGCTCGCGGCGGCGCTCCCGGCCGATGTCGGCCTCGTCGTCACCGCGGACCACGGCGTGCTCGACGTCCCCGACGAGGCGAACGTCGCCATCGCTCCCGACCTGCTCGAACCGGTCGTCGGGTTCGCGGGGGATCCGCGCTGCCGACAGCTCACCCTGGCGCCGGGGACCGACGTCGACGCCACCGTGCGCGCGTGGCGGGAGCGCGTCGGCAAGCGCGCGTGGGTGGCGAGCCGCGACGAGGCGATCGCCGCCGGGTGGTTCGGGGCGGTCACCGACCCGGTCCGGGCGCGACTCGGCGACGTCGTGGTCGCCGCTCGCGGTCAGTGGGCGTTCAACGACGACCGCGAGGCCGGCGAACACCCCCGGCGGATGCTCGGCCAGCACGGATCGATGTCGGACGACGAGACCTACGTCCCGCTGCTCCTCGCGGGGGCGTTCGCCACCTGAGGTCGGGCTGCCGGATCAGGCCAGGTCGTCGTCCGGCCGCGTGCCGAACACGATCTCGTCCCAGCTCGGCATCGCCCGTCGGCTCCGCTTCTTCCGGTCCGGTCGGCCTCCGTCGGGCTGCTCCGCGGTGGAGCCGGACTCGTCCGCCCGGGGCGCGGACGACGGGCGGCCGCCGTCGCCCACCGGGTCGTCGACCCCGTCGGCGTCGCCGACCTCGCCGGGAGCGAGGGTGTCGAGCGGGATGTCCACGACGGTCACCGACCGGCGCTGCCGGTCGTCCCCGCGGCGGTCGTCCGAGTGGTCGCCGAACGTGGCGGCCTCGCGCTCACCGCGCCGGCGCCGCAGCGCCTCGAGCAGGTCGGCGGTCTCGTTCCCCGGGCCCCGTTCCTCGACGGCCGGCGCGCCGATGCGCGGCAGCGGTGCGCGGAGTGGCGGACGGTCGGCGGCCTCCCGGTCCGGTGCCGGACGCTGGTCGGTCTCGACCCGGAACGCGCCGGAGTCGAACCGGGTGGACGCGCTGTCCTCGGGCTCCGGATCGACGGCGCGGAGCCGAGGGGTGAGGCCCTCGTCGTCGTCCTCGCGCGACAGGCGGTGCGCGTCGCCGTTGTCGGGCGTCAGCGTCGAGGTCTTCGGGTCGAAGCGCCACTGCGCGTCGTGCTCGACCTCGTCCGCGATGTAGTGGACCTGCACCTGCCAGCCGTGCTCGACGTCCTTCCGGCTGGACCAGCGGACGTCGGTGGCGTCGCCGGCCTCGAGCCGCGCGGTGATGGCGTCGCCGAAGACCTCGGGTGCTCCCGCTTCGCCCGTGACGGAGACGCGTCGGGCGGCGTCGAGCACGAACGACCGCTCGGCCATCACCGGCCCCTCGAACCGACGGACGTCCTCGACCGCGACGCCCATGAGCTCGGCGACCTGCTCGCTGCTCAGCCCGGCGCGGATGCGCGCCTGGATCTCCTTGGGCGGGATCCGGCGGTGCGGCTCGCCCTCGGCGGGGCTCGCCTGGCGGACCTGGCCGGACAGCGAGGGGGTGACCGCGAGCCGGTACTCGCTCCCGGAGTCGGTCGCGAGGAGGATCGCGCCCGGTTCCACACCGATGACTCTCACGTCTTGCATCTGTCCGCCTTCCCGTGCATGCGTACAGTCCGGAAGTGTGCCACCCGCCCGACCCCGCGACCGGGACGTCGTGGGCGTGCCGCGCGGAAACGTCGTCGGCCTCGTGTCCGTGGCCGGCCGCTCACGCCGGTGCCGACGACGGCGTGCCGACGGGCTGGAAGCGGGAATGCGCAGCCGGCCCGACGGGTTGCACCGCCTGCTGGAGCACCGGATCGCACGGTTTGCGAATCATCGGTACTTGATGCAAACTGTCGCCGCCGATCCCGGCGACGACCCCTCTCAACGAGAACGGATGGGCATGGCCACCGACTACGACGCCCCTCGGAAGACCGACGACGACTCCGAGTCGATCGAGGCATTGAAGGAGCGCGTCCCCGACAAGATGTCGGGTGTCGTGGACGTCGACGACGCCGACAACCCCGGCAGCTTCGAACTCGCCGGACAGGACCTCTCCGACGTCGACCTCGACGTCGTCGTGCTGCCGCCGCAGGTGGACGAGTTCACCTGTGTCGAGTGCTTCCTCGTGAAGCACCGCTCGCAGCTCGACCACGAGACGAAGCTCGGTCCCGTCTGCATGGAGTGCGCCTCGGCGTAGTCCACACCCCGCACGTCGAACGGCGCCGGATCCCGATCGGGGTCCGGCGCCGTTCGTCGTCCTCCCGACGGGCGCCGTTCGTCGTCCTCCCGACGGATCAGCGTCCGAGGGCCGCGACGACCTGGTCGGGGTGCCGCACGGACACCAACCAGTACGGGGTCGGGTCCTGCGCGTCGGCGACCTCGACCTTGACGACCCCGTGGACGTAGCCACGGAAGAGCGTCCAGGCGCGCGCGTCCAACGTCGGCCCGCGCTCGCGGGTCGCCGCGCTGCCGTCGTACCCCTGCACCGCGCCGACCGCGCTCCGCGGCAGGTGCGCGCGGCCCGCCCGGAACTCGTCCTCGGTCACCTCGACGATCGGTGCGAGCAGCCAGAGCATGACGAGGACCGCGAGCTCCATGCCGATCGCGACGACGACGCCGACGGTGGTGTTGATGGGCAGGAACACGAGCAGGCTGGCGGGGATCACCAGCGCGGTCGCGAGGTAGAGGGTCGGGGGAGCCCAGAGTCGTTCGCGGTACACGGTCACCCCCCTATTCGACCACGCCGTGTGCACTACCCTCGTCACGTGACCGAGCCCCTCGACGTGCCATGGACCGGGGCGGACGCCCCTCGGTTCGCCCACCCGGGAGACGCCGGAGCCGACCTCGTCTCCACCGAGGCGGTGGTGCTCGCCCCCGGTGAGCGTCGACTCGTCGGCACCGGCGTGCGGGTCGCCCTGCCCGACGGGTACGCCGGGTTCGTGGTGCCGCGGAGCGGTCTGGCCGCCAAGCACGGGATCACGATCGTCAACGCGCCCGGCACGATCGACGCCGGGTACCGCGGGGAGCTCAAGGTCGCCCTGCTCAACACGGACCAGCGCGAGTCGTACTCGGTGGCGGTGGGGGACCGCATCGCCCAGCTCGTCGTGATGCCCGTGCCCGCCGTGCGGTTCGTCGCCGTCGACGAGCTCCCGGACAGCGTGCGCGGACACGGCGGATTCGGGTCGTCCGGGTACGGTACGGCGGTGGACGTGAGCGTGGCGGCCGCCCCCACGACGGAGGGCGCGGCGGACGGCACGCGACCCGGAACGGACGACCAGGAAGGAGCCAGCGCATGAGGATCGGCAGGGGCAAGAAGGGCACCGAGCCCGCCGAGGAGGTCGAGCTCGCCTCGACCACGCCCGAGGTGGACATCGCGGACGAGGCCGACGAGGCGCTCGACGAGGTCGTGACGGTCGAGCCGACGGCGAAGTCGGCTCCCGCGGACCGCGAGGAGAACGGGCCGCTCGACGAGACCGAGGCGAATCCCGTGCGTCCGTACGTCGACCTCGGCGGGGTGAAGATCCTGCCGCGCGAGGGCCTCCACCTCCGCCTCGAGGTCGAGGAGGGCTCGCAGCGGGTCGTCGCGGTCGGTCTCGACTTCGAGGAGTCGACGCTCCAGGTGCAGCCGTTCGCCGCGCCCCGGACGACGGGGCTCTGGCACGAGATCCGCGCGCAGATCGCCGAGCAGATCGGTCGGCAGGGTGGCGTGGCGACCGAGGTGGACGGGCCGCTCGGCCCGGAGCTCCGCGCGGACGTCCCGGTGGTCGGCGAGGACGGCGTCACCGACGGGCTGCGGACCGCGCGCTTCGTCGGGGTCGACGGGCCCCGCTGGTTCCTCCGCGGTGTGATCGCCGGCAAGGCGGCGGAGGACCCCGAGGCCGCGACCGAGATCGAGGACCTGTTCCGGAGCGTGGTCGTCGTCCGTGGGACGAGTCCCATGCCGCCCCGCGACCTCATCCCGCTCCACATGCCGAAGACGATGCCGACCGCGACGATCTGATGACGTCGGACCCGAGCGCCCCGCTCCCCGAGGACCACGCCACAGACCACGCCGACGCGCTGTCGTTGTCGGCGCAGCTGCGTGACGCGGTCGCGCGGGCCGGCATCGCGCGGGTCGCTCCGGGCGAGGCGCCATCGGGCCGGGCGCTCGTCGCGGCGGTCGGCGGGGTGCGCGGACTGGCCGAGTCGATCCTCCCGGGGTTCGCGTTCCTGATCGTGTTCGCCGTCACGCACCAGCTCGTGCCGAGTGTCGTGGTCCCCGTGCTCGTCGGGCTCGTGTTCGTCGGGCTGCGGCTCGTGCAGCGTCAGCCGCTCGTCACCGCGCTCTCCGGGATCCTCGGCGTCGCGATCTCCGCCGGCCTGTCGCTGTTCACCGGGCGCGCCGAGAGCAACTTCGTGCCGGGCATCGTCGTGAACGCGGTGTCCCTGGCCGTGTTGCTCGCCACCCTCGTGGCCCGACGGCCGCTCATCGGGATCGTCGTGGGGCTCCTGCTGCCGGAGGGCGACCACTGGCGCAGCGACCCCGGCAAGCGCCGTGTGCTCACCGTGGCGACCTGGCTCTGGGCGGGGCTGTTCGCCGTGCGGCTCGCGATCGAGGTCCCGCTCTACCTCGCCGCGCAGGTGGAGCTCCTGGCCGGCATCAAGCTCGTCACCGGGGTACCGCTCTACGCGGCGATGCTCTGGGTGACGTGGCTGCTCGTCCGCTCCGTGTTCGGGCAGGTCGCCGACGGCGGCACCGGGGACGTCGACGCCGCCGGAGGCCCCGACCGCGTGTAGCATCTGTCTCGACATCGAGACATCTCGGGCCCGCGACGGAGCGGGCCCGACCAGCAAGGGAGGCGGCACGATGGCTGCGTTGAACAGCTTCGGTTCGAAGGACGTCCTCACGGTCGGGGGTGTCGACCACGCGTTCCACCGCATCGACACCGTGCCCGGACACGAGCGACTCCCGTACAGCCTGAAGGTCCTGCTCGAGAACCTGCTCCGCACCGAGGACGGCGCGAACGTCACCGAGGCGCAGATCCGCGCGCTCGGCTCCTGGGTGCCGACCGCGGAACCCGACACCGAGATCCAGTTCACGCCCGCGCGCGTGGTGATGCAGGACTTCACCGGCGTGCCGTGCATCGTCGACCTGGCCACCATGCGTGAGGCGATGGCGGAGATCGGTGGGGACCCGACGAAGATCAACCCCCTCGCGCCGGCCGAGCTCGTCATCGACCACTCGGTGATCGCCGACCTCTTCGGGCGTGCTGACGCGCTGAAGGTCAACACGGACATCGAGTACGAGCGGAACGGCGAGCGGTACCAGTTCCTCCGCTGGGGGCAGACCGCGTTCGAGGACTTCAAGGTCGTCCCGCCGGGCACCGGCATCGTCCACCAGGTGAACATCGAGTACCTCGCCCGTGTCACCTACACGCGCGAGATCGACGGCGAGCTGACGGCCTACCCGGACACCCTCGTCGGCACCGACTCGCACACCACGATGGTGAACGGGCTCGGCGTCCTCGGGTGGGGCGTCGGCGGCATCGAGGCCGAGGCGGCGATGCTCGGTCAGCCGGTGTCGATGCTCATCCCGAAGGTCGTCGGGTTCAAGCTGTCCGGTGCGATCCCGGCCGGCGTCACCGCGACCGACGTCGTCCTGACGATCACCCAGATGCTCCGGAAGCACGGCGTGGTCGGCAAGTTCGTCGAGTTCTACGGCGAGGGCGTCGCCCAGGTGCCGCTCGCGAACCGCGCGACGATCGGCAACATGAGCCCCGAGTTCGGGTCGACCGCCGCGATCTTCCCGGTCGACGACGTCACGCTCGAGTACCTGCGCCTCACCGGGCGCGAGGAGTCGCAGATCGCCCTCGTCGAGGCCTACTCCAAGGCGCAGGGCCTCTGGCACGACCCCTCGGTGGAGCCGGCGTACTCCGAGTACCTCGAGCTCGACCTCTCGACGGTCGTGCCGTCGATCTCCGGACCGAAGCGCCCCCAGGACCGGATCGAGCTCTCGGTCGCCAAGGACCAGTTCGAGGTCGACCTGGCGAACTACGCCACGACGACGCCGTCGGAAGAGGACAAGGCCGTCGCCGACTCGTTCCCCGCGTCGGACCCGGTGGCCGCCGCGCCCGGCGACGAGCACGCCGTCCAGGACGACGCGGACGCCCAGCCGTCGGAGGTCCCGCTCCACGCCGCCAGCGCGCCGAACACGGCGTCGAAGCCGGTCCGGGTGGCGCTCGACGGCGGCGACGCGTTCACGATCGACCACGGCGCGGTCGCCATCGCCGCGATCACGTCGTGCACGAACACGTCGAACCCGTCGGTGATGCTCGCGGCCGGGCTCCTCGCCCGGAACGCCGCGAAGAAGGGCCTGAAGTCGAAGCCGTGGGTCAAGACCACGCTCGCGCCCGGATCGAAGGTCGTCACGGACTACTACGAGAAGGCCGGGCTCACCGGGTACCTCGAGGACCTCGGGTTCTACACGGTCGGCTACGGCTGCACCACGTGCATCGGCAACTCCGGCCCGCTGCCCGACGAGATCTCGCAGGCGGTGCAGGACAACGACCTCGCCGTGACCGCGGTGCTCTCCGGCAACCGGAACTTCGAGGGGCGCATCAACCCCGACGTCAAGATGAACTACCTGGCGTCACCGCCCCTCGTGATCGCGTACGCGCTGGCCGGGTCCATGCACTTCGACTTCGACGCGGACGCGCTCGGCACCGACCAGTCGGGGGAGCCGGTGTACCTCAAGGACATCTGGCCCGACGCGGCCGAGGTGCAGGAGGTCATCGACCACTCGATCGACACCGGGATGTTCACGCACGAGTACGCCTCGGTGTTCGAGGGCGACGACCGCTGGAAGTCCCTGCCGACGCCGACCGGTGACACGTTCGAGTGGGACGCCGAGTCGACCTACGTCCGGAAGCCCCCGTACTTCGAGGGCCTGACGATCGAGACCACCCCCGTGTCGGACATCAGCGGCGCCCGGGTGCTCGCGAAGCTCGGCGACTCCGTCACGACCGACCACATCTCGCCCGCCGGGTCCATCAAGGCGGACAGCCCCGCCGGGCACTACCTGGCCGAGCACGGGGTGGACCGGAAGGACTTCAACTCGTACGGGTCGCGGCGCGGCAACCACGAGGTGATGATCCGCGGGACGTTCGCGAACATCCGCCTCAAGAACCTGCTGCTGGACGGCGTCGAGGGCGGGTACACGCGGGACTTCACGACACCGGAGGGTGCACAGGCGTTCATCTACGACGCGTCGCAGCACTACCAGGCGCAGGGTGTCCCGCTCGTGATCCTCGGCGGCAAGGAGTACGGATCCGGGTCCTCCCGCGACTGGGCGGCGAAGGGCACGAACCTGCTCGGCGTCCGCGCGGTGATCGCGGAGAGCTTCGAGCGCATCCACCGCTCGAACCTCATCGGCATGGGTGTCGTGCCGCTGCAGTTCCCGGCGGGCGAGACCGCGGACTCGCTCGGACTCGACGGCACCGAGGTCGTGTCGATCTCGGGGCTCGAGCAGCTCAACGACGGGACGACCCCGCGCACCGTGCACGTCACCGCGACGCCGAGTGAGCACTCGCCCGCGGGTGCCCAGCCCGTCGAGTTCGACGCGGTGGTGCGCATCGACACCCCCGGCGAGGCCGACTACTACCGCAACGGCGGCATCCTGCAGTACGTGCTCCGCTCGCTCGTCTAGGTGACCGGTGGACGGACGGGAGGGAGGGTGCGACTGGCACCGTCCCTCCCGTCCGTCCAGGTCACCATCTGCGCGACGAGCCCCGCGCCGCCCGCAACCAGACCGTTCTGCGGTGGCGCGAATACACTGAGCGTTCGCCCACGAAAGGAGCGTCCGTGAGCCTGTTGTCCGGCATCCGGTCGCCACGCGACCTGAAGCGTCTGTCCGACACCCAGATGGTCGAGCTCGCAGCGGAGATCCGCACGTTCCTCGTGGCCGAGGTGGCGAAGACGGGCGGGCACCTCGGGCCGAACCTCGGCGTGGTGGAACTCACCCTCGCCATGCACCGGGTGTTCGACTCCCCGCACGACCCCATGGTGTTCGACACCGGGCACCAGTCGTACGTCCACAAGCTCATCACGGGGCGACAGGACTTCAGCGGCCTGCGGACACAGGGCGGTCTCGCCGGGTACCCGCAGCGATCCGAGTCCGAGCACGACATCGTCGAGTCCTCGCACGCGTCGTCGTCGCTGTCGTGGGCGGACGGCATCTCGCGGGGGTTCCAGCTCACCGGGCAGAGCGATCGCACCGTCGTGGCCGTGGTCGGTGACGGCGCGCTCACCGGCGGCATGACGTGGGAGGCCCTCAACAACATCTCGGACGACAACGACCGCCGTCTCGTCATCGTCGTCAACGACAACGGCCGCTCCTACGCGCCGACGATCGGCGGCATGGCGCGGTTCCTCAACCAGGTGCGGACGCGGCGTGAGTACCGCGAGATGTACGAGCGCACCCAACGCTTCGCGAGCCACTTCGGGCATCCCGGACGTGCCGTGTACCGGGGACTCCGGGGCGGCATGCACGGGTTCCTGTCGCGGTTCACGAACAACGAGGCGCTGTACTCGAACCTCGACATCAAGTACATCGGACCGGTCGACGGCCACGACGAGCGCGCGCTCGAAGCCGCGTTCCGGCAGGCGAAGGACTACGGGACGCCGGTCATCGTGCACGCGATCACCGAGAAGGGGCACGGCTTCGAGCCCGCGCTCCGTGACGTCGCCGACCAGTTCCACGCCGTCGGGCACATCGACCCCGAGACGGGCGAGTCGCTCGAGAGCGCGAGCGCCGGACCCGCCTGGACGGACGTGTTCGCGGAGGCACTCGCGCAGGCCGGCGATGACGACGAGCGCATCGTCGCGATCACCGCGGCGATGCTCCGGCCGACGGGACTGCACCGGTTCCAGGAGCGGCACCCGGAGCGTGTGTACGACGTGGGGATCGCCGAGCAGCACGCCGTCACCACGGCAGCGGGGCTCGCGTTCGGCGGACTGCACCCGGTCGTGGCGCTCTACGCGACGTTCGTGAACCGCGCGTTCGACCAGGTCCTCATGGACGTCGCCCTGCACCGCGCCGGCGTGACCTTCGTGCTCGACCGCGCCGGCGTCACCGGTCCGGACGGGCCGAGCCACCACGGCATGTGGGACCTCGCGATCCTGCAGGTCGTCCCGGGCATCCGCATCGCTGCGCCCCGTGACGCCAGCACCCTCCGCGAGGAGTTCCGCGAGGCCGTCGCCGTCGACGACGCCCCGACGGTCGTGCGGTTCCCGAAGGGCGCGGTCGGGCCGGACATCCCCGCGGTGCACCGCCTCGCGGACGGCGTGGACGTGCTCCGGTCGGCGTCGGACTCGTCGGACGCCGAGGACGTCCTCATCGTCGCGGTCGGGGCGATGGCACCGATCGCGCTCGACGTCGCCGCGCTCCTCGAAGCGCAGGGCATCGGCGCCACGGTGGTCGACCCGCGATGGGTCGTGCCCATCGCGACCTCGCTCGTCGACCTCGCGCGCGACCACCGGCTCGTCATCACGCTCGAGGACGGCGTCCGCGTCGGGGGCATCGGGACGCGCCTGCGGCAGGACCTCCGCGCGGCCGGGGTCGACACCGCGGTGAACGAGCTCGGGCTGCCCGACGCGTTCATCGACCACGCGTCGCGGTCCCAGATCCTCGAGCAGGTCGGACTGTCGGCACAGGCGATCGCGCGGGACGTGATCGACCAGGTCGTGGGCACGAAGCTGCCGAAGGCGAAGCCCGCCCCCGCTCGCCAGTCGTCGGGCTCGGCGCAGCGCTGACGGCGGCGGGGTCCCCGACCGCCGTCGCACCGCCGGGTGCCGGTCGCACCGGGGCATCCCGGTGTTCGAACGGGATGCCCCGGTGCGACGCGGCCGGAGCGGCGCTCAGCGGGAGGCCGGACCCACGATCCGCGGGTCGTGGAACGTGCCGCCGAACACCCGCTCGGACGCGCCGACCCGGTCGAGGTACGGGCTGATGCCGCCCGAGTGGAACGGGTACCCGGCACCGAGGATCAGCCCGAGGTCGATGTCCTCGACGGCGGAGACGACGCCCTCGTCGAGCATGCGGTGGAGCTCGTCCGCGAGGCCGTCCTCGAAGCGTCGCTGGATCTCGGCCGCGGACGACGGTGTCGCGTCCTTCTTCGCGGGCGCGACGAGTTCCACCGCCGCCCGGTCGTACCCGGTCACGGCGCCCTTCTTGTCGCGCGTCGTGATGGCACCGTGCTCGGCCAGCCGCCGGAGTCCGTCGCCCGGCCAGTAGCGGTCGGGGAACGCCTGGTGGTGGGAGTCGAGCACGTGGGCGCCGACGGGCAGACCGACGAGTTCGAGCAGCTCGAACGGCGACATCGGGAGGCCGAGCGGCGCGGCGCCCTCGGCCACGACCTCGAACGGGGTGCCCTGCTCGACGCCGCGCATCGCCTCGCCGAGGACCCGGGCGAGCACACGGTTCACGACGAAGCCGGGGGCGTCCGCCGTGATGATCGCGGTCTTCTTCAGCGTCCGCGCGACGGCGAGTGCGGTCGAGACGGCCTCGTCCGACGTCCGCGGTGCGCGGACCACCTCGACGAGCGGCATGACCGCGACGGGGTTGAAGAAGTGGAAGCCGACGAGGCGGTCCGGGTGCTCGAGCGCGTCGGCCATGGCCTCGACCGAGAGCGACGACGTGTTCGTGGCGAGGATCGCGTCCGGGGCGACGATCTGCTCGACCCGGCGGAGGACGTCCTGTTTGACGCCGAGTTCCTCGAACACGGCCTCGATGACCCAGTCCGCGTCGGCGAACGGCTCGAGGGACACCGTGCCGGAGACGAGGCCCACGATCCGGTTGGCGTCGTCGGGCGAGATCCGTCCCTTGCCGAGCAGCGCGTCGACCTCGCTGCGGATCCGGGCCACCCCGGCATCGACGCGGCCCTGGTCGAGGTCGGTGATGACCACGGGCACACCGAGACGGCGGGCGAACAACAGCGCGAACTGCGACGCCATGAGTCCGGCACCGAGCACGCCGACCTTCGTGATCGTCCGCGGAGCGGCCTCGGGTGCGCCGACCGGACGCTTGGCGCGCTTCTGCACGAGGTCGAACGCGTACATCGACGCGGCGAACTGGTCGCCGCTGATGAGGTCCGCGAGGGCGTCGTCCTCGGCCGCGAACCGGTCGTCGAGGCTGCCGGAACGGGCGGCGGCGACGAGGTCGAGAGCGACCCGGGGCGAGCGCGGCACGGTGCCGATCCGGCCCGTGACCTGCCCTCGGGCGACCTTGACGACCGTGCCCCAGGTGGCCTTGGCGAGGGTGCCCGGCTCGTTCGGGCGCTGCACCGTCACCCGACCGGACAGCACGCCGTCGGCCCAGCGCAGCGCATCGGTGAGGAACATCGCCGAGGGCACGAGCGCATCGCCGATGCCGAGTTCGACGGCGGTGGGCCCGTCCATGAGCCGGTTGTTCTTCAGCGGGTTCTCCACGATGACGCGGAGCGCGCGCTCGGGCCCGATGAGCCGCGGGAGCAGCGTCGCGCCGCCCCAGCCGGGGATGATCCCGAGGAACACCTCGGGCAGCCCGATGCCCTGCGCCGCGGACGAGAACACGCGGTAGGTGCAGTGCAGCGCGACCTCGAGTCCGCCGCCGAGGGCCATCCCGTTGACGAAGGCGAACGACGGCACGCCGAGGTCGCCGAGGCGCCGGAGGGTGTCGTGTCCGAGCCGGGCGAGCGCGTGCGCGGTCTCGCGGTCCGGCACGCGGGAGGCCTGGGAGAGGTCGGCGCCGGCGGCGAGGCAGTACTGCTTGCCCGTGATGGCCGCGGCGCGGATCGTGCCGGCGGCGGCGTCCGCGCGCACCTGGTCGAGCGCCTCGCCGAGCGCCCGGAGCGACCGCGGGCCGAGCGTGTTGGGGCGTTTGTGGTCCTTGCCGTTGTCGAGCGTGATGAGCGCCAGACGGCCTCCGGAGGGCAACGCCACGTGCTTGACGTGGGCGTTCGTGACGACCTCGTCGGCCGCGAGCGCCTCGAGTCGGTCGAGCACGGCCTGGTCCGGTGCCGCGGTGGCGTTCGTGCCGGTTGTGGTCATGTCAGGCCGCCTTCCGTGCCGCGCTGCGCGAGAAGCCCGGGTTCTCCCAGACCACCGTGCCGCCCTGCCCGAGTCCGATGCACATCGTCGTGATCCCGTACCGGACCTCGGGGTGCTCGGCGAACTGGGCGGCGAGCTGGGTCATGAGCCGGACACCGCTCGACGCGAGGGGGTGGCCGACCGCGATGGCCCCGCCCCACGGGTTCACCTTCTCGCTGTCCTCCGGGATGCCGTAGTTGTCGAGGAACGCCAGGACCTGCACGGCGAACGCCTCGTTGATCTCGAACAGCCCGATGTCGTCGATCGACAGCCCGGCCTTCCGGAGCGCCTTGTCCGTCGCCGGGACGGGTCCGACGCCCATGACCTCGGGGTCGACGCCGGCGAACGCGAACGACACCATGCGCATCTTCGTCGGGAGTCCGTGCTGCTTCGCGCCGTCCTCCGAGGCGAGGAGGCTCATGGTGGCGCCGTCATTGAGGCCGGCGGCGTTGCCGGCGGTGACCCGTCCGTGGGGCCGGAACGGTGTCCCCAGCGCGGCCAGGGCCTCCAGGGTGGTGCCGGGCCGCGGCGGTTCGTCGCGGTCGACGACGTCCCAGCCCGATCCGGTCGCGACCGCGACGGGGACGAGGTCCGGCTGGAGCTTCCCGGCCTCCCACGCCGCCTGGTACCGCTGCTGGGAGCGGACGGCGTAGGCGTCGGTGCGGTCCTTCGTGATCGCGGGGAACCGGTCGTGCAGTCGTTCCGCGGTGTTGCCCATGACGAGTGCGTCGCCCGCGACCATGCGCTCGGCGAGGAACCGGGGGTTCGGGTCGACCCCGAAACCCATCGGGTGCCGACCCATGTGCTCGACCCCGCCGGCGATCGCGACGTCAGCGGCGCCGAACGCGATCGCCCCGGCCAGGGTCGTCACGCTCGTCATCGCGCCGGCGCACATCCGGTCGATCGCGTAGCCGGGAACCGACTTCGGGAGGCCCGCGAGCATGCCGACCGTGCGGCCGAGCGTCAGTCCCTGGTCGCCCTGCTGGGTCGTCGCGGCGACCGCGACGTCGTCCACGGCGGCGCCGTCCAGCGACGGGTTCCGGTCGAGCAGGCCACGCATCGCGTGCGTCGCGAGGTCGTCCGCCCGGGTGTTCCAGAACACCCCCTTCTCGCCGGCGCGTCCGAACGGGGTCCGGACACCGTCCACGAAGACGACGTCTGATGCCTTGGTCACATGAGCCTCCTGATCTTCCTCGATCATCGCCGACGCTATGCCGGGCGCGACCCCGGAGCGAGTCGGTTGGCCGGTTCCTACGAGGCGGACTCGCCGCCCGGCTCGTCGGCCTGTCCGGCTGCCACAAACGCGGCGGCGATGCGGTCCGCGGTCTCCTCGATCTGCCACGGACGGGCGTCGAGCGCGGCCAGGGCGTCGGCGACGGTCTCGGGCGTCACGGGCGAGGGGGGCTCCCACGCGAGCGTCCGGAGGGTGTCCGGAGTGAGCAGGTTCTCGACCGGGAGCGCGAGCTCCTCGGCGCGCGCCACGACCGCCGGTCGCGCCGCCTTGTACCGGCGATCGGCCGCGGGATTGCGGTCCAACCACGCACGCGGCGGCGGGAGGGACGGCTCACCCGTTCCACGCACCGAGGGGAGGTCCGTGGTCGCCCGGCCCTCCTCGACGGCGGCCCACCACCGGTCGAGTTCGCTGCGGCTCGCGCGTCCGGAGAACGTCTTGACGGCACCCAGCTCGCGCTTCGACGACGGGTTGGCGGCCGCGGCGGCGATGATCGCAGAGTCCGGGATCGTGCGCCCGGGCGCGACGTCCGCCGCCTGGGCGTAGGCGTCACGCGCCTGCCAGAGCGCCCGTGCGATCGCGAGGGACCGCTGTCCGCGGAGCGTGTGCAGCCCCGAGAGCCGGCGCCAGGGCTCCGCGCGCGGGGGCTTCGGCACGCGCGTCAGGACCGCCGCGAACTCCTGTTCGGCGATGTGGGCCTTGCCGGACCGTTCGAGGCGCTCGGCCATCTCGTCGCGGAGGTCGACGAGGAGCTCGACGTCGAGGGCCGCGTACACGAGCCACGCCTGGGGGAGCGGACGTGTGGACCAGTCGGCGGCGGAGTGCTCCTTGGCGAGATGGATCCCGAGGAGCTCCTCGACGACCGCGCCGAGGCCGACGCGGCTGAGCCCCGCGAGCCGCGCTCCGAGCTCGGTGTCGAAGATGCGCCGCGGCACGAGCCCGACCTCGCGGAGGCACGGCAGGTCCTGGCTCGCGGCGTGGAACACCCACTCCTCGTCCCCGATGACCGCCTGGAGGGCGGCGAACGCGTCGGCGTCCTCGGCCCTGATCGCGATCGGATCGAGCAGGAACACCCCGGCACCGCGGCGGTAGACCTGGATCAGGTAGGCGCGCTGGGAGTACCGGTAGCCGCTCGCGCGCTCGGCGTCGACCGCGACCGGACCGTGACCGGCGGCGATGTGCGCGACGGCCTGCCGGTACGCCGCGAGGTCCTCGATGACGCGGACGGTCGCGTGGGAGTCCTCGACGCCGGGGTCCGTTCCGTCGGGCGTCGTGCGCTGGTCAGTCACGGGCGAGCCGCCTCGGGGCGAGGAGGGTGACGCCGTCCGACGACGGTGGGAGTCCGGCGAGCATCGCGACGATGTCCTCCCAGGCCCGCACGTGCGCCGTGAGGTCGTCATCGGTGGGGCTCCACGAGGCACGGAGCTCGAGCTGGGCGCCGTCGCCCTGGGCGCTCAGCTCGCCGTAGCCGCGCGAGATGATCTTGGTCGCCGTGCCGGAGGCGTGGTCGTACGCGGCACCGTGCGCCGCGAGGGCGTCGACGAGCCAGCTCCACGTGACGTCGGCGACGAACTCGTCCACCCCGATCTCGGGCTCGAGGGGCGCCTGGGCGAACGTGACGACGCGGAACGGGCCGTACCAGCCCTCGGGCTCCGCCGGGTCGTACATGGCGATGAACCGACCGGTGCCGAGGTCGGAGTCGACCCCGTGAGCGATCCCCGAGACGTCGGCGGCCAGCGCGAGGGAGTGCGGCGCCACCCGGCTCGGCGACGGGATCTCGGTCACGGTCGTCTCCGACCGGGTCGAGCCCTGGGCCACGAACGCCCGCAGGCGCGCGAACGCCTCGGGTTCCGCGGTCGGTGCAGGGGTATCGGACACCTCTGCAGACTAGGCTCCGGAGCCGGGACCGGGAGGGGCGGCACGCCGTCCGTCGGTCTGCTCGGCAGAGAGGACGCGTGCGATGACCGGAACGGCGTCGTCGGCGCGCCTCGCGAGGAGTGTCCTCACGGTCGGTCTCGGCGTCGGCACGGTCTCCCTCGGACGCACCGTGACCTACGCGGCGACGGCCGCCCGGACCTGCCGCTGCACCCGGCCGAGCATGCCGACCATGCCGCGGATCCGCAGCGGGCTCACGGCCTCGCTGAGTCCGAGCGTCAGCGGGTAGTCCGCCGGCACCGCCAGGACCTCGTCCGAGGTCAGTCCGCTGAGTCCCTGCGCGAGGATCGACGCGAAGCCGCGGGTGGTCGGGGCCTCGCGCGGAGCCGTGGCGTGCATCGTGACCACGCCGTCGTCGACCGTGACGAAGATGAACACGGGGGACTGGCACTCCTCGACGCGCTCGAGCAGGTCCGGGTGCTCGGCGTACTCCTGCGGCAGCGCCGGGAGTTCGTCCGAGAACTCGAGCAGCAGCTGCAGGCGGTCCTGGAGCCCCAGCGCGAGGAAGTCGTCGCGGATCGTGGCGAGCGACGCGGGCAGCGTGTCGGTCATCGGGTCCGTCCCGCCGGGATGTCGCCCGGCTCGGTGCCCGTCGCGATCGGCACGCGCACCGCGCTGCCCCACTCGGTCCACGAGCCGTCGTAGTTCTTGACGTCCTGGATCCCGAGCAGGTGCGTGAGCACGAACCAGGTGTGGCTCGACCGCTCGCCGATGCGGCAGTAGGCGATCACGGCGTCGTCGTCGCCGATGCCCGCACCGTCGCGGTACACGGCGTCCAGCTCGGCTCGAGGACGGAACGTGCCGTCCGGCGCCGCCGCGGTCGCCCACGGGATGTTCGTGGCGGTCGGGATGTGGCCGGCGCGCAGCGCGCCCTCCTCCGGGTAGTCCGGCGCCGTGGTGCGCTCACCCGAGTACTCGGCGGGGCTCCGGACATCGATCAGGGGCTCGCCGAGGTGCGCGAGGACGTCCTCCTTGAAGGCGCGGACGGCGCTGTCCCGCCGCTCGACCACGGGGTACTCGACCGGCGTCACCTCGGTCCGGTCCGTCGTCATGGGGCGACCCTCGGCCACCCACTTCGCCCGCCCGCCGTCGAGCAGACGGACGTCCTCGTGCCCGAAGAGGGTGAAGACCCACAACGCGTACGCGGCCCACCAGTTGTTCTTGTCACCGTGGATGACGACCGTCGTGTCGCGCGCGATCCCCTTGCCGCCGACCAGGCGCGCGAACGCCTCGCCGTCGATGTAGTCGCGCTGCACCGGGTCGTTCAGGTCGGTGTGCCAGTCGATCTTGACGCTGCCGGGGATGTGGCCGGTCTCGTACAGGAGCACGTCCTCGTCGGACTCGACGACGACGAGGTCGTGCTGACCGGGTTCCGCGGCCGTCAGCCGTTCGGCGAGCCACGCGGTCGACACGAGTCGCTCGGGGTGGGCGTACGCGGCGAACTGCTCGGACGGGTCGACCGGGGCGGTCATGGGTACCTCCTGGGCCCCTCGGGGCCGGTTCGGATCGTGCGGGTGGACATCGGACGCGGATAGCATCGACGGGCGGCGCCCGGACAACGCTACGCGTCCGCACCGTCCGTGGTCGATCAACGTGACGACGGGTGACGCTGTTCCCGATCCCTCGACGGAAGGTCCGCCCAGCATGCCGAACGACGCCGTCGGGACCCTGCCGCGTCTGGCGGACCGGGACCCCGTCGTCACGCCGGAGCAGATGGCCGCGGCGCTCGTCCCGCCGCCGCAGTTCGCCGACGCGTCGTTCGCCTCGTACCGACCCGACCCCGACTTCCCGTCGCAGGCCGAGGTCCGCGACGCCGTCGAGCGGTTCGTCGCCGACCGGCCCGTGTCCGCCCGCCGCGGACTGTTCGGCCGTCGGCGTCCCGCACCCGAGCCGACGACGTCGGGCGTGTACCTCGACGGCGGCTTCGGTGTCGGCAAGACCCACCTGCTTGCGGCGGCGTACCACGCGGAGACCGGCCGCCGGACGTTCGGGACGTTCATCGAGTACACGGCACTCGTCGGTGCGCTCGGGTTCCAGGGCACCGTGGACCTGCTCACGGGCACGGCGCTCGTGTGCATCGACGAGTTCGAGCTCGACGACCCGGGCGACACCATGATGATGACCCGGCTGATCCGGGAACTCGCCGAGCGCGGTACCCGCATCGCGGCGACGTCGAACACCCCGCCCGGGGCCCTGGGCGAGGGCCGGTTCGCGGCGCAGGACTTCCTCCGGGAGATCCAGGCGATGGCGGACCGGTTCACCACGCTCCGCATCGACGGGCTCGACTTCCGCCGCCGCTCCATCGACGAGACCGCCGCGACCGTCGACGACGTCGCCGCGGTCCTCCGCGCCCTGCCGGGAGGCCAGGCGCGCGTCACCGAGGACCGGTTCGCCGACCTCGTCGCGCACCTCGGGACGGTGCACCCCTCGCGGTACGTCGCGATGGTCGAGGGGCTCGACGCGGCCGGCCTCGTCGACGTCGTGCCGTTCACCGACCAGACCGACGCGCTCCGGTGGGTCGCGCTCGTGGACCGCCTGTACGACGCCCAGGTGCGGCTCGTGGCGTCCGGCACTCCGCTCGACCAGGTGTTCCCGGAGTCCATGCTCTCGGGTGGGTACCGCAAGAAGTACCTCCGTGCCGCGTCGCGCGTGGTCGCGCTGACGCGCGCCTGAACGCCGCTCCGGCGCGTCGGCTGCGCGTCGGCACCTGTTCGGGGGAGGTCCTCGGCTGCTGTCGAGCGCCGCGCCAGCCTGCCGAAACACAACGTTCACACGGCGGCGCGTCGTGTTACATCCGTGAAACACGCCGTGCTCCGGAGTGAAACCTCTCGTCGCCACACTGGTCCCACCCGAGGCGGGCCCGTCAGACGCGGACAGCGCCGCCGACGCGGTCCACAGCAACAGAGAGGTGAACAGATGCTCAACCAAGGTCAAACGGCCTTCATCTTGATCATGGCGGCGCTGGTGTTGTTCATGACGCCGGGCCTCGCGTTCTTCTACGGCGGCCTGGTCAAGGCGAAGAGCGTCATCAGCATGATGATGATGTCCTTCGGCGCGATCGGTCTCGTGAGCGTCCTGTGGGTGCTGTACGGCTACGCGATCTCGTTCGCGAACACCGGCCCCGGCACCCACGTCGTCGGCAAGGTCGGGTTCTTCAGCATCGACCTCAACCAGCTCGGTCTCGGCCAGGCGTTCGAGCAGTCGCAGGCGTCGACGCTCCACGCCACGTACCCCGACCTCGCGTTCGTCGGGTTCCAGGCCACGTTCGCGATCATCACGGTCGCGCTCATCTCCGGCGCCATCGCCGACCGCGCCAAGTTCGGCGCGTGGATGATCTTCTCCGGCATCTGGGTGACCCTCGTCTACTTCCCGGTCGCCAGCTGGGTGTTCAACCTCAAGTCCGGCATGTTCGCCACGTGGGGTGTCATCGACTTCGCCGGTGGCACGGCGGTCCACATCGACGCCGGTGCCGCGGGCCTCGCCCTCGCGATCGTGCTCGGCCGCCGCGTCGGGTTCGCCAAGGGCGCCCACAAGCCGCACAACCCCCCGTTCGTCCTGCTCGGCGCCGGGATCCTCTGGTTCGGCTGGTTCGGGTTCAACGCCGGGTCCGAGGGCGCCGCGGACGGCATCGCCTCGCTCGCGTGGATCAACACGCTCGCCGCACCCGCCGCCGCCGTGCTCGGCTGGCTCATGATCGAGAAGATCCGCGACGGCAAGGCCACCTCGGTCGGCGCGGCGTCGGGCGCCGTCACCGGTCTCGTCGCGATCACGCCCGCCTGTGCCGCGCTGACGCCCGGCTGGGGCGTCGTCCTCGGGTTCGTCTCGGGCATCATCTGCTGCTTCGCGATCGACTGGAAGTACCGCCTCGGTTTCGACGACTCACTCGACGTCGTCGGCGTCCACCTGGTCGGCGGCATCGTCGGCACGCTGTGGCTCGGGTTCTTCGCGAACACCACCGGCCTCATCTACTCCGGCTCGTTCGTGCAGCTCGGCAAGCAGGCCACCGCGGCCGGCGTCGTGCTCGTCTACTCGTTCGTCCTCGCCTTCGTGATCGGCTGGATCGTCGAGAAGACCATCGGGTTCCGCGTCCGCGCCGAGGACGAGGTCGCCGGCATCGACACCGCCGTCCACGGCGAGGAGGGCTACGTGCTCTACGAGGAGGCCGACCGCACCCCGGTCTCCGTCCGCTGACCCACGCGACACGCACGACGCCCCCGGCTCCGCGCCGGGGGCGTCGTCGTGTCCGGTGGCAGACTGACGCGGTGACCACGACGACACCGCCCACGCTCGCGAACTTCCGTGAGGTCGGCGGACCCGGGTTCCAGGCGGGGCGGACCCGCACCGTCTACCGCTCGAACACCGAGGACGTGCCGGCCACCGCCTACCCCGTCGTGCTCGAGACGGTCGTGGACCTGCGCCGCGGCGACGAGGTCGCCGCGCTCGCGCACCCGCTCCGCGCGGCCGCGGGCTACCGGAACGTGCCGCTGTTCGACCCCGCGGCCGGTGAGGAGTCGGCCCCCGACGCCCTCGAGCTCCGCGACCAGTACGTGGACTGGCTCGTGCGGCACCGAGCGACGATGCTCCTCGTGTTCCGCGCCCTGGCCGAGACCGAGGGCGACGTGCTGGTCTGTTGCTCCGCGGGCAAGGACCGCACCGGCGTCGTCAGCGCGTTGCTCGCCCGGCTCTGGGGCGCGGACCTCGACCGCATCGGCGCGGACTACGCCGCGACCGGGGCGGCGCTGGCGGACCGTTTCGCCCGCGAACGCGCCGAGGCTGCCGACGCCGAGCACTTCGACCGGAACGCCCGATCGGAGGCCGCCACGGCCGTCGCGGTCGTCGAGCACGTGGAGGAGCGGTTCCTGTCCGTCCGCGGCTACCTGCGCTGGCTCGGGCTGAGCGACCGCGAGGTCGACCGGCTCTGACCCGGATCCGACCTGGCACGGCACCCAGGACCGCGAGATCGCACAGCACCGCGAGATCGCACAGCACCGCGAGGTCGCACAGCACCGCGAGATCGCGGAAGATGCCGCCCCGGAGTGTTCCAGAGCGGCATCTCCTGCGATCTCGCGGATCGGGTCCCGGGTCCCGGATCCCGGAGCCGGGCCCCGGGCATCGGCCGGGTCAGCCCGTTACGGCACGTCGGCGCCGTCCGCGCGGTCGCCGCCCGGTGCCTCCTGGTCGTCCTGTTGGGTCCCCGAGGACGCGTCGCCGGCCGCATCGGCCGCGCCGACCATCGCGTCGCCGCCGCGCGCGTCGTCACCGAGTGCGGCCAGGGCGCTCTGCTCCCGCTCGCCCCGGTCCTCCCGGTCGAGGCCGGACGAGCCGTCCTCGGCGCGACCCATCTGCTCCGGGTGCTGGTCCATGTGCCGGTCGCCCGACTCGGATGCCTCGTGCTGCAGGCTCGCACCCACGCTCGCGGCACCCTCGTTCATCCCGCCGCGGTCGTTCACCATGTCGTCGTCCTCTCCGAGTTCTCGGCCACCGGATGGGTGACCGGCGCGTCCGTCGTCACCAGGCGTAGTCCTCCGGGGACGTCTTGTGCCCCGGGAAGATCTCGTCGAGGCGGTCGAGCGCCGCCTGGTCGAGGTGGATGTCCACGGATGCCACCGCCGACTCGAGCTGCTGCATCGTCCGCGGGCCGGTGATCGGCGCGGTCACGCCCGGCTGGTGGAGCAGCCACGCGAGCGCGAGCTCGCCCGGCGCGTGGCCGATCTCCTTCGCGAACGCCTCGTACTGCTCGATCGCGGGTCGGTTCGCCTCGAGGGCCTCCTTCGCGCGACCCTCGAGCCGGCGCGAGCCCTCCTCGGTCTTCTCGATGACGCCACCGAGCAGACCGCCCTGGAGCGGCGACCAGGGGATCATCCCGAGGCCGTACGCGCGCGCGGCGGGCAGGGTCTCGCGCTCGACGTCGCGCACGAGCAGGTTGTAGATCGACTGCTCGCTGACGAGGCCGACGAAGTTCCGGCGCGCGGCGGCCTCCTGCGCCTGGGCGATGTGCCACCCGGCGAAGTTGCTCGACCCGGCGTACAGGACCTTGCCCTGCTGGACGGCGACCTCCATCGCCTGCCAGATCTCTTCCCAGGGCGTCTCCCGGTCGATGTGGTGGAACTGGTACAGGTCGACGTGGTCCGTCTGCAGCCGGCGGAGCGAGTCGTCGAGCTGACGACGGATCGCCAGGGCCGAGAGCTTCGACTCGTTCGGCCAGTCGCCCATGTCGCCGTACAGCTTGGTCGCGATGACCGTGCGTTCGCGGCGGCCGCCGCCCTGCGCGAACCAGCGGCCGACGATCTGCTCGGTGACGCCCTCGCCCTTCTGCCAGCCGTACACGTTGGCGGTGTCGAAGAAGTTGACGCCGAGGTCGTGGGCGCGGTCCATGATCGCGAACGAGTCCTCCTCGCTCGTCTGTGGTCCGAAGTTCATGGTGCCGAGCACGGCGCGGGAGACGGACAGGCCGGTGCGTCCGAGGTGTGTGTATTCCATGCCTCCGGGTCTACGCCTCCCGCTGAGCGCGGGTCCAGGAGCAGCGGACCAGCCTGGGTGCCGTGCGTCCGCCACGCATCGCCAACGGACGCCGACGGAGCAACGACAGGAGAGGACCACATGAGCGACCAGCAGCAGCCCCCGCAGCAGCAGGACACCCCCGGCAGTGAAGCCGAGCTCGGCCCCAAGGCGGACCACGGCGAGCAGTCGTACAAGGGCTCGGGCAAGATGACCGGCAAGCGTGCCGTCATCACGGGCGGCGACAGCGGCATCGGCAAGGCCGTGGCCATCGCGTTCGCCCGTGAGGGTGCCGACGTGCTCATCAGCTACCTCCCGGACGAGGAGGAGGACGCCCAGGACACGAAGCACTGGATCGAGGACGCCGGCCGGAAGGCCGTCCTGTTCCCCGGTGACCTGTCCGACCCGGCGTACTGCCGCTCCGTGATCGCGACGGCGGTCGAGGAGTTCGGCGGCCTCGACGTGCTCGTCAACAACGCCGCGTTCCAGATGACGCACGAGACGCTCGAGGAGATCCCCGACGAGGAGTGGGACCACACCATCGCCACGAACCTCAGCGCCTACTTCCACCTCGCGAAGGCCGCCCTGCCGCACATGGAGGCGGGCGCGTCGATCATCGGCACGAGCTCGGTCAACTCGGACAACCCCGTGCCGACGCTCCTGCCCTACGACGTGACGAAGGCCGGCATCGCGAACTTCTCGGCTGCGCTCGCGCAGCTCGTCGGGTCGCGCGGCATCCGCGTGAACAGCGTCGCGCCAGGGCCGATCTGGACGCCGCTCATCCCGTCGACGATGCCCGAGGAGCAGGTCGAGTCGTTCGGGTCGCAGGCGCCGCTCGGTCGCGCCGGCCAGCCCGCGGAACTCGCCCCGGTGTACGTGCTCCTCGCCAGTGACGACGGCAGCTACGTGTCCGGTGCCCGCATCGCCGTCACCGGCGGCACGCCGATCCTCTGATCCGCGACCACGGGACGGACGGGAGGCGCGACATCGAAACCGGTGCCGCGCCTCCCGTCCGACACCCGGCCGTGTGGGGTACGACTGGACCAGCGAGAGGAGTCACCATGCCCGCGAAGGACGAGATCCCGAGCACCCTGCAGCGCTCGGATGAGCACGCGCAGGAGATCTACGCGAAGACGCTCGACTCGGCGAACGAGACCTACGGCCCCGGGGAGCGCGCCCACCGGACCGCGTTCGCCGCCGTCAAGCACGAGTACGAGAAGATCGGCGACCACTGGGAGCGCAAGGCGGAGAACGGTCCGTCCGACTCCGGTGCAGCCGGGAGTCGTGACGACGGTGAGACCCAGCAGGGCGTCGACGCGAACGCGTCCAAGCAGCACCTCATGGACGTGGCGAAGCGGCTCGACGTCAGCGGGCGATCGTCGATGACCAAGGACGAACTCGTCGACGCGATCAAGAAGGCCAACGCGAAGGCGACGCGCGACGCCCGCTCGTGAACGTGCACGAGGGCCCCAAGACGGGGTCGGGTTCGTTGTCGTGCGCACTGCACGGTCGCCGGGCGCGCGTCGACTAGCGTCGATCCGGTGAACGACGCGAACACGCCCGGCAGCCGCATCATCGGCCTCGGGCACCACCAGCCCGCCCGGATCATGACGAACGACGACCTCGCGGCGATCGTCGACACGAACGACGAGTGGATCCGGACCCGAACCGGGATCCGCACGCGGCACATCGCGTCCGAGGCCGACACCGTCACGAGCATGGCGATCGAGGCCGGCCGTGCCGCCATCGCCGACGCGGGCATCGACCCCGCCGAGATCGACCAGGTGTTCGTCGCGTCGACCTCCGCCACCGACCGCGCGCCGTACACCGCCGGACGCGTCGCCGTCGCGCTCGGACTCACTGCCGGCCCGGCGCCCATCGACATCAACACCGCCTGCTCCGGCTTCGAGTACGCGCTCGCCCTCGCCGACCAGTCCATCCGGCTCGGCAGCGCCACGACCTCGCTCGTGATCGCGTCCGAGAAGATCTCCGGCCTCGTCGACTGGACCGACCGGTCGACGTGCGTCCTCATCGGCGACGCAGCCGGAGCCGCCGTCGTCCAACGCAGCGACACCGCCGAGATCGGCCCGGTGTCCTGGGGGAGCGTCCCGCACCTGCTCGAGGCCGTGCTCGTCGACGGGGACCCGCAACGGTTCTCGCAGGAAGGCCGCTCGATCTACCGCTGGGCGATCACCGAGGCGGAGGGGCACGCGCGCCGCATCGTCGAGAAGGCCGGGATGACGATGGACGAGATTCAGGTGCTCGCGTTCCACCAGGCGAACCTCCGGATCATCGAGCCGCTCGCCAAGGCGCTCGGGGGCGACACGAAGTTCGTGATCACCGACGTGCAGGAGTCCGGGAACACCTCGGCCGCGAGCGTGCCGCTCGGGTTGTCGAAGGCGTGGGCGGCCGGGGAACTGCCCGAGGGCGTGCCCGCGCTGCTGTTCGGGTTCGGCGGGGGCTTCGCGCACGCCGGACAGGTCGTCCGGACGCCGGTCCGGCGGGGCTGAGGCCACCGTCGGCGCGGCCGCGACGCGCCCGGCCGCTCGCTACGACGCGGGCGTGTCCGTGCCCGTGTCCGGGTCGGCCCAGAGGTCGTCCGTGTCGGCAGGACGACGCCAGGGCAGGGCGCGCTGCCGGCGCCGCGAGGTCCCGGCCTCGACGCCCGGGGCGACGTCGCGCCCGCGTCGAGCTCGCTCGGGGCGCGGCGACACCGGGAGCGGGAAGTGTGCCGGCGGCGGGCCGAACGCCGTCCGCGAGCCGTCGATCACCTTGCGGCCGAGCGCGTGGTTCCCGACGCCGCCGATGACCGCACCGATCCCGAACGGCACCGCGCGGCCGAGCACGCTCGCCCCCTGCCGCGCCAGGAAGCGCTTGACGAACGAGTCACGGAGCCGCCCGCCGATGCCGCTGACGACCGAGCGGGGCAGGCTCGACGTGACGAGTTCGCCCCAGAACGCCGTCCGCGTCGGGCCACCCCCGGCCTGGGCCGCGAGCTGCTTGACGAGCGAGGTTCCGGGCGCGCCGAGGATCATCGCCATCACGAGCGTCCGCGCTCGTTCGGGGTCGGTCACCGCGATGCCGTGCACCTCGGTGACCGACTGGGCGAACAGGGCGCTCGCCTCGAGGAACGCCGCCGTCTCCGCGCCCGTGAGGCCGAGGCTCGTCGCGAACCCGACCCCGGGGATCACCGCGCTCGCTCCGACCGCGGCGCCGCCCGTCGACACGGCGGTGAGGTACTGGCGCTCGAGGATCGCGATGACCTCGGCCGGTGTGGCGTCCGGGCGGCGCCGACGGATCCGGTCGACGTGTGCGACCACCACCGGGCGTTGCACGCTGAGCACGCGGTCGAGCGTCGCCGACCAGCGAGTGGACGCCAGGCCGCTCGGGCCGGGTACGTCGGTCTGCGCCTCGACCGAGGTGTTGTCGGTCGGGACCGTGACGGGAAGGGGGACGATGGCGTTTCGATCGCCCGGGGTGCCTCGTTTGGCCATTCGTGCACCCTACGCTCGGCGGTTTCGCGGGTGCCGGGGCCGGTGCGTTCCGGCCGCCCTGCCTGCGCGCTTCTTCCGCTTCAGACTGCGCGTGGGGGCGGCGATGGGGCGGAGGGGTAAGCCCGCGCGGGGGAGCGTCGGCAGCTCGGCCCGCGGGCGGCGTCGGCGTCGTGGACGCGTGCTGGCGGCGTGGACGCCGGTCGCGCGCTCCGGGGATCCGTGAACGGGGCCCGCACCGACCGTGCGCGCCCGGCGGGTGCCGGTCCGGCGGGAACGAGGTGGGCCTCCCGGTCGGTGGCGGCACCGGCGGCTGTCGGCGACGCGACCAGAGCGGGCGTGACGAGTCGACGGCATGCAGTGATGCTCGTGGAGCTCCGGGCGCGCCCACGCACCGGGAGCACTGGACTGGGGACGGGCCTGCTCGTGGATCACCTGGGGAGGAGTGTCGTCACCGTCGGAAGCGAGTGGTGCGTCACCTGGTGACGATCCCGCTGTCGTCCGTCATCGGCGATGTCGTCGTATGCGCGGGAACCAGATGCACGCGTCTTCGGTGACGGTGTGCGTGTCGGACGACCGCTGACCTGTCGGGAAACCAGCGGGAGCGGCGGGGCGGCGTCAGCGGCGCGCGAGCACCGCTCGGAGGGGGTGGTCCTGCCCCTCGAGGATGAGCTGCGCGCCGATGCCGGTCCGGGCGTTGACGATGACCGGCGCGAGCAGGTTCACCGTCGTGCCGCTCTCGGCGGGGTTCGCGACGACGAGGAGCATCGCCTCGCCCGCGTCGCGGAGGTCGAGGAGCGCGGTCTGCTCCTCGGTGATGACGGGCGCGTAGTCGGGCAGGTGCACGGCGGCGTCGAGGACGAACAGGCGTGGGTCCTCGGTGCCGGCAGCGGTGGTGCCGTGCCCGGCGAGGGCGAAGAGCCCCTCGGCACCGGTGACCTCCTGCAGGGTGAACGACGTGAAGGGTTCGAGACCGAACGGTGGGACGGTGAACGTCAGCGGGATGTTCATGAGAGGTAGTCCATCAGGGTCGGCTGCAGCGTCTTCGCGGTGACGGCGAGGGCTGCCTGGTAGTTGGTCTGCTGGAGCTGCAGGTCGAGGATCGCCTTGGCGACGTCCTTGTCCTCGATCTGGGAGCGCTGTCCCTCGAGGTCGGTGGACCGGGACGCGAGGGTCGACTGCGCGGTGATGACCGAGGAGTGTCGGGTGCCGACGTCGCCCTGGACGCCACGGACGGCGGCGATCCGGCTGTCGACCTGACTGATCCGCGCGCTGACGTCGGCACCGGACTGCAGGTCGCTGCTGATGTCGTCGATGAGGCTGAACACCGAGTCACTCCCGGTCCCGAAGACGGCGCTGCCGTCGGTGTCGACGCGCACGGTCGTCCCCGACGCGATCCGGCGCTGCACGCCGACGTCGGTGCCGTCGGTCGACCCGTTGTAGGTGAAGTCGCTGCCGTACGCGGCGGACGCGTCCGTGTTGCCGGCGAAGACGGCCCGACCGCCGTACTGCGTGTTGGCGTCCTGGAGCAGGTCCTGCTTGAGTCCCTGGAGCTCGGTGACGATCGCGTTCCGGTCGGTGTCGTTCATGGTGCCGCTGTTGGATCCCTGCACGGTGAGGTCCCGGACCTTGTTCATGACCGAGTACACGCTCGCGAGCGCGGAGTCGGTCGTGGCCAGCCACCCGGCGCCGTCGTCGGCGTTGCGGGAGTACTGCGCGTTCTGGGCCTGGGCGCTCCGCACGGTGATCGACTTGCCGGTACCGCTGGGGTCGTCCGACGGGACGGTGATGTGCTTCAGGCTCGACGCCTGGTCCTGCAGCTGCGCGAGCCGCGCGGCACCGGTATGGAGACGCTGTTGCGCCGCCGCCATGGACATCTGGGTCGTGACACGAGTGAGCATGACGATCAGCTGATCCCGACGACGCCGACGTGGTTGATGAGGGTGTCGAGCATCTGGTCGACCGCGGTGAGCACGCGCGCGGCCCCCTGGTAGGCGTGCTGGTAGGTGAGCAGGTTCACGTTCTCCTCGTCGAGGTCGACGCCGGCCCCGGACTGCTGCTGCGTCTTGGCGCTCGTCGCGGCGAGTCCGGTGAGGGTGGTCTGGGTCGCGGCCGTCCTCGACGTCGTGCCGATGCCGGTGACGACGTCCGACCAGGTCCGGTCGGGGGCGTCCGCGGCGGAGCCGATCTGGCCGATGGTGTCCGCGATGCTGCCGCTGTACGAGCCGTCCCCGGTCCGGACGGCGATGCCGGCGGCGTCGGTCGGGACGACGGTGAGGCCCTGCGCGGCCGGGACACCGGCCGCGATCGCGAAGAAGTCCGTGCCGGTGGCACCCGCGGGGGTGTACCCGGTCTCGTGCACGGCGTTCACCTGCGTGGCGAGCGCGGTCGCGACACGGTCGTACCCCGCGGAGGCCTCGGCGAGGGCGCCCCCGGTGCCGTCGGCGTTCGCGGGCGCGAGGACGCTGAGCGTGCCGGCGATGCTGCCGCCGTCCAGTGTGACGGCCGAGCCGGACCCGCCGACCCACGACAGGGTCACCGGGGAGGCGGCGGCGCCGCGCAGCGTGTCGGAACCGGTGACGGCCACGGCGTGGGCGGACGTGCCGTCGACGATCGCGTTCCCGCCGATGACCACGTCGACCGTGCCGTCGCCGTTGTCCCGCACCGTGGCGCCGGACAGGGACGCCATCTGTTCGGTGAGCACGTCGCGTTGGTCCATCAACTCGTTCGTCGAGCCGCCCCCTGCGGCGGTGGTGCGGATGCGGTCGTTGAGCGCCGCGACCTGGGTCGCCGCGGTGTTGAGCTGCCCGACCGCGTCGCCGACGTCGGACCGCGCGGAGGCCCACTGCGCGTCGATCGCCTGGGATCCGGTCCGCAGCGTGCTCGCCACCTGCGTGGCCGAGCTGAGCACGACGCCGCCGGACGCGGTGTCCCCGGGGTTGTTCTGGAGGTCCGACCAGGCCGACCACATCGTGTCCAGCTGGCTGGACAGTCCGTTCGCCCCGGGTTCGTTCAACGACGTCTCGAGGTCGGACAGTGCGGACGAGCGAGCCGACGCGTACCCCGAGGCGGACGCGGAGGCACGGACCTGCGTGTCGAGCGTCATGGTCGCGAGTCGGGCGATGCCCTCGACGGAGACGCCCTGGCCGGCGGTCGCGACCGTACCGGTGAGGAGCCCGGTCGCGGCGACCGGCGGGATGGACGTCTGCGTGATCCGCTGCCGGGTGTACCCGGTCGTCCCCGCGTTCGCGATGTTCTGACCCACGACGTCGAGTCCGGCACGCGCGGCGGAGAGCCCGGAGTAGGCGGTTGCGAGCGATCCGAAGGTGCTGACCATGACTACAGGCTCCCGTCGAAGAAGTGCGCACCGGCGGCGCCGGCGTCGGCGGACCCGCGGCCGTCGTACGTCGCGACCTCGCCGACCGCACCGGCCAGGGTCTCCTGCGTGGCGCGCGCCGCCGCTCGGAGGAACCGCTCGTTCTCGTCCCGCAGCGCGGCGACCTGCGCGGTCAGCTCGATCATCGCGCGGAGGTGCGCAGCGAGGATCTCGCCCCACGGCCCCTCCGGCGCGGCGGCCGACACGATCTCGCGGAGGGGTGCGTCGGTCGGCGCGCCGAGCTGCTCGGCGACGGCGGCGCTCTCGACGCTGCGCTCGAGGCCGACGGCGCGCAGCCGCTCGAGGACCTGTTCGACCTCACGGCTCGCGTGGTCGACCCACCGCGAGCGTCCGGCGGTCAGGAGCAGCTGCTCCTCCTCGAGCTTGAAGGTGAGGAGCTCGAGGAGCTCGCGTTCCCGCCACAGCACGGCGGACAGTTCGTTCATGCCCAAGGTCTCCTCCCGGTGATCGGCTCGCTGCGTCGACGAGCACTATCGGTCCGCACGTCCACCGCCGTTAGGAGCGACGGTGGGAGCGACCTGGGCGCACTAGCCGAACCCCCGGAGGGGCACCAGTGGCACCGCGCCTCCACTTCGGGGGGACGGGAACCGCCTTGTCCCCCGAAATGCCGACCCAGGGCGCCCAGGAAACCCCCGGACTGGGGCCGGGAGAGGTCTCCTGTCCCCCTCAGCTCGTCGATAGGTTCATGACTGCACCGCGGGCGACCGCACCGATCATCGAGGGGGAGACACCGGATGGACCGCACGGCACGGAACGCACTCGTGGTGGAGAACCTCCCGCTGGTGGGGTACCTCGTCGCCGAGGTCTGCGCCCGTGCGACCCACCTGTCGCGCGACGACATGGCCTCCGTCGGTGCCCTGGCGCTCGTCACCGCCGCAGACGCGTACGACCCCTCGCTCGGGGTGCCGTTCGGTGCGTACGCCCGCACGCGCATCACCGGGGCGTTCGCCGACGACATGCGCGCCGGCGACTGGGCCAGCCGTGGGACGCGCAAGCGCATCAAGGAGACCCTCGCCGTGCAGGACACCCTGACGGCGCAGCTCGGACGCGCGGTGTCGGTCCAGGAGCTCGCGGACGCCATGGGGGTCGACCGCCAGTCCGCGGCGGACGCCCTCGCCGACGCGGGCCGGACGGTCACCACGATCGACGAGACCGTGCACGACTCGCTCGCGGCCGAGGTCCCGTTGCCCGGTGACGACCTCCTCGCCACCGAGCGCACCCGCTACCTCCGCGCCGCCGTCGCCGCTCTGCCGGAGCGCATGCGGTTCATCGTCGAGGCCGTGTACTTCGGGGACCGCACCGTCACCGAGGTCGCCGAGGAGCTCGGGATCACCCACTCGGCGGTGTCGCAGCAGCGGTCCGAGGCGATGCGCCTGCTCCACGACGGCCTGACCGCCCACTACGGCGACAGCGACGACGTCGTCGTCGAGCCGCGCTCCCGCACGACGGCCGCGCGACGCAGCGCCTACCTCGCACGGGTCGCCTCGAACGCGGCGGTCGGCATGGCCCGCGCCGTGATCGAGCCCCTCGCCGGAACTGCCGCCGCGGCGAGCTGAGAACGTCGGGAGCACGGCACGCGGAAATCGGTCCGCACCGTCTCCTAACGGCTCCGGCCGCACGGCCGAGAGTCCTCGATGCCAGCCCATGGACGGGCCGGCGCACCACACCCACATTTCACGGAGGAAATCACCATGGGTATGTCCATCAACACCAACCTCTCGGCACTCGACACGTACCGGAACCTCAACGCGACCCAGAACGACCTGTCGAACTCGCTCGAGAAGCTCTCGAGCGGTCTGCGGATCAACAAGGCCGCCGACGACGCCGCCGGTCTGTCGATCTCCGAGGGCCTGAAGTCGCAGGTCGGTGGCCTCACGGTCGCGGCCCGCAACGCCCAGGACGGCATCTCCGTCGTGCAGACCGCTGAAGGTGGCCTCACCGAGGTCCACTCGATCCTCCAGCGCATGCGTGACCTCGCCGTGCAGGCCGGCAACGACTCGAACAACGCCGACTCGCGCACCGCGATCACGACCGAGGTCTCGTCGCTCCAGTCGGAGCTCAGCCGCATCGCCTCGTCCACGAACTTCAACGGCACGTCGCTGCTCAACAGCAACAGCACGCTGAAGTTCCAGGTCGGCGCGAACGGTGACGCCAACAGCCAGATCTCGGTCGACCTGTCCGGCGCCAACGTGAACAAGGTCGTCGACGCGCTCGGCGCGACGCAGTCCGACGGCACCGCGTTCACGATCAAGAGCGGCACGAACATCAACACCGCCTTCCAGGGCAAGTCGCTCTCGTTCGAGGCCGGCAAGGGCACCTCGTCGGACCTCAAGGTCACGACGGGCACCCTCACGGGCTCGAACGCCGACGGCACGTTCACGTCGGTCGACGATCTCGTGTCCTCGCTGAACGGTGACGCCACGTTCTCGAAGAACTTCACCGCCACCGCGGTGAAGGACGTGAACGGCGCGACCACCGGCTTCAACGTCCGCGCGAACGACGGCAGTGCGGTCGACACCGTCAGCCCGCTCGGGACGGCGGACACCACCGGCACCCTGACGGGCGCCGCCGGTTCGTCCACGACGGGCCTGCAGTTCGACACCGCGGACCACGCCCAGGCGGCGATCCGTGCCATCGACGCGCAGATCACGGCCGTGTCGACCGCCCGCTCGAACCTCGGTGCCGTCCAGAACCGCTTCGATCACGCCATCAACGTGACGAACGTGGCGAAGGAGAACCTCACCGCGGCGCAGTCGCGGATCACCGACGTCGACATGGCGGAGGAGATGGTCAACTACACGCGCGACAACATCCTGAGCCAGGCCGGCACGGCGATGCTCGCGCAGGCGAACCAGAGCACGCAGGGCGTCCTCTCGCTGCTCAAGTAACACCCCTGGCGGCCGCCGCCGTACGGATCCGTTCGGGTGATCCGTGCGGCGGCGTCGCTGCCGTCGAACGACCGGAAGGAGCCCCACGGTGTCCACCACCTCCGCCTTGACGACCACCTCGACGTCGGCATCGGGCACGCTCGGCATCGACGGCCTCGCCAGTGGCCTCGACACCACGAGCATCATCAACTCGCTCATGTCGATCGAGCAGCTGCCGCAGTCGCTGCTCCAGGACAAGGTCACGTCGACGAGCGCGTTCATCTCGTCGCTGCAGACGATCAACGGCCTGTTCGCGACCATGGCGACGAAGGCCACGGCCGCCGCCACGAGCACCTCCCTCAACCTCCTCACCGCGTCGAGCTCGTCCTCCGCGGTCACCGCGAGCGTGTCGAGCACCGCGGCCGCCGGGAGCGTCAGCTTCACGGTCGGGAGCACCGCCGCAGCGCAGGTCGGCGTCACCGCCGCGATGACGACGTGGTCGAGCAGCGCGCCGACGCTCACAGTCGTCTCCGCGAGCGGTGCGAAGACCGAGATCAGCCCGGCCTCCGGCTCGCTCGACGACGTCGTCAGCGCGATCAACAAGGCAGGCGCCGGCGTCACCGCGACGAAGGTCGCCGCGGGGACGACGGCCGACGGCACGAAGCAGTACCGGCTCCAGCTCACCGCGACGGCCTCGGGGTCGGCGGGCGCGTTCACCCTCTACCGCGGCTCGGGCAGCGACGTCGACGCGGGGACCGCGACGAACGTCCTCACCGAGTCCGGTGCCGCCGTCGTGCAGCAGGCGTCCGACGCCTCGGTCACGCTGTGGGCGGGCACCGCGGCCGCGCAGACGATCACGAGCTCGACGAACACGTTCACCGACCTCGTGCCCGGACTCACCGTGAACGTGTCGGCGGTGTCCGCGTCACCGGTCACGGTCACCGTCGCCCAGGACACGACGAAGGCCACCGCGGTCGCGTCCGGCCTGGTCGACGCACTCAACGCGATCACGAGCTACTACTCGTCGAACACGAGTGTGTCGACGTCGACGAGCGCCACCGACGGCTCGCAGTCCACGACCGCGGGCGTGCTCCTCGGCGACGCGACGACGCGGGACGCCGTGCAGCAGATCACGAGCGCGATGTCGACCCCGGTGAACGGGCAGTCCCCGTCCTCGATCGGCATCGAGATCACGAAGGACGGCGACTTCACCTTCGACTCGGACGCGTTCCAGGCCGCGCTCGCGACGGACCCCGCCGGCACGCAGAAGATCCTCTCGGGCCTGGCGCAGAACGTCGCGAACGTCGCGAACGGCGCGTCCGACAAGTACAGCGGTTCGATCACGACCGCGATCACGGGGCAGCAGTCCGTGGTCACGGACCTCAACCAGCAGATCAGCGACTGGGACACGCGGCTCGCGGACCGCCGTGCGACGCTGCAGGAGGAGTACACGAACCTCGAGACGAACCTGTCCACCCTGAAGTCGCAGTCGACCTGGCTCACGAGCCAGATCTCGTCGCTGCCCTCGTACTCGTCGTCGAGCAAGTGACCCGATGAACGCCTTCGACCTCGCCTCCGCCGCCGCGTTCCGTCGCGCCGCCGCCGAGGGCACCGCCGCTGACGACCGTCGCCGCGCGCAGTACGCGACCCAGTCGGTGCTGTCCGCGACCCCGGCCCAGCTCGTCACGATGCTCTACGACCGGCTGCTCCTCGACCTGCACCGCGCCGAACAGGCGCAGACCACCGCCGACTGGTCGACCGCTCGGGAGCAGCTCATGCACGCGCAGGCGATCGTGGGGGAGCTGTCCACGTCGCTCCGCATCGACGTGTGGGACGGCGGGGAGGGGCTGCTCGCCATCTACAACTACGCGTCGACCGCGCTGATCACCGCGAACGTGCACCACGACGTCGACGCGACACGGCAGTGCATCCGTCTGCTCGAGCCGCTCCGTGCCGCGTGGCACGACGCCGCCGCGGCGTTGCCCGCGTCGGCGACGGCGACCGGGACCGGGGGAGCACTCGGTGTCGCCTGAGTGGTCGACGCCCGGCGAGCAGTCCGGTCAGGATCGCGGCGACGCAGTGACCGTGGACGCGCACTCGGCGTGGGACCGCGTCCTCACCGACCTCGAGGTCGCGGTCGCCCGCGCCGACGCCGTCGGCGTCGCGGTCCCGGAGTGGACCCCGCCGACCGGACTGGGACGGATCCCGCGCGAGCTCGTGGGTCGGGCCTCCCGGCTGCTCGCAGCGCAGCGGGACGCCGTCGCGCGCGTCGACGCGGCCAGGAGGGACGTCGCCGCGCACCTGGGCGCGCTGCGGTCCGTCGCGTCGTCGCGGGCGCCGGAACCGGCTCGGTACCTCGACGTCACGGGCTGACCGACCCCCGTTCGGGGCGACCGCTTACGCGGGCCGGGCGGTGCGCCGATAGCCCCTCTCGAGCACGGATCGCTCGTCCTCGGCCACGGATCGGCCTCCGCCACCGGCGACCCCTCGTGGTCGCCGTCCTCGTGGAACGGCTGGTCATGCTCGACTCCGTGTCGACCTCGGCGCTGCAGAGCGCGCTCGACGGTCTCTCGCTCCGGCAGAAGGTGATCGCGAACAACATCGCGAACATCAACACGCCGAACTACCACGCCGAGAAGGTGCAGTTCGAGGACGCGCTCGCCCAGTCCGTCGCGGACGGGAACGGCAGCACGACGCCGACCATCGCGCGGAGCCTCGAGCCGACGAACACGAACGGCAACAACGTCGACCTCGACGAGGAGACGCTGTCCAACGTCGACACGACCCTGCGGTACCAGTTCGCGTCACAGGCGATGAACGCGGAGCTCACGGCGGTCCGCGCGGCGATGCGGACCGACTCGTGACCACGTTCGACGCGATCGGCATCGCGAGCACCGGCCTCACGGTGCACCGGAAGTGGCTCGACGCGATCTCGGACAACATCGCGAACGTCAACACGGTCAAGTCCATGGACGACTCGGCGTTCCAGGCCCGGTACGTCGAGGTCCAGGAAGGCGACGGTGTCTCCGGCGCCTACGTCGAGGGCGCCGCGTTCGGCAGTGCCGCCGGCCGCGTGACCTACGACCCGGACAACCCGCTCGCGAACAAGGAGGGGTACGTCCGGATGCCGGACATCGACCTCGGGACGCAGATGGCGGACCTCATCATGGCCCAGCGCGGCTACCAGGCGAACGCCGCCGTGGTCGACCGTGCCAAGACCGCCTACGAGGCGGCACTCCAGATCGGGAAGAACTGATGCCCATCGACGCCGTCAACGGGGTCACCACGAACGCGCTCTCCGGCGTGTTCGGCACCTCGCAGGCCACCACGCCCGCCACCACCGCCGAGCCCACGACCGGCACCGACGGGTCGTTCGCCACGAGTCTCGGCAACGCGGTGGACGGCCTCCAGTCGCTCGAGAGCCAATCGAACACGCTCGCCGTCAAGGCCGTGACCGGGAACCTCGACGACATCCACGACGCGACCATCGCCGCCACCCGCGCGCAGGTGACGCTCGAACTCGTCTCCGCCGTGCGGAACAAGGGCGTCGACGCCTTCAACGAGATCATGAGGATGCAGGCCTGATGCCGCTCGCACTCCGCAACGCGTTCGCGCGTCTCGGCGCGACCCTCAAGGGCTTCAGTGTCGCGCAGCGCACCATCGCGGTCATCGGGATCGCGGCCGTCGTGCTCGGCGCGATCGCCCTGACGAGCTGGCTCTCGAAGCCCTCGTACGCGCCGCTGTTCACCGGCCTCGCCGCCACCGACGCCAGCTCGATCACCGACCAGCTGACGACGGACAACGTGCCGTACCAGCTCACCGACGGCGGGGCGACCATCCTCGTGCCCCAGGGCGACGTGTACCAGGAACGCCTCAAGGCGGCCTCGAACGGGCTGCCGTCGTCGAACGAGGGTGGGTACGCACTGCTCGACAAGATGGGCGTCACGGCGTCGGAGTTCCAGCAGAACGTCACGTACAAGCGCGCGATCGAGGGCGAGCTCGCCAAGACGATCAGCGCCATGGACGGCGTGCAGACGGCGTCCGTGCAGCTCGCGATCCCCGAGAAGAGCGTGTTCGTCTCGGAGACCAAGGACCCGACCGCGTCGGTGTTCGTCGAGCCGAAGGCCGGCCAGACGCTGAGCACCGAGCAGGTCCAGGCGATCGTGCACCTGACGAGCGCCGCCGTCGAGGGCATGCAGCCGACCGACGTCTCGGTCGTCGACGCGAAGGGCGACGTGCTCTCGGCCGTCGGCACCGGCACCACCGGCGGGTCCGACGACCAGGCGAGCGACTACGACACCCGCGTCGGCCAGCAGGTCCAGGCACTGCTCGACAAGGTGGTCGGCGCCGGCAACTCCTCGGTCGTCGTCGCGGCGACCATGGACCCGAACTCCGGGACGCGCACCACCGAGTCGTTCGCCCAGCCCACGAGCGGCCCCGTCGCGCTCAACGAGTCCAGCTCGACCGAGAGCTACGACGGCTCCGGCGCCGGCGGATCCGGAGCGACCGGTGTCCTCGGCCCGGACAACATCGCCGTGCCGAGCGGCAGTTCGACGAGCGGCACGAGTGGATCGAGTGGGTCCAGCGGCTCGGGCAACGGTTACACGAACGAGTCGTCGACCAAGGACAACGCCGTCGACAAGACGACCGAGACCACCACGATCCCGGCCGGTGCGCTCAACCGGCAGACCATCTCGGTCGCGCTCAACAGCAAGGCCGCCAAGGGCGTCAACCTGCAGAGCATCGACGACCTCGTGGCCAACGCCGCCGGTGTCGACCAGACCCGCGGCGACCAGGTGAAGGTCGCGGTCGTCGACTTCAACAACGACGCGGCCAAGCAGGCCGCCGCCGCGCTCAAGGCCGCCGACGCCCAGGCCGCCGCGACCGCGATGTGGTCCACCATCCGCACCGCGGCCATCGTGGGCGGTGTCGTGCTCGCGATCGTCGCCGTGCTCGTCATGATGGCCCGCCGGGGTCGGCGCGCCGAACGCGAGGACGTCGACCTCGGCGAGCTCGACGCGTTCTCCGACGCGTACGAGCTGCCGATCGCGCTCGACGGTGCGGACCCGCGTGCGTCGCTCGCCGCGGCGGACGCACCGACCATCGCGCTGCCGACGCTCGGTGAGGCGCCCACCGGAGACGCCCCGACCGAGGTGCTCTCGAGCGAGGACGTCACGGCGGAGCGCCGGCGGGCGGACATCGCCGCCCTCGCCGAGCGTGATCCCGAGAAGACCGCCGACCTGCTCCGCGGGCTGCTCGACGACAGGACCTCGGTGTGAGCACGCCGCTGACGACCCCGAGCAGCGGGGCCCCGACGGCCGGGACGCAACAGCTCACCGGCGCGCAGAAGGTCGCGGTCATCCTCATGCAGATGGACACGGCCAGCGCCGCGAAGGTCATGAAGCAGTTCTCGGAGCTCGAAGCCGAGGAGATCACGGCCGAGATCGTCCGGATGCGCCGCGTCGACCAGACGGTGGCGGACCGCGCGATCGCCGAGTTCCACCGCATCAGCACGACCGGCCGGGTCACCCGCCGCGGGGGCAAGGACGCCGCGCTCGGACTGCTCGAGGCGTCGTTCGGCTCCGAGCGGGCCGCGGGTGTCATGGAACGCCTGGCGTCCACGATGGCCGGGGCGTCGTTCGAGTTCCTCGACGAGGCCGAGCCCGGGCAGGTCGTCACGCTACTCGACGGCGAGCTGCCGCAGACGATCGCGCTCGTGCTCGCGCACCTCAGCGCCGGGCAGGCGTCCGCGGTGCTCGCCGGCATCGACGAGGCCGCGCGGACCGACGTCGCGCAGGCGTTCGCGACCATGGGCACGGCGACCCCGGAGGCCGTCGGGATCGTCGCCGCGACGCTCCGCGGTCGCGCCGGCGCCGTCGTCGCTCCCCGCGAGAGCGTCGAGGTCGTCGGCGGCATCGCGCCCCTCGTCGAGATCATCAACCGGTCGGACGTGTCGACCGAGCGGGCCCTGCTCGACAGCCTCGAGTCGCGCGACCCGGAGCTCGCCGAGGACATCCGGTCGCGCATGCTCACGTTCGCCGACATCGTCAAGCTCGAGGCGCGGGACATCCAGCAGGTGCTCCGCGGCATCGACTCGAAGGTGCTCGCGACGGCGATGAAGGGCGCGCAGCAGGCGGTCGTCGAGACCATCCGCGCGAACGTGTCCGAGCGCAACCGTGACCTGCTCGACGACGAGGTGCAGTCGATGGGGCCGGTCCGCATGTCGCAGGTCGAGGAAGCACGTGCCGAGGTGGTCCGTTCCGTCCGCGAGCTCGAGGCCCAGGGCGTCATCACGGTGCACCGCGCCGAGGAGGACGACTTCGTTGAGTGACGTCGACACGAGCGCTGCCACGTTCACCCGGATCGCCTATCCCTCGATCGCGGCCCCGGCCGAGGAGCGTCGGAAGGCGCAGGCCGACGTGCGCGGTCACGCCGCGGGCTACGCGGCGGGCCTGCGCGCCGCCGAGGCCGAGGCGTCGGTGCGGCGGGCTGAGCTCGAGGCCGAGCACGTGGCCCGCACCGCAGCGCTCGAGGCGCGGACGGCCGCCGCCGTGGCCGCGCTCGAGACCGCGACGCGCGCGCTCGTGGCACGCGTGGTCCCGGTGCTGCACGAGGCCGAGGAGACCGTGGTCACCACCGCCGTGGAGCTCGCCGAAGCCGTCGTCGGACACGAGATCCGGGCCTCCCGGGCGATGCCCACCGACGGCCGGGAGGCGCAGCACCCGTCCGGCGCGCTCGCGACCGTCCGACGCGTGCTCGCGTCCCTCGACACCGACGTCGCGCTGGCGGTGCGCCTCAGCCCGGCGGACGCCGCCGCCGTCGCAGGGGCCGCTCTGCCGGTCCCCATTGTCGCGGACCCGGCATTGCGCGACGGCGACGCCGTGGTCGACCTGCCCTCCGGGATCCTCGACGCGCGCATCACCACGGCGTTCGCCCGCGTGCGTGCCGCGCTCGACCTCGCGCCGGACGACGGGACCGCCTCGTGAGCGTGCGAACGCCGCCGCGGATCCGTCCGGCGGCCCTCGACCGCGCCGTCGCGGCGGCACGTCCGCAGCGGGTCGGCGTCGTCACGAGCGCCGTCGGACTCGGACTCACGATCGCGGGGCTCGACTGCGCGATCGGCGAGGTCGTCGCCGTCGGCCGGGACGGCGAACCACCGGTCGCCGTCGAGGTCGTGGCCACCGACGCGAGCGGCATCCGCTGCATGCCGCTCGGCCGACTCACCGGGGTGACCGCGGGCACCCCGGCACGGCCGACCGGGCGTCCCGTGCTCGTGCCCACCGGTACCGGTCTGTTCGGGCGTGTGCTCGACGGGCTCGGGCGGCCGATCGACGGTGCCGGGCCGCTCGACGCCGACGACCTGGTGCCCCTCGACCACGACACGCCCTCCGCCATGCACCGCGCACGGATCGCGACCCCGCTCCAGCTCGGTGTCCGCGTGCTCGACACCCTCACCACCGTCGGCCGAGGGCAGCGCCTGGGGCTGTTCGCCGGCTCGGGTGTCGGCAAGTCGTCCCTGCTGTCGATGATCGCGCGGGGGAGCGACGCGGCCGTGAGCGTCATCGCCCTCGTCGGTGAACGCGGTCGCGAGGTCCGGGAGTTCCTCGAGGACGACCTCGGGCCAGCCGGGCTCGCGCGTTCGGTCGTCGTCGTCGCCACGTCCGACGAGCCGGCGCTCATGCGGCTCCGGGCGGCGTTCCTGGCGACCCGCATCGCCGAGTCGTTCCGCGACGCCGGACAGGACGTCGTCCTCATGATGGACTCGCTCACCCGCGTCGCGATGGCGCAGCGCGAGATCGGCCTGTCCGTGGGCGAGCCGCCCGCGACCCGCGGGTACCCGCCGTCGACCTTCTTGCTCCTCGCAGGACTGCTCGAGCGTGCCGGAACGGACCGCGTCGGCAGCGTCACCGGCCTGTACACGGTGCTCGTCGACGGCGACGACCACAACGAGCCGATCGCCGACGCGGCGCGGAGCATCCTCGACGGGCACGTCGTGCTCGACCGGCGCCTGGCGGTCACGGGACACTTCCCGTCCGTCGACCCCCTCGGGTCGGTGTCCCGCGTCGCCGGCAAGGTGACGCCGGCGGACCGCCGCGCCCTCGCCACCACGCTCCGATCGGTCATGGCTGCGCGGAAGGCCGCGCAGGACCTGCTCGACGTCGGGGCGTACCAGCGGGGGAGCAACCCCCTCGTCGACGCCGCGGTGGACCACCAGGGCGCGATCGACGCGTTCCTCCGGCAGGGCATGGACGAGCGCGCCGAGGCCGAGGACTCCTGGCGCCGGCTCGCCGCCCTCGTCGCGCGGTTCGGGGGCGTCTGATGCCCCGCCGCTTCGCCCTCGCCGGACTGCTCCGCCTCCGGCACGCGCAACAGGACCAGGCCGCCGCCGAGCTGGCTGCCGCCAACGAGCGGCTCCGCGACGCCGCCGACGCACGGATGGCCGCCCGCCGCACGCTCGACGACCCGCAGGCCGAGGTCACCGACGCCGCGGTGCTCAGCGCGGTCGCCGCCGCCCGCGCCGCGACCCGCGGGATGCTCGAGGAGCTCGCGGGGGTCGAGGCCACCCGCCGTGCCGCCGCCGACCGGGCCCGCAGCGCCCACCACGACGCACGCCGTGCCGCGATCGGACTCGAGAAGCTCGAGCAACGGCACGCCGAGCGCGTCGCCGAGGAGGACCTGCGCGCCGAACAGCTCGTCCTCGACGAGATCGCCGCCCGCACGGCACGACCCACGCCGCCGGAGACCGAGCGTCCCGCGGCCCCCACCGACCCCACCGGAGGTGCCCGATGACCGTCGACGCGGTGTTCGCCCGGATCCAGGAGATCCAGTCCCAGATTGCCACCCTGCGCGGCGGTGTCGACGCGAGCGCGACCGCCACGAGTTCCACCGATGCCTCGACCGCGTTCGCGGACGCCCTGAGCGCCGCGAGCGACCCGACGACGGCGACCGGCGCCAGTGCCACCGCTGCTCCGGCCACCACCGACGCTGCCGCGCCGACGTCGACGGATGCCGAGGCCGGCACGCTGGCGACGGGGTCCGGGGCCACGGGAACCGAGGTCGTGGCGGACGCGGAGAAATACCTCGGCGTGCCGTACGTGTTCGGTGGCACCACCCGGTCCGGTATGGACTGCTCGGGACTCGTCCAGACGGTGTTCAAGGACCTCGGCGTCCACATGCCCCGCGTCGTGCCGGACCAGGCGAAGATGGGCGTCGCCGTGCCCTCGCTGGCCCAGGCGCAGCCCGGGGACCTCATCATCCCGAAGGGCGAGGGCCACGTCGTCATCTACGTCGGCAACGGGAAGGTGCTCCACGCGCCGCACCCCGGCAAGGACGTCCGCATCGTCGACAACTGGCTGAAGGACAGCGACATCGCGACGATCCGACGCATCGTGCCGTCGACCGCCACGTCCTCGCCCCCGGCCGCGGCCGCCTCCGCCTCCGCCTCCGACGCCTCCGCGTTGGCGTCCGCCCGGTCCCTCCTGGCGTCGCTGTCGTCCGCGACGGGAGCGGGCTCGAGCGCGTCGTCGCTCGACGCGCTGGCGTCGCTCGGGGGGCTGTCCTCACTCGGCGGCCTGTCCTCACTGTCCTCGCTGTCCTCGCTGTCCTCGCTCGGGGGCCTGTCGTCGCTCTCGTCGCTCGGCGGCACCGCGGGGACCTCGTCGGCCGACCTCCAGACAGCGGCGCTCATGTCGCTGCTCGGCGGCGGGAGCATCGCATGACCGTGCTCGCCACGCCCGCGGCACCGCCGCCCGCGGCGCCACGGTCCGGTACGGGACGTCCGACCTCGCCCACCGGCTCCGGGGACTTCGACGCGACCCTGGCCTCCGTCGCCACCGACAGCGATCGGGACGGCCGGTCCGACGACCGGCTGGACCAGGAGGCCGGCGTCCGACCCGATCACCGGCCCGCTCCATCGACCGGGAGGCCCGGGAGCCGCCACGAGGACCGCGCCGCACGACCACGGGGTCGCCACGACGGCGCCGACCGCCATGCGGAACGAGCCCGGTCGGCATCGACGCCCGCGAACGGGACGGACGCGGGCGACCAGTCCGGCGCCGACGTCAGGGACGGGCTCGTGGACGTCGCCGGTGCCGCGGCGCTCGCGAGCCTGGCTGCTGCCGTCACCGGGGCGTCCTCGACGGCCGCCGGTGCGCCCTCGGCCGTGGCCGACACCGGAACCACGTCCGGCTCGGTCGTCGCTGTCCCGACGGGCGCGGGTGCTGCGCTCGACGTCCCCGGTGCCACGACCGCCACGGCCACCACCGTCGCCGGGGGCGCCGCGCCGACGGGTGTCGGTCTCGGCGCGGACACGACCACCGGCCGCCGCGCGGCGCTCGGGTCCGGTGCCTCCGGCTCGACACCCGCCGTGCCGGCGACGCTCACCCCGATGGGGGGACTGCCCGGACTCGCCGCCGCCCCGGTGCCCGACGGCGTTCCCGGGAACACCGCGGCCGACGCGACGTCCGACCCGAGCGCGACCGCAGGCGTCCCCGGCACGCTCGCCGGAGGCACCACGGCCCCGGGTGGCGCCTCCGTCACGTCGACGTCGCCGGTCGGAGTCGACACCTTCGGCCGCAGCCGGCTCGGCCGGAGTGCCACCGGCACCGGCGCCGGCACCGGCGCCTCCCGGTCCGGCTCCGTCGAGACCAGGACCTCCGAAGCCATCACCGACGGGGTCGGCATCGCCGGGCGCGCCACCGACGCCTCGAGCACCGGAGCGAGCGTCACCGGACCCGCCACGACCGGCACCGCGACGAGCGGCACCGCGACGAGCGACACCGCGACGAGCGGACCCCTGCCGAGCGCGGCGGCGGCCAGCGGGGCGATCACCGTCCGGCCGTCGACGGCGACCGAGCGACCGGCGGTCCGCATGGCGTCCGCGGACGCCGCACCGTCCCTCCCGACCCGCACCGCGGGACCGGCTCCGGCCGGTCCGGCGCGCACGACGACCGGACCCGCGGCCGTCGACCAGCGCGCGTCGGACGCGGCCCCGTCCCTCCCGTTCGCCGTACCCGCGGTGGCCCCGGGAGCCGGACCGGCCGGTCCCGCGGTGTCGGCGACCGCCGCAGCGCCGTCGCCGACCCCCGCGCCGTTGGCGCAGCAGCTCGCGCGACCGCTGTTCACGCTCGCGGCAGCACCACACGGCGAGCACGTCGTGACCGTCACGGTGAGCCCGGAGACGCTCGGATCGGTGACCGTCCGCGCGCACGTGTCCGCCGACGGGATGCGCGTCGAGCTGTTCGCCGCGTCGGACGCGGGCCGGGACGCGGTGCGGTCGATCATGCCCGAGCTCCGACGTGACCTCGGGCAGACCGGGGTGGCGACGACACTCGACCTCTCGGGGCAGAACCAGCCGTCGGACACGGGCGGCGGCGACCGGCGACCCTCGACCGCCCCGACGCCCGGCCCGGGCGGTCCGGTCCGGGCCGCCGGCGCCACGGCGGCGTCCGCTGACACCGCTGCGGCCGCCGGACGGACGGCCACCCCGACCACCGGGCTCGACGTCCTCGCCTGACGGCGCTGACGAGACCCGAACGACGACCGATAGTCACCGAGAACGAACGAAGGACCGCACATGGCACTCGACGGCATCACCGGCACCGTGGACACGGCCGCCCAGGCATCAGCGCTCGCGGCGAACCCGACGACGACCTCGTCGACGATGGACTCGCAGATGTTCCTCAAGCTGCTCGTCACGCAGCTGCAGAACCAGGACCCATCGAGTCCGATGGACACGAACGCCATGATCAGCCAGCAGACGCAGATGGCGATGATGGAGCAGATGACGAACCAGACGTCGACCGCGAACGAGAACTTCTCGCTCCAGATGCGGATCGCCGCCGCCAACCTCGTCGGCAAGCAGGTCTCCTACACCGACCCGACGACCGGCACCGACGTGACCGGCACCGCCACCGCCGTCTCGTACGCCGGGAGCGTCCCGCAGGTGACCGTCAACGGGAAGGAGGTCGCTCTGGACAGCGTCTCCGGGGTCACGACCACGACCAGCAGCGGATCCTGACGGCCCTGCACATCCCCGGGCCCTGCCCGCACGACCACCCCGGCCAGGACGGCCGGTCGGACCACCACCGCACAGCACGGACGCGCCGCGGAGACCACCACTTCCGTCACCGACGGCGAGCCAGCCGGCCCGTCGCCCTCCGAAAGGACGCACCATGCTCCGCTCGCTGTACTCCGGGATCTCCGGACTCCGCTCCCACCAGGAGATGCTCGACGTCACGGGCAACAACATCGCCAACGTCAACACGGCCGGCTTCAAGTCGTCGACGACCGTGTTCCAGGACACCCTGTCGCAGATGACCCAGGGTGCGGGCTCCCCGCAGTCCGGCCTCGGCGGCACGAACCCGGCCCAGATCGGCCTCGGCGTGCAGGTCGCCGGCGTCTCGACGAACTTCGCGCAGGGCTCGGCCGAGGCGACCGGCAAGGCCACCGACCTCATGATCTCCGGCGACGGGTTCTTCGTCACGCGTCAGGGGAACGACACCGTCTACACGCGGGCCGGCTCGTTCGACTTCGACGCCCAGGGCCGCCTGACCACCCCGGACGGCAAGATCGTCCAGGGCTACTCGGCCACCAACGGCGTCGTCGACGACGGCGGCCAACTGACCGACATCACCCTGCCGCTCACCGCTGCCGCGCCGGCCGCCGCCACGACCTCGGCGACGGTCGACGGCAACCTGCCGTCCGACACCGCCGTCGGGCAGACGATCACCCGCGACAGCGACGTGTACGACGCGTACGGCACCAAGCACACCATGTCGCTCGCCTACACGAAGACCGCGGCAGGCTGGAACGTCACCGGCACCGACGGCGAGGGCAATGCCGCCTCCGGCACGATCACGTTCGGCGCGGACGGCAAGATCACGAGCGGCGGCACGCTGAAGGTCGGTGGCATCACCGCCGACATGACGCAGCTCACGGGGTTCGCGACGCTCTCGACCGCCTCCATCAGCAGCCAGAACGGCCACGAGGCCGGGACACTGAAGGGCTTCTCCATCTCGCAGGACGGCACCCTCGTCGGACAGTTCTCGAACGGGTCCACGCTGGCCGTCGGTCGGATCGCCCTGGCGTCGTTCGCCAACCCGGGCGGCCTCGAGAAGGTCGGCGCGTCGGGCTACCGCGCGTCGGCGAACTCCGGCGCCCCGCAGGTCGGGATTCCCGGCTCGGGCGCGCTCGGTTCCCTCGCGTCGGGCACCCTCGAGATGTCGAACGTCGACCTGTCGCAGGAGTTCACGAACCTCATCGTCGCGCAGCGTGGGTTCCAGGCGAACGCCCGCATCATCACGACGTCCGACTCCGTGCTCGAGGAGCTGACGAACCTCAAGCGCTGACGAGCACGCCGCGCGGCCGGGAGGCCCGGCGGACGTCCGGTTCACCGGTCACGTCCGCCGGGCCTCCCGGCATGTGCGCGGTCACCGGCGCGCCGCTGCCCCTCGGGTGCTGGGAATTCGAAGCACCGTACGATGGACGGATGCCCGCCGACGAAGCCCGACCCCTGCTCGACCCCGTCGAACTCGACGCGTACTTCGCGCTCATCGAGGTGAGCAGTCTGCTGCGCCACACGGTCGAGCAGCAGCTGCGTGAGGCCGGCGACCTCAGCTACGTGCAGTTCCAGCTCCTCGCCACGCTGGGCGACGCTCCGGACGGCAGCCGCCGGATGACCGAACTCGCCGACGGCGTCGTCTACAGCCGGAGCGGCCTCACCTACCAGGTGGGGCTGCTCGAGCGGGCCGGGCTCGTCGCCCGGAGCACCTCGGCCGAGGACGAGCGCGGCGTCACCGTGACGGTCACCGACGCGGGTCGCGCCGTGCTCGCCCGCGTGTTCCCGGGCCACGTCGCGGTCCTCCGCGAGCTGTTCCTCGAGCCGCTCGGCCACGACGACGTCGCGGCGTTGTCCCGGGTGCTCACCCTCGTCCGCGACCACATGCGCACCATCCCGCCCCGTTCCGCCAGGCCGCGGCGCACCCGTGCCGCACGGCGCGACACGCCGAGCGGCGACTGACCGGAACGGATCGTGAACCCGATCGCCCGGTCCGTGCAATACCTGGTGTGAGCACCGACAGCGACATCATCCGGCGGACCCTGGAACGGCCCGCCGAGTTCGCGCAGCTGTACGACCGGCACGCCCCGGCGATCCACCGGTTCGCAGCGCGCCGCGCGGGACCCGACGTGGCCGAGGACCTGGTGTCCGAGACCTTCACCGTCGCGTTCGAGCGCCGGACCGCGTACGACCTCGACCGCGCGGACGCCCTGCCCTGGCTGTACGGCATCGTCACGACGCTGCTGAAACGGCACCGTCGGATCGAGGCGCGGCTCTGGGCGAGCGCCCGGGCCGACCCGACCGCGCTCGTCACCGAGCACGACCACGAGGCGCTCGAGGCCGAACTCGCGGTCCGCCGACTGCGCTCCGCGATCCAGCGGATGCCCGCCCGCGACCGCGACGTGCTGCTGCTCTACGCCTGGGCCGACCTCGACTACGAGGGCGTCGCCCTGGCGCTGGACGTTCCCGTCGGGACCGTCCGCTCACGACTCAACCGAGCACGCCGCACGCTGCGTGCCGCTGCAGGCCGCGACGCGGCTCAGGAGGTGGAACATGGACGAGTTGACACTGCTCCGGTCCGTTCGTGACGACGTGGAACCGGTCCAGCCGGAGACGTTGGCACGCGGCCGGGAGGCACTGCTCGCGCACATCGAGCAGGGCACGCCCACACGGGGTCCGGTCCGACGTGGATCCGGTCGGCGCGGCCGCCGTGCCGGGTGGATCGGCGCCGGTTCCGTCGTCGCCGCGGGCGTCGCGGCGGCCCTCGTCGTCGGGAACGTGATCGGCGTGGCCGGCACCGGACCGCACGGGAGCGCCGCGCCGGCAGCGGCGGAGGTCCTCACCCACGCCGCCGCCTCGACGACCGCCACGACGGACCCGGTCGTGCACCCCGGCCAGTACCTCGAGGTCGCGACGCGGGCCGTCTACGCATCCGGGTTCGAGGACGACCACGGCTCCGGCACCTACCTGTCGTCCCAGGACGGCCAGTTGTACGTCCCCGCCGACACGGCCGGTGACTGGGTCTGGGTCCGCGACCCGGAGCGGGTGGTGCAGACGTTCGGGCCCGACTCCGAGCGCGCCGCGCGCGTGTCCGACAAGGCGAAGGGGGAGTACCTGCGCGCAGCCGGTGGTGGGTTCTACGGGAGCCCGGCCGTGGTGTCGCCGTCGGACCTCGCGGCCCTTCCACGGGACCCCGCCGCGCTGCTCCGGCACGCTTACGACGCCACGAAGGGCCAGGACGACCCGGACCTCGCCGCGTTCGGGTGGATCGCCGACACGCTCCGCAGTGGACTCGCACCGGCGGACCTCCGCGCAGCCCTGTACAAGGCGGCCGCGGGCATCCCCGGGGTCGTCCTGACCGACCGCCAGGCCAACCTCGAGGGGCGGACCGGCGTCGCGATCGGCTACGCACAGGGCAACGGCGACCAGCAGGAGCTCATCATCGATCCGTCCACCGGCCTGCTCATCGGCGAACGCGAGGTCGTCACGGGCGGGGCAGCTGCCTCCTGGAAGGTGCCCGACGGCACCCCCATCGGCTGGACCGCGGTGACCACGAGCGTCGTCGACGCCGCACCGGCCGGGAGCGCCCGGTGAGCGCCGCACCGCAGGTCGAGACCGTCGGCGTGGACACCGTGCCGCTCCTGGTGATCCCGACGCCGAGGACCCGCTGGGTCGACGTCACCTGGGCACTCGAGCGCGAGGCCGCGAACGGACGATGACGGCCCGCGCCGGGGAGCGGCACCGCCCGACCACCGGGCGTACGCTCCCCGGCATGACCGCCGCCGACCCCGCGATGCCGACCCTCGTCGCCACCGTCCTCGACTCGCCGCGCCCCCTGGAGCTCGCCCGCTTCTCCGGCGCCCTGACGGGTTGGACGGTGTTCGAGGACGACGACAGCTGGGCCCGGGTCCGTCCTGACGACGGCCCGGGCCTCTCGGTGCAGCTCGAGCCCGAGTACGTCCCGCCGACCTGGCCCGGCCGAGCGGACGCGCCCGGCATGCAACTCCACCTCGACTTCCTGGTCGAGGACCTGCCGGCCGCGGTCGCGCGAGCCGAGGGGCTCGGCGCACGGCAAGCAGCGTGGCAGCCGACCGAGGACGTCCGGGTGATGCTCGACCCGGACGGCCACCCGTTCTGTCTGTTCCTGCCGGGGGCTTGAGCGCTCCCGTCACCGTCGGACCGGCTCCGTCCCTCCGGACCGTGCGGCTCGGCGGATGGCATCCACCACGTCGAGGTTCGCGACGATGTCGTCGCCGCGCCCGTACGCCGTGCTCGGATCGGGGACGCCGGCACGGACACGACGGACGAAGGCGTCGAGCTGGTGGTCGAAGCTCGTGCCGCCGGCGACCGTCGTCATCGTCGGAGCGCCGTGTCGGGGGATGACACGGAGGCTGTTTCCGTGGTGCGGCACGATCGGTCCCGTCACCGTCACCTCGGCCTCCGCGAGTTGGAGCGTGAGGGACACCGGATCGTCCTGGTCGAACGAGCAGTGGATGCTGGCGGTGGTGCCCGTGGGGAAGCGCAGCGTCGCGATCGTGTCCGAGTCCGCGCCGCTCGGGTTCCGCCGCTGACGGGCGGTCACCTCGCTCGGCTCCGCGTCGAACAGGAGTCGCGACCAGTGCACGGCGTACACGCCGTTGTGGAGGAGGGCGCCGCCTCCGAGCGCGGCGACGTGCAGGATCGACTGCGGATCGTACGGGCGGGTGCCGTTGACAGATGAGCTGATCGACGAGACCGGCCCGTACCGGCCGTCCCCGACCAGCGTCCGGAGCGCGTCGAACAGCGGGTGGAAGCGGTAGTGGAACCCCTCCATGACGAGCCGCCCCGAGTCCGCCGCGACGGCGACGATCGCGCGACCCTCGGCGCCGCTCACACCGATCGGTTTCTCGCACAACACGTGTTTGCCCGCGCGGAGCGCCGCGATCGTCCACCGTGCGTGTTCGGCCGCGGCGTTCGCGATGTACACCGCGTCGACGTCGGCGTCGGCGAGGACGTCCTCGTAGTGCTCCGACGCGCGCGGGATGTCCCACGTCCGCGCGTACTCCGCGGCTGCCCCGGGGCGACGCGCCGCGACCCGCGCGACGCGCACGTCCGGACGACGTGCGGCAGGCTCGACCAACCCGGATGGACCGATCGTCGACGCCCCGATCATCCCGAACGTCAATGGCATGCTCGCTCCCTCGTGGCTCATCTCGGTGTTCGTGTTCGTGTTCGTGTTCGTGTTCGTGTTCGTGTTCGCTCCGCGCGACGCGCGGACGCTCACCAGGTGTCGGGACGCGCTCCCAGCGGGACGGGCTCCGGTCGCTCGACGCGCGACGCGATCTCGACGACGCGGTGCTCGGCGGCGGCACGGGTGATCGACTCCATCACGTCGAGCACGTGGAACGCGAGTGCGCCGGAGGCCCGGTGCGGCCGGCCGGTGGCGATCGCGTGGGCCATGTCCGCGAGGCCGTGACCGCGGCCCGCGTCGGCGTACCCGCCGGCGACCGGGAGCTCCCGCCACGCGTCGCTCCCGGCGACGAACACCGACACGGGGTCCGAGAAGTGGTTGGGGTCGGGCACACCCAGCGTGCCCGCGGTGCCGTACACCTCGAACAGGGGTGCGCGGGTCGCCCAGACCTCGAACGACATCGTGACGGTCGAGACGCTGCCGTCGACGTGCTCGAGGATCGCGACGACGTGGGTGTCGACCGACACGTCGATGCCCGTCCCGGCCGCCGGGCCCGTACCGATCGTGCGCCGGCGGTCCGATCGCGTCGCACTCGCGCTCACCCGGGCGACGGGGCCGAGGAAGGTCACGAGGCTCGACAGGGAGTAGGGACCCATGTCGAAGAGCGGACCCCCGCCCGGCTGGTAGTAGAACCCCGGCGCGGGGTGCCACAGCTCGTGCCCGGGCGCGCTCCAAGCGACGGCGGCACCGACGGGTGTGCCGATGAGCCCGTCGTCGATCGCGGCCCGTGCGGTCTGGATGCCGGTACCGAGCACGGTGTCCGGGGCGCTGCCCACCCGGACGTCCGCGCGCGCGGCGGCCTCGAGCACCGGGGCGGCCTCGGCGGTCGAGAGCGCGAGCGGCTTCTCGCCGTACACGTGCTTGCCGGCCGCGACGGCGCGTGTGGCCACGGACGCGTGCGCGGCGGGGATCGTCAGGTTGAGCACCACGTCGACGTCGGGCGAGGTCAGGAGGTCGTCGACCGCGAGTGCCTGCACGCCCGCAGCGGCGGCGACGGCAGCCGCACGGTCCTCCAGGACGTCCGCGACGGCGGTGAGCCGGAGTCCGGGCAGGGACGGCAGGTCGGCGAGGTACTGGGCGCTGATGGTGCCCACGCCGACCAGGCCGACGCGCATCGGGGCGGTCATCGCGCGGCATCCCCGTGGAACTCGACGCGCGGAGTCGCACCGTCGAACGACACCCGTGTCGCGCCGATCCGCCACGTGTGCCCGTCGTCCGCGTTCGCCTGGAAGAACAGGACCCCTGCGTCGGGGCCGTCGGCGAGGAACCCGGGATGTCCGGACTCGCTGTGGTTCCAGGCGCCGACCGGACCCGCCGGGATCAGCGGCTCGTCGGCACCCCGCGTCCACGTCCGCGCGTCCGTGCTCGTCGCCCAGCCGATCTGCTGCGGGCAGTTGTTGTACGCGCCGGCGTAGAACATCGTGAACGTCGTGCCGTCCCAGCGCAGCGCCGGCGCTTCGATGCACTCCTGCTCCCACGGCAGTTCCGGTGCCAGCGCCGGACCGTCGACCGACAGCTGCTCCCAGTCCGCCCTGCCGAACGCGCTGTCGAGGGGCGCGCGAGCGGTGCCGAGCATCTGGATCCGCATCTCCGGGTCGCGCGTGACCCAGGCGAGCACGAGGTGCTCGTCGGTCGCCACGAGGTCGGCGTCGATCGCACGTCCGCACGTCCAGTCGCCCGACGGCGCGAAGACCGGGTTCTCGGGGTTCGGCGTGAAGGCGATGCCGTCGTCGCTCACGGCGTGGCAGATCGCGTCCTCGCGACCACGGCCGTAGGTCTGGAAGAACAGGTGCACGCGTCCGTCGAGCACGACCGCACCGGGGGCGGCGGCGCCCGTCGCGTCGTAGTCGCCGAACGGCGGCAGGACGGCGACGGTGCACCAGGACACGAGGTCGTCGCTCTCGGCCACGGCGACCGACCAGCCCTCGGCGACGTCGTCGGACCCGGACGGCAAGGAGCAGTAGAGCAGGTAGCGGCCGCCGAACCGGATCACCGACGGGTCCTTCGCGTACGGGCGGCCCCGCCGCGAGGTGTCACCCCACGGTGCGCCCACCAGTCGAGGGGTGCCGGGGAGGTCGATGGACCCGAGTGCGTCGTCAGCGGTCATGCCCCGAGCCTGCTCCCGATCCGCTCGTCATGCCGCGACGAGCAGGTACCCGGCGAGCACGAACCCACACACCGCGATGGCGACACGGAGGACGGTCTGCGGGACACGCCGTGCGACGTTCGGACCGATCAGCCCGCCGATGAGCGCGCCGAGGCCGAGGGGCCACACCGCCGCCCACGTGACCGTCCCGGAGAGGGCGAACAGCACGGCGGGCACGATGTCACCAGCGAGGAGCAACACGTTCTTCAGCGCGTTCGCACGGTGCAGGACGGGTTCGCCGTCGAGCAGCAGCACGGCGATCATGAGGACGCCGGAGCCCGCCCCGAAGTACCCGTTGTAGAGCGAGACGCCGGCGACGCTCGCCGCGGCGACCGGGCGCGCCATCGTCGTCGCCGTCCGTCGGCGGTCGATCCACGGTTGCGCGAGCAGCAGGGCGGACCCCGCGGCGACGAGGAACGGGACGATGCGGTCGAACACGTGCGACGGCGTCGCGAGCAGCAGGGCCGCGCCCGCGGTCGACACGACGACCGTGACCGGCAGCCACCGCCGGACGGTCGGCGCGTGCCCGACCAGGTCGCCCCGCGCGCGGAGGGCCGATCCCGCCCCGCTGCCGAGCAGGGCCACGGAGCTCGTCACGTTCGCGGCGAGGGGCGGGATGCCCACGGCGAGCAGGGCCGGGTACGCCACGAGCGACGTGATGCCGCCCGCGGTGCCGATGACGCCCGCGGCGACGCCGGCCACGAACAGGAACACCGCGGTCGTCACCGTTGGATCCTGGCACGTCGCGGAGCCCGGCCGACGGGTCCGCGCCGTGGCTCGGCGGGTTCCCGCTGCCGGTCGTCAGGCGGTCGCGGTCCTCGGCCGGGAGGCCCGGTGCGGGGTTCCGGACGGGTCCGGCTCCTCGAGGTGGATCGTCCCGGAGCGGTTGCGTCCCTGCGTCTGGAGCACCGCGCTCCGCACCATCGCGCCGAGGTCGCCCGTCCGCGCGTACTCGGCCCGCTGCCGTTCGGCCCCGGTGCCGTGCGCGAGGACCTCGGCGATGCCCCGCTCGACGAACTGCTCGTCACCGTTCGCGCGGAGTGCCGGGCCGAGGCGCTCGAGGAGCATCCCGATGACGGTGCGCGCGTCCGCCGCACGGCCGGTGACCGGGTCGACGAGTTCGCCCTCCAGTCCCTCGAGTGCCGCACGCCAGTTCGCCAGTCGGACCGCGCAGGCGGGTGCGTCCGGGGCGGGCACGCCGTTGCGCCAGTCCGCCGCGGCGGTGTCGACCATCGCCCGCACGATGCCCGCGGTCATCGCCGTCACCGCCGGGTCCAGGGGCACGTCGGCGACGCGCACCTCCACCGTCGGGAACGACCGCGACAGCCGAGCGTCGAGGTAGAGCATGCCCGCGTCGAGCAGCGCGCCGGTGCCGAGCATCGCCTGCTCCACGGCGTTGTACCGGGCGACGGACCCGAAGCGCTCCATCGGCCCGGCCGACGGCCACCGCGTCCACTCGATGCTCCGGTAGCTCGCGTGCCCGGTGTCCTCGCCGTCGTGGAACGGGGAGTTCGCGGTGAGGGCGATGAGGACCGGTGTCCAGGTGCGGATCCGGTCCAGCACGGCGACGCCCTCGTCCTCGGACTCGATGCCGACGTGCACGTGCAGTCCGCAGGACAGGCTCCGACGGGGCAGGGCTCCGTAGCGGTCGAGCATCGTCCGGTACCGCGGTGTGTCCCGGGCGTGCGGTCGCGTCGGGAGCGGCGCGCTCGCGAGTGCGGCGACCCGGGCACCCTCGAGCGCCGCGATCGCGTCGACCGTGCCGCGGTTCGCCAGCACCTCCTGCTCGAGCGCGGACAGCCGGTTGTGGACCGACGACACGGTCTCGAGCATCTCGAGCTGCATCTCGCCCGTCAGGGATCCGTCGGCACGTGACCCCTGCAGCCGGGTCCGCCAGCCGAGGACCTCGTCGGCGAGGGGCACCGGCTCGCCGGTCTCGCCGTCGACCAACAGCAGTTCTTCCTCCACACCCATCGTTCGCATGGGACAACTGTGTGCGGATGCGGCCGGGAGGATTCACGGGGTTGCCAGGAGCAGCACACGGCGGTACGCGGGCGCGCGGACCGTGCGCGCGGACTTGCGAGCGCACCCGCGGTTCGCGCACCGCCGGTCCGGGCGGGACCACCTGGATCGACGCTCGGGTGTCACCGGGTTCGGTGGGCGCGGTCGGCCTGCGGAACCCTCGCACCGGCGTGGAGGCACGAGCATGTGTGGTGTGGCAGGCGAGGTCACGTTCGACGGAGAACGGGCCGACACGGACGTCGTCCGCCGCATGGCGGCGACGATGCGCGACCGGGGCCCGGACGGCGAGGGGAGCTGGTCGTGCGGGTGGGCGGCGCTCGGGCACCGACGGCTCAGCGTCATCGACCTCTCGGACGCTGGGGGCCAGCCGATGCAGTCGGCCGACGCCCGGGTGACGATCGTGTTCAACGGCTGCGTGTACAACCACCGGGAGCTCCGCCACGAGCTCGAACCGGGCCGCCCCTTCGGCACCACGAGCGACACCGAGGTGGTGCTCGCCGCGTACGAACGCTGGGGCGCACGGTTCGTCGACCACCTCGTCGGGATGTTCGCGGTCGTGGTCGTCGACGAACGGCGGCGGGAGGTCGTCCTGGCTCGTGACCGCCTCGGCGTGAAGCCCCTCTACCTGGCGACCGTCGGCGGTCGGCTGCGGTTCGCGTCGACGCTGCCGGCACTCCTGGCGGGTGGGGGCGTCGACACGGAGCTCGACCCGGTCGGGCTCCATCACTACCTGAGCTGGCACTCGATCGTTCCGGGGTCGCGCACCGTGCTGCGGGGGGTCCGGAAGCTCCCGCCGGCCACCGTGCGGGTCATCGACGAGCGCGGCGGGACACAGGACCGCGAGTACTGGGCGCCGACGTACGAACGCGACGCGGGACGGGCGTGCTGGACGGCCCGCGACTGGGAGGACGCCGTCGAGGACGCCCTCCGCACCGCGGTCCGACGCCGCCTGGTGGCCGACGTCCCGGTCGGCGTGCTGCTGTCCGGTGGACTCGACTCGAGCCTCCTCGTCGCCCTGCTCGCCGAGGAGTCCGCCGACCCCGTCGGCACGTACAGCATCGGGTTCGAGGACGCCGCGGGGGAGTCCGGGGACGAGTTCCGGTGGTCCGACGTCGTCGCGGAGCGGTTCGGCACCGAGCACACCCGCATCCTGGTCCCGACGACCGATCTGCCGACGGCGGTGGACGAGGCCGTCGACGCCATGACCGAGCCCATGGCCACCCAGGACGTCGCGGCGTTCTTCCTGCTGTCACGGGCGGTCTCGGAGGACCGGAAGGTCGTGCAGTCCGGGCAGGGTGCCGACGAGGTGTTCGCCGGCTACCGATACCACCGGCGTGCTGGTCGGGTGTCGCGGGACGGGGCGCTCGACGCCTTCGCGGGCGCCTTCTCCGAGAGTGCCTCCGGCGTTCGCGCGCTCGTGGAACCCGGCCGGCTGCCGGCCGGTGACGTGAGCCGTGACACCATCGCCGCGCACCTCGCGGCCCCGGGTGCCGAGACCGCGCTCGACGCCGTCCTCCGGCTCGACACGCACCTGCTCATGCCCGACGACCCGGTCAAGCGCGTCGACAGCATGACGATGGCCTCCGGTCTGGAGGCTCGGGTCCCGTTCCTGGACCAGGACCTCGTCACCCTCGCGGCGGCGTGCCCGCCCGCGCTGAAGATCGCCGACGACGGCAAGGGCCTGCTCAAGGCACTCGGTCGGCGGCTCCTGCCGCAGGAGGTCGTCGACCGGCCGAAGGGGTACTTCCCGGTCCCCGCGCTCCGGCACCTCGACGGCGCGTTGGCCGGGGTCGCGCGCGACGCCCTGCTCGCGCCGGAGGCCCGGCAGCGCGGGCTGCTGCGCCAGGACGTCGTGCAGGCCGTCATCGACCGGCCTGACGCGTTCCGCACGCGCGTCGGCGGCGCACTCTGCTGGCAGCTCGCGGTGCTCGAGCTGTGGTTGCAGCGGCACGGGATCCGGTGAGCGGCCGCCGAACCGGCCCGGTCCCCCCCGGGCACGAGACCGCCGACGGCGCGGGGCACCGGGCTAACGGCGGCGACGCCACGGCCGATAGTCGTGCCTGTACCGCTCAGGACGAGCGGGACACCCGCCCCACGGACGGCGGCGGGAGCACACGACCTAGGACGGGCCATGATCGTCGTCACGCGACTCAACGACAGCAGATTCGCTGTCAACCCGGATCTCGTGGAACGCATCCAGGAGAGCCCGGACACCACCCTCATCATGGTGGACGGCGCGAAGTACATCGTGCAGGAGTCGATGGCCGAGGTCATCGACATGATCGCCGCGTACCGCGCCCGGATCATCGCGATCGCCTCCGGCGTGGCCGACGACACGGCCTCGAGCGTGAACACGACGGGCCCGCAGCCGGTCCTCGCGCCGGTGTCCGACATCGCCGCACCGCGCACGTCCGAGGGGCGGCGCTGACGTGGACCTCGCGACGATCATCGGCGTCCTGCTCGCGTTCGGGGCGCTCTTCGGCATGGTGTCGATGGAGCACGTCGAGATCTCCGGACTCATCATCCCCGCCCCGATGGTGCTCGTGTTCGGCGCGACGCTCGCCTGTGGCCTCGCCGGAACCACGCTCAAGGACGCCATCGCGAACCTCAAGGCGATCCCGACCGCGTTCACCGGCAAGGTCGTGCCCCCGGCATCGGTGATCGAGGACGTCGTCGGTCTGGCTGAGACGGCGCGGACGAACGGCCTGCTGTCGCTCGAGCAGGAGGCCGACAAGCACGACGACCCGTTCCTCAAGAAGGCGCTCCAGAACATCGCGGACGGCACCGACGGCGAGGAGCTCCGGATCCTCCTCGAGGACGAGATCGAGTCGAACGCGTCGACCCTGCGGAACGCGAGCAAGTTCTTCATGGGACTCGGCGGCTACGCCCCGACGGTCGGCATCATCGGCACCGTCGTCAGCCTGACCCACGTGCTCGCGAACCTGTCGAAGCCGGACGAGCTCGGGCCGCTCATCGCGTCGGCGTTCGTGGCGACGCTCTGGGGCCTGCTCAGTGCGAACTTCCTGTGGCTGCCGATCGGCGGCAAGCTCAAGAAGCTCGCCGACCTCGAGGTGGCTCGACAGACGCTGCTCATGGAGGGCCTCCTGGCCGTGCAGGCGGGCAGTCAGCCGCGCCTGCTCGGCGAGCGGCTCCGCGCCATGGTGCCGCCGTCGGCCCGCGGTGACGCGGCTCCGGCCAAGGGCGCCAAGAGCAAGGGCAAGGGCGCCGCCGACGACGAAGCGCTGGCGGCCTGACGTGGCTGGCAGAGGGCGCGGGCGCCGCGGTCACGGCGGCGGCGGACACGACGACGACGACCACCCGGACGAGCGCTGGATGGCGTCGTACATGGACATGATCACCGTGCTCATGTGCATGTTCCTGGTCCTGTTCGCCATGTCGCAGGTCGACCAGCAGAAGTTCATCGCGCTCAAGGACTCGCTCGCGACCGGCTTCGGCCAGGTGCAGAAGCAGAAGGTCGACACGGCGTCCGGCACGGTCGTCAAGCCCGACGAGGTGACGAAGAAGGACGGCAAGGGCTACGCGCTGTCGAAGTCCGACGCGGAGCACTCGAGTGCGGCGAGCGGCACGGCGAACAGCAACGCGGACGGCACGAGCGCCGACCCGAGCGCGGTCGCGGTCCCCGCGGCGGCCCCGACGCCGAACACCGCCGTGGCGAAGGCGAGCAAGGCGGACGTCGAGGCGGCGAAGAAGGAGCTCGACGACCTGAAGGCGATCGAGGCCGCGATCAAGAAGAACCTGACGGCCGAGGGCAAGACCGCGAACGTGCAGTTCGACCTCGACGCCCGCGGGCTGACGGTCCGGCTGGTCGGGAGCGAGACGTACTTCGCCACCAACAGCGCGGACCTGTCGGACGAGGCCCGGGCGGTCATGGACGCGATCGCCCCGGTCCTCAAGAGCAGCGGCCACGACATCAGCGTCGAGGGTCACGCCGACCAGCGGAACTCGACCGCGCCCTACGCCACGAACTGGGAGCTGTCCGCGGCCCGCGCGACCGGCGTGCTCCGGGATCTCGTCGAGCGCGGAGGCCTGCCGGCCGACCACGTGCAGAGCGTCGGGTTCGGGTCGAGCCGGCCGCTGTCCAAGGGGTCGACCGACGCCGACCTCGCGCTGAACCGTCGCGTCGACATCGTCGTGCTGTCGAACCAGGACCAGGACGTCAGCGCGCTCATGCCGGCCATCGCGGCTGCGCAGGACGCGGCGCATCGGGGCGAGACGGCGGGGACCACGGCGCCGACGACCGCGGAGGGCGATGGGTAGCGGCGACGGGACCCCCGCCCAGTCCGGGGGACAGCGCTAACGACGGATCACCGCGGGACCGATAGTGCCCGTCGTGACCGACCTCCTCGCCCAGCGCGCCGTGGCGTCCCCGCGCGACGACCACGGTGGGGACCAGCGTGCGCACGACGACGCCCAGGTCGAGGTGGTGGACTTCCGTCGACCGACGACCCTCGCCCGTGAGCAGTCCCGCGTGCTCGAGCTCGCGTTCGAGACGTTCGCGCGGCAGTGGGGCACCCAGTTGACCGCGAAGGTCCGGGTGCTCTCCCAGGTCACCTGCGAGCAGGTGCAGGTGCTGACGTACGACGAGTACGCCGCGTCGCTCCCGCCGCTCACCGCGATGGTGCTGCTGACGATCGAGGGCGCCAGCGCCAAGGGCGTCCTGCAGTTCCCGCTCACCTCGGTGCTCACGTGGGTCAGTCACATGCTCGGAGCGGCCCGACCGCTGCCGGCCCCCGAGCGCACCTTCACCCCGATCGAGCAGGCGCTCGTGCGCAAACTCGTCGAGGACGCGCTCGACGACCTCCGCTACTCGCTCGGAACGCTCCTCGTGCAGCCGATCGGGGTCGGCTCGTTCCAGTGGAACAGCCAGTTCGCGCAGGCGGCCACGAAGAGCGACCTCATGCTCGTCGCGTCGTTCGACATCCGCGTGGGGGAGCGTATCGCGCCGGCCACCCTGGCGATCCCGCTCGAGGTCGTCCTGCCGCAGCTCGGCGAGTCGAACCCGACGGTGACGACGGCCGATCCGCGCGAACTCCTCGACGCGCAGATCGCGAACGTGCCGGTCGGGGTCTCGCTGCAGCTCGCCCCGGCGGTCGTGCGTCCGGCCGTCGTCCTCGGCCTCGCGGTCGGCGACGTCGTGCCGCTCCCGCACCCGCAGCACCGTCCGCTGACCCTGACGGTCGACGGCGAACCGATCGGCACGGCGGCCGTCGGCGCCAACGGCTCACGTCTCGCCGGCGTCGTCGTCGCCACCACGCCCGCCGCCGCCGGCGCCCACGCACGCACTCCGAACACCGAAAGGGCGTCATGACCGCCACCATCACCCTGCAGACCTCGGTCGCCGAGGCGCTCGTCGGTCAGCTCCCGACCCCCACGCCCCTGCGCGCCACCCCGCTCACGCCGGGAGCGGCGAGCGGTGCCGCCGGGCAGGCGGGCGGTGCGGTCGTCGCGTCGTTCGTCGGTGCCCTGTCGGCGGACCTCGCGCTCGTGCTCCTCGACCTCGACGGCATGACGGCCGCCGGCGGCGTCGACGCGCCGCTCGTCTCGGTGACGGACGTCGTCCGGCCGGCGCTCGAGGCGGCGGCCGGCATGCTCGGCGTGGGCGTGCTCGGCGAGGCCGTGCGCGCGTCCGCCGCGTCGCTCCTGCTCGACCCCCAGACCACCGTGTTCGAGCTGAGCGCCGCGGGCGTCCCGGCGGGGTGGTTCGCCATCCGCATCCGCGAGGACGCACCCGCGGCCGCGGCCGTCGCCTCGTCGATCAGCGGCAACCTCGGCCGGATCAACAACGTCGAGATGGCGCTCACCGTCGAGATCGGTCGCACCCGCATGGCCGTCCGTGACGTCCTGGGCCTCGAGCCCGGGGCCGTCGTGGAACTCGACCGATCCGCCGGCGCACCGGCCGACGTGCTGCTCAACGGCCGCCTCATCGCGCACGGCGAGGTGGTCGTCGTCGACCAGGACTACGCCGTCCGCATCACGAAGATCCTCGACGTCGCCGAGGGGATCTGACCCTCCGTGGACACCCTCGTCGTCGCCCTGCGGGTCGCGCTCTCCCTCGGCGTCGTGCTGGCCCTGCTCTGGTTCGTGCAGCGCCGCGTCGCGAAGAGCACGACCGGCTCGTCGCGTGGTCGCGGACGACGCTCGGCGGCGGTCCAGGTCGTCGCGCGCCAGGGGATCGGTGGCAAGGCCAGCGTCGTCGTCGTCGACGTCGAGGGTGAGCGGCTCGTCCTCGGTGTGACCGAGCAGCAGGTGGCCGTGCTCGCCTCCGGGACCGCGCCCGCGGCGTCGGCCGCGGCGTCGGCCGCGGGGTCCGACGCGACCGACCCGTTCCGGGCGGTCCTGGCGGCACAGGCTGCACCGTCCCTCCCGGCCGCCGCGCAGGCGCTCACCGAGGAGCCGGAGAGCGCCGCACCCGTCCTCCGGGCCCGCCCCCGCAACCGCCGCGCCGCGCACATCGCCATGCCCACGCAGCAGCAGCTCCAGGGCTCGATCCTGTCGACGGACACGTGGCGGCAGGCCGCCGCGGCCGTCCGCGCGAGGCGCGCCGGATGACGCTCGTCCCCGGCGGACGCACCCCGCTGCGTCCGCTCGTCCTCGCGCCCGGCGTCGGCCGGGAGGCCCGGAGCAGCCGAGCCCGCGCGGTCCGGGTCGCACGCATCGCCGTCCTGGTCTTCCTCGGTCTCGCAGCGGTCGTCGGCTTCCTCATGCTCACCGCTGGCGGCGCGCACGCGGCCGGCGTGGTCGGGCCGACCGCACCCGCGGCCCCCACCGCGCCCGCGACCCCGTCGACGAACGGCGGCCTCGACGTGTCCGTGAACGGGCCGGACGGCACCCCCTCGTCGGCGGTCGTCACCCTCGTCGGCATCACGCTGCTCAGCGTCGCACCCGCGTTGCTGCTCATGATGACGTCGTTCACGAAGATCTTCGTCGTGCTGTCGATGACCCGGAACGCGCTCGGACTGCAGTCGATCCCGCCGAACCAGGTGATCGCCGGGCTCGCCCTGTTCCTGTCCCTGTTCATCATGGGGCCGATCATCGGGCACATCAACGACGACGCCCTGCAGCCGTACCTCGCCGGGCACATCGACTTCCAGCACGCCGTGGACGTCGGCAGTGCGCCCCTGCGGAAGTTCATGCTCCACCAGACGCGGCAGGAGGACCTGGCGTTGATGACCCGCGCGGCCGGCCGGCCCAACCCGAAGAACGAGGCCGCGGTGGGGATGACGACGTTGGTCCCGGCGTTCATGATCTCGGAGCTCCGCAGCGCGTTCATCATCGGGTTCGTCATCTTCCTCCCGTTCCTCGTCATCGACCTCGTCGTGTCCGCGGCGCTCCAGTCGATGGGCATGATGATGCTGCCGCCGGTGATGATCTCGCTGCCGTTCAAGGTGCTGCTCTTCGTGCTCGTCGACGGCTGGGGACTCATCATCAAGTCGCTCATCGAGAGCTACCAGGTGGTGTCGTGAACCAACAAGCCGTCATCGACCTCGTCCTGCAGGCGCTCATCGTCGCGGGCAAGCTCGCCGCGCCCGTGCTCATCACGTCCCTCGTCGTCGGGTTCGCGATCTCGCTCCTGCAGTCGATCACGCAGATCCAGGAGGTCACGCTCGCGTTCGTCCCGAAGGCCCTCGCCGTCGCCGTCGCGCTCGTCGTGTGCGGCAACTGGATGATCGACGAGATCGTCGGGTTCACGCACTTCCTGTTCGACCAGATCCCGAACCTGCTCGGAAGCTGACGTGGACCTGTCGATCGACTTCGACCAGCTCGAGGGCACCATGCTCGCGGGCGTGCGGATGGTGGCGTTCATCGTCATCGCGCCGCCGTTCTCGTACAAGGCGTTCCCCGGCACGGTCAAGGCGATGCTCGCGATGGGCCTGGCGCTCGCGGTCGCGCCACGGGCGGCAGCCCGGTACCACGCGCTCGACACCGGCGCGTTCGTCGTCGCGCTCGTCGTCGAGCTCGCCGTGGGACTGACCCTCGGGTTCCTGGTCTACCTCGTGTTCGCGGCGGTCCAGTCGGCCGGCGCGCTCGTCGACCTGTTCGGCGGGTTCACGCTCGCGCAGGCGTACGACCCGCAGTCCCAGGTGAACGGGGCGCAGTTCACGCGCCTGTTCGAGATGACGTCGCTCGCGCTCCTGTTCGCCTCGGGCGGGTACCAGCTCATCGTGGGCGGCCTGACCCGCTCGTTCGACGCGGTGCCGCTGGCCGGGTCGTTCTCGCTGGCCGACCCGGTGCACGCGATGCTCGCCGGCACGACGCAGATGTTCCTGTCGACGCTCCAGATCGCGGGCCCGCTCGTCGTCGTGCTGTTCCTGTCCGACGTCGGCCTCGGCCTGCTCACCCGCGTCGCACCCGCGCTCAACGCGCTGCAGCTCGGGTACCCGATCAAGATCGGTCTGACCGTCATGTTCGCCGGCGCGTTGTTCATGGCGCTGCCGAGCGTCGTGTCCTCCCTCACGGGTGACGCGGTGACCCTGCTGACCGGAGGGCGGTGACCATGTCCGACACCGGAGAACGCACCGAACAGGCGACCGAGAAGCGGATGAAGGAGGTCCACCGCAAGGGCCAGCTCAGCCGTTCGACCGACCTCAGCGCCTGGCTCGGGGTCGCCGCGGCCGCCGTCATGGTGCCGTCCACCATCGCATCGGCCGCCGCAGCGGGCACGGACCAGGTGTTCCGGATCGAGCGGGTGATCGCCCACCCGACGGTGGGCGCCGTCCGCGAGACCATGGCCGCCGACCTCGGCTCGATCGGGTCGACCCTCGCCCCGATGCTCGGCGTCGTCGCGGTCGTCGTGGCGGCCACCGCGATCGCGCAGGGCGGCGTGCACATCAAGCGCATGACCGGCAACTACGAGCAGTTCAACCTGCTCACCGGCATCACCCGGGTGTTCGGCACCCAGGCGCTCTGGGGCGGCGCGAAGGCCCTGCTCAAGAGCGCGGTCGTCGGGCTCGTGCTCTGGGGGGCCGTGCAGGGCCTCGTGCCCGTGCTCATGTCCTCGGGGTCGCTGCCGCTCACCGCGGTGCTGCAGGCCGCCGGGAACGGTGCCGCCACGCTCCTCCGCGCGGCGATCGCGGCCGGCCTGCTCCTGGCGGCGGTCGACGTGTTCGTCGTCATGCGCCGGAACCGCAAGAAGACCCGGATGACGAAGAAGGAAGTCAAGGACGAGCACAAGAGCACGGACGGCGATCCCCACGTCAAGTCGCACCGGCGCTCCCGACAGCTCGCGATGAGCCGGAACCGCATGATCGGTGCGATCGCCACGGCCGACGTCGTCCTGACGAACCCGACGCACTTCGCGGTCGCGATCCGGTACGAGCCGGGCAAGTCGGCACCGAAGGTCGTCGCCAAGGGCGCGGGCGCCGTCGCCGAGGTCATCCGCGACCGTGCCGAGGCGGACCGTGTCCCCATCGTCCGCGACGTCCCGCTCACCCGTGCACTGCACGCCGCGTGCGAGATCGGCACGGAGATCCCGGTCGACCTCTACACGCCCGTGGCCCGGGTCCTGTCGTTCGTCATGGCGCTCCGCGCCCGCGGCGCCGCCACCGGCGTGCACTCGGCCCCGCGTCCCACGACCGCCGACGAGGTCGCCACCGTCATCGCCGCCGACCAGCTCGCCGGGGACGCCCTGCCCCGCCGCATCCGTCATGCCCGGACCACCGAAGGAGCCCCAGCGTGAACCGCAAGGACCTGCCCAAGCTCGCCGTGCCGATCGGCATCGTCGGCATCATCCTGCTGCTCATCATGCCGGTGCCGTCGTTCGTCCTCGACTTCCTCATCATCTGCAACATCCTGCTGGCGCTCGTCATCCTGCTCACGACGCTGTTCGTGCGGAAGCCGCTCGACTTCTCGGTGTTCCCGTCGCTGCTGCTCGTCGCGACGCTGTTCCGGCTCGGACTCAACGTCGCGTCGACGCGACTGGTGCTCGGCAAGGGGTTCGCGGGCGACGTCATCCAGGCCTTCGGGCACGTCGCGGTCTCGGGGTCGGTGATCATCGGCGCGGTGATCTTCATGATCCTCGTCGTGATCCAGTTCGTCGTCGTCACGAAGGGCGCCGAGCGCGTGGCCGAGGTCGGGGCGCGGTTCACGCTCGACGCGATGCCCGGCAAGCAGATGGCCATCGACGCGGACCTCAACGCGGGACTCATCACCGACACCGTCGCCAAGGAGCGCCGGGCAGCGGTGTCCGCCGAGGCGGACTTCTACGGCGCGATGGACGGCGCCTCGAAGTTCGTCAAGGGGGACGCGATCGCGGGCATCCTCATCATCGTCATCAACCTGGTCGGCGGCATCGCGATCGGCATGGTGCAGAACGGGCTGTCGATCACCGACGCGTTGGGCAAGTACGGCATCCTGACGATCGGTGACGGCCTCGTGACGCAGATCCCGGCGCTGCTCATGGCGGTGTCCACGGGCATGATCGTCACCCGGTCGAACGCGGACGCCGACATGGGCTCCTCGGCCGCCACGCAGCTGACGCAGTCCCGCAACGCGATCCTCATCGCGGGGATCGCGGCCTGCGGCATGGCGTTCATCCCGGGCATGCCGATCGTCCCGTTCCTGCTCGTCGGGGCGGCGCTCCTCATCGTCGCGTACCGCCTCGGGGTCACGGCGAAGGCCGATGCGGCCGCCGCGGAACGGGCCGAGCGGGCCGCGGCCGTCGCCCCGACGGGGGACACCCCCGAGGACCTCATCGAGCAGATGCGGGTGCACGCGCTCGAGATCCTGCTCGCGCCCGACCTCGTCGACATGGTGTCCGGGGCCTCGGACGACCTGCTCGGGCGCGTCCGCGCCCTCCGCCGCAAGATCGCGGTCGACATGGGACTCGTCGTCCCGCCGGTGCGCACGCGGGACAGCGTCGACCTGCCGCCGTCGACGTACGCGATCCGCATCGCGGGGGTCGAGGCGGGCCGCGGCACCGCGCCGGCACGGAGCGTGCTCGCCCTCGGCGACCAGCTCGACGGGCTGCCGGGGGAGCCGACGACCGAGCCGGTGTTCGGGCTGGCCGGCAGGTGGGTTCCTGCCGAACTCCGGCACGCCGCCGAGATGACCGGCGCGACGGTGATCGACCGCGTGTCCGTGCTCGTCACGCACCTGCAGGCGATCATCGGGGACAACGCCGCCCGGCTGCTCACGCGTGAGGACGTCAAGGTCCTGACGGAGGGCGTCAAGCAGACCAACCCGGCAGCGGTCGAGGAACTCGTGCCGGGCATGCTGTCGATGGCCGAGCTCCAGCGTGTGCTGCAGGGCCTCCTCGCCGAGCGCGTGCCGATCAACGACCTCGGGCGCATCTGCGAGGCGCTGACGCTCCGGGCGAAGGTCTCGACGGACCCCGAGGGACTCGTCGAGGCGGCCCGTGCGGCGCTCGGCCCCGCCCTGGCCGCGCGCTACCTCGACGGCAGCGTGCTCCGGGTGATCATGATCGACCCCGGGCTCGAGCAGTCCATGCTCGAGGGGCTCCGCCCGTCCGAGCAGGGCACGCAGATCCTGCTCGACGCCCACCGGGTGGAGCAGGTGCTCGGATCCGTCCGCGATGCCGTGGGCGCCGTCGAGCACCAGGGCCTGTCGGCCGTGCTCGTGTGTGCGCCGCAGCTCCGTCCGGCGATCCACCGCCTGGTGTCCGCCCAGTCCAACGGCCTGCCGGTGCTCTCCTACCAGGAGGCGACCGCCGCGGGCTCCACCATCGAGACCGTGGGAGTCGTCCGTGCCGCCGATCCGATCGCAGCGTAGTGCGCCGACGCTCGACGCCCTGCGCGCCGACGTCCGCGCCGAGTTCGGCCCGGCGGCCCGCATCGTCGCGGCCGAGCGGGTGACGACGGGCGGCATCGGCGGCCTGTTCCGGAAGCACCACTACGAGGCGACCGTCGAGGTGCCGGCGCCCGGCGACGAACCGGTGGCGCGCGTCGCCATCGACGCCGGTGGGCCCCGTCGCGCAGGCATCCTCGCGTTGCTCGAGGACGCCGAGGCCCGGGAGGACCGGCTCGCCGCCGCCGACGCCGTCACGACCCGTCGTGGTCGCCGCGCCGCCGAGGAAGCGCGCGGGTCCCTCCGCCCCGTTCCCGGCGTCCCGGCCTCGGGCAGGTCGGTGTCGTCCGGTGCCGGCCCGGCCGGTCCGCTCCTGGTGGGAGCGGACGAGGAGGTCGTCGCGACCCGCTCGGACGCCTTCGCTTCGCTCATGGACGACTTCACCTTCAACGGCCTGGCGCCGCGCGTCCCGCTCGGTGAGGCCCTCGGTGGGGCCGGGACGGCGACGCCCGCGGTGGGCCCGGCCGTTCCGCTGCCGTCCGACCGGGAGGACCGGCTCGTCGAGTCGACGCCCCTCACCCCGGTCGCGGCCGGCGTCGACGGGTTCGTGCGGGCTCCCGTCCCCGACGCGACGGACCGGATTCCCGACCCGCCCGCGGTCCGTCGCGCCGACGGTGACCTCGTGCTCGTCGTGGGCCGGTCCGCGGCGGTGACCGAGGTCCTCCCGGTCGTGGCGACCGCACACGCGCTCCGGATCCTGCCTGTCGAGGACCGGCGATCGGCGATCCTCGCCCGAGCCGCGGGGGTCCAGGAGGGCACGGCGGTCGTGTCGTCGTTCGTGTGGAGCGGTGCGGCGGACGACCCGGAGCGTGCCGCACGACTCGTGGGGATCGCGCCCGACCAGGTGTGGGTGGTCGTGGACGCGGGCCGCAAGCACGACGACACGGCGCGCGAGGTCCGCGCGGTGCAGCGGACGATCGGCGTGACCGGGGTCCTCAGCGTCGGGGCCGAGGACACGACGACGCCGGAGACCGTGCACATGCTCGGGTTCCCCGTGGTCGACGTCCGGAGCTGGCGGTGACCGTCGACGCGATCGGCGCCGTGCCGAGTCCGCACCGGGGGCTCCCCGCGCCCGTCCGCCGATAGGCTGTCGGGATGCTGGTGCTCACACGCAAGATCGGCGAGCGGATCCTCGTCGGTGAGGACATCGTCATCACCGTCCTCGACTCCCGCGGCGACGGCGTCCGCATCGGCATCGACGCCCCGCGCGGCGTCAAGATCCAGCGCGAAGAGGTCGTCGCCGCCGTCACCGAGGCGAACGTCGAGGCGAGCCGGTCCTCCAGCGATGCCGAAGCGCGGCTGCGCGCGGCGCTCGGTGCCCTGGGCGGGGGCGGCGGCGCCCCGGGCGGGGACCGTCGCGGCGACGCCGAGGAGCCTCGCTGAGGCTGCCTCCCGGCTGACCGCGTCAGGCGAGCGCGACCAGCGCCGCGAACGCCCCGGCCCACAGCATGCTCGCGAGCGTGCCGATGATGAACCGTTCCCGGGCCTCCGCGCTGTCGAGCTCCGAGAACCGGCCGAGGCCCTTGATCGCGATCACCGCGGCGACGATCTCGAGTCGACCGACGAGGATCGCCGCGACCACCGCGATCCGTTCGAGGTGACCGATCGCCGCGCCACCGCGGAGGACCTCGTGTCGCTGCCCGTCCCCGCGCTGGTCGAGGATGAGGATGCCCCCGTTGCGCCCGGGCGTCGCATCGCGGTGCGTCGCCAGGCGGAGCACGACGGCGGTGGCGGGTCCGCCGCCGACGACGCCGAGCACGCTCATGAGCACGGTCATGACGCTCGCGAGTGCCGGGTCGGGGGCGGGGACGCCGACGTGGAACGCGAGCGCGAGTCCGCCGGCGGCGAGGGGCACGACCCCGGCGAGGCCGGCCGCCGTGCGGGGTTCCCGGCCCGAGGCGAGTGCGAGCACGCAGCAGACGAGCAGGACCACGGGGCCGACGATCCAGACGAGGACCTGCGCCGCGGTCATGCCGGCGCTCCGTCCGGTCCCGGGCGGTCCGCGTCCTCGAGCAGCCGGACCAACGCCGCCCGGACGGCGTCGTCCTCACGGAGCCCGGCGGCGGCCGCGCGCTTGCTCGCCGCCTGGGGGCTGATCCCCAGGTGCCGGGCGGCCTCACGCTGGCTCATGCCCTGGTCGAGCAGGTCGGCCAGCTCCCAGCCCTCGGGGGACCGGCGCGCGCGGAGCCGGAGTGCCTGCGTGACGAGGGGTTCGACGTCGTCGGCGGTGCGGTGCCGGCCCCGCTCGACGGCGACCGCGACGTGGTCGGGCCGGTCCTTCGCGCGCTCGACGGCTTCGCGCGCACGGTAGAACGCGGTCCCGGATGCCGCACGGGTCGCCGTGGGCAACGGCGTCTGGACGTCGCCGATGCCGCACCCGATGCTCCAGTCACCCGCGCGGGCGAGCCGGAAGACGACGTCGAGCGCGGCGCCCGCGTCGGCGGTGGCGATCTGGAGTTCGTCGCCCGCGGTCCGGTCCGCGGGGAGGAGCAGCCGGGGCCCCACGGCCGCCCTGATCGCGGCGAGCGCGGCCTCGACGAGGTCGGCTCCGTGTCGACTGTCGATCTGGTCTGCGGTGATGACGTACATGCTCGACCTCCGCGTCAACCCTACGAGGTTGATCTGGTGCCGATCAACCCTGGGAGGTTGATTGCTCCCGGATCAACGCGCCAGGGTTGACCGCTCTGCTCATCGTCGCGGGCGGGGCTCCGCGCCGGGAGTCCGTCCGGCGGCCCGCTCGGCGGCGTACCACGCGCGGGCCTCGTCCTGCCGTCGCGCCTCCGCCCCCGAGGCGATCGGCGCGCGGACGTGGCCGGGCTCGTACCCGAACGTCGCCACGAGGTCCGTCGCCAGCGGCCGGAGTCGGCCCACGAGCCGGTCCATGGTGGCCGAGACGGCAGCGCCCCGCTGCGCGGACAGACGCCCGTGCATGAGGTGCCAGGCGAGGTGCTCCTCGACGAGCCCGAGTCCGAAGCAGTCGCGGAGCCACGTCAGCACCGTCCGCGAGTCGTCGTCGGGGGCGTCGGCGAGCGCCGCCGTGAAGGCGTCCCACTGCATGAGCTCCGCGTGGGCACGAGCGGCCTCGATGAGCTCGTGCTGCTGCTCGTTGAGGAGGCGCGCCTGGCGGACGCGGTCCTTCCCCGCGCTGCGGAGACGCATGCCGATGCCGGCCACCATCGTGTCGACGCGGTCGGCGAGGAGTCGGCGCTGCGTGACCGGGTCCCGGAGGTCCTGCGACGCGCGGCGGACGGAACCGCGGTCGAGCACGCTCTGCCCGACCGCACGGACCCGCGTCACGTCGGCGACCCGGCCGGCGACCCGAGCGGCCACGAAGCGGGCCGCCCCGGCCGGGTCCCGTGGTGCCGCGGCGGCGAAGTCACCGAGCAGGCGCTTGCCCACCAGCTGGAGGAGCACGGTGTTGTCGCCCTCGAACGTCACGTACACGTCGAGGTCGGCCCGGAGGCCGGTGAGCCGGTTCTCGGCGAGGAACCCGGCCCCGCCGCACGCTTCGCGGGCCTCCTGCAGCGTGTCGAGCGCGGCCCACGTGGACAGCGGTTTGAACGCCGCGGCCTGCGTCTCGAGGTCCTCGCGCCGCTCCGGCGTGTCGGCGCGACCGCTGAACACGTCGTCGAAGGTGCGGAGGAGCCGCTCGTGGGCGAACGACTGCGCGAACACGCGGGCGATGCGGGGGATGAGCCGGCGCTGGTGCTCCCCGTAGTCGAGGAGCACGCCCTCCTCGCCCTCGGCGGTCGGGAACTGCCGACGCTCGGACGCGTACGTGACCGCGATCTGCAGCGCGAGCTTCTGTGCGACGACCGCGGCGCCGTCGAGCGACACACGGCCCTGCACCAGGGTGCCGAGCATGGTGAAGAACCGGCGGCCGGGGGACGCGATGGGCGACGAGTACGTGCCGTCCGGCGCGACCGCGCCGTACCGGTCGAGCAGGTTGGTCCGCGGGACCCGGACGTGGTCGAAGTGCAGCCGGCCGTTGTCCACCCCGTTGAGGCCGCCCTTGACGCCGTCGTCCTCGCCACCGATCCCGGGCAGGAACGCGCCGGTCGCGTCGCGGAGCGGCACGTAGAAGGCGTGCACGCCGTGCCCGACCCCGCCCGTGACGAGCTGCGCGAACACCACCGCGGCGACCCCGTGCACCGCCGCGTTCCCGATGTAGTCCTTCCACGCACCCCGGAACGGCGTGTGGATCTCGAACTCCTCGGTCGCCGGGTCGTACGTCGCGGTCGTGGCGATGCTCTGGACGTCGGAGCCGTGCCCCGTCTCGGTCATCGCGAAGCAGCCGGGCACCGTGAAGTCGAGGATGTCGGGTAGGAACTCCTCGTGGTTGTGCTCCGTGCCGAGGTGCAGCACCGCCGAGCCGAACAGGCCCCACTGCACGCCCGCCTTGATCTGCAGCGACGGGTCCGCCGTGGTGAGCTCCTCGAAGGCCGCGACGTTGCCGCCGTGGTTCTCCTGACCGCCGAACGACCGCGGGAACGGACGCTGGATCGCGCCCTGCTCGACGAGCAGCCGGCACTGTGCGAGGGCCCGCTCGCGGTGGTCGTCGACCGAGGCGCCCTCGAGGCGGTGCGTCGCCGGGTCGAGCGCCAGCGCGCGCGAGATCCGGCGGTCCTCCGCCCAGCGTCCGAGCAGCATCTCGGCCACACCGGGGACGTCGATGCGCGGACGGGACCGCCGGTCGGCCGCGTGGGGTGACGAGCCACCGGACGCGTCCGGTGTGGGTGCGATGGGGACGTCAGGGACGGCGATGTCGACCATGGACGGGAGGCTATGCCCGCCTCCGCGCGCTCGCCAGCAGCCGCGTGGTCGCCCGACAAGGCCGACCCGGGGGAGTCGACGCCCCTGTGGAGGTTTCCTCCAAGCGGCCTCCGGTGCGGGTCCACAGGATGCAGCCCGTCGGGATGGGGGAGCCGTCCCTCCCGACCGGGTAGCGTTGCGGACGCACCGTTCGGATCTGGAGGACCCCCATGCTCACTGTCATCGCAGTCGTCATCATCGGCATCGGCGTGCTCGGCGGCGTCGGCGTGTGCGCGGCGTTCGGCGCCATGCTCAAGGGCGGCACCGAAGGCCGCAGCTGACCCGATGGGACGCCGTGCCACCATCGGCGCGCCGTCCCGTCGCCGTCCGGGCTAGCGTGGCGAGGAGTCCCGTCCAGCACTCCCTCGAAGGAGCAACCGCGTGCCCGCCTCCACCGTCCGCGTCGGCGTCCAGATCGCCCCGCAGCACTCGCCCTACGCCACCATCCGCGACACCCTCGCCGAGCTCGAGGACCTCGGAGTGGACATCGCCTTCAACTGGGACCACTTCTTCCCGCTGTCCGGCGACCCCGACGGCACGCACTTCGAGGGCTGGACCATGCTGGCCGCCTGGGCCGAGCAGACGACCCGGATCGAGTTCGGCCCGCTCGTGACCTGCAACACCTACCGGAACCCGGACCTGCTCGCCGACATGGCCCGCACCGTCGACCACATCAGCGCGAAGGACGGCGCCGGACGGCTCGTGTTCGGCATCGGGTCCGGGTGGTTCGAGCGCGACTACGCCGAGTACAGGTACGACTTCGGCACGGCCGGGAGCCGGCTCGACGCGCTCGATGCCGCGATGCCCCGGATCGAAGCCCGTTGGGCAGCGCTCAACCCCGCGCCGACCCGGAAGATCCCCGTGCTCATCGGCGGTGGCGGCGAGAAGAAGACGCTGCGCATCGTCGCGGAGCACGCCGACATCTGGCACAGCTTCTCGGACGTCGAGACGCTCGAGCGCAAGCTCGGCGTGCTGCACGAGTGGTGCGAGCGCGTCGGCCGGCCCACCGACGCGATCGAGATCTCGACGGGCGTCGATGTCTCCGGCACGCTGACCGCCGAGCAGGGTTCCGCCCTCGACGCCCAGCACGCCCTCGGGGCACGGCTGTTCACCATCGGGGTGAGCGGGCCGGACATCGACCTGGCGCCGGTCAAGGCGCTGCTCGCCTGGCGGGACGGCGTCAGCGGCTGAGACGACGCCACCCTGCGGAACGACGAAGGCCCCGGGAACTCCCCGGGGCCTTCGTGGTGGTGGGCGATACCAGACTCGAACTGATGACCTCTTCGGTGTGAACGAAGCGCGCTACCAACTGCGCCAATCGCCCCTACGCGGCTGCCCGCGCCCATCGATACTACTGGAAGCAGCGCCGTCGTCCTATTCGGCGACGTCCGCGCGCGTCGTCAGGTCGCTGACACGCCCGGCCTGGCTCGTTTTGCGATCCGGGCTGGAGGTCGGTTAGAGTAACGGAGTCGCAGCGAGCGGCGGGCCGGAAACGGACCGTCCAGTGGCGGCGATGCGGATGTGGCGCAGTGGTAGCGCATCACCTTGCCAAGGTGAGGGTCGCGAGTTCGAATCTCGTCATCCGCTCGAGTGCAGGATCCCCGGATCCTGAAGGCTCACCAGAGAGGATCCCCACCGATCCGGTGCTCACGGAGACGTGAACCTCAGCACGGTGGGGTGGCCGAGAGGCGAGGCAGCGGCCTGCAAAGCCGTATACGCGGGTTCGAATCCCGTCCCCACCTCGAATTCGTATCGTTCGCAAGGGCGGTAGGAGTTCAACTCTGGGCGATTGGCGCAGCGGTAGCGCGCTTCCCTGACACGGAAGAGGTCACTGGTTCGATCCCAGTATCGCCCACCACGTAGCAGCCCCCGGTTCTCCGGGGGCCCTCTTCGTTTCGCGGCGTGGTCGTGCTTCTCGCTTCATCCCGAGGCACCGTTTGGCGCCCCCTGCTGCTGACGTCGCCGGCAAGGTGACGAGAGGGATTCTGCGGTTCTCGCAGACGTGCCTCCGCCTCGCCGATCCGCCCCGGCGGATGCCGACGTTCGAATGACGTGCCCGCATCGAGACTGACACCGGACGGGCTCTGTGAGACACGGCGTCCGGCGCATCGTCCGGTCGTGCGCCGTCGTTCGGTGGTCGTGCTCCGTCGTTCGGCGGCGGACCATGCATCGGGCACGGGTCACAACGAGTCGTCGACGACGGATGCAGCTTGAGCACCGTCGATCACGGTGAGCAGCAACGCGTTCAGCTGAGCACTCTGTGAGGCGTCCAACCCGAAGGTGCTGAGGTCGTTCGTCGCCAGGGCCACAGTCTGTGCCGCATCCAGCGCGGCCTGCCCGGCCGGAGTGATCGCCGCCGGGTTCCTCCGGCCGCGTGCGCGGACACCGACCCTGTGGACGAGGCCGCGTCGCTCCATCCCGTCGAGTACGTCGGACATGCTCTGCGGGCGCACGAAGACGGCCCGCGCGATCTCTGCCGATGTCATTTGCGCACCCTCCGCCAGGCACGACAGCACACCGAACTGCACCAGGCTCACGTCACGCTCGGCCATGCCCGCGGTGATCCGCGAGCCGATGATGCGTGCAACCTTCAGGGCATTCCAGCCCAGCACCGAGTCGAGACCGGTTCTTTCAGCGTCGTCCACGTTCGGCGTCTCCTTGCGACAGGAAAAGCAGGTTCCTGCTTGTGCGTATATGGTACAGGAACCTGCTTCTGCAGGACCTCCTTGGAGTGTGCATCACGCACCCGTACTCCGTCGAATCGACAGGACAGACACCATGACCGCACCCGCACTACCTGACAACAGGGGCCGTTGGGGCGCCGACGACGAACTCGGCACGCTCAACCTGATCGATGACGCCGCGAGAGCGCGCGCCGCCGAGCAGGTGCAGGTCGGCAAGAGTGTGTCGCTCGCGCTGCCCGTCGAGCCAGCGTCCATGCTCGGGGGGCCGTTCGCTCCGCCGTCCCCGCCGTCACCCCCGGTCCAGCAAGCGCTGCTGTACACGGGCACACCACCCATGGGCATGTCCGAGGTGCTCATCGTCACACCGCACCACCCGGCGCTGACGCACCTCGACGCGTTCGCCCACATGCCCGTCGACGGCACCGTCTACCCAGGACGCCCGGTCACGGATGCAGTCAGGGCAGGAGGCGTCCTCTTCAGCTCGACGACCGCCTTCGCCGAGGGCATCGTCACGCGAGGCATCCTGCTCGATCTGGCATCGAACGGTCCGCTGCCGGCCGCGCACCCGATCACATCCGCCGACCTCAACACGGCAGAGGAACACGCTGGGGTCCAAATCCTACCCGGCGACGCCGTGGTCGTGCGGAGCGGCTGGGGCTTCAGTTGGGACGCCCAGGCCCAGGCCCCGGGCATGACCGTCGACGCGGTGTCGTGGATGCACGACCGCGGCGTCTCGCTCTACGCCGGCGACGTCAGCGACTCCTTCCCACCGAGCGATCCCCAGATGCCCATGCCGATGCACATGGTGGGGCTGGCCCGCCTGGGCATGCCCCTCATCGACAGCGTCGCCACCGATGACCTCGCCACGACCTGCGACGAGCTTGGTCGACACGCCTTCCTCCTCAGCGTCGCGCCACCCCGCCTCCACGGCCTCACGGGCGTCCCCGTCAACCCTCAGGCGATCTTCTGATTCGACATCTCAGTGATGAGCGTCCCGATGACCGATCGGCAGCCGAGACGAGCGGTCAGTCCTGCTTGCGCTCGTCCTCGTCCGCCCACCGACGGAGCAGCTGGCGGTTTTCGCGTACTCGCGCAGTCACCGCGACAGCCGCAGTAGCAAAGCCCGCAACGATCATGATCCATCCGAGCACCATCTGGCCCGACGTCGAATAAGCGGACCCGAGCACTCCGACGACGATGCCAACGAGGGCGATGACAGGAAGACCGGCCTTCACGACGTGAACGGTACCGGGAGCTAGCTGCTCCTGTCCTCCGTAGCCGATCGGCTACGGAGGACCTGATGTAACCCCACCCAGCGCTGCAATATGATCTTTCCGGCTTGCCCTAGCCGGTAACCCGCCCACAGGGCCCGGCCGAGTTTGGGAGAGGGAGGCAGCCCGTTCAAGCCGGGCCAAGTGTGGGCATCTGCAGTGTTGACTCCGGTGTTCGTGAACCGATGGTTTACCGGTCGCTGACCGTGAGTCCGAGGTTTGATCGCTCGCACGAAGCGGGCTCAGATCTCAGTCGCGACGCGTCCTGTCCACGGGTACTACTCGGAATCGCGCAGTCGAGCGGTCATTCGGGCCGTTCGAACTGCAACGTCGCGGCAAGCTGCTGCAGCTCTGCGAACGTGCCATCGAGTTCGTGGTGCAGGTCGGTCGACCCGGGCGTCCAGCGTCGGATAGCGGTGCTGAACGTGTCTATCCCGACGCGGGCGCAGAGCAGCGCTTCGCGTTCGGAGACTCCGCGGGCGACCAGGCCGGCCGCGACCAGGACGACCAATGCTGCGGCCTTGGCGTGCTCACGTTCGAGGAGTGCGGGGGCGGAACGGATGATCGGCGCCCGCAGCTCTGCCAGCGGCCGGTTCTGTTCGATGAGCGGCACGACGTCATGGAACGCGTGTCGCAATGCCGGCAGTGCCGGCAAGTTTCCCGGCACCGCGGCGAGGGCCCCCGCGGTGACTTCGCGGAGTTCGTCCTCGGAGGCGAACAACACCTCCCGCTTGTCGGGGAAGTGCCGGAAGTACGTGCGTTCGGTGACGCCTGCCCGCGCCGCGATCTGTTCCGTTGTCGCGCCATCGAAACCACGCTCGGCGAACAGCTCGAGCGCAGCGCGCTGGAGTCGCTCCCGCACGATCCGTCCGTCCCGAGGCATATCCGGATACTAGCAGGTTGCGTCAGCGACTGACAGAACGTAAGGTCGGCGACCGACGATTCGTTGCGTCAGTGCCTGTCGCAACGCTTGACAGACCGGGAGACTCCGATGACAGACACAATGCGCACCCTGCGGTTCCACGAGTACGGCGAGCCGGAGGCAGTCCTCCGGTTCGAGACGGCGCCGGTACCCGAGCCAGGGTCCGGCCGGATCCGTGTACGCGTGCGCGCTGCCGGACTCGCACCAGCCGACTGGGCGCTGTGCGGTGGCCTCTTCGCGGGGTCCCTGCCGCGCGGCGTTGGCTGCGACGTCGCGGGCACCGTCGATGCCGTCGGCGACGGGGTCGTGGGCGTCTCCGTCGGCGACGTGGTGTTCGGCACTGCCGACTGGGCGAACTCGCCGTCCGCGGGCGCGTCCGACTGGGCGGTGATGAACCGGTGGTTCCCCGTCCCGGAGGGGCTCGACCTCGTGCAGGCCGCGGCGCTGCCGATGACCGTCGACACCGCCTACGCGCACCTGCGCTGGCTCGGACTCGAACCGGGCAAGACGATCCTCGTGCACGGTGCCGGGAGCACGATCGGGTTCGCGGCCGTGCAGATCGCGCTCCTCGGGGGCATGCACGTCATCGCGACCGCGGGCGAGACCTATGCAAAGCAGCTGCGCGACCTCGGCGCCATCGTCACTTCCTATGGCGACGGCATGGTGGGGCGCGTCGCGGAACTCGCGGACGGTCCGGTTGACGTCGCCCTCGACACCGCGCCGGTCGGCGGCGCGCTGCCGGACCTCATCCGCATCGTCGGCGGCGACCCGAGGCGGGTCCTGACGATCTCCGATTTCGCCGCGGCCGCCGAGCTCGGCACTCGTTCCTCCGCCACCGAGGACCTCACCGACCGCGTCGAGGCCCTGCCGGAGTTTGCCGCACTTGCGGCCGAGGGACACTTCCGGGTGCCGGTCGCCGCCACGTTCCCTCTCGAGGACTGGCAGACCGCGCTCACGATCAGCCGCAGCGGCAACGCCCGCGGCAAGCTCGTCCTCCTGCCCAAGGGCGCGGACGCCGCGTCGTAACCCCCGAAATGCCCTTCGAGTGAGGGAGCCCGCGGATGACCGCCACCGAACCCGCCACGCAGGCGGCCAAGCGGGACCTCGTCGCGGCGACTATCGCCCGGGCGCAGGACGCGGACTACTGGATGGATGAGATCCGCGCGTGGGAGGCGACGGGATTTCCCCAGGACCATCCCACGAGAGGTCCTATGCTGGTTCGTGCCGTCGCGATGCCGAGCATTCGGGTTGCCCTGGAACGCAACGGCTCCGTGCGTGCCTGCAGCATTCGGGTTGCTGCAGGCACGCACCTCCGGCCGCCCTCGACGATGCCCTCCGCGGCTGGGTCGTACGGTACGACGTGGACGAGCTCCCCATCGACGGTGCCGGCGACACCGATTGGCTTGCGGAGGTGCGCGGCCTGCTCCAGGCACTGCGGATCGAGATCGCGAACCGGTACCACGTCGTCGTCGACGAGCCCTGGTGGGGGTGACCGCTCCGCTCATGGTCGACGGGTGCCTGTTGGTGATGGCTCGTCTGAGCTACTGCTGACCGTCGTCCCAACGGACCGGCTGCCGGCGGTCGTCCGTCCGGAGCACCGCCGCCAGGAGCTGATCACGGCGCGACCCTCGATGTGTCAGGGCCGATCGGAGCCGTCCTTCGAGGCGGAACCCACATCGTTGCGCGACCAGAGCGGAAGCCTCGTTCTCAGGGAGGGCATGCCACTGCACACGGCTGAGCCCGAGACCGTCGGGAGGACCGGCGAACGCCCAGTCGAGGATCGCCCTGACCGCTTCGGTCATGAAGCCGTGGCCGCGACCGGCGGGCGCGAGCAGGTACCCGACTTCTCCGGCTCCGTCTGCGACACCGAAGATGCTCACCGCGCCCAGGACGTCGGTGGGGTCGGCTCGCGGGCGGACCGCGAACTCGAACCGGGTCCCGTCCCGCCATCCCGCTTCGACCTGCCGGACGAACGAGTCAGCTTCGTCGCGCCCGTAGGGGACCGGTATCGGGGTGAACGCGATGACGTCCGGGTCCTGGCAGTACGCCACGATCTGATCCACGTCCTCCGTCGTCTGCCGGCTGAGGACGAGCCGCGGCGTTCGGAGCGTCACCGGTTCCATCGCCCCACGCTACCGAGCGAGACGTCACCGTGAAGGCGCTCCGAGCTCCGTCGCGGCCTGTCCCGATCTCACCGGCCCGCGTCCGTCGGCGCAGCGCACGTACGGCTGCGGAGGAACTCCTGCAGGTCAGCGCATCGCCAGGTCGTCCAGCCGCCCTGGCCGTAGGCGTCGAACGCCGAGGTGGACGCCACGGAGACGCCCGACGACGTCATGCGGACGAAGGTCGGTACCGGGTCGCCCTCGGTGGTGAGCTCGACCCAGCTGACCGTCGCCGAGCCTCCGGCGTCATGCGCATCCGTGAGGCAGCGGAGGCTCCGCTCCGGCAACGCGAGGTCGCCGACCTCGAGACGTGCGCTGCCGCAGTCGGTGCCGGTCGGCTTCGCGACCCACGCCGGCGCATCAGGGAGGGCGCGCGCCGCCCGGACGGGATCGGACGGGCGAGACGTGGAGCACGCGCTGAGGAGCAGCACCGCGACCATGGCGAGCGCTGCTGCCACCGCTACCACGGGCCTCCCCACCGACATGGCACGAGCATGGCGGATCAGGAGGCCCGGCGACGTCACGATCGAGCGACGGTGCCGTCGGGTCGAGCGTCCTGCTGGCTCTCGCGGAGCCGGTCGACGACGGTCCGCGGAGTGGGCGCCCCGACGGTGCTGTACGCGATCAGAGCTGCCCCACGGAGCGCGTCGAGCGCGGCCGGCACGAGTGTCACCGATGCGTGCGCGTCCTCGTCGAGTGCGTCCGCGAGGCGGGCCGTGAACGCCGGCGTCGTCGCCAGACCACCCGTCGTCGACACCGTCACACGGTCGACCCCGACGAGGGGCGCCAGTAGTCCGACGCCGCGGGCGGTCTTGCGGGCGAGATCGCGGAGCGCCCGATCCGCCAGTGGCGACCGGTCGGCGGCGTCGGTCACGAGGGGGGCGAGTGCGCCGAACCGGTGCCGGACCTCCATCCGGTCAACGTGCGCCAGGCCGAGGATGACGTGGCGGAGTCCCGGCACGTCGTCCGCGCCCCAGGCGTGGAGGACCGCGGCGACGAACTCGTCGTCGTCCGGACCGGCGGTGCCGAGCAGGATGAGCTGCACCGCCTCGTAGGCCAGGTGTCGTGCCGCGCCGGCGTAGTGCTCGAACTGTCCGCTCTCGACCTCGGTCCCGTCCGCGTCGATCGCGAGGATCATCGAGCCGGTGCCGGTGACGACGATGATCCCCGCGGCACCGAGCAGGGCGCCGCGGTGCGCGACGACCGCGTCGTTCAAGATGAGCCGTTCGCACCGCAGCCCCGGCACCCGGAAGAAGTCGTCGGCCCAGCCGTTGTCGCCGTCGCCCTGGTTCGAACCGGCACGGCTCACCATCGCCAGCCCGGCGACGAGTGCGACAGCGTCAGCAGCGTCACGGCCGGCGTCGTGCAACGCGCGGATCGTCGTGTCCGCGACGTTCGCCGCGGCGTCCGCCTGGTGGTACGGACTCCCGCCTCGACCCGTGGCGGAGCCGAGCAACCGGCCGTCGAGACCGAAGCACCCGACGCGGGAGAACGTGCCCCCGGCATCGGCGGCGATCACGAAACGGCGGTCCTCTCCGGCGACGGACATGGGGCGAGCGTAGCCAACCCGCACTCGACCCCGCACCGTCGCCGCTCCGCACGTGGGCCCCACCCGCGGGATGGCAAGATGCTCTGTGCCTGTTGTGTCCGTTGACGCGCCCGGCGTGACCGAGCGCTTCGCGGCCGCGTCGGCGGACGCGCGTCGACCGGTGGCGCTACCGTGCGGCCACGACGTCGACCACGGGCCGGTGACGGTCGTCCATTGCGGCGTTCCACCACCCGAGGAGGTGCAGGGTGGCGATCCGGAACACGAGGGCGCGCACCAGGAGTTGCCGCCACTCGGCGACTCCGCGACCGAGGTCGTCCAGACGCTCGACCGGCGAGCGATGCCAACACGTCGCGTCGACAGCGGCGATCGCGGCGCCCAGTCCTGCGGGTCTCCAGTACGGGGCCCAGTCGATGATCGCCGGTGCCGCCCCGGGTTCGAAGAGCACGTTGCCGAGCAGGTCGCCGTGGATGACCTGCGACGGTGACCGGACAGGGACGAACGCGGCCGCGAGGCGGTCGAGCAGCGCGCCGGGCGGCAGCGTGTCCTCCCCCCAGGCCATGCGGTCCGCACGGCTCCAAGGGTCATCGGTGTGGTCGAGGAAGTCCGGGCGGGGCAATGTGGCGAGCGCCCGGTGGAACGCCGCCCCGGCCCGGATCACGTCGACCACCCGCGTTTCGTCCGCGTGCCCGGGGAGCCACTGCCACGCCTCCCATCCGTCGGACAGCCAGCCCCCGTCAGCGGCGCGGATCGGTCGAGCCGTCCTGAACCCGGCGGTGGGCGGCAGCGACTCGAGCACGGCCGAGCGCCAGTTCGCCTCGTCGGGGTCGCCCGCGGGTCGCACGACGACGTCGCCGGCGCGCCAGGTCGCGCCCCGTCCCCCCGACAGCCGATGGCTCGGTCCGGATCCTGCGCCGAACGCGACGAAGACCGCAGAACTCGGGATGTCGGGGGTCGTCATGGCACCACGCTAGGTGACCTGCATCGTCGACAGCGTGGTCGCACTGGGGGCGGCGGCCACCGGATGGATACGTTGACGAGCGGATCCGGACCGAGCAGGCTGGCACGCAACGGCGACGACCTGGAGGCACCGATGACGACCAGCATGTGGGTGAGCATCACGTCAGGAAATCTCGCGCGATCGGCAGCGTTCTACGAGGCGCTCGGGTTCGTCGTCAACCCGGACTTCTCCGATGAGCACGGGACGTGCTTCGAGGTCGCCGACAACCTGCACCTGATGGTGGTCGCGCGGGACTTCTTCGCGACGATGACCACGAAGGAGATCGCCGACCCGAGGACGCATGCGCAGGTCGGCCTCAACCTGACACGCGACTCCCGCGACGAGGTCGATGCGATCGTGGAGAAGGGGATCGCCGCCGGTGGGCACGAGCCCCAACCCGCGCAGGACCTCGGGTTCATGTACTCCCGCGACCTGGAGGACCCGGACGGGAACAACCTCGGGTTCCTCTGCATGGCCCCGGCCGACTGAGGGTCGCTGGTCTCGCGGTCGGGGGCTCGCAGGCCGGGATCACCCTTGGCCGGCGGGCGCGTAGGCGACGAGCGGTGAGCCATTGGCAGCGCAATCGTGCTGTGCCCGCTGCATGGCCGCGCGGAACGCGGGCGCGTCCGGGTCGAACTGCGCCGCCGCGACGACCGGCGGGGAACTGGCGATCGCGTCCTGGATGCTGGTGAGGTCGGCGACCAGGCCGCGGTTCGGGGTCCGCAGCATCCCCGACACCACGGTCGGTGTCAGGTTGACGATCGCGGCGTAGCCGGCGTCCTGGATGGTGCCCGCGCTGCGCTCGATGCCGGCGGCCGACAGGTCCGTCTCGAGCTCCGTCAGCCCGGCGCAGGTCACCGCGATGCCCGGGTCGGGGGTGGGTGTCGATGCGGCTCTCGTGGTGTGTGCGGCGGTGCTCCGCGCGGCGTGATGCGGCGCGGCGGTCGAACATCCCGTCAACGCGATCATTGCGCATGTGGCAGTGACAGCGACCAGCAGTGTGCGCATGGTGCCCCCTCGTGCGGCACGTTTCCCCTCGCTGCCGCGTCGACTCATCCTGCCGGATCCGCTGTCGCCGCTGCCAGCAGAACGAGCCGGATCGCCACCTCGAGCCGCGCCCGGTACTCGTCGCGAAGGTCGACCTGGTGTTTCAGCCCCACCGACACGCTGGTCAGCGTTCGTGCGACATCCGCTGCCGCCTCGCAGTGGTCGCTGATCGCCGCGGTCACCATCGCCTCGAACCGGGCGGGAGCCTCACGGGCCGTGTCATCGAGGAGTTCCGGGTTGTCGGCGATCACGGCTGACACGTCGCGCACCATCGGTCCGACGTACCGTCCGGCCCACCGGTCGAACGCGTCGAGCAGGCGGTCGGCGATGGGCCGCGTGTCGTCCGCGAGGAGCTGTTCGATCGCTGCCAGATCCTGGGTCAGGACGTGTGCCGCGGCCTCCCGGAACAACGCCTCCTTCGACTCGAACAAGAAGTACAACCCCGGGCGGGAGATCCGTGCTGCTCGCGCGATCACGTCCATCGATGTCCGCCGGTATCCCGCTTGTGCGAACGTGTCGATCGCTGATTCGAGCACGGTCCGACGGCGTCCCATATCCGTGCCGGTGGAGGTGTCGACCATGCCGCCGATGATACCGCCTCCCATGCCGACTAGACAGAACCTGTCTAGTCGGTACAGTTGCCCGCATGCCCCTTCCGCTCATCCGAACGCGGTTCGACGCCGAGTCCACCGCCGCTGACGTCCTGGTCGACGTCGATCTGATCGGTCTGCGCGCGATCGTCACGGGCGCGTCGTCAGGACTCGGCGTGGAGACGGCCCGCGCCCTCACCGCCGCCGGCGCTGCGGTCACGCTCGCCGTCAGGAACACGTCTGCCGGCACGGCGGTGGCCGACGTCGTCGCCCGTTCGACGGGCCGCCGGCCGGACGTGCGTCACCTCGATCTCGCGGATCGCGCCTCCGTGGCCGCCTTCGTGGCGCATTGGGAGGCTCCGCTGCACCTGCTCGTCAACAACGCCGGTGTCGTGAGCGCGGGACTCGAGCGGACGGCGGAAGGGCGTGAGCTGCAGTTCGCCACGAATCACCTCGGCCACCACGCGCTCGCGAATGGTCTTCGACGGTCACTCGCCAGAGGCGCCGCGGAGCGCGACGGCGCCCGGATCGTCGCGCTCAGTTCCACCGCGCACATGCGGGCGAACGTCGACCTCGACGACCTCGACTTCACCCGATCCGAGTACGACCCCCAGATCGCCTACGCACGAGCCAAGACCGCGAACTCCCTGTTCGCCGTGGCGGCGACGCGCCGTTGGGCGGACGACGGCATCGTCGCGAACGCCGTCAACCCGGGCGGGATCGCCACCGGGCTCCAGCGGAACTTCTCGGCGGCGCAGAAGGCGTCGTTGGAAGCCGCCGAAGCCGCTGGCGTGTTCGCGTACAAGACGGTCGAGCAGGGCGCCGCGACCACCACGGTCGCCGCGGTCGCGCCCGAGTTCGCCCACACCGGCGGGCACTACCTCGACGACTGTCAGGAGGCCTACACGGTTCCGAACGACGCGAGTCTCGCGGATCACCCCCACGGGGTGAAGGCGTGGGCGCTCGATCCCGACGCGGCGGATCGGCTCTGGAGGGCGTCGGAGGAGCTCACACGCCCGTCTCACTGACGCGGATCCGCCGGGAGCGATCTCGGCAGGTGCTCCGTCGTGCCGATCCCGCCGACGTGGTAGCCGCGAGCCACGACGTCGAGACGTGTGATCGACCCGTGCTGGAGACCCGCGAGGGCGTCGGGGCGGAGCGATCGCATCTCCTCGTCGGAGAGGATGTCGCGCAGGAGGTCGCGGATGATGCCGCCGTGCGTGACCACGACGAGGTCACCTGCGTCCGGCAGCGATTCGTCGATCAGGTCACGGAGCCGTGCCGCGGCTGCGCGCGAGGAATCGCCGACGGCCGGAACGAGGTCACGGTCGCGCTCAGTGCGGTCCCACGCGTCGCGGAACGCCTCCCACGATGCGTCGTCGACGACTGGGGGGTCGTACTCCATGCGCTCACGCGCCCGGCCGTCCACTCGGACAGGGACCGCGGGGCGCTCAGTCAGAAACGGCATCGCCGATTCGCGCGTGCGTCGTGCCGGGCTGATGACGATCCTCCCGATCGGCTCGGTCCGGAGGCGCCGCATCACCGCTCCGGCCTGCTGCGTCCCGCGCATCGTGAGCTCTCCGTCGCGTCGCCGCACCTGCTCGCCGTGGCGGACGAGCCACACGTGCTGCAGCACCGTCGGATCCTCGGACATCGGGAGGTCAGCCGGTCGCGGCGGTCAGACTGGACCGAGCGGCTGCAGCTCGCCGGTGGGCAGCTCGACCCGGATCGTGTCACCAGGACGGACGACCCCGCCCGCCACGACGACACTCATGACGCCGCCCTTGCGTTCGACGGAGCCGTCGTCAGCGCGCCCCAGCACCGCCCGGAGGAGACCGGGCTCGAACTCGTTGATCTGCTGGCACGGATTCCGGAGGCCCGTGATGCGGACACGAGCATCCGCGCCCAGGTGCAGCAGCGTGCCTGTCGGAAGACCGAGGAGGTCGACCCCGCGAGTCGTGATGTTCTCGCCCATCTGGCCGGGCCCGACCTGGAATCCCGCTCCCGCCACGTCATCGAACAGCTCGGCGTGGATCAGGTGCACCTGGCGCAGGTTCGGCTGGGACGGGTCCCGTGCGACGCGAGACCGGTGCTGAACCGTGACGCCGGCATGCGCGTCACCCTCGATGCCCAATCCCGCGACGAGCACCACCTCGTCCACCACCGGTTTGCTGAACCGATGGGCACCGTCCCTGCTCACTGCGACGACGCGAGGGTGGGTGTCGTGATCTGCGCTCATGGCTCGATCATGGCGCAGGACCGCTCGGGACGGACCCTGGCAGACTGCACGACATGCACATCGGGGGAAGGGTGCCGGCGGACCAGCCGGATCTGAAGCTGGCGATGCGTGCCGAGGCGGACGCGCTCGGGATCACCGTCGCCGGATTCGTTCCGCAACGACATCTCGAGGACCTGGGCGTCGCCGGTATCTCGTCGCATGGCCAGGGGAGTGGTGCGGACGCCGTCACCATCAGCGCGGCCGTGGCACGGATGTACACGGTGTGGAAGAACCCGGACGACCGTTCGGACCCGGTGAACCTCGCCGACCTGACGCCGGAGGCCGAGGCCGCGCTCGCTCGGCCGGTGCCCCGGGACCTTCCGTCGTGGTTGTTCGAGCGCCGGGAGCGCATGCGTCATCCCTCGCTGTGGGAGGCCGTCCAGACCCACTGGTTCGCTCCGGGATCCGCCGCGCCCGGCGACGACGAACGCGATCCACGGGAGTTGCTCCGCGCCCACGTCGACCACATCCTCCACAACCGGTTCCGAGACGAGTACGGACTCGGCGACCACACGATGGAGCCCGGCTGGACCGAACTGGTCTCGATCCGCGCGGTGCAGCCGCGGGCGGTCGTCGTGGACGGAACGGCGAGGGACGGGTTCACGATCGACACCGACGCGTTCGTCCTCGGGCTGGCGGTGTCACTCGACGACGGCCGGGTAATCACCTCGGTCGTGGAGCGCGACCTGCTGCCCTGGGTGACGACGGAGTTCGTCAGCGACGCAGGCTGACGCCGCCGCCGTCGTTGCCGCACCGATCTCAGCGAATCCGTTCGGCCTCCTCCGCGTCACCCGGATGTCACCCGAACAGGGTTGAATGCTGCTCGTCGGGGTTCAGGGGAGAGCAGCATGCGACGTGCAATCGCAACATCGGTCGTGGCGGCCGTGGGGATCGCGGGAGGTCTGCTGACCGCGATGCCCGCGACGGCGGCGCCGTCGGCGGATCTGGTGGTCAACGAGGTGTACGGCGGTGGGGGCAACGCCGGCAGCAGCTTCACGAACGACTTCGTGGAGTTGGCGAACCGGGGATCGTCGACCATCGACCTCAGCGGTCACTCGGTCCAGTACCATGCCGGGTCCGCGACGGGCACGTGGCAGGTGACCCCGTTGAGCGGGACGATCGCTCCTGGTGGTCGCTACCTCGTCGCCGAGGCGAAGGGTACTGGCGGGACGACCGCACTGCCGACGCCGGACGCCACGGGCACCATCGCGATGAGCGCCACCGACGGCACGGTCGCCGTCGTCGCGAGCCGGACCGCGCTCACCTGTGCCGACAGCGCCTCGTGCGTGAGTGCGTCGGTCGACCTCGTCGGGTTCGGCTCCGCGGCGATCGCCGAGGGGAGCCCGGCCGTCGGCGCCTCGAACACGGCCTCGGTGCAGCGGCAGGGGGCGTCCGACGACGACCACAACGCGACGGACTTTGCCGCCGCTGCACCCACCCCGGGTGCGGCGAACACAGCATCGACGACGACCCCGCCGACCGGCCCTGCGCCCGAGCCGGGCACGGTCCGCATCCACGACATCCAGGGGACGTCGTTCGTGCTCGCCGCTCAACGGCGAGCAGGTCACGAACGTCCCCGGCATCGTGACCGGGATCCGGACGTCGGGCAGCAGCAAGGGCTACTGGATCCAGGACCCCGACGCCGACAGCGACCCCGCGACGAGTGAGGGCGTCTTCGTCTACAGCTCCTCGAGGGCGGCGGTCGCCGTGGGTGACAGTGTCCTCGTCAGTGGCACGGTCAAGGACTACTACCCCCTCGCCTCCGGCGACACCACGGCGACCACCTCGAACCTGTCGGTCACGGAGCTCACCAACGCCACGGCGACCGTCGTCTCGACGGGGGACGCGCTGCCGGCGCCGATCGTCCTCGGCCCGACGAGCGTGCCCGACACGTCCGCTCCGGACCTCGCGGGCGGGAACATCGAGTCCACGCCCATCACGCCGACACGCTCGGCGCTCGACTTCTTCGAGTCGCTCGAGGGCATGCGTGTCGAGGTCGACGACGCCCGCGTGGTCGGGCCGAGCGACGAGTACGGCGAGCAGTACGTGACGACGAGGCCGTCCCAGCTCCCGACGACGCGCGGCGGCACGCTCCTGACCGCCGAGAACGCGACGCCGTCCGGACGTCTCGAGGTCGTCGCGGCGAACGGCAGCAATCCCCGGGTGGACGTCGGTGACGTGTTCCGCGGTGCCACCGTGGGCGAGGTCGACTACTCGCAGTACGGCGGGTACGACCTCAGGGCCACGACACTCGGGTCCGTCGCGCGGGGAGGCATCACCCCGACGGTCGCGACGACCCCGAAGCCCGACCAGCTGTCGGTCGCCACCTACAACGTCGAGAACCTGGCGCCGTCGGATCCGGCGACCAAGTTCGCCGCGCTCGCGAAGGGGGTCGTCGCGAACCTGCGCTCGCCCGACATCCTGACCGTCGAGGAGGTGCAGGACGACGACGGCGCGACCGATGACGGTGTCGTCGCGGCGGATCAGACCATCGCCAAGCTCACCGCCGCGATCACCACGGCTGGAGGCCCGTCCTACGCGTCCCGTGAGATCGATCCGGTGAACGACGCCGACGGCGGTCAGCCCGGCGGCAACATCCGCGTCGTGTTCCTCTTCAACCCGAAGCGCGTGAGGTTCGACGACCGCGGTCCTGCGTCGGTGAACCGGTCCACCACCGCGACCGCGGTCACCTCCTCCCACGGCGTGCCGGACGTCACCCTGTCGCCGGGGCGCATCGCTCCGACGGACGCCGCCTGGCAGAGCAGCCGGAAGCCGCTCGTGGGCGAGTTCACGTTCCGCGGCCGGCGCGTCTTCGTCATCGGCAACCACTTCGACGCGAAGCTCGGCGACCAGAACCAGGACGGTCGATTCCAGTACCCGGCGCAGTCGTCCGCCGTGCAGCGTCAGCAGCAGGCGCAGCTCGTGCACGACTTCACGGCGCAGATCCTCACGGTCGACGCGAGGGCCGCGGTCGTCGTGGCGGGTGACTTGAACGACCACCAGTTCAGCCCTGCGCTCGCCACGCTCACCGGCAAGCCGTTGCACGGCCAGGCCGCGACGAAGCCGGTCCTCACCGACCTGATCACCACCCTGCCGGCGAACCAGCAGTACACGTACGTGTACGACGGGATCAGCGAGGTCCTCGACCACATCCTCGTCACGTCGGGGGTCGGCATGCCGGACTACCAGGTGGTGCACCTGAACGCGGAGTTCGCCGACCAGACCAGTGACCACGATCCGCAGGTCGTCCGCGTCTTCGGGCATCATGGAGGCGCGTCCCAGGCTGTCCCGCCGGCGGCGGTGGCGCTCGGCTACAGCGACGCGCTGGACAAGCTCGTGCACAACGGGGCCGAGGTGGGCGGCCTCTCGTCGCTGGCCTACGACGGCCGGTCGCGGTCGTGGATCTCCGCCGTGGACAACCACGCGGACGACCCGTCGCGGATCTGGTTCTTCCGGAACCTCGACGACCCGACGGTCACCCGTGATCCGTTGGTCCTGAGGAACGAACAGGGCGTTCCCTACACCGGTCTCACGGCAGACGACGAAGGCCTGGCGGTCCTCCCGAACGGCGACTACCTGGTGAGCTCCGAGACGGAACCGTCGATCCGGGTCTTCGGCCGCGACGGCGTGCAGAAGGCGCAGCTGCCGGTCCCCGGACGGTTCGCGGTGACCGGCACGGCGCTGTCCGGAGCGGGGCTCGAGGGTGCGAGCGTCCCGGGTGAGGCCACCTCGAACGCAACGCTCGAGGGCGTGTCGATCTCGCCGTCCGGTCACACGATCGTCGCGTCGATGGAGGGCGCGCTCTCCGGCGATGTCTCCACCGCCGGTGACGCCACCGCCCACCGCCTGCTCGTGTACACCCGGGGGCGCTCCGGCGTGTGGGCGCTGACGAAGCAGGTCGGGTACCGCACGGACACGGGCAACCGCATCCCCGAGGTCGCGCTCGTGTCGGACGACCGGATGCTCGTCGAGGAAGCCGCGTTCTCGGCGACCGCGGGCAACTCCGCGGACCTGTACTCGGTCTCGGGTCTGTCGCGGGCCTCCGACGTGAGCGGGGTCGGGAACCTCTCGGCCGCACCGGCGTCGTGGATCCTGCGGAAGACACTGGTCGCCGATCTCGTGAAGGGTCCGACGCTCGGCGCGACGGCGCTCGAGACCCAGACGAACCCGCTCCTCGACAACTACGAAGGCATGGCGATCACGGGCCGCGCTGCCGGTGGGCGCGTGGGCGTGGCGCTCATCTCCGACGACAACTTCGGCGCGCTGCAGCGGACGCGGATCCTGGACCTGGCCGTGCGGCTGCCGCGGTAGCCATGCGCCCTGGGCTCGCCTACGGCGTGGGTGCCTTGCCCTCGGCAACACTGGCGCGAGAGGCTGCCGGCATGACATCTCCCTCGGGTCGCGGACCTCGTCGGCACCGCGGCGTGGTCGTCGGTGGCGGCATCGTGTTCGTCATCGGCCTCGCCGCACTGGTGCTCGGTGGCTGGTTCGACGCCGTGACAGCGGACGGCGGCGGCGGGGCCAACATCGGGGCCGGGGTGCTGGTGCTGTTCGGCGGGATCGTCGCGGCCACCGGTGCGGTCATGTTGCTCGTGGTGACCGCCGGCACCGTCGCCGCGCGAACGCGACGGTGAAGCGCGTCTCTGAGCGCTGAGGGTCAGGACGACACTCGGTGGTAGCGGTACCAATCCACCTGGTCCGGGTCGCCGACCACGAGGTCGAGTTGGCGATGTGTGGCCGACCCGCGAACGATCGCGCTGCAGCGGTCTGCATCGCGGTTCTCCCAGCACACGGTCTTCCACCCCCACCCATCGCCGTCCTCGATGTGCCAGCGGCCGATGCTCGTGGAGGGCGTGGCCGGGTCATCAGGCTGTGCCGTGATCCCGCGCAGGGGGACACCCACCAGACGGACCGTGCCGCCGCGGTCGAACCGGATGGTGCCAGCGCCGTCCGAGGCCCAGGTCCCGACGAGGTCGGCGCGGGCGAGGGGCGCGGTCGGGAGGTCGGCCGCGTCCTGGCCGCACCCGGTCACGGCGAGGACCGTTGCCAGGGCGATCACGGCCCCGACTGCTGTCCGCACTCGTCCCATCCCCAGCCCCTCGTGCTGATGACACACTACGGGCGATTCGGCAACGGCTTGCGCTCTCGTGCATGCGGCCAGCGGGGATCAGGACCGGGGGAGAGCGTGCCCCTCTGGCGCGACGGCGAGGGCCAGATCGTGGACCGCGTTCGCGAATCGCCGGGCTCGCGCTGCCCGGACGAGCGACGTGAGCCACATGGCGACGAGGAGTGCTGGGAGCGTGCAGGCGATCAGGACGTCCAGCGTCCGGAACCCGCCGGCGTCCCGGGCGGCCTGATGGAGGACCTCGAGCACGAGCCCGACGTACAGGAACGAGGATGTCATCGCCGACACCTGCGCCGAGGTGGCACGGTCGTTCGCGAACACGACCGCGGCGTCCAGCGCACCGGTTGGGAGGTCCTCGGGCTCGGCGCGTCGGATGGCGCGCAGGACGGTCGCGCGGTCGTCGCGGTCCTCGGGCGTGACCGCGTCCCACTGGTGGCTGGGAAGCCGGAAGCGGGTGAGACCGGACGGTACGGCTCCCGCGAAGCCCCCGAACCCGAGGGCGAGGAGGACGTCCTCGCCGACCGGACCCGGCATGAACAGCGCCATGAGGGCGAACGCACCGCCTCCGGCGACGATGAACGCCGCGATCGCCCAGGCGGCGAGGGCGCCGAACCGCACCGATCGATCGGCTCGGATGATGCGCAGCGACGTCGAGAGCATGACGGGAGTATGCGCTCGTCCGACACTGACCGTGAGATTCATTCGAACCGGCGGACCATGTCAGCAGACGGACCCTGGTCGATCACGAGCGCGGCGCTCCGCTCCTCGGCGTCCGCGGTGGCTGCCCAGGCCGCGAGTAGCTCCAGCGCCTGTTCCGAGGCGGAGTCCGGCACCGTGCCGTAGACCACGAACGTCAGACCCGTGTCGGCGTTGAGGTCCAACGCCTCGTAGGTCAGCTCGAGGTCCCCGACCACCGGGTGGTGGATGCGCTTGAGGCCGCTCCGGTGCGCGCGGACGTCGTGCGTGGCCCATCGCACGCGGAAGTCGTCACTCCGGGTCGAGAGCTCGCCGATGAGGTCGGTCAGCCCCTTGTCGTACGGGCTCCGGCCCGCCTCGGTACGGAGGACCGCCACGAGATCGGACGCGAGCTGGTCCCAGTCGGGGTAGAACGTGCGGGCACGGGGGTCGAGGAACGCGAACCGCGCGGTATTGGGCGTGCCGATCGGGTCGATGAACAGCGGCGAGTAGAGGGCACGTCCGAGCCGGTTGCCGGCGAGGAAGTCCGACCGGCCGTTGCGGACGAACGCCGGGGCGCTCATCGCGTCGAGCATCCGCTGCACGTTGGGCCGGACGCGGTTGGTGAGGCGACGACGCCGGGCGGTGGGCGCGGCGTTCTGGGTGTGCGCGAGGTCGAACAGATGCGCGTGCTCGACCTCGTCGAGCTGCAGTGCGCGCGAGAGCGACTCGAGGACGGTGTCGGAGACCCCGCCGAGGTTCCCGCGTTCCAGGCGGACGTAGTAGTCGACGCTGACACCGGCGAGCAACGCGACCTCCTCGCGTCGGAGTCCGGTCACGCGTCGGTTGCCGCTGAACACGGGAAGGCCGGCCTGCTCCGGGGTGATGCGGCCCCGTCGGGAGGTCAGGAACTCCTTGACCTGTGTCGTCGCGTCCATGTCATCGACGGTACGACCACCGTCGGCGACCGGGGAGGTGCTGTCGGTACCCCGCTCCAGCGCCAGGAGCGCACCCGCCGACCGGCGAGCGGCCGGTGCGCGGCCGGTGCGGGCCGGTGCGCGGCCGGTACGCGGCCGGACGGGAGGCCCGCTACCGCCGGCACCGCGCCTCCCGTCCCGACCGGTCGGCGCGTCAGGCCTCCGGGATGACCCGCGCGTCGAAGCGCGAGGAGTCGCCGTCGGGGTCGGGGCCGCCCCGCCGTCCGGTGTCGAGCGCGTCGAGCCGCGCGAGCTCGTCGTCGGACAGCGCGAAGTCGAACACCGCGAAGTTCTCGGCGATACGGCCGGGGTCGGTGGACTTCGGGATCGCGTTCCGGCCCTGCTGCACGTGCCAGCGCAGCATCACCTGCGCCGGGGTCCGCCCGTGCGCCTCGGCGATCGCCCCGATGGTCGGGTCCGCGAGCACGCTGACGCGCTCGTCGCCGCCCCAGCCCGGGTAGAAGGTGATGCCGCCGATCGGGGACCATGCCTGGTCGAGGATGCCGTGCTCGGCGTCGACGCGCTGGACCTCCGGCTGCGTGAAGTACGGGTGCAGCTCGATCTGGTTGAGCGCCGGCACCACCTCGGTCTGCGCGAGGAGGGACTCGAGGTGGTGCGGCATGAAGTTGCTCACGCCGATCGCGCGGACCTTGCCCTCGGCGTACAGCGACTCCAGGGCCTTGTACGCCTGCACGGTCTTCTCGAACCGGTCGGGTGCGGGCTGGTGGAGGATGAAGACGTCGATGGTGTCGATGCCGAGCTTGCCGGTGGCCTTCTCGAACGCGTGCAGGGTCTCGTCGTACCCGTAGTCGGACGGGAACACCTTCGTCTCGATGACGATCTCGTCCCGGTCGAGGCCGGAGGCGCGGACCGCCTGGCCGACCTCACGCTCGTTGCCGTACGCAGCTGCGGTGTCGATGTGGCGGTAGCCGACGTCGAGTGCGGTGCGGACCGCCTCGACGGTGTCCGCGGGGGAACTCTGGAAGACGCCGAAGCCGATCGGCGGCAGCTGGACGCCGTTGTTGAGTGTGATCATGTCCATGACGACGACGCTAGGTCCCGCGGCCGGAGCGTGACGGGGGCTGCCGTTCCCTCCCTCCGCCACGCCGCGCCACGCGGTGCAGCGGAGGGACGCCCCGGCAGAACCGGGGACGACGGTCCCTGTCACCGGTCAGGGGAGGACGATGACCTTCCCGGCGATCCGACCGGCCTCGGCTTCCGCGTGGAGCGCGGGCAGGTCGCTCAGCGGGATCCGACGGGTGACCTCGACGGTGAGCGCGCCGTCGTCGACCAGGGACACCAGTTCGGCGAGGCGTTCGCGGTTCGGCAGCACGAACACCGTCGATGCCCGCACGCCGCGGGACTCGTCGTCGGGCGTGGCCATGAACGCCGTCGTGCTGACGACCACGCCTCCGTCGCGGACGGCGGCGACGTCCGCGGCGAACTGCTCCGGGTCGATCGGTGCGAGGTTGAGCAACACGTCGAACTGGCCGTCGACGGAGGCGAGCAGATCGGCGTCCGTGTGGTCGATGACCTGGTCGGCGCCGGCCGCGCGGACGGCGTCGATGCTGCGGGGGCTGGCGGTCGCGCTGACGAACACGCCGGCGCGCTTGGCGAGCTGGATCGCGTACTTCCCCACGACGCCACCGGCGCCGACGATGAGGACGCGCTGACCGGCGCGGAGACCACCGTCGTCGAAGAGCGCCTGCCAGGCGGTCAACGCGACGGACGGCAGCGCGGCTGCGTCGGGGAGCGGGATGCTCGTCGGGGCGGGGACCAGGGCCTCGGCGGGTGCGATGACGTACTCCGCCGCGCCACCGTCGCGCTCCATCGGCAGGAAGCCGATCACGGCGTCGCCGACGGCGAGCCCGTCGACGTCCTCGCCGATCGCGTCGATCGTGCCGGACACGTCGTACCCGGGCACGTGGGGCAGCGCGATCGGGATGGGGAGGAATCCGCCGCGCATCCCGGCGTCGGCCGCGTTGTAGGCGGATGCCGCGACGCGGACCCGCACCTGCTCGGCGCCCGGGGTGGGCTGCTCGATCTCGACCTCCTCGAGGACCTCGGGACCGCCGACCTCGTGGAACTGGACTGCCTTCATGGTGGACTCCTTCGCTCACTGCTTCGAACTCGAAGCGACACCAGAACCGTACACCTGCTTCGAATGCGAAGCAATACCGGTCCGGTCCCTGATCGCCGAATGCGTCCGGAAGCCCCCGAATTGGGCACTGCGCGCGCGCCGCCGAACCTGTTGTCATGGGCAACGGCTCCTCACGTGTGTACCCGACGCACGTTTCCCTGCTCCCGTGTGACCCGACGCACGACCGCGCCGAACCACGTCGTCAGGAACGTCATGCCCCGCTCGGGATCCCGTCACCCCGTCCGCCTCCGGACCACGACGCGCGCCTTCGCCGCGACCGTGGCCGTCGCCCTCGCCGCCCTCGCCGTGGGTGCGAGCGTCGAGCCGGCGAACGCGGCCACGCAGAACCCCGTGGGCGCGTTCGACACGGCATCGGGCGGTGCGGGCGCGGTCACCGTCGCCGGGTGGACCGACGACCCGAGCAGCGCGGCGTCGAGCAACAGCGTCACCGTCACCGTCGGTGGCACGAACGCCGGAACGCTCCGGGCCACCGGGGTCCGAGCGGACGTCGACCGGGCCAGGCATGTCAGCGGGAACCACGGGTTCTCCGGGACCCTGACCACCGCGAAGACGGGAGCGCAGTCGGTCTGCGTCACGGCGGTGAACACGGGCGCGGGGACCGACACGAACCTCGGCTGCAAGACCGTCACGATCACCGCCGCGAACCCGGTCGGCGCGTTCGACACGGCGTCGGGTGGTACGGGCACGGTCGGTGTCGCGGGGTGGACCTACGACCCGAGCAGCGCGGCCGCGAGCAACAGCGTCACCGTGACGGTCGGTGGTGTGGCCGTCGGCACCCTGCAGGCCACCGGCGCCCGTGCCGACGTCGACCGGGCCAAGCACGTCAGCGGGGACCACGGCTACTCCGGCAGCCTGACGACGTCGAAGTCCGGAGCGCAGTCGGTGTGCGTCACCGCGGTGAACACCGGCGCGGGTTCGAACACCGCGCTCGGGTGCAAGACGGTCACGATCACCGCCACGGGCACGGCACCGGCACCGGTGAGCGGCGCGAACGTCACCACCAGCCCGTCCGGGGTGGCGATGCCGAAGGGCGACGTGACGTCGAACGGTCGCGTGTGGAAGCAGGCGTACGCGCAGGACTTCACGACCCCCGCCGCGGTCGGCACGGTGCTGTCGACGTACCACGACCTGTCCGCGTACGACGGCTCGAGGGACACGTCGGGGCTCGGGCAGTACGCGCCGAACAAGGTCCTGTCCGTGTCCGGCGGCGAGCTGGACTTCGATCTGCACAGCGAGAACGGACAGCCGCTCGTCTCCACGGTCGTCCCGGACAACTACCTGCCGTTGACCACGGGCCGCGTCTCGGTCCGCTACAAGACGACGAAGACCCCCGGCTACAAGTTCGTCGGCATCCTCTGGCCCGAGGACGACAACTGGAACGAAGGCGAGATCGACTGGCCCGAGGCGGACCTGGGCGCTACCCCGCGCCCTGCGTCCGCCATCCCGGGTACCTACGCGAACGGGCGGATGAGCTTCGCGCCGGCCGTCACCAAGTACGCCGGGTCCAACACGACCGGTTGGCACACCGCGACCACCGAGTGGGACCACGGCGTCGTCCGGTTCTCCTGGGACGGCACCCTCGTCGACTCCGTGACGAACGCCGTCCCGACCACCGCCTTCCGGCTCACCCTGCAGGCGGAGACCTGGATCGGTGAGGGCGCCGTCCCGGCCACGGCGACGGGACACGTGGACGTCGACTGGGTCAGCATCTGGAAGTGACGACGCTCCTGGCGGTCCTCCGAGCACGAGCCAAAGCGGTGGATTCGTCACTTTTCGTCCTCCCGCTCTAGGATCGTGACGGGCATCCGGTGGTTCCGTCTGCCCGTGGGGGAGGGCCCATGTCGATCCGTAGTGTCCCGGGGTCGATCGCGTCCGGGGGTCGGTCGCGTTCGTCCCGTCCGCGACATCCGACCCGTCCGAACGGGCAGGGACTGCCGCAGCCGGTGCAGCCGACGCTGTTCCACCGAGTGGCCGAGTGGACGCGCACGCCGGTCCCCGGTGACGCGGCGTGCGAACGGAGGGTCTGGATCGCGTTCGACGAACGGCTCGTCTCGTACTCCGAGTGCGAGGGCGAGACCTCGCACACCGCGGTCTGGTGCGTGGACGAGTTCCTCCAGCACTTCGCAGACCGCCTCGACGAGGACGACGCGTCGCGCTGGTTGCTCCCGCACCTCGAGCGGCTCGCCTCGACCGGGGGCGGCAAGGCCGCGACGCTGCGCGCGTACGCCGCGCGGCACGACGGTGCACCACCGCCGACGATCGTGTGCGATGTCGTCCTCTGACCGCGCCCGCGCACGCGGTCCGCGGCTCAGCAGGGGCGCCCGGGAGGCCCGCTCAGGCCACGCGCGCCTCGTCCGCCGCCAGGTGGTCGGCGAGCACGTCGCGCACCGTGGTCCACGGGTACGGCCCGTAGCGGTCGTTGTCGACGTGGCGGAGCTGCGCCTGCCCGCTGAACATGCTCACGAAGTACTGCATCCCCTGCCACGCCGGGAACGTGTCCTGGTCGCTCCGGGACAGCCGACGGACCACCTTGCTCATGACGGACAGGGACCCGGTGGTGCCGGCCCACTGCAGCCCGAAGGGCGTGCCGGTCAGTTCGGTGAGCGTGCGGGCGACGTCCCGGGCGGAGACGCGGTCGCCAGCGACCTCGACGACACGCGGTGCGTCCTCGTCGAGGGCCACGAGCGCGGTCACACGGGCGACGTCGTCCTTGGTGGTGAAGTCGAGCACCTGGTCGGGTGACGACCAGTACATGACGCGGTGGCGCCCGAACGCGATCATCGGCGCCTGCCCGGTGAGCATGTCCGTGAACGCGCCGTTGAGGACGGAGGTCGCCCGGATCGGCGCGGCGTCCACGTCCGCCGCGAACTCACGGCGGAGCTCGAAGTTGCGGTTGCTGCCCACCGCGATGCGGCGGTAGTCCGAGGAGTAGTCCGACGGGACGAACCGGGGCACGCCCGCGGCGACCGCGGCCGCGAGCAGCGCGCGCTGCGCGTCGACGATGACGGGGCGCACGCCGCTCACGGCGGAGACGACCGACTCGACACCCGTGACCGCGCGGGTCAGGGCCTCCCGGTGGGAGTACGCAGCGGCGACGACCTCGACGCGGTCGTCGGACCCGTACCGCTCGTCGGCGGCGGTGCTGCCCGGACGGGTGAGGACGCGGACCCGCACGTCCCGCTCCAGGAGCGCACGGACGATGCGGTGACCGAGGTCACCGGTGGCTCCGGCGACGAGGACGGTTCGGGTCATGGCGGTGCTGCTCCTGGTGGTCGCGCGGACGTGCCGGACGCCGACGGCGATCGACGGGACGGTGACGGCCGCAATGGTGCTCGACGGGCCGCGCCGTCGGTGGCACACCCCGGAGGCTACCGCGCGGGGACCGCCGGCGCCCTGGGCCCCGAAGGCGGGGCTTGTGCGGCGGACCGCGGTGCGGATTCACTGGCGGAGCACCGTCGTGCGGCCGTGGTTCGCGGGCCGACCGGCGGATCGAGGCCGCCCCGCCCGGAATGAGGATCCCCATGCTGTCCCTGGTCTACATGAGCACGAGTGTCCGACCGCTCTCGGACGACGAGTTGTCCGCGATCCTCACCGACGCGCGCACCCGCAACACGGCGCTCGAGATCACCGGGGTCCTGGCACACCGCGACGGCCGGTTCATCCAGGTCCTCGAGGGCCCGGACGACGCCGTGCGCGAGCGGTTCGAGGTGATCCGGCGGGACCCCCGACACACGGACGTGCGGCTGCTCTGCGAGGACCCGCTCGACGAACGGGCGTTCCCCGGGTGGTCGATGGCGTTCCAGCCGGCGGACGCGGACATGACCGCGGTCGCGGGGTTCTCCGACCTGACCGCGGCCGGTCGGGACGAGCACCGGAACGCGTCGCGCGGTCGTGCCCTGGTCGAGTGGTTCCGGAAGCGTCCGTCGTTCACCTGATGCCGGTGACCGGCGGCATGGCCCTGGATCAGCCCGCGGCGCGTGCGACCGTCCATCCGGCGTCCGTCCGGTCGTAGCGGAGCCGGTTGCTCGGTGCATCCGCGGCGCCGCGCCAGAACACCATCCGCACCGGGGTGATCGCGTAGCCGGCCCACGTGGTCGGTGGATCCAGGTCGGGGCGGTCGGCGTCGAAGGCAGCCCAGCGCGTCCGGCGGTGGTCGGCCTCGACCGCGGCGAGGTCGTCGTCGTTGAGCCAGGCGAGCACCTGCAGGTAGCGACTCCGCGCGGTGTAGGCGTCCCGGGCCTCCCGGTCGGTGACGCGCTCGACGTCGCCGGTGACGACGAGCTGCCGGGCCAGCTCGGGCCAGACGAGCGTCACGGTGGCACGGGGCACCGCGGCGATCTCGGCGGCCTTCCGGCTGCGGCTGTCGGTGTGGAAGTGCACGCGACGGCCGTCGAACAGGGACATGAGGACCGTGCGCGCGGCGGGGTAGCCGTCGAGCCCGATCGTCGACAACGTCATGGTCGGGGTCACACCGGATCCGGGCGCCGGCAGCCAGCGCGCGGCGAGCGCGAGCGGGTCCATGGGGACGTCGTCGTCCGCGTCGGCGCCGTGGGCGAGCCCGCCGACGACGACGCCCCCGTCCGTCACCGCGGGACCGCGGGGTCGAACCGGGCGATCTCGTGCAGGGACGCGACGGCCTGGTCGAGCGACACGTCCCACAGGAGCTTCCCGTACTCCGCGCTCGCACGGCTGGCGTCCCCGACCACACCGGGCGTGCCGAAGTCGTTCGAGAGCCAGCCGAAGCTGACCGGGCCGCCGTTGAACGCGATGCGCTCGAAGTCGGCGATGTGGTCCGGCACCCAGCGGTCCGCTCGGGCGAGGTCCACGAGGTCCGGACGCAGGTGCAGGATCATCGACGTCTCCGCGGCACCGCCGTGGATGCCGAGGCCGCGCTCGTCGGCGTCCTCGCCGTCGGGTCCCGGGACACGGGCGAGCGTCGGCATGAGGAACGTCTTCAGCCCCGTCCGTCGGCGGATCTCGCGGAGCGCCACCTGGAGGAGTGCCGTGTTGCCGCCGTGGCCGTTCGCGAACACGAGCGTCCCGGCGCCCATGAGCGCGACCGCCCGGCCGATCTGGACGACCGTGTCGAACATCGTGTCGGCGTCGAGCCAGACGGTACCGGGAGCCCAGCTGTGCTCGTCGGACTTCGTGAACGCCAGGGTCGGCAGTTGCCAGACGTCGAGGCCCTCGTCGGCCGCTCGCTCGACCGCTGCGCCGCCGATGTGGTCGGCGAGCAGGAAGTCGGTGACGAGCGGCAGGTGCGGGCCGTGGTGCTCGACCGCGCCGGTCGGCTGCACGACGATCGTGTCCGGGCCGAACCGGGCGGCGACGTCCGGCCCGGGCAGCTCGGCGAGCTTGCGCGTGCTCACTTGCCGAACCCCGGGATGCCGGTCGAGGCGGCCGACGCGGGCTGCGCCGAGGCCGTCGAGCCGCCCGTCACGACGAGCGCGGGGTCGACGAGCGCGGGGTCGACGATGTGTCCGGGATTGAGCACGCCCTCGGGATCGGTCCGCTGCTTGAGCGCCACGAGGTCCTCGACGCCGTGGTCGACGTAGTACTGGTGCGGGCTGTGCACCCGCACGCCGAGGGCCTCGAGCAGCGGGTACCCGGCGTACACGTCGTCGGCTCCGGTGTACGGCGCGGTGAGCATGCCGATCGGGAACCGGTGGGCGGCCTCGATGTGGAGCATGCCGCCCGGGTAGACGCCCTCGACGTCGGCGATCCGGTCGATGAGCGCCTCGCCGCCGACCTCGACGTGGAAGTACACGGTGTCGGGCGTGTTCCGCTTGAGCCACCAGATCGGGTGGTTGTACGAGAGCATCGACACCTTCGTGGTCTGCTGCAGGCCCTCGCGGACCTCGACGACCGTGCCGCCGGCGACCTCGATGAGCCCGGTCGCGTCCTCGAGCGCGGTGGCGTCGATGATGCCGCGCAGGCTCGCCGCACCCGCCACCACGGGCGTGTCCTTCGGGAGCGTGGCGGCAATCTCGGCACGGTCCGCGCTGACGAGCCGGGGCGCGGGCGTCAGACCGCGGAGCGTCCGGACGGCGGTCAGGGCCCGCTCGAACGTCGGGAAGCTCGCGTAGACCGCGCGCCAGTCCTGCAGCGGCTCGAGCCGGACCGTGGCCCGCGCGATGACCCCGGCAGTGCCGTAGGTGTGCACGAACGTCTGGGCCTCGTCCCCCTCGACGTGGAGGAGGCCGTCCTCACCCGGGAGCGCGATGTCGAGGGCGGTGACGAATCCCTCCCAGTTCGAGCCGTGGGAGATCGACCCGGTCCCGCCCGAGCCGCCGGACAGGAAGCCGCCGATCGTCGACTGCGCGGTGGACGGGTACATCCACAGCTGCTGGCCCTGCGCGGCCGCGGCCTGCTCCATCATCACCATCGGAGTGCCGGCCTCGGCCGTGATGACGCCGTCCCCGACCTCGACGACCGCGCGGGCACGCGAGGTGTCGAGCACGAGACCGCCGTCGAGCGGGATGCCCTGCCCGTAGTTGCCGGTGCCCTTGCCGCGCGTCGTCACCGGGACGCCGTGCCGTGCCGCCGCCTGCACCGTCTGCGCGATGGCGTCGGCACTGGCCGGGTAGGCGACGAGGTCGGCGAGGCCGAGGGGCAGCTGCTCGGTGAGGATCGGGCTCATCGTCGCCTCGTCGACCGACGCGCGCTCGCGGGTCTTCGGGTCGGCACTGACGCCGCGGTCACCGAGCAGGTCGACCAGGTCGAGCCGCAACGCCTCGAGGGCGGCGGGGGTGGCGGGCATGTGGGGCTCCTTGCTGG
>NZ_QKTN01000019.1:0-5881 GCF_003234515.1 Curtobacterium sp. MCBD17_034 | reverse complement strand
GCGACACGCCCGGGATGTGGGGTGGTTTGCTGGGTGGTGGGGTGGTGCGTAAAGTAATCACTCGTCACCCCAAAGGTGCGGCGGAGCGGCCGGGACAGTGTCCCGGAGCGAGCCGGCCTCAAGCGGGACCGTCCTCCACCGAAGTTCTGATCGGGACTTGCGCTTGATCGCTTCGACGCTTAGGATGTAAAACCTGCAACTGGTCCTCTCCTTCGGGATGAGCCATCCACCTCGTGTAGGGGGATGCACATCGGTTGCACAACCAAGAACACAGCTTCGTTGCTGATGTCCGGGGTTCCCGGGTGGATGAGCGGATGCGTCTGGTCCTTGAGAACTCAACAGCGTGCACATTGTCAATGCCAATTTATTGACCCCGTGCGTGTCGGCCTTCGGGTTGGCGCGTTCGTGGACGATTCCTTTGGATTGAATGATTGTCAGTAGACAGTCTTTTCAGTCAGCATCAAATTCGCCTTCTGCTCTTCGGAGTGGTTGGAAACGTTTTTTACGGAGAGTTTGATCCTGGCTCAGGACGAACGCTGGCGGCGTGCTTAACACATGCAAGTCGAACGATGATGCCCAGCTTGCTGGGCGGATTAGTGGCGAACGGGTGAGTAACACGTGAGTAACCTGCCCCTGACTCTGGGATAAGCGTTGGAAACGACGTCTAATACTGGATATGACGGCCGATCGCATGGTCTGGTCGTGGAAAGAATTTTGGTTGGGGATGGACTCGCGGCCTATCAGGTAGTTGGTGAGGTAATGGCTCACCAAGCCGACGACGGGTAGCCGGCCTGAGAGGGTGACCGGCCACACTGGGACTGAGACACGGCCCAGACTCCTACGGGAGGCAGCAGTGGGGAATATTGCACAATGGGCGAAAGCCTGATGCAGCAACGCCGCGTGAGGGATGACGGCCTTCGGGTTGTAAACCTCTTTTAGTAGGGAAGAAGCGAAAGTGACGGTACCTGCAGAAAAAGCACCGGCTAACTACGTGCCAGCAGCCGCGGTAATACGTAGGGTGCAAGCGTTGTCCGGAATTATTGGGCGTAAAGAGCTCGTAGGCGGTTTGTCGCGTCTGCTGTGAAATCCCGAGGCTCAACCTCGGGCTTGCAGTGGGTACGGGCAGACTAGAGTGCGGTAGGGGAGATTGGAACTCCTGGTGTAGCGGTGGAATGCGCAGATATCAGGAAGAACACCGATGGCGAAGGCAGATCTCTGGGCCGTAACTGACGCTGAGGAGCGAAAGCGTGGGGAGCGAACAGGATTAGATACCCTGGTAGTCCACGCCGTAAACGTTGGGCGCTAGATGTAGGGACCTTTCCACGGTTTCTGTGTCGTAGCTAACGCATTAAGCGCCCCGCCTGGGGAGTACGGCCGCAAGGCTAAAACTCAAAGGAATTGACGGGGGCCCGCACAAGCGGCGGAGCATGCGGATTAATTCGATGCAACGCGAAGAACCTTACCAAGGCTTGACATACACCGGAAACGGCCAGAGATGGTCGCCCCCTTGTGGTCGGTGTACAGGTGGTGCATGGTTGTCGTCAGCTCGTGTCGTGAGATGTTGGGTTAAGTCCCGCAACGAGCGCAACCCTCGTTCTATGTTGCCAGCGGTTCGGCCGGGGACTCATAGGAGACTGCCGGGGTCAACTCGGAGGAAGGTGGGGATGACGTCAAATCATCATGCCCCTTATGTCTTGGGCTTCACGCATGCTACAATGGCCGGTACAAAGGGCTGCGATACCGTAAGGTGGAGCGAATCCCAAAAAGCCGGTCTCAGTTCGGATTGAGGTCTGCAACTCGACCTCATGAAGTCGGAGTCGCTAGTAATCGCAGATCAGCAACGCTGCGGTGAATACGTTCCCGGGCCTTGTACACACCGCCCGTCAAGTCATGAAAGTCGGTAACACCCGAAGCCGGTGGCCTAACCCTTGTGGAAGGAGCCGTCGAAGGTGGGATCGGTGATTAGGACTAAGTCGTAACAAGGTAGCCGTACCGGAAGGTGCGGCTGGATCACCTCCTTTCTAAGGAGCATCTGGCACTGCTGGCCTGGCCCGTTCGGGTTGGGGGTGGTGTCCAGGCGCCGGATCGAGACGAATGTTCTCGCCGGTAGCTCATGGGTGGAACATTGACAGTGGGTCCGGATGGATCTCGTGGATGCTAGTACGTCGGTTTCGGCCGGTTGGAACGGGTCTGTGGGTGAGGTTCGGGCCGTGCACGTTGTTGGGTCCTGAGGGACCAGGCTTCCCTGCTGCCTGTGTGGTGGTGGGGGTTGGGGCTTGATGCCCCCTCGTTGGGCCAGTGCCAAGTCGACCGGTTGGTCGGGGCGGGCTGGTGCCGATCGTATGTTGAGAACTACACAGTGGACGCGAGCATCTTAGACGCTTGCTGATTCGTCGCCGGCTTTCGTGGTTGGTGGTGGGTCGGCTGGTGTCACAAGAGTGCGATTCGCTCCTGACGTCGTTTGGCGTTGGGACGAGTCAACACTGAGGCCGTGCATCGTTTTCGGTGCGCGGCAATCTTTGTGGTCAAGTTTCTAAGAGCAAACGGTGGATGCCTTGGCATCTGGAGCCGAAGAAGGACGTAGAAATCTGCGATAAGCCTCGGGGAGCTGATAATCGAGCTGTGAGCCGAGGATTTCCGAATGGGGAAACCCCGCCAGGCGTTTTGCGACCTGGTGACTCCCGCCTGAATGTATAGGGCGGGTAGAGGGAACGTGGGGAAGTGAAACATCTCAGTACCCACAGGAAGAGAAAACAACATGTGATTCCGTGAGTAGTGGCGAGCGAAAGCGGATGAGGCTAAACCGATCATGTGTGATAGCCGGCGGGCGTTGCATGGTCGGGGTTGTGGGACACGTCGCTCAGTTCTGCCGGACTGGGGCGGTTACAGCGCATCATAGTCGAACCGGTTTGAAAGCCGGGCCGTAGTGGGTGCCAGCCCCGTAGACGAAATGGTGTTATGGCCGGATGTGTATCCCAAGTAGCACGGGGCCCGAGAAATCCCGTGTGAATCTGTCAGGACCACCTGATAAGCCTAAATACTCCCAGATGACCGATAGCGGACAAGTACCGTGAGGGAAAGGTGAAAAGTACCCCGGGAGGGGAGTGAAATAGTACCTGAAACCGTTTGCTTACAAACCGTTGGAGCCTCCTTGTTGGGGTGACAGCGTGCCTTTTGAAGAATGAGCCTGCGAGTTAGCGATATGTGGCGAGGTTAACCCGTGTGGGGTAGCCGTAGCGAAAGCGAGTCTGAATAGGGCGATTCAGTCGCATGTCCTAGACCCGAAGCGAAGTGATCTATCCATGGCCAGGGTGAAGCGACGGTAAGACGTCGTGGAGGCCCGAACCCACTTCAGTTGAAAATGGAGGGGATGAGCTGTGGATAGGGGTGAAAGGCCAATCAAACTTCGTGATAGCTGGTTCTCTCCGAAATGCATTTAGGTGCAGCGTTGCGTGTTTCTTGCCGGAGGTAGAGCTACTGGATGGCCGATGGGCCCTACAAGGTTACTGACGTCAGCCAAACTCCGAATGCCGGTAAGTGAGAGCGCAGCAGTGAGACGGTGGGGGATAAGCTTCATCGTCGAGAGGGAAACAACCCAGACTACCAACTAAGGCCCCTAAGCGTGTGCTAAGTGGGAAAGGATGTGGAGTTGCACAGACAACCAGGAGGTTGGCTTAGAAGCAGCCACCCTTGAAAGAGTGCGTAATAGCTCACTGGTCAAGTGATTCCGCGCCGACAATGTAACGGGGCTCAAGCACACCGCCGAAGTTGTAGATTTCGTACCCAGACAAGCCTTCGTGGTTCAGTCGTACGGAGTGGTAGGAGAGCGTCGTGTGGCGAGTGAAGCGGCGGAGTGATCCAGCCGTGGACGCCACACGAGTGAGAATGCAGGCATGAGTAGCGAAAGACGGGTGAGAAACCCGTCCTCCGAAAGACCAAGGGTTCCAGGGCCAGGCTAATCCGCCCTGGGTAAGTCGGGACCTAAGGCGAGGCCGACAGGCGTAGTCGATGGACAACGGGTTGATATTCCCGTACCGGCGAACAACCGTCCCAGTCAATCCAGTGGTGCTAAGAGTCCTAACCCGGCTCGATCCTGATCCCTTCGGGGTGATGGACGTCCGGTCTAACGCTCGACCCCATGCTGGTGCGGCTAGCGTATTAACAGGTGTGACGCAGGAAGGTAGCTGAGCCAGGCGATGGTATCCGTAAGGTGAACCTGGTGTAAGGATGTAGGGCTGACGATAGGCAAATCCGTCGTCTGTACGCCTGAGATCCGATGCATACCCGTCATGGGGAATTCAGTGATCCTATGCTGCCGAGAAAAGCATCGACGCGAGGTTGCAGCTGCCCGTACCCGAAACCGACTCAGGTGGTCAGGTAGAGAATACCAAGGAGATCGAGAGAATCGTGGTTAAGGAACTCGGCAAAATGCCCCCGTAACTTCGGGAGAAGGGGGGCCGGAACCGTGAACGGACTTGCTCCGGGAGCGGGGAAGGCCGCAGAGACCAGTGGGAAGCGACTGTTTACTAAAAACACAGGTCCGTGCGAAGTCGCAAGACGATGTATACGGACTGACGCCTGCCCGGTGCTGGAAGGTTAAGAGGAAGGGTTAGCCTCACGGCGAAGCTCAGAATTTAAGCCCCAGTAAACGGCGGTGGTAACTATAACCATCCTAAGGTAGCGAAATTCCTTGTCGGGTAAGTTCCGACCTGCACGAATGGCGTAACGACTTCCCAGCTGTCTCAACCGCGAACTCGGCGAAATTGCACTACGAGTAAAGATGCTCGTTACGCGCAGCAGGACGGAAAGACCCCGTGACCTTTACTACAGCTTGGTATTGGTGTTCGGTGTGGCTTGTGTAGGATAGGTGGGAGACTGTGAAGCGGGCACGCCAGTGTTCGTGGAGTCGTTGTTGAAATACCACTCTGGTCACTCTGGATGTCTAACGTAGGACCCTGATCGGGTTCATGGACAGTGCCTGGTGGGTAGTTTAACTGGGGCGGTTGCCTCCCAAAAAGTAACGGAGGCGCCCAAAGGTTCCCTCAACCTGGTTGGCAATCAGGTGTCGAGTGTAAGTGCACAAGGGAGCTTGACTGTGAGACTGACAAGTCGAGCAGGGACGAAAGTCGGGACTAGTGATCCGGCAGTGGCTTGTGGAAGCGCTGTCGCTCAACGGATAAAAGGTACCTCGGGGATAACAGGCTGATCTTGCCCAAGAGTCCATATCGACGGCATGGTTTGGCACCTCGATGTCGGCTCGTCGCATCCTGGGGCTGGAGTAGGTCCCAAGGGTTGGGCTGTTCGCCCATTAAAGCGGTACGCGAGCTGGGTTTAGAACGTCGTGAGACAGTTCGGTCCCTATCCGCTGCGCGCGTAGGAAATTTGAGAAGATCTATCCCTAGTACGAGAGGACCGGGATGGACGAACCTCTGGTGTGTCAGTTGTTCTGCCAAGGGCACCGCTGATTAGCTACGTTCGGACCGGATAACCGCTGAAAGCATCTAAGCGGGAAGCCGTCTTCGAGATGAGATTTCCATGCCCCTTGTGGGTGAGAGGCTCCCAGTAGACGACTGGGTTGATAGGCCGGATGTGGAAGCGGGGACTAACGACCCGTGGAGCTGACCGGTACTAATAAGCCGATGACTTGATTACACTTCCCACCCGTTCGGGTGGGGCTCGCGTCCACTTTGTGGTTCCCGATATGCGATCGGGGATCATCCGCAGCAACTGCGGAACATGATCGTGAATATCGATGGTGTTCCGGTGGTCATAGCGAGAGGGAAACGCCCGGTCACATTCCGAACCCGGAAGCTAAGCCTCTCAGCGCCGATGGTACTGCAAGGGGGACCTTGTGGGAGAGTAGGACACCGCCGGACTCAAC
>NZ_QKTN01000018.1:0-25397 GCF_003234515.1 Curtobacterium sp. MCBD17_034 | reverse complement strand
CTGCGGAGAGTGTGTGAACTAGACAGCTCCACTCCACTGCAGGAGGTCCTTCTCACATCCCAACGACTACAGCGAGTCGTCGCAACACAACCAACGTCCCTGGGCAGTACATCTAGGCAGTCGGCCGGAGACCGGGCCCCGCCAGCTCCTCCACCGTCCCGCTCACCCGGACGCGACCCGTCGCGGGGACCTCGACGGTGATGCGTGAGGGGTGTCCGGTCTCCGCACCCTGCTCGACGGTGAGCACCGCCGGGACCGCCACGTGGCCGCCGTCCCGCAGGTAGGCACCGAGCGCGGCGGCAGCCGACCCCGTGGCCGGGTCCTCGCGGACACCGCCGCGCGGGAACGGGTGACGGCTCACGAACCGCGTGGCGTCGACCCGGTGCACGACCGCGATCGTGCCGTCCCATCCCTCCCGGTCCTGCAGGCGGAGCACCGCGTCGCCGTCGTGGTCGACCCGCGCGAGGACGCCCTCGCGGACGGTCACGACCGGATGCGGGTTGCCGCCGGACAGCAACGCCGGTGGCAGCGCCGGGTCGAGGTCCGACGACGACAGACGGAGCGCGTCGAGCAGCTCGCCGAGCACCGCGTCGGGGAGCGGTGCGACGGTCGTCGCGACGGCGGTGAGCGTCGCGCGGTCCGGATGCACCGCGACCGGCACCACGCCGGCGTTCGTGGTCAGGTCGACCACGCCCTCGGCGCCGTCCCGTGCCAGCGCCACGCCCGACGCGATGGTCGCGTGGCCGCAGAAGGCGATCTCCGCCCGCGGCGTGAAGTAGCGGATCCGCGCCGAGCGGGGCGTCACGGCGGTGAGGAACGCGGTCTCGCTGTGCCCGAGCTCGCCGGCGATCGCGAGCATGTCCGCGTCGGTCAACGTCTCGGCGTGCAGCACGACCCCCGCCGGATTGCCGGACCGCGGGTCGTCGCTCGTCGTCGTGAAGGCGCGGAACTGGAGCGTCCTGGGTGCGGTGCTCATGCCGTATGTCTACCGGGCCCGGCGAGCGGGGCGCGACAGGCACCCTGAAGTGCCTACTTCCGCTCGCTCACGGGCGCTCCTACCGTGGAATCGGGCCGACTCGTCGCGCCCGTGCACTCCTCCGTCCGAAAGGCTCCCATGTCCCGCATCTCCGTCATCGGCGGCACCGGCTACGCAGGATCGGCGATCGTCGCCGAGGCTGCGTCCCGTGGTCACGAGGTCACCTCGCTCAGCCGTTCGCTCCCGACCGACCAGGTCCCCGGCGTCCGGTACGTGCAGGGCGACGCCTCGGACCAAGCCGTCCTCACCCCGGTCATCGAGGACGCCGACGTCGTCGCCGCCGCGCTCGCGCCGCGCGGCGACCTCACCGACACCTTCCGGGAGGTCAACCGCACCATCGCGCGACGGGTCGCGTCCGCCGGTGCTCGGCTGTTCGTGGTCGGCGGGTTCTCGTCGCTCCGCCCCGCACCCGGCGCGCCCCGGTACGTCGAGGACCTCAGCGCCGTCCCGGCCGAGCTGCACCACGAGGTCCAGAGCGGCGCGGCCCTCGTCCTCGAGGACCTCCCCGCAGCCCCCGAGGCGCTCGACTGGGTGTTCGTCAGCCCGCCCCTGCAGTTCGGCTCCTTCGCCCCCGGCGAGCGCACCGGCTCGTACCGGGTCGGCACCGACGTCGCCGTGGTCGCCGAGGGCGGCGCGATCTCCGCGCAGGACTACGCCATCGGTTTCGTCGACCAGATCGAGCGGACGGACCTGCACCGCACGCAGGTGAACGTCGCCAACTGACGCGAGCCACGCCTGGCGTCCGACGGCGCTCGGCGTCCCATGGCGCTCGGCGGACGCGCGTCGTCGCCGGGCCGTGCATCGGACGGGAGGCGCTGCACCCGCGGGACGACCGTGTCGCACACCTCGCGTCCGGTCGAACACCGGGATCGCGGTGTTCGACCGGACGACCCGTGTTCGACGACCACGACGACGTCACCACGAGCACGCCGTGCTGCCGCCGGGGCTCAGCGCGCGCCGTACGCCCGCATGAAGGCGTGCACTCCGTCGGCCATCGTCCTGCGGGTCGCGTCCGTGGACAGCTGATCCGGGAACCGGATGTTCATGGCCAGCAGGGTGGTCAGGGCGTTGAAGTGGTCGGCCGCCAGGAACGCGTCGTCCACGTCGAGCAGACCGACGTCCGCGAAGTGTGCGATCCGCTCGGCGAGCGCCGCTTCCGGTGCCGAGTTGAGGGGGTGGTGCGCGAGCTCGGGGAGGATCGCGCGGTTGTCACCGATGAGCTTGATGGTGCTCCCGTAGTCGGCAGAGCCGAGCATGGTCTCGCCGATCTGCACGGCGAACCCGACGAGCGCGCGTTCGAGCGCGGCCTGGTCGGCGATGGGAGCGTCGTCGGCCAGGTGGTCCGCGATGGCCTGCCGGAGCGTCTCGACGAGCGACTCCCCCGCAGCCACGACGACACCGAGGAGGAGCCCGCGCTTGTCGCCGTAGTAGTCGTACACGGTCCGCTTCGAGACGCTCGCGCGCGCGGCGACGGCGTCCATGCTCGTGCGCTCGACACCGTCCAGGACGAAGAGGTCCCGCGCTGCCGCGAGGATCGCGCTCCGTTTGTGCGCCTGCCCGGCACGGATGGTCTTCGACGTCGATTTCGATGTCGGGTCCTGAGGGGTCGCGGCAGCCACCACGCCACATTACACCGACGGGTGTACTTCCTACACTGCACGGTGTAGTTTACGCCGCATGACCACTTCCCTCACGGCTCCGGCCGTTCCCGGCCCGGTCACGGACCGGCGGCTCACCCTGATCAGCCTCGTGCTCGTCCTCGGCGCCCTGACGACGCTGCTCGACACGACCATCGTCAACATCGCACTCGACCATCTGCACCACACGTTCCACGAGTCGGTCGCCCGCACGCAGTGGGTCGCGACCGCGTACCTCCTGGCCTTCGTGTCGGTGATCCCGGTGTCCGGCTGGGTGTCCGAACGCCTCGGCGCCCGCACCGCGTGGATCGTCGCGGTCGCGACCTTCATGGTCGGTTCCCTGCTCTGCGGACTCGCGTGGTCCCTCCCGTCACTCGTCGTGTTCCGGGTGCTGCAGGGCGTCGGGGGCGGCCTGGTGCTCCCGGTGACGATCACGATCCTGACCCGCGCGGCCGGCCGCGAGCGCATCGGCCGCGCCATCGCCACCATCGGGCTCATCGGGCAGCTCGCGCCGATCCTCGGGCCGATCATCGGCGGGTCCATCGTGCAATCCGTCAGCTGGCACTGGCTGTTCTTCGTCAACATCCCGATCTGCCTGGCCGCTCTCGTGCTCGGCCCGCTGTTCCTGCCGTCCGCACCCGCGCAGCGCGGGAGCCGGTTCGACGTGCTCGGGTTCGTGCTCCTCACCCCCGCGGTCGCGCTCATCGCGTACGGCGTCAGCCGGCTCACCGGGGACCACGGGTTCGCCGCGACCGACGTCTGGCTCCCGCTCGCAACGGGAGGCGCGCTCCTGGTCGGCTTCGTCGCCTCCGCGCTCCGTAACCGGACCCATGCGCTCGTCGACGTCCGCGTCTTCGCACGTCGGAGCTTCGGCCTGTCGAGCGTCATCACGTTCGTCGGCGGCTTCTCGATGTACGCCCTGATGTTCCTCCTGCCGCTGTTCTACCAACAGGTCCGCGGCGCTTCCGTCCTGCACACCGGCCTCCTGCTCATCCCGCAGGGCCTCGGCACGATGCTCTTCATCGTGCTCAGCCGCCGACTCACCGCGAAGCTCGACGGCCGCCTGGTCGTCGGCGGTGGCGTGGTGCTCCTCATGCTCGGGATCGTCCCCTTCGCCCTCGCCGGCGTCGATGGTCACTCCGTCCTGCTGCTCGTCGCGCAGTTCGTCCAGGGAGTCGGGATGGGCGCCGCGTCCCTCCCGGTGATGACCCTGGCGTTCGCGAGCCTGAGCCACGACGAGACCCCGCGCGGCAGTGCCGCCTTCAGCATCGTGCAGCGCGTCGGGGCGCCCTTCGGCGTCACCGTGGTCGCGGTGGTCCTCGAGCACTTCCTGGCTTCCGCGGGGTCGCCGGCCGCCGCGGCCGGTGCCTTCGGGGCGACGTTCTGGTGGGTGCTCGGGCTCAGTGCGGTGCCGTTGCTGCTGGCTGCGTTCCTGCCGAGGACGTCGCGCTGACCGTGGTGCACTCCGCAACCCCCTGTTCAGCGCGCTGGCGGTCGCGAAGCCGCTCGTGCGGATCGCGTGGACCAGCCGGCGGACGTCCGGGACGCTCCGGTCATGCTCAGGTCGGTCACGCGCGGGCGGCGGCGAGGGCGGCGACCGTCGAGGCGACCCAGTCCGTCTCCACGGCGATGCTCCTCGACGCGGCGTCCCCGGTGGAGTCATCCGCCGAGTCGGCCTGCCACGGGAGCCAGAACTCGATGACACGGTTGATGCCACGGGCGTCGGGCTCGATCGCCGCCCGGATGCCGTCGTAGTCGAGCCGACCGGTGCCGAACGGGACGCCCGTGTACTGGAACCCGACCCAGCCCGGCGAACGGGTGAAGTCGAAGTCCTTCACGTGCCAGTTCGCCGTGTACGGAGCGCACCGGGCGACGACGTCGGCCGGGTGCTCGAGGTTCGCGACGGTGTTCGCGGGATCGAGGCAGATCCGCAGGTTCGGCGACCCGATCGCGGACACGACCGCGACGAGCTCGACCGAGCTGATCCGTTCGTAGGTCTCGAGGGCGAGGGTGACCCCGGCCTCCTCGTACGCCGGCAGTGCGGCCCGCAGGCGCCGGTCGGTCTCGACGGCGTCCGGCTCGTCGTCGCCGGCACTCCACATCGACCGGACGAGCACCGCGTCGAGCCGCTGTGCGACGTGCAGGTACCGGGCGAGGTGCTCCGGGTCGGTCCCGCGCGTGCCGACCTCGAGCGTCAGCCCGAGCTCGTCCGCGAGCGAGCGGATCCCGGCGAGCCGCTCGTCCGACGCCGTGTCGAGCGGTGCGTGGTCGCAGATCTGGAACAGGTCGACACCGTCGTGCGTGGCGGCGTCGCGGAGTGCGTCGTCGAGGGACATCGGCGACGGCACCCGATCCGACATGCGCCAGAAGTACGCGTAGGTGGACAGGCCGAGCAGTGAGGTCATGGGGTCCGCTCCGAGACGCTGGTGGTGAGGACTTATCTTCGTCACGTCGGGCCTGCTCGAACCGCTTGTGCCGCCGTCGATCTCGGCCATCGGCCTCCGCACGGCACGGATCGTCCCTCGGCGACCCGGTCATCAACCGATGCGCCGACCAATCGGGTTGACTATGGGCGTGCCGACGACCGCTGAGATTCTCGACTTCGACGAGCCGCCCGTGCCGGCGGGAGCCAGCCCGTGGGTGGTCCCGCCGAAGGCCACCGTCATCAGTGTCGTCGACCCGGACCCTGAATGGCCGCAGCTCGCATCGACGGTGAGCAACCTGATCATCGATGCTCTCGACGTTCGCGCGCTCCGTGTCGAGCACGTCGGGTCCACGTCTGTTCCTGGGCTCGCGGCGAAACCGGTACTCGACCTGGACCTGACGGTCGCAGATCCCTCCGACGAACGTGTCTGGCTGCCGCGGTTGGAATCAGCGGGCTTCGTCCTCACGGTGCGCGAGCCCTGGTGGCACGAGCATCGCCTCCTCCAGGGAGCCCCTGCAAGCAACCGGGCGGCAGCGCCGGTTCCCGGGATCCCCGTGAACCTGCACGTCTTCGGGCCGGACAGTCCGGAGCTGGTCAAGCACGTGGTGTTCCGGAACTGGCTCCGACACGACACCGCGGATCGCGAACGCTACGCGACCGTCAAGCGTCAGGCCGCACAGCAGCCAGCGCAACGCATGTCGGACTACAACGCCCGCAAGGCCGCAGTCATCCGAGAGATCTACGAGCGCGCCCTCGCTGCCGCCGGCTTCATCGAAGGCGACTAGAGAGACCTGGCCACGCTGGCAAGCGCTCTCACGGCGGTGCGCGGAAGCGGATGACGCGTCGTGATCTCGCAGGACGCGCTCACCACTCGGACAGGCCACACCGGCGGAGCACCTCGTCCACGACGACATCGAGCGGCTGACTGGCATCGACGTGCACGCCATCGCGCGGCACGGTGCCGGTCGCATGGAGTGCGTGAACGAGGGCCCGCTCTTCCAGCCGGCCCGTCCCGGCCCATTCGTCATCGCCCCGCGCCTCCAGGCGTCGCTCGAGCGTTGCCCGATCGATCATCAGGACGAAGACGTCGTCGAAGACGTCGATGAACGATTCGACGTTGCGCGATCCTCCGCAGAAGAAGGTGACCGGATCTGACTGGTCCGCCGCGATGGAGCGGACCCTCTCTACCTGCCAGATGTGGTGGTGGTGAACGGCTGTCCCGGTCATACCATCGACAGGCGCCCCTGTCTTCGGGTCACCCTGGTAGGCGAGTTCTCGATCGCCGTCGATCGCTGGGAAGCCACGGCGACGCAGTTCGTGGCACACCGACGTCTTCCCTGTTCCAGAGACGCCTTCGACGAGGTAGTTCCGCTTCCCCACGAGGGCACCGTAGCCCTCGGCGATGGATCTCTGGAGCCCATCGGTTACTGGACACACCGGAGGGTGGCCGGATGCTCGTACAGGTGTCCGGAGCGCGCGTTGAGCCGCAGGGTCGAACGTGTCGGAAGGGCGTCGACGCCAGGCGTACGATTTCTTGAAGTCGAGACGATTTGTCTCGACAAGCCTGGTGATCACCACCTAGCTCACCCTCGTCATTGTCGACAGGAGACCTCCATGTCCGATTCCACCGCGCCCGACACCCACACGAACGTGGTTCCGCAGTCCACGCAGGCTTCCACCTGGACTGAGCAGATCACTCCGGGTCGTTTCTCCGGCCAGACCGTCATCGTCACCGGGGCCGCGTCCGGCATCGGTCGTGCCACGGCGTCACGCGTTGCACGCGAAGGCGGGCGGGTCGTGGCCGTCGACATCACCGCCGACCGCCTCTCAGATCTGCTTGCGGAACTGCCCGACGCCGACATCGTGCCGGTGGGTGGCGACATCACCTCGCAGGCAGACGTCGACGCGATCGTCGCAGCCGCCGGTGGCCAGATCGACGCTCTCGCCAACATCGCCGGCATCGCCGACGACTTCTCCCCCATCGACGAGACGAGCGACGCCGTCTGGGAGCGCGTGATGGGCGTCAACGTCACCGGCACTTTCAAGCTCACCCGAGCCGTGCTGCCCGTCATGCTCGAAGCCGGCAGCGGCTCCGTCGTCAACATCATCAGCGGCGCCGCGCTCCTCGGTAGCGGTTCAGGAGCGGCCTACACCGCGTCCAAGCACGCGGTCCTGGGCCTGACCCGCTCCGCAGCGTTCATGTATGCGCAGCGAGGACTGCGCGTCAACGCTGTCGCTCCCGGCGCGGTCGCCACGAACATCGGCTCCTCCTCGAAGCTCTCGGAGAAGGGCCAGGAGCGGTTGGCGCCGTTCTTCGCACTGCTACCGAGCATCGCGGCGCCCGCCGAGCTCGCTGCCTCGATCACGTTCTTGCTCAGCAAGGACGGTGTGAACATCAACGGCGCCGTCCTCTCCAGCGACGGCGGCGTCTCCGTTCAGTAGTCCGCACCACGGCTGGCCGCGCCGGCCGGAGTCGTGATGCCGCGAGGATGGCTGTATGGCCAAGAGCACAGGACGACTCCGCAATGAAGAGACACGCTTGGCGATCCTCGACGCGACGCGCTCGGAGCTGGCCAGCCGTGGATGGGACACGCTGTCGTTCGAGCGAATCGCCGCGGTAGCTGGCGTCGGCAAACAAACCCTGTATCGATGGTGGCCGACGAAAGCGGCGCTGGTTTCGGAGATGGTCACCGCGGGCGGCATCCTCCCGGTAGGTCCCGTTGCCGTCTCCGATGACGTCCACGCCGACGTCACTGCGTGGATGCTGGCCGTCGCGCGTGTTTACGACGACCCCGATGCAGCCGCCGTACTCCAGGCCATCATCGCGGCTGTTGCCGAAGATGCTGACCTCTCCGCGAACTACGACGAACGGATCACGACTGCCGCCCGCACGCGGCTCGCGGAACGACTGCGACTGGCGGTGGAGGCTGGTGCGCTCCCACCGGACCTCAGGATCGACACGGTCACGCAGGTCTTCCTGGCGATGGTCCTATGGTGCCTCGTCACCCGCCGCCCGCTCGATGGAACCCTCGTCGAAGATCTCGTCGCGGCAACGTTGCCGGTGCCTCCCGACGGGTACGCACTCACTTAGCCTGAGCAATCTCTGGGAGCCGCCGGTTCAGAAGGCCAATCCCCCCACGCTGTGAGGAGAGTTCCGCCTTCGAGAGTCTTGTATGAAGGTCTTCGATCAGACTACTGCGGCTCGTACTGCGCGCCACGGCTGAGCATCGTGGATCGGAGTCGGGGGCACAGTTGGTCCATGGCGAGCAACGAGAGCCGTATCGACGTCGAAGGTGAAGTGGCCTTCATCGAGTTGGCGCTGCGAGCACGGGGCCTACAGGTCGATGCAGACGCCATCGAGCGAGTCCGCCGGGTGCTGCAAGGAGCGCTCTCTCGAGACCAGGCGAGGCGAGAAATCGTCGCCAAGTACGGCCGGCCTGCGTCCCGATAGCCGACCAACTACCGAACGTCTTCCCGCGTTGCCCTGCGACGGGGTTTCTCGTCTGGCTACTTCACCCACGGTCGTTGACCGCGCACCGCTCGAGCAGCGGGTCTGCTGATATCGCGCTCAGCAAGGCGGTTCGGGATCCTGAACGTTCAGCTCTGGTGCGGAGCCTTTCTCGGCGAACGCACGATCTGCTTCCGCTGCAAGGTAGGCGGTGATGTCGATGGGCTGGGTCGGGGGGAGATGGATGTCTTCGGGGCGGACGGGGTGCTGCATCAGCTGTCACTTTCGTTCTACGAGCAAAGGACGAAGGGCCCCGGTGTGCTCACCGGGGCCCTTCGGAGTGTCAGCCGACGAGGACTCGTGGCTGGTCGTGCGCGGCAGGTGTCGCGGCGTCGTGCTTGTCGAGGGCGTGGCCTTCGACATCGACGTCGGGGAGGACCTTGTCCAGCCACTTCGGGATCCACCAAGCGGAGCGACCCAGGAGGGACAACGCAGCCGGCATCAGGACCATGCGGACGATGAACGCGTCCGCGGCGACGCCGACGAGGAGCCCGAACGCGATCGAGGCGCCGATCGCGAACTCCCCGGTGGCGAACCCGCCGAAGACGACGATCATGATGCTCGCCGCAGCGACGAGGACGGGACCGGATCGGGAGAAGCCCTCGCGGATCGCCTGCTTGGGGTCACGGCCCTTGCGGTACATCTCCTGGATACGTGAGACGAGGAACACCTGGTAGTCCATCGCGAGTCCGAAGAGCACACCGACCAGCAGCAGCGGCAGGATGCTCAGCATCGGGTCGCCCTGCGGTGCTGGCAGGAAGTCCAGCCACCCCCACTGGAACACGGCGACGCTCGCCCCGAACGACGCGCCGACGGAAAGCAGGTATCCGAGGGTCGCGATCACGGGAATGAGCAGCGACCGGAACAGGACGATGAGCAGGATGATCGAGATGACGACGATGACGATGACGTACTTCACCAGCGCACGTGCGAGCTGGTCGTCGGAGTCGATGCCGATCGCGGTTTCACCGGTGACTTCGAGGTGCGTTCCGCTGATGGTGTCAGCGTCGTCGCGGATCTGGTGCACCAGGTCCTTGGTGGAGTCGTCGATCGGTCCCTCGGTCGGAATGACGGTGATACGTGCGTAGTCCCCGTCGGAACTGACCTGAGCGGGAACGACCTGCTGCACGCCGTCGAGACCGGTGAGTTCGTTCTCGATCGCGGCGGTCTTCGAGGTGATGTTGTCACCCTCAGCCAGGACGATCAGGGGGCTCTGGATGCCGCCGAACTTGTCGACGATGAGGTTGTAGGCGGTGCGTTCGGTGGACTCCGGGTCGGACCCGCCAGGGACGTTGGAGGCGGTCTTCATGCTGAGCATGGGGAGCGCGACGACGACCAGGACGAGGACGCCGCCCAGGAGAGACACGATCGGGCGCTTCACGACGAAGCTGCCCCACGAGCGGAGGACGCCGCGCTTCTGCGGGCCGTCGTCGGTGAAGAGTTCCCCGCGTTGCAGCGCTGCGCGCTGCTTTTTCGACAGCGCCTTGACGCCCATGAACCGCATCAGTGCCGGCAGCAGGGTGAGCGAGAGCAGGACGGCGACGGCGACCGCGAACGCTGCGGCGACACCCATCTCGGTGATGTAGCTGAGGTTTGCGACCATGAGCGCGACGAGCGCGACGACGACGGTCATGCCAGCGAAGACCACAGCGGTGCCGGCCGTACCGGTTGCGCGAGCGATCGCGTCGTCGACCCTCCGACCGGAACGGAGCTCGGTCTTGAAGCGGGACAGGATGAACAGGCTGTAGTCGATACCGACTGCCAGGCCGAGCATGGTTGCGAGGATGATCGCGTTGTCACCGATCGGGGTGAGTGCGCCGTAGGCGAGGACACCGATGAGGCCGACACCGACGCCGAAGACAGCGACGAGGAGATTGATGCCCGCAGCGAGCAGCGATCCGAACGTGATCGCGAGGATGACGAACGCGATGATGACGCCGGCGCCTTCACTCGGGCTGGTGGCCGGGGCGCCGAGGGGCACGAGGTTCCCGCCGAGCTCGACACCAAGCCCAGGAGGGGCGTTCTCCTGCAGCTCGAGAGCTGCGTCGTAGTACTTCGTCTCCTGCTTCTTCGTCAGGTCGCCGTAGGTCATCGTGGCGACGGCCACCGTGCGGTCCTTGGAGATGTAGGGCTGTTCTGCGTTCAGTGGGTCGCTGACGGACTTGACGCCGTCGACCGTCCGAGCCTTCGCGAGGAACGACTCGAGCTGCTTCGCAGTCGTCGCGTCCGTGACGTTGCCGGACTTCGGTTGGAACACCAGCTGCAGGGACGCGGTGTCCGAGGCAGTCTTGGAAGGGAATTCCTTGTTCATCCGCTCCAACGCCTGGGAGGCCTTGGTGTCGGGGATGCTCGTGGTCGCGGCACCCTTGTCGATGCCGCTACCGACGATGAAGATGCCGATCAGCACGGCCATGATCAGGAGCCACGCTCCGATCACCAGCCATCGGAACCGGGCGCTGAAGCGCCCGAGGTGGGACAGGAACGTGGACATGCGGTTTCCTTCGTCGTCGTGGTTGCGATGTGCGAACAACGTCAACGATCCCGATCCGAGCGCTTCGACACGGCCTCCTTTCGCACCGTTCGGGCTACTCCATTTGCAGTAGATCCCACCCTTTCCTTGCACAACCAGTAGGCGCGACATCGGCGGGCCGACGCTCATTGAGCGGCGGCCGGTTCCGAAGGGTGGGGGTCAGATCAGGCGACGAAGCGGACCTCCCGCTCTGAGGCACAGCACCGCTACCCGTCGAGGTCGCCAGCGGACGGTGCTGCGATTCTCGTGGTCATCGTCGTCCTTCCGAGCCAGTGTGTGCGCCAGCCCATCTGGGTGGAGTGATCGGGTCAGGAGTTGGTGACGGCGAGCTCGGGCACGAGGACTTCGTCGATCGAGGTCTGCCGCCATTCCCGGAGCAGGCGGTGGAACCGGACGGGCCCGGGGCTGTACCCGCCGCCCCCACGCTTCCGGGTGCCCTCGCCGTTGTAGTAACCGGGCGTGCACTCCGCCAGGAACGCCGCGTTGTCCACCTCCACCTCGTGGATCGTCGCCAACCACCGGTCTTCGGCTTCGACGGTGGGCTCGACCTGCCGTGCGCCATCGTCGCGAGCGTGCTCCAGGATCGCGGCGATGTGCGTGGCCTGCTCCTGCAGGATGTGCACGAAGTTCACAGAGTTCGCGTTCTGCAGCGCTCCGAGGTGGAAGAGGTTCGGGAAGCCGTGCGACACGAATCCGTGCAGTGTCCGGGGACCTCGTGCCCACGCTTCGAGCAGTTGCGTTCCGTCCCGGCCGTGCACCGGCAGTGTTCCGGAGATGACGCCCGAGACGCCGGTCTCGAACCCGGTGGCGAAAACGACGGCGTCGACCTCGTACTCCGTGTCGCCGACCACCACACCGGTCTCGGTCATGGCGGTGATTCCCCCGGTGTCGGCGGTGTCGACCAGGGTCACGTTCGGCCGGTTGAAGGCCTGCAGGTACTTGTCACTGAACGTCGGCCGCTTGCACATGTACCGGTACCAGGGCTTGAGGATCTCTGCGGTCGCCGGATCCGTGACGACGGCATCGACGCGTGCACGGATCTGGTCCATCTTGCGGGCGTCCGCGATCTCGATCAGCCGGTCGCGTTCCTCCGGGTCGAGCGTGTCCTCCGTCTGCCCGGTCAGCATCGTGCGTTGCAGCGCTGCGGTGGAGGTCCAGCCGTCCTGAATCAGGTCCACCTCGGTCTCTTCGCCGGAGACGACCGCGAGGAAGTTCTCCATGCGTTCCTGCTGCCATCCGGTCGGGAGGCCCGTGGTCCAGTCCGCGGGCAGATCGCGATTGTCGCGGACGTCCACACTCGACGGGGTCCGCTGGAAAACGGTGAGGTGCGCAGCGTCCTCGGCGACGAGGGGGATCACCTGGATGCCCGTCGCACCGGTCCCGACCACCGCGACGCGCTTGTCGGCAAGGCCGGTCATCCCCCCGGCCTGGTCACCACCGGTGTAGCCGTAGTCCCACCGACTCGTGTGGAACGTGTGTCCCCTGAAGTTCTCCATCCCGGGGATCGCGGGGAGCTTGGGCTGAGATAGCGACCCGGAGGAGACGATGACGTACCGTGCGCGCATCGTGTCGCCGCGGTCGGTCCGGACTGCCCAGTCCGCGGTGTCGTCGTCCCAGCGGAGGTCGGTGACCCGGGTGTGGAAGAGCACGTCGTCGTACAGGTCAAAGTGCCTCGCCATCGCCATCGCGTGCCGGCGGATCTCCTCGCCGGGCGCGTACCGGCGAGTGGGGACGGTTCCGACTTCCTCGAGCAGCGGCATGTACACCGAGGCTTCAATGTCGCAGTGGATACCCGGGTACCGGTTCCAGTACCAGGTACCGCCGAAGTCGCCGCCCTCCTCGGTCATGCGGATGTCCGTGAAGCCCGCCTGGCGCAGCCGCGCCCCGGTCAGGAGTCCGCCGAACCCGCCGCCCACGATGAGCACCTCGACGCGGTCGGTCTTCGCCGGACGATCCGAACGGCGCGTGTACGGGTCCGTCGCCCAGTACCCGTACGCGCCGCGCATGCCCTGGTACTGCCGGAGCCCGTCAGGACGGATGCGTCGGTCGCGTTCGACCCGGTACCGGGCGCGCAACGCCTCCAGGTCCGCTTCGCGCATGCTGCTGTCCGTGGCGATGTCCGTCATCGTGCTCCTTGAGATGGGCGGGGCGGCAACAGCTGTTGCCGCCCCAGCGAGTCAATCGCCGTACCCTTTTTAAATCAATCGCTTGATTTACACTCCCGGGAGATTTCCACCTACCGCGAAGGGGGTCCCCCGAAGGGTGGACCAGGCTCAGGATGGCGACTGCCCGGCAGCGCGCGGAGACGTCACCGCCTCGGCCATCCACAAGGACGACACGACGTCGATCAGAGAGTCCGCCACGGCGGACCAGTTCGCCCAGATGCGAGCACCGCCTCGCTCCAGCGCGCGTTCGTGTTCCGCGATCACCTGCGTCAGGAGGATTCGGCCCATCGTCATCCGCTCAACACGCACCGGCGCTGGGAGGTCCGGGAGGCAGCGCTGGATGCCATGCGCGATGCGCATGAGGCCCGGTGCTTCTCGAGCTTCGTCCATCGCGATGTCAGCCCAGGCGGGATCCGTCGCGACCTGCGCGCTGAACCGGCCGTACCAGGTCGGTGATCCCAGGGACTCGAGATGGGTGGTCGTCGGACGCACGAAACAGGCGATCCAGTCGCGGATGTCGTTCCGCCCCTCGACTCGCTGCAGTTCGGCAAGTCGGAGCGCGTTGATGGCGTGCTGGTGCCGGGCGAGGATCGCGCGGATGAGATCTGCTTTGCCTCCGAAGTGGTACCCGACCGCCGCGGTGTTCCCCTGCCCGGCGGCCTCTCCGATCTGCCGTCCTGACACGTGTGCGATGCCGTACTCACCGAAGAGCTGCTCGGCCGCCGTGAGGATCGCGTCCCGGGTTGCAGCCACACGTGACGCTCGGGTCCTCTGCTGGGCATCAGTCATGGTGCTGGGCATCAGTCATGGCGGCTCCTCCCGTTCCCAGGAGCCTAACGACCGTCCATGTTCCCGAAGGGCTTCCCGAACGGTCATTGCGTCCGCGTGCTGCGCGCGGCCGAGTCAGGCGAGAAGGCCGGCCTGGTAGGCGTACGCGACCAGTTGGGCCCGGTCACGGGCGCCGACCTTCGCCATCGCACGGCTCGCGTGGGTCTTCACCGTGAACGGTGAGACGAACAACTCCGCTGCGATGGTGTCATTGTCGTGCCCCGCCGCGATGCTGAGCACCACGTCGCGCTCGCGGGCGGTCAGAGCGAGGAACCGGTCGGCGAGGTCGGCGTCGATGACGCGGCCCGGGCTGTCGGTGACGTGCCCGATGAGCGCGGCAGAGGCTGCTGCGGACAGGGCACCTCCCCCGGCGATGACTTCCTGCAGACTGGCGATGAGCTCGGCTGGTCCGACGCCCTTGCCGAGGAACCCGTTCGCGCCGGCCCGGAGCGCGGCGAGGACGGTGTCGTCGTGCTCGAAAGTGGTCAGCACGACGATGCGGGTCTGCTCGGACGGGATCCGCTCCCGGATCCGTCGCGTCGTTTCGACGCCGTCGATCCCGGGCATGCGGACGTCCATGAGGATGAGATCGACGTCGTGATCGTTGAGGAAGGTGAGGGCGGCGAACCCGTCCGCTGCTTCACCGACGACGGTGAAGTCCGGGTGCGCGTCGATGATGGTGCGCAGTCCGAGCCGGATCATCTCTTGGTCATCGACCAACAGCACGTGTGTCACGAGCTGGCTCCTTCGTTCCATGGGATTCGTGCTGTGACGGTGAAGACATCCTCGTCGGTCCCAAGCTGCAGGGTTCCGCCGGCGGACTCAACGCGTTCGCGCATCCCGATGAGTCCATATCCGCTGCCGTGTGCGGTCGGCGGCGTGGACGCGACCGGGTTCGTGACGCTGATCACCACATCAGCCTCGTCCGTCAGCACCGTCAGCGCGGCCTCACCGGTGCCGTACCGGTGGGCGTTCGTCAACGCTTCTTGCGCCACGCGGAACACCGTCACCCCGACGGCCTCGTGCACCCGGCGAGCTTGGTCGGTGATTTGCGCGTCGATCGATAGGCCAGCGTCCTGGAACGAGGCGGCCAGCTCGTCGATCGTCGACAGGCCGGGTGTCGGTCGGTGCACGTCGTCGTGGTCGGCGTCGTCGCTGCGGAGCATCGCCAGCGTGCGTTGCGTGTCGCTGAGGATCGACTGCACGGCGGTGCGCGCCGCGACCAGCGATCGCTGGGTCGCGGCGTCGTCGCGGCCGGCGGTGACTTCGACCGCGCCGATGTGCATGCTCACGACGGCGACCTGGTGGCCGACGATGTCGTGCAGGTCGCGGGCGATGCGGACCCGCTCTTCGGCCACTCGCCGTTCGGCTTCGGCCTCCCGTGTCGCGATCGCGTCGCGGGTGCGCTGCTCGAGGGACTCCCAGTACTGTCGCTGCAGCCGAAGTGCCGCGCCCACGGCACCACCGGCGACGACGGCGACGATGACCGCGACGGCGTCGAGACCGACCGCGCGGCCCGCGGAGAGGAAGCTGGCGAGTCCGAAGATGACGGCCATCGCCAGCGCTGTGATCCCGATGCTGCGCGTTGGCGGCAAGCCGCGCAAGGTGAGTGCGAACAGGACGAACACCACGACGGTGCACTCGCCGATCGGCTCCCGCCCTCCGACGATCACCACGACGACGCCCGCCATCGTCAACGTGAGTCCGACCTGCGGTAGACGGGCGGCGACGAGCGCGCCGGCGAGGGTCACGAGTGCGCCGATGCCGGCGAGCAGACCGTCGCCGTTGGTGACGATGACGACCAGTTCCACGATCATCGCGGTCACGCTCACCCAGAGCGGGAGGCGCTCGAGCACGGGTTGCGTGCGCAGCCACAGCGGGCGCGGCGTCGCGGGCCCGCCGGGCGTCGGAACGGTCATCCCCTGAGTCTGGGGTAGGCCGGTGCCGGTCTTGTACTCCATCTGCATCAGGTTCCTCGGTTCTGGGGAACGACGCCGACGGGTGTCGCTGCGGTGATGCTGGTCCCCATAGCCGCACCGATGGAAGGACACCTCACGACCACGCTTCTTCCCGCTCGCCCCGCCCGGACGGCGATGTTCATCTCGACGCCGGCGGAGCTCGACGACGAATCTGACCAGCGGAACCACACCTCTCGTGCTGGGACGATTGCACGGGTCCCGTTGCTGCCGGTGTGGGCAGCGGTCGCCGCCACGAGCGCCGTGTTGCGGTTTGCCGGCTTCATGGTGCTGGCCGCTTCGATGCTCCTCCAAAGTGCAGCGTGGGGCATGATCTCCCGGTGACGGATCCACCGACGCTGCACGGCGTGCAACGCGGTTCAGCGGAGGTGTTCGAGTAGGTGCGCGGTGAACGCGGCCATGAGCGTGTCGAGGGTCGCTTTCGGCGTGGAGCTTGCGTAGTAGAAGTCGTGGTCGACGTCGTCGAACCGTCGGGTCTCGACCGGCGCGCCGACGGCTACCGCTCGCGCGGTGAACTCCTCGATGGAGGGGCGCAGCGTGTCGTGCTCCGCGGTGACGACCAGGGTCGGTGGCAGTGCCCGGAGCTCGGCGTCGGAGAGGAAGCTGGGCGAGACCAGGGGATCTTTCCGGTCGGTGTCCTCCAGCGGGTAGGCCGTGTCGACCATCTCGAGCATCCCGGCGTTCACGAACGGCTTCTCGATCAGCAAGGTCGCTTCGGCGGGCGGGATCGACAGGTCCACGGCGGGCACGATGAGGGCGGCAGCGCGAACAGCGGGGCCGTGCTCGCGGGTGGTCTGCGTGAGGGTGCCGAGGGCGAGGTTCCCCCCGGCGCTGCTGCCAGTCACCGCGATCCGGGTGCCGTCCCATCCCATGGTGTCCCCAGAGCGGGCGACCCACCTGAGCACGTCGAAGCACTCCCCCAACGCCTGTGGGAACCGGGCTTTGGGAGCTGTGCTGTAGTCGACGTTGACGACGACTGTGCCGACTTCGCCCGCGATCCCTCGAGCGAGGTGGTTGTCCTGCAGCGGGTTCCCGATCACGAACCCACCACCGTGGGTGTTGATGACCACCGGCGGGGTGGCACCGTTGGCGGCGAGCGGGGCGTCCGCGGGAGGCCGTGTGATGTAGCAGCGGACTGACCCGTGACGGGTGGGGATGTGCACGATCTCGTTGTCCGGAACCGCTCGGGAGGTCAACTCCACCTTCGGCGCCCGGATGATTCGTGTGACGAGCGTTGACATCGCCCAGGTGCGGACGCGCATGCCGAGAGGGGCGGCCATGATGGTCTCTTTCTGTGGCGTGGCTACTGGTGCAGGCGTGCGGGTCGAGCGTGTTCGTCGGTGCCTATCGCGGGCCGGGGATGGAGGGAGGAGCCGCCGCTGACGGCCCCTCCTTCTGTCCGGCTACTTGTCGCGACGGGTCCCGGCTCGAACGGTGTCCGAGCCTGAGGCGGCTGCGGCTGCGGCTGCAGCCGGCTGGCCGGCTGCAGCGGCGTCCTGTCGCGCCTTCTCGAGTTCGTCGGCTTCTGCGCCGCCGATCGCTTCGCCGCGGGCCACCATGCCGGCCGTGTCGGAGAGCTTGATCTGCGGCAGGAACAGCGCGAGGAGGAACGCGGCGGCGATGAACGGCAGCAGGTACCAGAACACCGGCGCGAGGGAGTCGGCGTACGCGTTCACGATGCCGTTCTGCACCGCCTCGGGGAGCTTCGCCACGGTCGCGGGGTCGATGCTGCCCGCCGAGGACGCCGCATCCGTCGCGGAACCGCCGGCGCCGCGGAACACGTCCGTCAGCGAGGTGGTCAAACGTGCGGTGAACAGTGCACCGAAGACGGCGGTGCCGAGGGAGGCGCCGACCTCGCGGAAGTAGTTGTTCGTCGAGGTGGCGGTGCCGACCTGCTCGGCGGGTACGGCGTTCTGTGCGACGAGGACCACGACCTGCATGATGAGGCCGAGGCCGGCGCCGAAGACGAACAGGTAGACGCAGATCAGCCAGATCGGGGTGTCCGCAGCCAGCTGCGTCAAGCACAGCATCGCGGCGGCGACGAGGATCGTGCCGACGATCGGGAACATCCGGTAGCGGCCGGTCTTCGTGATGAGGTTGCCGGATACGACGGAGGTGCCGATGAGGCCGACCATCATCGGGAGCATGAGGAGCCCCGAGACTGCGGCCGAGGTGCCGGACGCCATCTGCAGGAACGTGGGGACGAACCCGATGGCGGCGAACATGCCGATGCCGAGCACGAGGCCGATGCCGGTCGCGAGCAGGAAGGTACGGTTGCGGAAGAACGACATCGGGAGCACCGGGTCCTCGACGCGGGACTCGACGAGCACGAGGAGGGCCGCGGCGACGACGAGGCCGGCGAACCAGGCCCAGGTCTCGGGGGCGTCCCAGCCGTGGTCCTTGTTGCCGCCGAACTCGGAGAAGAACACCAGGCAGGTGGTGGCGGCGGACATGAGGAGCACGCCGAGGACGTCGATCTTCTTCTCGGCCTTCTTGGTCGGCAGGGTGAGTGCGAACCAGGCGATGAAGAACGCGGCGATCCCGACGGGGATGTTGATGTAGAAGGCCCAGTTCCAGGTGAGGTGGTCGACGAAGAACCCACCGAGCAGCGGGCCGCCGATCGCCGAGAGGCCGAAGATCGCACCGAGCGGGCCGAGGTACTTGCCGCGCTGCGACGCGGGCACGATGTCGGCAATGATCGCCTGCGACAGGATCATCAGACCGCCACCGCCGAGGCCCTGCACCGCACGCCACACGATCAGCTGCGTGAAGTCACCGGCGAACGCGCAGCCGGCCGATGCGATGGTGAACAGCGCGATGGCGATGAGGAACAGGTTCCGCCGACCCAGGACGTCGCCGAACTTGCCGTAGATCGGCATCACGATCGTGGAGGCCAGCAGGTAGCCCGTGGTCAGCCACGCCTGGTGCGCGACACCGCCGAGCTCGCCCACGATGGTGGGCATCGCCGTGGACACGATGGTCTGGTCGAGGCTCGACAGCAGCATGCCCGCGATGAGCGCCGAGAAGATGGTCCAGATGCGGCGCTGGGTGAGCAGGAGTGGCCCGTCGGACCGTCCTGCCCGTTTCGCGCTCTTGGTCGAGCTCATGGGGTGTGCTCCAGTTCGTTGATCGAGTGTGCCGCCGAGAGCGGCGCACTGCTGGCCGGGACAGCGGGGCTGTCCGAGTTCGCCATCGCTGTGACAAGGCGGAAGTTGGCGCGGAGGATGTCCTCGAAGGGCGGCCCGTCGTCATCGGCGAAGAACCGCCACGCGGTCGCTTTGAGCAGTGCGCCGATGATCTCGGCAACGAGCCGCCCGCGGTCGTCGGCCGGGTCTGTCCATCCGAATCGGGAGCGCATGGCGTCGCCGACGAGGTTCATCTGCCGGTCGGTCGCGGTGACGAATCGCGCCACGAGGGAGGGCTCGCGTTCCAGGACGTCCCGCATGAGGGCTTCTTCGCCGCGGTCGAGGCCGACGACATGGAGATGTTCGATCGCCAGGGCGACCGCCGCTTCGAAGGGGGCGAGGTCGGGGTCGACCGCCGCTCCCGCAGCGAAGGTGGCAAGCAGGTCGTCTTCGACGCCGAGCTCGATCCCGAGCACGACGTCCTCCTTCGACGCGAAGTGGTTGAAGAACGTCCGGCGGGACACACCAACTTCTTCGCAGAGCTGCTCGATGGTGAACCCGTTCAGGCCGTCCGCGATCGTCCGGCGACGGGCCGTGGCGATCATGCGACGGCGAAGCAGTCGCGTCCGCTCAGATGTGTTCACACTCTGCAGCTTTGCACTTTGCGAGGCACAGTGCAACTACTTGAAGTTGGAGGTGCAGACTTCGCCGGCCGTGCGGCATGGATGCGACAACGCTCCGTGGTACGGACGGAAGTATCCGGCACCACGGAGCGTCGTGGATCCGCGGGTGGATCAGGCCGTGTGGAAGCGGCGGAAGGCTTCCTCGAGCGTCTCGGTCGGGTGACCGATCAGCGTGGAGAGGACCGTCGAGGGTCCGTCGAGCGCGCCGTCGGCGACGGCGGCGTCGAGGCCGACGAGGAACCCGATCGTGCCTTCGTCGAGACCTGCAGCGACGAGTGCCTCCTGGTGCTCCTCCGACGAGACGCCGGCGTACGCGACGTCGCGTCCGAGGACACGGCTGGCGGTGGCGGCGAACTCGGCGCCGTCCCAGGCGGTGTCGCCGGCGAGCTCGAGTGTCTCGCCGCGATGCGCGTCCGTTGCGGCGACGACGGCTGCCGCTTCGGCGTAGTCGGAGCGGGAGGCCGAGGCGATCCGGCCGGTGCCGCTGCTGGCGAGCCACTGGCTGGTCGCGGCGATCTGGGCGAACGCCTGCTCGTAGTTCTCGTTGTACCAGTTGTTCCGGAGCACGGTCGCGGTGACGGGTGAGGCCGCGAGGAGGTCCTCGGTGGCCTTGTGCTCGGGTGCGACGAACAGCGTCGACGTGTCGGCGTGGGGAGCGCTGGTGTAGACGATGTGCTGCACGCCGGCCTGTTCCGCGGCGCGGATGGCGTTGGTGTGCTGTGGGACACGCTGGCCCACCTCGCTGCCGGAGACGAGCACCAGGGTCTCGATGCCGTGGAACGCGGCCTGGAGGGCGTCCGGGTCGGTGTAGTCGGCGACTGCGGTGCGGACACCGTGGTCGAGGAACAGTGTCGAGAGGCGGTCGGCGTTGCGGCCGACCGCGACGACGTCATCGGCAGCGAGGCCGCGGGCGAGGAGGTGCTCGACGATCAGGCGGCCGAGTTGACCGGTCGCGCCAGTGACGGCGATCGTCACTTGATGACCCCGAGACCGTCGGTCCATCCGATCTGCTCGGAGACGGCCAGGCCCATCTGGAGGTAGCCGATGCCCTCGAGCTCGTGGGCGCGGGCGAGGGGGCCGGCGTCGTACGCGTCGAGGCCACCGGCGGTGATCGCTTCGCGGAGGGCGGCCTTCGCGTCGGCGTCGTCGCCGGCGATGAGGACGGCGGTCTTCTTGCCGCCGACGCTCTTCGCGGCAAGCGCGGAGGCGAAGTTGGTGTTGAACGCCTTGACGACGCGGGACTCGGGCAGGCGGGCGGCGAGGTCCGCGGCGCCGCTGCCGGCGTCGAAGGCGACGGGCTGGAAGGTGGCGAAGTCGACGGTGTTGGTGATGTCGACGACGGTCTTGCCGCCGAGGGCGGCCTTGTACTTGTCGGCGATCTCGGGGAGGGCCGCGTACGGAACGGCGAGGACGACGATGTCGCCGGCGAAGGAGGTGGGCTCGTCGGAGTGCTTGATGGACTCGACGGTGGCGCCGCCGTCGGAGAAGACGGAGGCGATCGCGGTGCCCATGTTGCCGGTACCGAGGATGCTGATGCTGGTCATGATGTGTGCTCCTGTTTCAGAGGTGGTGCGGTTGGAGAGGGTGAGTTCAGAGGGCGATGAAGCCGAGGATCGCGCTGACGATCGAGAGGATCATCAGGACGATCGGCGCCGCCGGAGATTCCTTGCGGCGCAGGTGCACGACCACGGCGCCGAGCATGAGGACCGCGAGGAGGATCGCAGCGATCGGGGTGAGGATCGGCGCGATACCGAGCAGCAGCGGCAGGATCAGACCGATCGCGCCGAGAACCTCGGCGAGGCCGATGAGCTTGACGTGGCTGCTGGCGAAGTCGGCCGCCCAGCCCATCCCGCTGCTGGCGAGGGCCTCGGTCGGGCGTGCCAGCTTCATCAGGCCGGCTCCGAGGAACGCGAGCGCCAGGAGGCCATTGATGATCCAGAGTGCGATGAGCATGATCTTCCTTGTGCTTGAACGTTGAAGTAACGAGAGCGACAGTACACACCGTTTTGTTGAACGGTCAAGTTTTTTCTGCGACGATGTGCGCATGGACGAACCGCGCTGGCTCAACAAGACCGAGGCGGCAGCCTGGATGGATCTCCTTGCGATCATCGAGCTGCTGCCTTCGGCCCTCGACGCTCAGCTCAAGCGTGACTTCGGGATGACCCGCTTCGAGTACAACGTTCTCTCGATGCTGAGCGAGTCGCCCGATGACAGCGCCCCGATGAGCAGCCTCGCCTTCCTCACCAACGGCTCACTCTCCCGTCTGTCGCACGCGGTGACGAAGCTCGAGAAGCGTGGGTGGGTGCGTCGAGTGCCGTCCGAGACGGACAAGCGCTCTCTCGTAGCCACCCTGACCGCCGAGGGTCGAGCGCTCATCGAGCGAGCGGCACCGCATCACGTCGAGGAGGCTCGGCGGGCGTTCTTCGACGCCATCCCGCCCGAGCGGGTCGGTGATCTTGCAGCGATCCTGCGGCCGATCGCCGCGAACCTCCTGACACCGGACGCCGACTGCGGGCCGGCGGCGCGCGCCGCCGCTGCGCCGGGGGCTCACGACTGACCTACGACTCCACAGGCCGCCCACTCCACAGACCCCCGACCGCTCGGACTGGCACCCGTCAGTCCGTTGCTCCGCCGTGCCCGCTCATCCGATGCGGCCGCCCCTCTCAGAACGGAAGTCCCATGAGCACGATCGACACGACCACCCGCCGCCCGAGCAGGGTTCGCGGAGTTCTCATCGCGACGGTCCTCGCCGCCGTGATCGGCAGTATCGCCAACGCGATCATCGCCGTGAGCGCCCTGGCGGCCGGTGCTGACACGGCAGTACAGGGCCTGACGGCGCCGGCGTACGTCACCTTCACCGTCGTCGGCGTCCTGGTCGGTGCGATCGGGTGGGCGCTCATCAGCCGCACGCGATCGGCTGGACGGGTGCTCGCGATTCTCGTCCCGGTCGTGCTCGTGCTCTCCCTCATCCCCGACGTGCTCCTCGCCGTCAGTGGTGACTCCGCGATGATGACCGCGGGCGTGGCGCTCGGCATCATGCACCTCGTGACGACGGCGGTTGCGGTGCCGCTCTACCGCACGTTCCTCCCGATCGCGCGCTGACATCTCTTTCCGCTCGCCAGCCGATGCGACGCCTTCGTCGCTCGGCTGGCGGGCGTCCTGTGTCCAGGCCCGCTACTGCTGCCACGGGCCATCACGAATGATCTGCAGCAGATGGTTGACTGTTCAACAAAACGGCGTACAGTGGTCTTCGTTCCTTGATCTTTCAAGTAACTCCGGGTTCGGGCAGCAGCAGCGCGGCCCGGGACCCACGCCGACGTCGAACTCTGCAGGAGCAGCAATGAATCCCCTCGACACTTCTTCGGACCCGCGCCCCGCCCCGAACGCGGCCGCGCCTGGCACCCCGGACCGTGAGGTCGCGGAGTTCGGCGCCGTGCACCTCGAGGTCACCGACCTCGGCCGTTCCACCGCGTTCTGGACCGATGTCATCGGTCTCGTCCTGCGGTCCGAGTCCCAGGACGAGGTCGAGCTCGGTACGAAGGCGCGGACGCTCGTCACCCTGCACCCGGGCGCTCAGACCGGGTTCCTGCAGGGCCACAGCGGGCTCTACCACCTCGCCGTGCACCCGCCGACAGAAGCGGACTTCGCACGGATCCTGCTCCGCCTCATCCGGGTCGGCTGGCAGATCTCGCCGACCGACCACATCATGTCGAAGGCGATCTACCTCCTCGACCCGGACGGCATCACCGTCGAGATCACCCTCGAGACGCCGGAACGTCTCCTCGAGTTCCGCATGGACGACAACGGGCCGTCCGTGATCCGCCAGGACGGCACTCGCTCCAACGGTCGTGAACCGCTCGACGTCCGCGCCGTCCTCGCCGCACTGCCCGATGACGACACCACCCTTCCCGTGCCGGAGGGCACGAAGATCGGCCATGTTCACCTGTACGTCGGTGACCTCGAAGCCGCATACGACTTCTACCGCACGTTCGGGTTCAACCAGGCCGTGTGGGCACCCCGCTTCCACATGGGCGACCTCGGTGGTGGCGGCGCGTTCAACCACCGCATCGCAGTGAACACCTGGCAAGGCGTCGGCGCACCGCAATCACCCGCAGGGACCGCCCGCATGCGCGCCTTCACCCTCCGCCTCGACACCCACGAGCGCCTCGACCACGTCCTCGGAACCGTCGACGGACCCATCGAGGAATCCGACGCCGGCTTCCTCGTCCGAGACCCGAGCCTGAACACGCTGCTGCTCTCCGCCAACTGACCACCGCCCGCAGCCCGGGCATCACACGACCTCACCCACAAGCTCGTGAGTGACCGCTCCCAGCCGAAGGACAAGACCATGAGTACCACCGACGACAACAAGACCATCGCCCGCACCTTCTACGACGCCTACAACGGCGGCGACCTGCAGGGCGCGTTCGACACCTACATCTCCCAGGAGCTCGCCAACCACACCAACGGCGGCGCGATGAACAGGGACATGTGGATGGGTTCCGACCTCGCCGCGAAGACCGCGGTCCCCGACCAGACCATGACGATCCTCGGCCAGGCCGCCGACGGCGACACCGTCTACACCCACTGGGTCCTCGAAGGCACCTTCAGCAACGGCGACCTGTTCGGCATCCCCGCCAACGGCAACGCGACCCGCCTCGAAGCCGTCGCCGTCGACGTCATCCGCGACGGCCAGATCGTCGAGCACAATGCCATCGGCGACATGTCCGCCTTCATGAGCCAGCTCACCGCTCAGTGAGCACCGTCCACGAGCTGATGCAATAGCCGACTCACTCGACAGTCGGCGAAAGCGGAATGATCGCTGGCGGGACCGCACCGGATGAGCCGGGGTCGAGCACAGCTCCCCCGGCTCATCCGGTCACCTTCGACTCCGCCAGCTGTTTCAGTAGCCGATCCGGCTGCGGGCAGCGGCGTCGTCACTTGTCGTAGACGGCCGCCGACGGAAGGCCCCGCTCGGCCCGCGCTCGATCGACTATGCCCTGAATCACCGCTGTTTTTGCAGAGTTGTAGGACGCGCTCTGCCCGCGCGCCGCGGCGGCGGCAGCAATCTTCGCGGACTCGTAGTACGCCGCGTCGGCAGGATGCGACAGCAGCCAGTCGCGCAAGATGCGCTGGTTGTTCTCTTCCCACTCAACAGCTGGAAAGAAGTGGGCGATGTGGGTGCGTTGCCCCTCGCGTTCGAACAGCATCACGAGGTGCGAGCGAACCCCGCTGCCGATATGCCATCCGCTAGCTTCCAGGCGGTCCCGGTGAGCGTCGAAGTCGCCGCGGTCACGGATCCGAACAGCAAGGTCGATGATCGGCTTCGCCCTCAGGCCCGGAATGGACGTCGACCCGATGTGTTCGACTAGCTGTACTGCCCAGGGAGGTTGGTCAACCGAGTGATCGGTGACCGGTTCCCGATGGCGGTGTGGGGCCGGTGGTGATTGTAGTGATGCAGCCATGCCGGGAGGGCGTTCCGGC
>NZ_QKTN01000017.1:0-38211 GCF_003234515.1 Curtobacterium sp. MCBD17_034 | reverse complement strand
AGACAGCCCCCGCACCGCCCCCCACCTGGGGCCGTGAGATCGCAGTCGTTGCCGTTCTGACCCCCCTCAGAACGGCAACGACTGCGATCTCACGGTTGGGGGCGGGCGAGAGGGGGTCGGCGGGCGGCGGCCGGCCGGCATGGCCCCGTCAGAGCTTGAAGACCTCGCGCGGGATGTCCAACACCAGTCGGTGCGCCGTCCGCACCGCGGCCTCCTCGGAGATCCGGTGCGTCACCACGAGGTCGGCCAGGTACGCCGCGTCGACGCGCCGGGCGGTGTCGTGCCGCGCGGGGATCGAGCAGAACGCCCGGGTGTCGTCGATGAACCCGGAGGTCTTGGCGAACGACGCCGAGTCCGTCACGGCCTCGCGGAACCGCCGCATCGCCCCGGGGGTGTCGAGGAACCACCACGGCGCACCGGCGTACACGGCCGGGTAGAAGCCCGCGAGCGGCCCGACCTCGCGCGAGAACACGGTCTCGTCGACGGTGAACAGCACGAGGTGGAACCCCGGCACGGTGCCGAACGTCTCGAGCAGGGGGCGGAGCGGCGCCGTGAACCCGCCGACCGCGGGCAGGTCGTGGCCGGCGTCGGACCCGTACCGCTCGAACGACGGCCGGTGGTGGTCCCGGTGCACGCCCGCGTGCAACTGCATGACGAGGCCGTCGTCGCAGGACATCTCCGCCCAGCGGTACAGCATGTCGTGGCGGTACGCGGTGGCGTCGTCCGGGGTGAGCGCGGTCGGCCCCCGGAGCGCGGCGGCGTGGATGCGCTCTCGGTCCACCGGGGACAGCGGCGTGGACCCGGCGTCGAGGACCCCCGTGTCGGTCGCGGTCGCACCGTGTTCGACGAAGTACCGGCGGCGGGCCCGGAGCGCCTCGAGCAACCCGGCGTGCGTCCCCGTGTCGATGCCGGCGGCCTCGCCGATCCGCGCGACCACGTCCCTCCAGTCCGGGCGGGACGGGTCGAAGACGGCGTCGGCGCGGAACGTCGGGATGACCCGCCCGGAGAAGGCCGGGTCGGCCGCCAGTCGGGCGTGCGCGGCGAGGTCGGACGTCGGGTCGTCGGTCGTCGCGAGCACCGCGATCCGGAACCGGTCGAACAGTGCGCGGGGGCGCATCCCGGGGTCGCGGAGGGCCGTGGCCAGTCGGTCGTACTGGGCGTCGGCGTTCGCGCCGGACGGCTCCTCCGTCAGCCCGAACACGTCGTGCAGCTCGGTCTCGAACCACGCGCGCACCGGGGTCGCCAGGAAGTCGTCCCAGTGCTCGGCGAGCGTCCGCCAGACGGCACGGCCGGGAGGCACGACACCCGTCCCGTCGACCGGCGCGCGTCCGAGCGCGTCGAGCGGCACCCCGTTGGCGTGGAGCAGGCGGAGCACGTAGTGGTCCGGGGTGACGAGCAGCGCGGCCGGGTCGGGGAACGGTTCGTCGTCGGCGAGCACCTCGGCGGGCACGTGTCCGTGCGGTGACAGGATCGGGGCCTCGGCGACCTCGTCGTACAGGCGGCGGGCGACGGACCGCGTCGCCGGGTCGGCGGGGAACAGGCGGTCGGGGTGCGGGACCATCGGGCGGTCGGTGTCGGCGGGGGCGTCGGTGCTCGTCATGCGGGACTCCGTTCGGTGCCGGGGGCGGGACCGGTCGACCCGCGGACGGTCAGGTGGGTGGGCAGGGCGACCGAGTCCGTCGGGTGCTCCGCGACGGCGGCGGCGTCGGTCGGGACACCGCCGCCGATGCGCCGCAGCAGCATCGTCACGGCGACGCGTCCGGCCTGCTCGATGGGTGATGTCATGGTGGTGAGCGGCGGATCGCAGAAGTCGGCGCCGAAGATGTCGTCGCACCCGACGACGCTCATGTCGACGGGCACGGGCACCGACCGCTCCCGCAGGCGGCGCAGCATCCCGATCGCGATGAGGTCGTTGAACGCGATGCACGCGGTGACCCCGGCGGTGACGGCGGCGTCCGCGGCGGCCGCACCGGAGTCGACGACCGGCGCGAACGGCCCGGCCGTGTCGACCCGGACGCGCATCCGCGCGGCGGCGGCGACGAGCGCCCGCCACCGTCGCTCGTTCGACCACGAACTCTCGGGGCCGCCGACGTACAGCACGTGCCGGTGTCCGAGCGAGACGAGGTGCTCGAGCGCCCGCCCGACCCCGCCCGGCGTGTCGATGAGCACGCTCGACACGGACGGCACGCGCCGGTTCAGGACGACGACCGGCAGGAGGCCCGCGAACCGTGCGATCTCCCCGTCGCTCAGGCGCGAGGCGGCGAGCACCGCGCCGTCCACCCGCGACGCGATCGCGCCGAGGGTGGCTGCCTCGGTCGCCGCGGACTCCTCGGTGTCCACGAGCAGCTGGGTCCGGCCGGCCGCGGCGAGCCGGTGCTGTGCCCCGCGGATCACGTCGAAGAAGAACGGGTTCGTCACGTCCGGCACGACGACCGCGACCGCCCCGACGTCCCGGGTGCCGCGCTCGCTGCGCGGGGGCGTGTACCCGAGGGCCCGTGCGGCGGCCTCGATGCGGGTGCGCGTCGCGGCGTTGACGCGGCCCGGCCGGGCCAGTGCCCGCGAGACCGTGGAGGGCGCGACCGCGGCGGCCCGCGCGACGTCACGGATCGTCACGCGGCGGGGCTCCTGGATCTCGGACGTGGCGGCCTCCTCGCGCGCTCGGTCGTGCCACCGACCGTAGGGCCCGTGGCAACGCGATGGCAACGGGTTGCCACAGCGTTGCCACAGCGGCAGCATCGACACCGGTCGGTGCGGACCCTCCGCGGTGCCGCATCCCGACCGGTCCAGCATGAGGCGTGGAGGACGACATGACCGAGGCACCCGCCTGGACCCTCTCGGGGTTCGGCGACGAGATCGACGACGACCCGGTCGTCCAGGTCGCCGTGCTCCAGGCCCTCGGCGCGAGCGCGATCGAGGTCCGCAGCGCGTGGGGCGTCAACGTCGTGGACCTCGACGAGGACCAGCTCGCCGGCCTGCACCGCCTCCTGGAGGACCGGGGCCACTCCGTCTCGGCCGTCGCCTCCCCGATCGGCAAGGTCGACGTCGGCCTGCCCGTCGAGCACGAGGTCGCGCGGCTCGAGCGGGCGATCGCCGCCGCGCACGCCCTCGGGACCCGGGACATCCGGGTCTTCTCGTTCTACCGGTCGCCCGAGCAGACCCCCGAGGACGTCCGCGACGCGGTCCTCACGCGGATGCGGGCCCTCGCCGACGTCGCCGAGCGCGAGGGCGTCCGACTGCTGCACGAGAACGAGAAGGACATCTACGGCGACGTCCCCGAGCGGGTGCTCGACGTCGTGGAGTCCGTCGGATCGGACGCGCTCCGCCTGGCCTGGGACAACGCGAACTACGTCCAGTGCGGGGTGCGCCCGTTCACCGACGGCTGGGGCCTCCTCGCCCCGTACGTCGTCTACCTCCAGGTCAAGGACGCCCTGGCCGCCGACGGCACGGTCGTCCCGGCGGGCGAGGGCGACGGCGAGCTCCGCGAGACCCTGACGGCGCTCCGCGGCGCCGGGTACGACGGCCACGCCTCCCTCGAGCCCCACCTGGCGAGTGCCACCCGGCTCGGCGGATCGAGCGGACCGGCCGCGTTCGGTCGTGCCGCCCGCGCGTTCCGGGACCTCACGCGACAGATCGGAGTCACCCTGCGATGAGCACCAGCCCCACCGACGCGGCCCCACCGCTCCGCCTCGCCGTCGTCGGCGCGGGCGTCATCGGCCAGCACCACGCCCGTGTCGCCGCACAGCACCCGGATCTCGACCTCGTCGCCCTCGTCGACGCCGTCCCCGCGGCGGCCGTGGCCCTGGCGGACGAGATCACCGCGACCGGCGTGCAGCGACCCCTGACGGCGACGACCATCCGCGAGGCCGTCGACGCCGTGGCGATCGACATCGTCGCGATCTGCTCGCCGTCCGGGATGCACGTCGACCTCGCGACCGCGGCGATCGCGGCCGGCAAGCACGTCCTCATCGAGAAGCCGCTCGACACGACGATCCCGCGGGCACGGAAGCTCGCGGCGCTCGCCGCGTCCGCTCGCGACCGGGGGCTCGTCGTGTCCGTCGTGAGCCAGCACCGGTTCGACCCGGCCTCGGTCGCGGTGGCCCGGGCCGCGCTTTCGGGCGGGTTCGGCACCCTCACGAGCGGCGTCGCGAGCGTCGCCTGGTACCGCTCGCAGGGCTACTACGACTCCGGCGACTGGCGGGGTACCTGGGCGCTCGACGGCGGTGGCGCGGTCATGAACCAGGGTGTGCACACCGTCGACCTGCTCGTCTGGACGCTCGGGCGTCCGGTCGAGGTGTCGGCGCGTACCGGTCGACTCGCCCACGAGCGGATCGAGGTCGAGGACACCGCGGTCGCGACGGTCCTGTTCGACGGTGGTGCCCTCGCCGTCGTCCACTGCACGACGGCCGCCTACCCGGGGCTGTCCGCGCGGTACCAGGTGCACGGCACGCGCGGTTCGGCGATCGTCGACGACGACCGACTCGCCTTCTTCCACATGGCGCCCGACGACGCGGCCCTGGCGTCCGCGTCGACGACGAGCGGCGCCCAGGCCGTCGCGGGTGCCACGGACCAGCGGGCCGAGGTGGTGCCGCCCGAGCACGTCGTCGGCGGCCCGTCGGAGCCGGATGCGTTCCTCCACGGCCACGCTCGGCAGTACGACGACCTCGTCGACGCGATCCGCGACGGCCGCGAGCCCGGGGTGACGGTCGAGGCCGCCCTGCTGTCCCTGGCGACCGTGCGGGCCCTGTACGTGTCGGCGACGCTCGGCGTGCCGGTCCGTGTCGACGACGTCCTGAGCGGCCGGTACGACGACGTCGAACCCATGGTCGGCCCGGGCCCGGGGAGCGTGCTCGCGTGAGGTTCTCGGTGTTCACGGCGGCGACGCCGGAGTGGAGCCCCGACCAGGCCGTGTCGATGCTCGCCGCGCAGGGCTGGGACGGCGTCGAGTGGCGCGTCACGGACCAACCGGACGCCCAGGGCGCACCGGGGTTCTGGGCCGGCAACCGTGCCACCTGGCCGTTCGCGGGCCTGGAGGACCGGCTCGGGCAGATCGCGCGCGTCACCGCCGGCTCGGGGCTCGCGTACTCCGGCATCGGCGGGTACCAGCAGGCGTCGGACCACGACGCGGTCCTGCGGATGCTCCGGGCCACCGCGGAGCTCGGGGCCGAGCGCGTCCGGGTCACGATGCCGCACACCCGGACGGGCACCCCGTACCCGCAGCTGTTCGACCGCACGCGCGCCGACCTCGAGTGGATCGCCGCGCGGGCCGCGGAGCTCGGCGTGCAGGCGCTCGTCGAGCTCCACCACGGCACGATCACCGCGTCGGCGTCCGCGGCGCTCCGGCTCGTCGACGGTCTCGACCCTGCGCACGTCGGGGTCATCCACGACCTCGGCAACCTCGTCATCGAGGGACGTGAGGACCACCTTGCCGCGTTCGAGCTGCTCGGCCCCTACCTGGCGCACGTGCACGTCAAGAACGTCCGCTGGGTGCCGACCGACGACCGACGCGCGGACGGCAGCACGGTGTGGGTGCACGAGTGGGCGACGCTCCGGACCGGGCAGGAGTCCGTCGCGGACTACCTCGCCGACCTGCGGACCGTCGGGTACGACGGCTGGGTCACGGTCGAGGACTTCTCGACCGAGCTGCCCCTCGTGGACCGCACGGCCGACGACCTCGCGTTCCTCCGCTCGCTCGTGTCGACGGACACCCCGTGACGGGCGGCGCCACACCCGACCGCCGACCGGGCATCGTCCACCTGGGGATCGGTGCGTTCGCCCGCGCCCACCTCGCCTGGTACACGCAACGCGCCGGCACCGACGACGACGGACGCGCCTGGGGCATCGTCGGCTTCACCGGGCGGTCACCCGACGCCGCCACCACGCTCGCGGCGCAGGACTGCCGGTACACGCTCGTCGAGCGCGCGGCGGACGGCGACACCGCGACCGTCATGGACGTCGTCGTCGCCGCGCACCCCGGGTCCGACACATCGGCCTGGAGGACCGCCCTCGCGTCCCCGACGACGGCGATCGTCACGCTCACCGTCACCGAGGCCGGCTACCGGCCGGGGTCCGGCGTCGCGGACCGGCTCGTCGACGGCCTCCGGGCGCGGGCGACCGCGGAGGGCGACCCCCTCACGCTCATCAGCCTCGACAACCTCGCCGGGAACGGCCGGGTCCTCGCCGGGGCCGTGCGGGAGGCGGTCGGGGCGGACCCGGACCTCCTCGCCTGGATCGACCGGAACGTGACGTTCCCCGACGCCATGGTCGACCGGATCACCCCGGCCACGACCGACGAGGACCGCGCCGCCGTCCAGGAGCTGCCCGGCGCGGTGCCCGACGACCGCGTGCCGGTCGTCACCGAGCCGTTCGCCGAGTGGGTCCTCGCCGACCGCTTCGCGGGGGACCGGCCGCCATGGGAGCGTGCCGGGGTCCGCATCGTCGACGACGTCGAGCCGTACGAGCAGCGGAAGCTGTGGCTCCTCAACGCCGCGCACTCGCTGCTCGCCTACCTCGGCCTCCTGCTCGGGCACACCACGGTGGCCGAGGCGATCGCCGACCCGCGCTGCCGCGGCCGCGTCGACCAGCTGTGGGACGAGGCCGGAGCCGAGGTGCGCCTCCCGGCCGACGAGATCGCCGCCGCGCGTGCGGCGATGCTCGAGCGGTGGGCGAACCCGCGGATCCGTCACACGCTGCGACAGATCGCGAGCGACGGGTCGCGCAAGCTCCCCGTGCGGATCGTCGACCCCCTGCGACGGCGACTCGCGCGCGATCCGGACGCCGGCGTCGGACCGGGCACGGCGACGGTCGTCGCGGCGTGGTGGCTGCACTGCGCCCTGCAGGCCGACCTCGTGTCGGACGACGGCGCCCCCGCCCCGGACGCCGACGTGCACGACGTGCTGGCGGTGCTCGACCCGGACCTCGACACCGACCCGGTCGTCGCCGCGATCACCGCGGCGGCGACCCGCATCAGGACCACGATGGACACCGACGACGGCGACGAGGCCGTCGATCCGACACGAGGAGCGACCGCATGACCGCCACCGACCTCCCCTCCACGAGCTCCACCCGGGGTGCGCGGGGGATGCGCATCACGAAGGCCGAGGTCGTGGTGACGAGCCCGGACCGGAACTTCACCACCCTGAAGCTCACGACCGAGGACGGCATCACCGGTCTCGGGGACGCGACGCTGAACGGCCGTGAGCTCGCCGTCGTGTCGTACCTGCGTGACCACGTCGTGCTGATGCTCATCGACCGCGACGCCTCGCGCATCGAGGACACCTGGCAGCTCCTGTACCGCGGGGCGTACTGGCGTCGCGGTCCCGTCACGATGGCCGCCATCGCCGCGGTCGACGTCGCGCTCTGGGACATCAAGGCCAAGGCCGCCGGCATGCCCCTGTACCAGCTGCTCGGCGGCGCCTCGCGTGAGGGGCTCATGGCGTACGGACACGCGTCGGGCAAGGACCTGCCGGAGCTGTTCGACTCGATCCGGGAACACCAGGAGCAGGGCTACCGGTCGATCCGCGTGCAGACCGGCGTGCCCGGGCTCAAGAGCATCTACGGCATCGCGTCGAACGCCCGGCTCGACGGCGACCAGGGCGTCCGGTACGACCACGAGCCCGCGCAGCGTGGGGCCCTGCCGGCGCAGGAGGACTGGGACACCCGGTCGTACCTGCGCCACGTGCCCAGCGTGTTCGAGGCCGTGCGGAACGAGTTCGGGCCCGAGCTGCCGCTGCTCCACGACGCCCACCACCGGATGACCCCGATCCAGGCCGCGCAGCTCGGCAAGTCCCTGGAGCCGTACGACCTGTTCTGGCTCGAGGACTGCACCCCGGCCGAGAACCCCGAGGCCCTCCGGCTCGTCCGCCAGCACACCACGACACCGCTCGCGATCGGCGAGGTGTTCAACTCGCTCTGGGACTACCAGCAGATCATCCGCGAGCAACTCATCGACTACGTCCGGAGCGCGGTCACCCACACCGGCGGGATCAGCCACCTGCGGAAGCTCATCGAGTACGCCGCGCAGTACCAGATCCGCTCCGGGTTCCACGGGCCGACCGACATCTCACCGGTCGGGATGGCGGCCCAGATGCACCTCGGCCTCGCGATCCACAACTTCGGGATCCAGGAGTACATGCAGCACGGGGCTCGGACGAACGCCGTGTTCCAGCAGTCCTTCACGTTCGAGGACGGTCTGCTCCACCCGGGCGACCAGCCGGGCATCGGGGTGGACCTCGACGTCGACGAGGCGGGGAAGTACCCGTACGAGCAGGCGTACCTGCCGTACAACCGCCTGGCGGACGGCACCGTGCACGACTGGTGACCCCGCAGAGGACGTCGCGCGATGTCGCTACTGCGCGGCGATCCCGGCGAAGGTGTCGAAGGACGCCTTGCGCTGGTGTGACCAGGTGTAGAGCCCGAAGTCGCCGTCCTGGCCGTCGTCCTGCCAGCCGTAGAGGAACACCGGCCCGACCTGCGGGTACTGCGCGGCGATCTGGTACAGCTCCTTGATGGTCTCCTGCTGCTGCCCCACGGAGAACGCCGGGTAGTTGCCGTCCGAGCCGGTCGGCATACCGCTCTCGGTCCACCAGATCGGCTTCGAACCGTCCCCGTACTGGCGCATGACGGCCAGCAGGTCCGGCAGGACGGACAGCAGGTTGTAGCCGCCGTCTGCGGTCATCGGCATCACCGGGTAGGTGTACGGGTGCAGGTTGACGGCGTCGAACCAGCCCGCCGCACCGTTCCAGTACATCTGGCGGATGAAGTCGATGGGGTTGTAGTCGTTGCCCTGGGGGCCGCTCCCCGAGACCTGCCGCCCGAACGGTGCCATGCCCGCCATGAGCACGGTGGCCTGCGGGTCGGCCTGGTGGATGATGGGGTACACCGTGCGCAGCAGACCGGCGTAGGCAGCGGGGTTCGCGTGGCCGCCCGCCCACGTCCAGCCGAGGTTGACCTCGTTGCCGATCTCGAAGTCGTGGATGCCCCCGGCCGCGAGGCGCCGCACCGAGTAGGTCATCCAGCCGTTCTGCGCCGAGTACCCGGCGGATTCCGGCATGGATGCCGTGCCGTCACCGAAGATGACCTCGACGTCGAGACCCGCCATCCGGGCCTGCGTGATCGTCTGGTCGGAGGCGCCGCCGTGCCCGGTGGGGTTGCCGGCGTAGTTGTAGTCGAGCCGGACCCACTGCACGCCCGCGGAGCGCATGTCCTGGAACACCGAGCGCGCTCCACTGGCGGACATCGTGTTGATCTCCGACTCGTACAGGCCGCCGGGCGAGATGCCCTTGCCGTGCACGATCCCGGATGCTGCGGCGGTCGTGGCCGTCACTGCCGACGCCGGTACCGCCGACGCGCTCGCGGCGGCCGTGGTCGCGGTGATGGTGCGCGGGGCGGGCGACGCAACGTCCGCCCGCACTACCGGGGTGGCCGTCGTCGGCGCGGGCGACGCCGCCGCGGGGGCGGCAGTGGCACTCGGCTTCGAGGAGGCGGTGGTCGCAGCGTCGGCGGTGGTGCCGCCCTGGGGCAGCGCACATGCCATCAGCGCCACCGACGACGCCACCGCGGCGACCGTCACCGGGAGCGCCCAGCGCAGGCGGTGCCGGGCCGAGCGGTCCGTTCCGCTCGTCGTGGTCTCGTTCATGGTCGGGTCCGTGTTGTCCATGGGCTCGTTCCTCCCTGAAGGTCGTGAGCGACCAGAAACGTAACGGTTTTCCGTACCCCCGGATTCGGCTGATTCTCAGGCACGCCGGTTGACTGTCGGGCGCGGATGTGAGGGTCCGTGGAGCGCCCTGTCACCTGTTCGGGGGTCAGGCGAATTACCTGTACGAGTTCGCAGGATCCGATTCGCTCGGACAGGTCGCGCACGGCCTCGCGACCGGGTTGGGGGGCACCCTTTGCAGGGCGGCGACGTCCGCAGCGGTGGATGCGGCGCGAGCCGGCGGGTGACACGCGAGCCGGCAGTCCCGGCGCGGGGCAGACTCGACGGCATGGACCCCGGGCAGCTCGCCGCCGTCGCGCGCGAGCTGTACCGGCGACGCCCCGAGGACTTCGTCGCCGAACGGACCGCGCGGGCACGCGATCTCCGGAAGCGTGACCGGGCCTTGTCGGACGGCGTGAAGGCGCTCCGCAAGCCCTCGCCCGCCGCGTGGGTCGTCGACCTGCTCGCGGCGCAGGGCGCCCTCGACGACGCGGTCGACCTCGGACCGGCGCTCCGCGCTGCGCAGGAGCACGCCGACCCGCGGGCGATCAGCCGGCTCCGGCGCGAGCGGGCCTCGCTCGTGGCGTCGCTCACGGATGCCGGGGCCGATCTGGCTCGCGACGCCGGGCACGAGCCGTCGGACGTCGTGCTCGAGCAGGTCGGGGCGACGGTCGAGGCGGCAATGGCGGACCCCCGTGCGGGTGCTGTCGTGCGGTCCGGGATGCTCGTCCGCGCGCTCGAGGCCGTCGGGTTCGAGCCGGTCGACCTCGACGGCGCCGTGGCGGTGCCCGAGGCGGTGCCCGACATCGACGGGGAGGACGCCGAGGCTGAGCCGGAGCCGGAGCCGGAGCCGGAGCCGGAGCCGGAGCCGGAGCCCGAGCCGGAGCCCGACGCGGAGCCGGAGCCGGAGCCCGAGTCGACGCCACCCCGCCGGTCGCGCGGCGGCACCGGCCGTCCGTGCCGCGCGACCGGTGGCCATCCGGCGGACGCGCCCCGGTCCTCCCGTCCGACGCAGGGCGACGACGGCGACGACCACGACCACGACCACGACCACGACCGCGTCCGCCAGGAGGCCCGGGCGGCCGAGGCGGCGGCACGCGACGCCGCCCGGACCGCCGACGACGATCTCGAGCGCCTCGAGGACGCGCTCGACGACGCCGACCAGCGCCGTCGTGACCTCGAGGGGCGCCGGCACGACCTCGAGGAGGAACTCGCCGCGGTCCGCCGGGACCTCGACGACGCCGAACGGGAGACGCAGCGGCTCGAGGACGATCGCGACGCCGCGGAGGAACGCGCGGACGAGGCGCGGACGGCGCTCCGGCGGGCCCGCGCGCACCGGCGCGAGGTGGGCTGAGCCCGCGTCTGTTACCGGTCGTCCTCCGGCGTGTCCGAGCCCACGCGGGCACCACCGTCGGCACCACCATCGCCGTCGGCGCTGCCCCCGTCGTCGTCCTCGCCGAGCAGCCGGCCGAGGATTGACGTCAATGCCGCCCGGTCCGCCTCGTCGAGGGGCGCGAACAGCGTCGCGAGCGTCCGGTCCGCGGCCTCCTGTCCGGCTACGAGGAGCCGTTCACCCTCGGCGGTGAGTTCGTACCGAACCCGGCGGCCCACCCCGGGATGGCGCTCGACGAGGCCCCGCGCGGCCATGCGCGTCGTGAGGGTCCCGAACGCCTGGTCGCTCTGGAACGTCACGAGTGCGAGCGCGTGCGCCGAGGCCCCGGGGCGGGTGGCGATCGCGCGGAGGGCGTCCCACTGGGCGAGGGTCGTCCCGACACCGTGCAGGGCCGCGTCGACCGCACGGTGGTCACGCCACTGCGCCTGCTTCACCATCCGGCCGAGTCGTCGCAGGTCCGTCGTCATGGTGCTACCGTATCAGCAGCATTAGATAAACATGTTGAGACAGGAGCGACACCATGGACATCACCCTCGACGAACGCGGCACCGACGGCCCCCTCGCCCTCGTGCTGCACGGCGGCGGCGGCCCCGCGACGGTGGCGCCCTTCGTGGCGCACCTCGCCGAGACGCACCACGTCATCGCACCGACGCACCCGGGGTGGAACGGCACCGACCGTCCGGACGACCTCGACACGGTGCGGGCACTCGCGGGCGTGTACCTCGACCTGCTCGAGCAGCGCGACGCCCGGAACGCCGTGCTCGTCGGCAACTCGCTCGGCGGCTGGATCGCGCTCGAGATGGCCGTCCAGGCGGCAGAGCGCGGCTCGGACGCGGTCGGTGCGCTCGTCGTCGTCGACGCGGTGGGCGTGACGGTGCCCGACGAGCCGGTGCGCGACTTCTTCGCGCTCGACGCGCGCGGGGTGGCGGAGTACGCCTGGCACGACCCGGAGCGCGGGTACCTCGACCCGGCGACCCTCTCGGACGAGCGCCGGCGCGTCCAGGCGGCGAACATGGTCGCGCTCCGGACCTACGCGGGCGCCGCCGCCATGGCCGACCCGACCCTCGCCTCCCGGCTCGCCGACGTGCGGGTCCCGGCGCTCGTCCTGTGGGGTGACAGCGACCGCATCGTCACCCCCGCGTACGGGGCCGCGCTCGCGGATGCGTTGCCCGACGCGCGGTTCGTCGTGGTCGAGGCGGCGGGCCACCTGCCGCAGCTCGAGCGCGCCGACGCCACGTTCGCCGCGGTCGACGCGTTCGTGACCGCGCTCCCGACGCCCGGCGCGGACGAGGCGCACGACATGCGCTAGAGTGACCGACTGGACTTCGGCGAGGGTCGTGCGCAGGCGCGGCCGTGATCGACGCGGTAGGAGATCCGGTCCCGTGCTCCGTGCGGGTGACCGGCGGTGGCCCCGGATCACGGGCCCTCCTGGCGCTGTGACGCGTTCGAGTCGAACACACTGACCGACGACGGCCGCATGGCGGTCGTCCCCACCCAGGAGGCACCACCATGGCCGACCAGTACCAGCTCGCCGCCGAGCCCCGCACCGCATTCGGCAAGGGCGCGGCACGCAAGCTCCGCGCCGCCGACAAGATCCCCGCCGTCGTCTACGGTCACGGCACCGACCCGCAGCACGTCACGCTGCCCGGGCACGACACGATGCTCGTCGTCCGCCGCGCGAACGCGATCATCGAGCTCGACATCGAGGGCGCCACGCAGCTCGTGCTCGTCAAGGACGTCCAGCGTGACCCGGTGCGGCAGATCATCGAGCACATCGACCTCGTCGTGCTCCGTCAGGGCGAGCGGGTCACCGTCGAGGTCCCCGTGGTCGTCGAGGGCGAGTCGGCTCCGGGCACCATCCACGTGCAGGACGAGTCCACGCTGTCGCTGGTCGTCCTCGCGACGAACATCCCGCAGCACGTCGTCGTCGACGTCACGGGCCTCGAGGACGGTGCCCAGCTGCACGCCTCGGACATCACGCTCCCCGAGGGCGCCGAGCTCGACACCGACCCGGAGGCCCTGGTCGTCAGCATCAGCACGCCCCGCGGCGCCGGTGACGAGGGCGACGAGGCCGGCGAGGACGCCGCGGAGTAGTCCGCGAGCCTCCCGACGCCCATGGCGGAACGAACGCTGCTCGTGGTCGGGCTCGGCAACCCCGGGCCCGACTACGCTGGCAACCGGCACAACGTCGGACAGATGGTCCTCGACGACCTCGCGGTGCGGATCGGTGCGACCTTCCGGAAGCACAAGACCCCCGCGCAGGTCGCCGAGGGCCGCACGGCCCAGGGTGGGCCGAAGCTCATCCTGGTCAAGCCCGCGTCGTTCATGAACACGTCCGGCGGCCCGGTGTCGGCCGCCCTGTCGTTCTACGGTCTGACGCCCGCCGATCTCGTCGTCGTGCACGACGAGCTCGACCTGCCCTTCGACACGCTCCGGCTCAAATCCGGTGGCGGGCACGGCGGGCACAACGGGCTCCGCGACATCATCAAGGCCTGCGGAACGAACGAGTTCGCGCGGGTCCGCGTCGGCATCGGCCGCCCGCCCGGTCGGCAGGACCCGGCCGACTACGTGCTCCGCGACTTCTCGTCGACCGAGCGCAAGGTGCTGCCGTCGCTCCTGGCCGAGGCCGCCGACGCGGTCGAGGCCATCGCGACCGACGGCCTCCTCGCCGCGCAACAGCGGTTCCACGCGCCGGCCTGACCGTCATGGGACGACCGGGAGGCTCGGTGTGCGCCCGCCCATCTCCCTTCCGTTCGCCCACAGCACGCGGCGGGCCGGATCGCCTGTCGGAGGGCGCCGGTACCATCGGATGAGTGACGATCTCGGGCATCATCCCTGCGCTCTCGCGCGCCTCCGCGTTCGATCGTGTCCTCGCCGCCGCCCCGCGTGACGCCGACTTCTCCGTCGTCGACGGCCTCCGCGTCCCGTTGCTGGCGGCGCTGCTCGCCGAGCGGGACGGCCCGCAGTGCGCCTTCGTGATCACCGCCACCGGGCGCGAGGCCGAGGGCGTGCGTGACGCCGTCCGGTGCTACGTGCCCGAGGCCGAGGTCCTCGAGTTCCCCGCGTGGGAGACCCTGCCGCACGAGCGCCTGAGCCCGAGCGCGCAGACGGTCGGCACGCGCATCAACACCCTGCGACGCCTCGCCGACTGGCAGGCCGCCGCCGACCGGGGCGAACCCCGTGGGCCGATCGTCGTCGTGGCGAGCGTGCGCGCCGCGCTCCAGCCCATCGCGGACAACATGACCGCGATGGCGCCCCTCGTGCTCCGGACGAACTCGCGGGGCAACGACCTCACGCAGCTCGCCGGCGCCCTCGTCGACCTCGCCTACGCCCGGGTCGACCTCGTGTCCCGCCGTGGCGAGTTCGCGGTCCGCGGCGGCATCCTCGACGTCTTCCCGCCGACGGCCGACCACCCGGTCCGCATCGACTTCTTCGGCGACGAGATCGACGCGATCAAGGCGTTCAGCGTCGCGGACCAGCGCTCGACGGACGAGGACCTCGGGCAGGTGGAGCTCACCGCGAGCCGCGAGCTCCTGCTCGGCGAGAGCGTCCGGCAGCGGGCGCGCGAGATGCTCCACGAGTTCCCGAGCCTGTCCCAGATGCTCGCCAAGATCGCCGAGGGCATCCCGGTCGAGGGCATGGAGTCCCTCGCGCCCGCCCTGGTCGACCGCCTCGTGCCCGTCACCCACTACCTGCCGTCCTCGGCGGTCGTCGCGGTGTTCTCGCCCGAGCGTGTCGTCGCCCGGGCGCACAGCCTGGCCGAGACGAACCAGGAGTTCCTGCAGGCCGCGTGGAGTGCGGCGACCGCCGGGGCGCAGGCCCCCATCGACCTCGACGCCGGCAACTTCCTGTCCCTCGGGGCGCTCAAGCAGTCCCGCGGCGACCGCACCTGGTGGACGGTGTCGCCGTTCGACTCCGGCGCCGACCTCACCGACGAGCAGGCGGTCGAGTCGGCGGGCGACTACCTCCGCGTGCCCGCCGAGACCGTCCCGAGCTTCACCGGCAGCGCCGAGGGCGCGGTCGAGCACGTCGCCGAGCGCACGCGGGACGGCTGGTCCGTCGTGGTCACCGCGCAGGGCGCCGGTCTGGTCGAGCGTGCCGTGCAGGTCCTCGCGGACGCCGGCGTCGCCGCCCGGGTCGAGGACGTCACCGAGCCTCCGGAGCCCGGCGCCGTGCTGCTCACGACCGCGTCGGTCGAGCACGGGTTCGCCGTGCCGGAGCTCCGCCTGCTCGTGATGTCCGAGGCCGAGTTCTACGGCCGGAGCGCCCAGCAGGGAGCCCGGCAGGTGAAGAAGCTCGCCAGCCGCCGGAAGAACGTCGTCGATCCGCTGCAGCTCAAGCCGGGTGACGTCGTCGTGCACACCACGCACGGGATCGGCAAGTTCGTCGAGCTCGTCTCGCGCGAGGTCTCGTCGGGTGGTCGGAACGCGGTCAAGACGCAGCGCGAGTACCTCGTGCTCGAGTACGCGCCATCGAAGCGCGGGTACCCGGGCGACAAGCTCTACGTGCCGACGGACCAGCTCGACCAGCTCTCGCGCTACGTCGGCGGCGAGGCCCCGACGCTCAGCAAGATGGGCGGCAGCGACTGGGCGTCGGCCAAGAGCAAGGCGCGCAAGGCGGTCCGCGACACCGCGGTGGAGCTCGTCAAGCTCTACTCGGCGCGGATGGCGTCGAAGGGCCACGCCTTCGGGCCGGACACCCCCTGGCAGCGTGAGCTCGAAGAAGCCTTCCCGTTCGCCGAGACGCCCGATCAGCTCACCACGATCGACGAGATCAAGGCCGACATGGAGCGGCCGATCCCGATGGACCGCCTGCTGTCCGGCGACGTCGGCTACGGCAAGACCGAGGTCGCGATCCGCGCCGCGTTCAAGGCCGTGCAGGACGGCAAGCAGGTCGCGGTCCTCGTGCCGACCACGCTGCTGGTCCGCCAGCACTTCGAGACCTTCCAGGAACGCTTCGCCGGGTTCCCCGTGCACCTGCGCGCCCTGAGCCGGTTCCAGACCGAGAAGGAATCCAAGGAGACCATCGCGGGCCTCGCCGACGGCACGGTCGACATCGTGATCGGGACGCATCGCATCCTGTCCCAGCAGGTGCAGTTCAAGGACGTCGGCCTCGTGATCATCGACGAGGAACAGCGCTTCGGCGTCGAGCACAAGGACCAGCTCAAGAAGCTCAAGACGAACGTCGACGTCCTCGCCATGAGCGCGACCCCGATCCCGCGGTCACTCGAGATGGCCGTGACCGGCATCCGCGAGATGTCGACCCTCGCCACCCCGCCCGAGGACCGCCATCCGATCCTGACCTTCGTCGGGCCGCAGTCGGACATGCAGGTCGCGGCGGCGATCCGGCGGGAGCTGCTCCGCGAGGGCCAGGTGTTCTACGTGCACAACCGCGTCAAGGACATCCAGGGCACCGCCGCGCACCTCGCCGAGATCGTGCCCGAGGCCCGGATCGCGGTCGCGCACGGCCAGATGTCCGAGCAGGCCCTCGAGCAGGTGATGGTCGACTTCTGGGAGCGCAAGTTCGACGTCCTCGTGTCGACCACGATCATCGAGACCGGCCTCGACATCGCGAACGCGAACACCCTCATCATCGACCGCGCCGACAAGTACGGGCTGTCGCAGCTGCACCAGCTCCGGGGTCGTGTCGGCCGCGGGCGCGAGCGCGGGTACGCGTACTTCCTCTACGACGCCGACAAGCCCCTGTCCGAGACCGCGCAGGACCGCCTCGAGACCATCGCGGCGAACAACGAGCTCGGTGCGGGCATGCAGGTCGCCCTCAAGGACCTCGAGCTCCGCGGAGCGGGCAACCTGCTCGGTGGCGAACAGTCCGGTCACATCGCGGGGGTCGGGTTCGACCTCTACCTCCGGATGATCGGCGAGGCCGTCGGGCAGTTCCGCGGCGACGTCGCCGAGGGGCAGACGGAACTCCGCCTCGAGCTCCCGGTCGACGCCCGCATCCCCGACGACTACGTCGAGAGCGAGCGGCTCCGGCTCGAGGCGTACCAGAAGCTCTCGGCCGCGTCGGCTCCTTCGGCGCAGGACGCCGCGATCGACATGGTGCTCGACGAGCTCACCGACCGGTACGGCACGCCCCCGAAGGCGGTCACGACGCTCATCGAGGTCTCGCGGCTCCGGCGCATGGCGCAGCAGGTCGGCCTGTCCGACGTCGTCGTGATGGGGTCGAACCTCCGGGTCGCGGGCAAGGAGCTCGCCGATTCCCAGCAGGTCCGGCTCACCCGCATGTTCCCGGGGTCGCGGTGGTTCGCCCAGCAGAACGCGACGAGCATCCCGCTCCCGAAGCGGAACGGCGAGCCGCTGCCGGACGATGCGCTCATCGACTGGGTGGAGTCGATCGTCACGGCGATCTACGGCGCGAACGTGCCGGAGCAGGCGCCGGCCGCGTAGGCGGGGGCGGGACCGCCAGTCGGGAGGCACGGTACGGGCCCGCCCCGCGCCTCCCGTCCGGCCGGCCGGCGGCGGAACCGCCGGATCGTGCTCCCGGTCAGGGCGCGCCGGGAGCGGCCGCGCGCTCGGACCGAGCACGGCGTGCCCCGAGCGCGACGACGACGGCCGACGCCACCATCGCGACGCCCGAGCCGACGAGGACCGCGAGCGTGCCCTGGTCCGCGACCTGCGGCGTGCGCACGAACGCGAGTTCGTTCATGAGCAGCGAGACGGTGAACCCGACCCCGCCGAGGACGCCGACGGTGGCGACCGCCGAGAGCGACAGCGTCGGGCGCTCAGGATGCCGGAACACATGGGTCGCGACCCCGCCGAAGAGCGTGATGCCGACGACCTTGCCCACCGGGAGTGCGAGCACGATCGCCCAGAACGCCGGCGACAGCGCACCGAACCCCACTGCGGGCACGGCGACCGCGGCCGAGGTGAACGCGAACACCGGCAGGACGACCCCGTTCGACCAGGGTTCGACAGCGTGCCGGACCGTGTGCCCGGCGCGCCGGGGGAGCACCAGACCGAGTGCCACCCCGGCGATCGTCGAGTGGACCCCCGAGTGCAGGACGAGCCACCACGTGACGACGCCGAGCACGACGAGGCCGACCACGATCCACGGCCGGGCGCGCCCGACGCGGCGCAGGGACCGGGCCAGCACCGCGAACGCCGCGAGGGCCACGACCGCCAGCCCGAGGAGTCCCAGGTCGGTGCCGTGCGCGAAGACCACCGCGATGATGACGATCGCGATGAGGTCGTCGAGCACCGCGAGCGCCAGGAGGAACACCCGGAGGCGTGACGGCAGCCCGCGGCCGAAGATCGCGAGGATCCCGAGCGCGAACGCGATGTCGGTCGCGGTGGGGATCGGCCAGCCGTGTTCGAGCCCGCTGCCCTGCGTGACCGCCAGGTAGAGCACCGCCGGCACGACGACACCCCCGACGGCGGCGATCGCGGGCACGATCGCGGTCCGGGGATCCGACAGCTGCCCGATCGTCAGCTCGTGCTTGAGCTCGATCGCGATGAGCAGGAAGAACGCGACGAGCAGCCCGTCGCTGACCCAGTGTGCGATCGACAGGTCGAATCCGACCGCGGACCAGGGTGTGTGGAGCGCCAGCAGGTGCTCGAGTCGAGGCCCGAGGGGGGAGTTCGCGGCGGCGAGTCCGAGGACCGCGGCGGTGAGCAGGGCGACGGCGCTGAAGCGCTCGGAGCGGACGATGGCGGGCACGGTGACTCCGTCTCGTTGGGGTCGGTCGATGGTCCGTCGACCAGACTTCCCGACACGCCACGCCGACGCTACCAGGCGACGGCGGCGTGGTCGGGGCTGCGTTCACCTGGTGCCGTGGGGGGAGGGCGAGGCCGTCCGGACGGGGTCGAGGTCGTCGATGTACCGCTGGTCGAGCGGTACCCCCGGGAGTCCCACGATGACCGTGGTGTGCCCGATGACCGTTTCACCGTCGGACTCGTACACATCGACCGTCGCGGTCTCCTCAGCCGGGTCGACGTCGTTCCAGAACACCCAGCCCTCGCGGCCGTTGTCCGCCGTCGCCGGGACGAGGTCGGGGTGTCCGTGCTCGTTCTCGACGCCGTACGTCTGTCCCTCGGCATTCAGGCCCCACACGCTCGTGACCGAGCTGGCGTACCGCAGGACCGCCCGCCACCGCGTGCCCGGCGAGGCCTCGATGCTGAACCGGGACCGACCCTCCGCTGGTGTTCGGCCATCCGTGACGTGCATGCTGCCGCCGTCGCGACAGCTGTACCCGGCGCCGCCGCCGTCGACCGTCGACACCTTCACCATCCCGACGTGGTTGAGGCAGGTGATGTCGACGATCACCGCGCCCGCCCTGTCGGGCGCCTTCCCGATGTCGACCAGGGCCGGCCCGGTGTGCGTCGCCGTGGTGGCGGCCCCGATCGCGGCGGTCGTCGTGGACCCGGGCACACCAGACGCCACGAGTGCTGCCGCACTGGTGGTCAGACCGACCGCCGCGACGCCGACGAGGGCAGCCGTGACGCGTGCTCGGCGCTGGCGGCGTTGGAGGCCGCTGGCCCGCGTCCCGATGGCAGCGAGCTCGGCTCGGATGGCGAGGGCGGTCTGGGGCTGCATGTCGATGCTCATGGGTTGCTGCCTTCCGGTGCGGTTCGGATGGACGGGTCGAGGTCGTGCAGGTCGTCGCGGAGGCGTCGGCGCATGCGGTGGAGGCGGACGCGTGCGGCGGGCGGATTGAGGCCCACCGCTTGTGCCGCCTCCCACACCGGCATGCCCTCGAGGCTCGTCAGGACCAAGAGCGCTGCATCGACCGGGGAGAGCGCGCGAACGGAGGCGCGCAAGCGATCGCGGACCTCGAGGTCCTCCGCGTCGACCGCTGGCGTCGTGTCGTCGTCCCGCGGGAGCTCGTCGAGCAACCGGCGGTACCGGGCGGTCGCCCGACGATGGTTCCGCGCGAGGTTGACGGTCGTGACCAGCAGCCACGGCACGACGGAGCCCGCAACCAGGACGACGGTCCTCCGCTTCCGCCAGAGTTCGTAGAACGCTGCGGCGGTGACGTCCTCGGCGTCGTGCGGCGTCTGGAGCAGGCTTGTCGCCCGTCGGTAGACACGCGGACGGTGCCGATCGAACAGCGCAGCGAAGGCGGCGCCATCGTTGCGCTGCGCCAGGACCCAGAGCGGGCCGTCGTCCGGTTCGTCCTCCACACTGAGTAGTGTCCGGCCGCCCCGCTGGCGTTACACGTCCGCTCGACGTCCACACGCGAGGTGCGACGATGGAGCATGACCCCGCATCAGGAGGCCCAGGCCGACCCCGCCGACCGAGCCGCAGCCGTCCAGGCCCTCGCCGCGGTGGTCGATCGCTTGCTCGCCCCGGACGGCTGCGTGTGGAACCGCGCGCAGACCCACCGGAGCCTGGCGGCGTACGCGGTCGAGGAGTCGTACGAGCTCGTCGACGCGATCGACGTGGACGACGACGTCGAGATCCGTGAGGAGCTCGGCGACGTGCTGTACCAGGTCGTGCTCCACGCGGGGATCGCCGAGCGTCGCGGCGCGTTCACGCTCGCCGACGTCGCCGAGCACGCTCGCGAGAAGATGGTCCGCCGCCATCCGCACGTGTTCGGCGACGAGCGCGCGGAGACGTTCGCCGACGTGGTCCGGGTGTGGCGCGCGGCGAAGTCGGCCGAGAAGGCAGCGCGCACGAGCGTGTTCGACGGCGTGCCCCGGGCGATGCCCCCACTCGAGCGGTCCGTGAAGCTCCTCGAGCGGATCGACGAGCACGGCCTCGCTTCCGTGCCCCTCGCGCAGGCCGTCGCGGACGCCGCTCGGCAGGACCTTATGCCCGGGGTGACCGACGGCGCGGACGGTCACGGTGCCGTCGACCCCGGGTGGGGCGGTGAGCTCCTCGACCGGATCGCGGCGGCCCGGGCGGACGGGGTCGATCCGGTGGCGAGCCTCCGCGCTGCGGTCGTCGCGCTCGAGGCGGCTGGCCGCGCGACGGAGCGCGAGCGGTCGCGCTGAATGCAGCGGGGCTCCGAGCGCGACCTGGGGCCCGGGCGTTGGACGCATGGCGACACGACGAGGTGAGGGCGCCCTCCCAACCCGAAAAGGAGGGCGCCCTCCGCGCGGCGACCGCGGCACGCAGCCGCCACGCCGGACGCGGGAGTCCGCAGCACTGGCCCCCCGCGGCCCGCCACGAGGGCGGACGATCGACCACCGTGATGGATCAGTGGAGCGGTGACCGACTGGAATACAGCATATCATCGCCGACGGCGCGGCGGCAAGCGCTCTGCGAAGATGGGGCCATGGCGACTGTCGTGACGGCTCCCCGCGGGATGCGGGACTTCCTCCCAGCCGAGAAGGCGCGCCGTGACCACGTGCTCGGCGTGATCCGTGGCGTGTACACGCGCCACGGCTTCGACGAGATCGAGACCCCCGTCGTCGAGGACGCCTCGCGGCTGCACGCGGGTCTCGGCGGCGACAACGAGAAGCTGGCCTTCGCCGTGATGCGTCGGGGGCTCAGCGTCGAGGACCTCCGCGTCGCCGAGGCGCCGCTCGACCTGGCCGACCTCGGACTCCGGTTCGACCTCACGGTCCCGCTCGCCCGGTTCTACGCGAGCCACCGTTCCGAGCTGCCGACGGTGTTCCGGTCCGTGCAGATCGCGCCCGTCTGGCGCGCGGAGCGTCCGCAGAAGGGCCGCTACCGGCAGTTCGTGCAGTGCGACATCGACATCCTCGGCGAGGCCGGGCCGCTCGCCGAGATCGAACTCATCCGCGCGACGACCGACGCCGTGGACGCCCTCGGCATCACCGGGACCACCATCCGCGTCAACGACCGGCGGATCCTCGTGGCGCTGCTCGGCTCGTGGGGCGTCGACGGACCCGCCGCCGACGCCGCCCTCGTCGTCGTCGACAAGCTCGACAAGATCGGCCCCGACGGCGTCGCGCGCGAACTCGTGGCACTGCCGAGGCTGGCCGGACACGACGCCTCCGAGCTCGAGGCCGTGCTGCGCGACCTCGCGACGGCCGACTGGGACAGCGTCGTGGGGGCCGACTGGCTCGACGCCGAGGCGTTCGGGGACCTGCAGGCCCTGCGTGCGGCCCTGCCCGGCGTGCGACTGCAGTTCGACCCGACGCTCGTCCGGGGCATGGGGTACTACACGGGCACCATCTTCGAGGTCGCGCACCCCGACTTCGGGTACAGCCTCGGCGGTGGTGGGCGGTACGACGGCATGATCGGGCGCTTCCTCGGCCAGGACGTCCCCGCGGTCGGGTTCTCGCTCGGGTTCGAGCGCCTCGTCGACCTCGTGACGCTGCCCGAGGACGCCACCGCCGACGCCGTCGTGCTCGTCCACGACCGCGACGTCCCGCCCGCCCGCCTCGCCGCGCTCAAGCAGGAGGTCCTGGCCGGCCACGCCCGGGTGCGCCTCGAACGCCGGACCAAGAACATGAAGAACCTGTTGGCCGGGCTCGCCGCCGCGGGGTTCACCGCCTTCGCGACGGTGGACACCGACAGCACCCTCGAGGACCTCGCCTTCCGACCGCTCGAGTGACCTCGCTCGCTAGGATCGGTCCCGGATTCGTCCAACCACCACTACCGCTTGTTAGGAGTACCCCGTGGCCGTGATCGATGCCGTTGGAGCACGCGAAGTCCTCGATTCCCGAGGCAACCCGACCGTCGAGGTCGAGGTGCTCCTCGACGACGGCGTGGTCTCGCGCGCCCTGGTCCCGTCCGGCGCCTCGACCGGCGCGTTCGAGGCCTACGAGCTGCGTGACGGCGACGCCGGACGCTACGGCGGCAAGGGCGTGCTCAAGGCCGTCGAGGGTGTCCTCGACGAGATCGGCCCGGCGCTCGAGGGCTTCGACGCCACCGACCAGCGTCTCGTGGACGCGGCGCTCATCGAGCTCGACGGCACCGAGAACAAGTCCCGCCTCGGCGCGAACGCGATCCTCGGCGCCTCGCTCGCGGTCGCCCGCGCCGCGGCGGACTCCGCCGACCTGCCCCTGTTCCGCTACCTCGGCGGCCCGAACGCGCACACCCTGCCCGTGCCGCTCATGAACGTCGTCAACGGCGGCGCCCACGCCGACACGAACGTCGACATCCAGGAGTTCTTCCTCGTGCCCTACGGCGCGTCGTCCTTCTCCGAGGCCCTCCGGTGGGGCGTCGAGACCTACCACGCGCTCAAGGGCGAGCTGAAAAAGCAGGGGCTCGCCACCGGCCTCGGCGACGAGGGCGGGTTCGCCCCGGAGCTCGCCTCGAACCGCGCCGCGCTCGACTTCCTCGTCGCCGCGATCGAGAAGGCCGGGTTCACCCCCGGCAAGGACATCGCGCTCGGCCTCGACGTCGCCTCGACGGAGTTCTACGCCGACGGCACGTACGCGTTCGAGGGCGGGCAGCTCTCGAGCGAGGCGTTCACGCAGTACTTCGTGGACCTCGTCGGCAACTACCCCCTCGTCACCATCGAGGACCCGCTCGCCGAGGACGACTGGGAGGGCTGGACGCACTTCACCGCCGAGCTCGGGTCGAAGGTGCAGATCGTCGGTGACGACCTCTTCGTGACGAACCCGAAGCGCCTCGCCAAGGGGATCCAGGAGCGGGCGGCGAACTCGATCCTCGTCAAGGTGAACCAGATCGGCACCCTGACCGAGACCCTCGACGCCGTCGCGCTCGCACAGCGCAGCGGCATGACCGCGATCCTGTCCCACCGCTCGGGCGAGACCGAGGACACGACGATCGCCGACATCGCGGTCGCGGTGGACGGCGGCCAGATCAAGACCGGTGCGCCGGCCCGCTCGGACCGCGTCGCCAAGTACAACCAGCTCCTCCGGATCGAGGAGGAACTGGGCGACGCCGCCGTCTACGCCGGCCGCAGCTCGTTCCCGCGCAGCGCCCACCTGTGAGCCGCGCGCTCGCTGGTCCGGACCGTCGGACCAGCGGGTGCCGCTCCGGCTCCGGCCCCCGGGCCTCCCGACCGGGAGGCCCAGGGGCCGTTCCGCGTGTCGGCCGGCGGACGACGCGTCAGTGGAATCACCGGCGTGAGCACGGGCGCGGGAGGCAGTGCCCGGGTCCTCGGTGGTCGGTTGCGCGTGGCCTGGGGGGACGGGTCCGGACCGTGCCGCTGCCCGGACCGGACCGGCGCCCGGGTTATCGTCGCTGCATGCCCTCGACGAAGCCCCGCGTCCGTCGCGTGCCGATCGCGATGCCCGCCGCCACGAGTCCGTCCGGCGCCTGGTTCCGGAACATCCGGTTCTCGGGCTTCAGCGTCCTCATGCTCGGCATCGTCGTGCTGTTCGTCGTGGTGCTCGCGCCGTCGCTGCGGACGCTGATCCAGCAGCAGCAGGAGATCGCGCAGAAGGAGCAGCAGGTCGCCGCGCAGCGTGCGGACGTCGCGACGAAGAAGCGGGACGTGGCGCGGTGGGACGACCCCGCCTACATCGAGGCCCAGGCGCGCGACCGCCTGCTGTACGTGTACCCGGGCGAGACGAGCTACCTCGTCATGGGCGCTGGGAGCGGGTCCTCGTCGGGCTCGACCAGTGCCGTGACGACCGACTCGGGCACCCCCGTGAGCTCGAAGCTCCAGACGCCGAAGGTCGACTGGGTGCAGGCGATGTTGTCGTCGGTGCTCGAGTCCGGGCTGACCGCGAAGACGACGTCCGAGCTCGTCGCCCCGGACGTCTCGGGCAGTGGGACGCCGACCACGGGTGCGACCGCGGGCACGGGCGCCGGGCGCTGATCGCGCGGGCATCGCGCGCCGACCTGCGGGTACCCAGCGCCGGACGGCCCGAGGACGGAACGTGCACCGGGTAGGATCACCGTCCCGTGGCAACTCCTCCGTTCGATCCGCCCACCGCCCGTGACGTCGCCGTCGTCTCGGCCCAGCTCGGGCGTCCCGCGCGTGACGTCATCGGCGTCCCGGCACGCTGCGTGTGCGGTGCGCCGACGGTGGTGGCGACGCAGCCCCGGTTGTCGAACGGCACGCCCTTCCCGACCCTGTACTACCTGACGCACCCCGCGGCGACGGCCGCGGTGTCGACGCTCGAGGCGACGGGTGCGATGCCGGAGCTCGCGGCCCTCCTCGAGGAGCAGTCCGTGGCCGACGCGTACCGTGCCGCGCACGAGGCGTACCTGGCGGACCGCGAGTCGATCGAGGTCGTCGCGGAGATCGCGGGGGTCACCGCGGGCGGCATGCCGAACCGGGTGAAGTGCCTGCACGCGCTCGTGGGGCACGCCCTCGCCGCGGGGCCAGGCGTGAACCCGATCGGCGACCTCGCGCTCGAACGGGCGGCCTGGAGCCCCGAGCGGTGCGCCTGCGTGACGTACGATGGGGTGGACGACGGCGGAGTCGGGGTGGGCGGAGGCAGAGAGTAAACTCTCGGCAAACCCCCATCCAAGGAGACATCACTCGTGCCCAAGATCCTCATCGTCGGCGGCGGCTACGCCGGCTTCTACACAGCATGGAAGCTCGAGAAGGCGCTCCGCCCGGGCGAGGCCGAGGTCACGATGGTGGACCCGCTGCCCTACATGACCTACCAGCCGTTCCTGCCGGAGGTCGCGGCCGGGTCGATCGAGCCGCGGCACGCGGTGGTCGCGCACCGTCGGCACCTCGGCAAGACCCGTGTCGTCACGGCCAAGGTCACCAAGGTCGACCACGCCACGAAGACCGCGACGATCACGCCGCAGGTCGGCGAGCCGTGGGAGGAGACCTACGACACGCTCGTCATGACCGCCGGTGCCGTCTCGCGCACGTTCCCGATCGCCGGCGTCGCCGAGGAGGCCATCGGCCTCAAGACCATCGAGGAAGCCGCCGCGATCCGCGACAAGATCCTCACGAACTTCGCGAAGGCCGCGAACCTGCCCGCCGGCCCGGAGCGCGAGCGTCTCCTCACCGTCGTGGTCGTCGGCGGTGGCTTCGCCGGCATCGAGATCTTCGCCGAGCTGCGGTCGTTCGCCACGAACCTGCTCCGGAACTACCCGACCATCTCGTTCGACGAGACCCACTTCCACCTGGTCGAGGCGATGGGGCGCATCATGCCCGAGGTCTCCCTCGAGACCAGCCACTGGGTGCTCAAGAACCTCGCCGAGCGCGGCGCTGAGGTCCACCTCGACACGCAGCTCGCCTCGGCGGTCGGCGGCGTCTGCCAGTTCAAGCCGAACGAGGGCGAGATCCAGACCGTCGAGTCCGACCTCATCATCTGGACCGCGGGTGTCATGGCGAACCCGATGGTCAAGGGCACCGACCTCCCGCTCGAGCCGCGCGGACGCATCCGTGTGCAGCCGGACCTCCGTGTCGTGGACGACAACGGGATCGTCGCGGACGCCTGGGCCTGCGGTGACGTCGCGGCGGTGCCGGACCTCACGGGCGGCGGTGTGGGCGGCATGTGCGTGCCGAACGCCCAGCACGCGGTCCGCCAGGCCAAGCAGCTGGCGAAGAACCTCGTCGCGGTCATCCGCGGTGAGGAGCCGAAGGACTACAAGCACGAGAACCTCGGCGCGGTGGCGGGCCTCGGCCTCGGCATCGGTGTGTTCCAGTCGGGCAAGTTCGCGATGAAGGGCTTCCTCGCCTGGGGCGCGCACCGCGGGTACCACGGTCTGGCCATGCCGTCGTGGGAGCGCAAGGTCCGCGTGGTCGGCGACTGGCTCACCGGCACGATGTTCGGCCGCGACATCGTCTCGCTCGACGACCGCGAGACCCCGCGTGCCGCGTTCGAGACGTTCGCGTCGCGCCCGAAGCCCCCGATGCCCGAGGCCGGTACGCCCGAGGGTGCGTCGGGCCCGGTCTACGCGACCCCCGCGGACGACGTCTCGAAGGACGTCAAGAAGGACGACGCCGCGCCCGCCGCGAAGACGACCACGCGCAAGCCGGCCGCCAGGAAGGCCGCCGCGCCGAAGGCCGACGCCGCTGCCGCGGCCCAGCCCGTCGCCGAGCCGGCCGCGGAGTCGGCGCCGGTCAGCGCCAAGGCGGAGTAGCCGACTCCGTCCGTGCCAGCGGATCGACCACGATCGAGGCGGTCACCCCACGGGGTGACCGCCTCGTCCGCGTCCGGGGTGCCGACGATCTAGGCTGGAACGCGTTCCCGAGCAACGCTCGGTGCGCGGCTGGCCCGCGCCGCCCCCGTGGCCCAACGGCAGAGGCATGCGACTTAAAATCGCCGAGTTGAGGGTTCGAATCCCTCCGGGGGCACCGAACACCGCCGGCGCCCCCGCGACGGCCCGTCACCCCCTAGGCTGCGGATCGTGACGACCCGAACCCGAACCGCGTCGACCCGAGACGCGACCCTCGACATCGCCCGTGGCATCGCGATCACCATGATCGTGCTCGGCCACGTCCTGCGCGGACTGGCGTCCGCACACATCCTCGACCGCCACGCGGTGGGCTACATCGACACCGACCGACTCCTGTACAGCGTGCACCTGACGGTGTTCGCGTTCATCAGCGGCCTGTTCGTCGCTCGCGCCGTCGATCGTGACGGCGTTGGCCGGTACCTCCGCAGCCGCGACGTGCTGTTCATCTACGTCTACGTCGTGTGGTCGCTCGTGCAGGGCGTGGTGAAACTGGCTGCCGGCGCCCTCGTGAACTCGCCCACGAGCATCACGAGCACACTCGACCTGCTGCACCCGGACGGGCAGCTCTGGTTCCTGCCGTGGCTCGTGGCCGTGTCGACGGTGGCCGCGCTCGTCCGCCCGTGGCGGTCCCGTGCCGTCATGATCGCCAGCATCGTGGGGGCCCTCGTCGTGAGCATCGCGGGCTGGGGCACGGACCTGGGGGTCGCCCTCGTCCAGGGCCTCGGCATCTGGGTGTTCTTCTTCCTCGGCGTGTGCATCGGCGCGCGCCGCGTGATCGAGTTCATCGCGCGCGTGCGGCTCCCCGTGGTGGGTGTCGTCGCGCTCGTCGGGACCGTCGCCTTCGTCGCCCTGGTGTTCGGCACGTCCGAGGGCACGCCGACCCCGAGTGCCGGCGACCACCACGGGGTGGTGGCGGTCGCGCTCGGTCTGCTCACGACCCTGGTCGGCCTCGTGGCGGTGATCGCGGTCTCCCGGCTGCTCGCGGCCGTGTCGTGGCTGACCTGGGTCGGTGCGGTCGGCCGCCGCACGCTCGAGATCTTCCTCGCCAGCATCACGTTCGCGTCGGGCACCCGGATCGTCCTGTCGCACCTCGGCGTCCAGGACCCGGTCGTCCACGTGGTCGTCGGCACGCTCGCGGGCGTCGTCGGTCCGATCCTGCTCGGCATCGTCCTCGAGCGGCTCCGGTTCCCCTGGCTGTTCACGGCGCCCTCGCGGCTGACCGGCACGCGTGCCTCCGTGACACCGCGCGCGGACGTCCCAGCGCACCGCTGACGCCGCCCTTCGGGACATTGCGCCCATCACCGGCATTTCGTATACCGCCGATTGGGTTTCCGCGGTCGGCTCGTGCGACGATCGTTCGCCACGGAACGGGGAAGGGGACCATGGTGTGGGGGACGACGATGAGCCGGATGGCGAACGGGATCCGGCACGGCGTGTACGTCGGGATCACCGGGGATGCAGCGCGAGCCACATCGATGCGAGTGGCGGTGAGATCGAGGCGACGCACTCGGCGTACTCCGTCGAGGCGAGCAGGGATGACGACCGACAGGACGCGGTTGGGGGCCTCCAGGTAGCGGCGGCAGCCGAATCGTTCATCGGCCCGCTTCCTGCCCCGCGGACACTCGCCGAGTACGACACAGTCGTGCCCGGCGCTGCGGCGCGGATCGTCGAGGCTCACCTCCGACGTGAGGCGGTCGACGCGGACGCACTCGAGCGTCTGAGCGCCGCGGAAGCGACAGCCGTTCTCATCGGCGCGTTCGGTGCGCAGGCCCTGACGCTCGGCGGACTCGGTGCCGCAGTCGTGTTGATCGCCGCCGGTGACCCCGGGTGGGCCTGCACCGTCGGGGTCCCCGCCGTCCTGGGTGGTGCGGCACAGCTCGCCGCGGCGATTCGTCGGTCCGCCGACGGCGACCATTGAGGTCTCGGGGCTGCAGCACCGTCAGCGGTGCGGTCGGGAGGCGCGGGGCGAGCCGGTCCCGAGCCTCCCGACCGGTGGGCAGTGGGTCAGGGCGCGATGAGCAGCCCGGCCGCGTGGTCCTCGGCCGCCGTCGCCTTGGCGACGTAGTGGACCTTCTTGCCGGTCGCGTTGTAGGGGATGCTGTCGACGAACCGGTACAGCCGGGGGCGCTTGTAGCGGGCCAGGGCGGGGTGGGATCCGGTGAACGACTCGAGCGCGGCTGCCGCTGCCGCGTCGTCCTCGGGCAGACCGTCGCCGGGCTTGCGGACGACGTAGGCGGTGACGACCTCGCCCCACCGCTCGTCGGGCACGCCCACGACGACCGAGTCGGCGACGCCGGGGTGCTCCCCGAGCACGGCCTCGACCTGCACCGGGTGGACGTTCTCGCCGCCGGAGATGATCATGTCGTCCTTGCGCCCGACGATCGTCACGCGCTCCTGGGTGTCCCAGGTGGCGAGGTCGCCCGGGTAGAACCAGCCGTCCGAGAACTTCTCGTCCTCGAGCTGCGGGTTCCGGTAGGAGTAGCCCGACTTGACGGTGCGGACCGCGAACTCGCCGATCTCGGTGCCGTCCTTGGCGACCGTGTCCGTCGGGTCGGCGAGGCGGTCGGCGTACACCTGGACCACCGCCACGTCGTCGTCGGTGGACGCACGGCCGGTGGAACCAGCGCCGTCGGGGAAGTCCTCCGGCCGCAGGAACGTGTTCCAGAAGGTCTCGGTGGTGCCGTACCCGTTGAAGATCCGCGGGGTCAGCAGCTCCTGGAACCGCAGCGCGGCGGCACGGTCGAGCGGAGCGCCCATCGTGACGATGCCGTGGAGCGACGACAGATCCCGGGCGTGGCGTTCCTGCGCGTCGGCGAGCTGGACGAGGTTCGTCGGGGCGCCGATGAGGAACGTCAGCCGCTCGGACTCGACGAGGTCGAGCACTGCGTCCGCGTCGAAGTGCCGGAGGGTGGTGAGCTCCGCTCCGACGTAGAACACGGGGTTGGGGCCGCCGGAGTACAGGCCACCCCGGTGGAACAGCGGCGACATGTTGAGCGTCTTGTCGAACGGCGTCAGCGGGAAGTGCATGATGACGTCGTGTGCGCTGAGCACCTCGACGAGGCTCGGCAGCGGCACGGGCTTCGGCCGTCCGGTCGTGCCGGACGTGTACAGGCGTGTGGTCTCGTCGTAGGTGGTCCGCGGCCGTGCGTCGTCGCGCTCCGCGAGTTCGAGGTGCGTGACGGGCTCGGCCGCCAGCAGGGTCTCGAACGACTCGGTGTCCGCGGACGTCCCGTCGGCCCCGACCACCACGACCCGCGCGGGAGCGTGGGTGGCGGTGGCGAGCGCGTCGGTCATGTCCCCTGTCCGCGCGGCGTCGTGGAGGAGCACGACCGGTGCCGATTCGTCGATGATGTACGCGACCTCGGCGGGGGCCAGGCGGAAGTTCGTGGGCGAGAACACGGCGCCGATGCGGTGGCACGCCAGGTACGCGATCGCGAGCTCCGGACCGTTGAACAGCTCCGCCATGACGACGGCACCGCGTCCGACGCCGTTCCGGACGAGCCACCCACCGACGCGGTCGACGGCGTCGCCGAGCTCGGCGTAGGTCCAGGAGCGTCCGGAGGACGGATCGCGCAGGGCCGGCCGATCGGCGAACCGGTGCACGTTGCGGGCGAAGCCGTTGGCGTAGGTGTACTGCCCCTCGAACACCCCGCGGAAGCGGGTGGGGTCGTACGGCGTCGTCGTGTCCGGTGTGCGGTCGGTGTCGGTGCTCATGGTCGCTCCAGCTCGTCGGCGCGTCGGCGGGCTCCGGCGCACCGTCCGTCAGCGTATCGCGGGGGACCGCCGGGGCGGGTCGATCCGCGGACGGCCGGTCGGGCCTCCCGTCAGTCGCGCAGGGCGGGCTCGACGACGCGGGTCCAGGTCCAGACGGCGACCGCCACCGCGGCGCAGCCGCCCATGGTGATCCCGACGGTCGCGAGGGACAGGTGCGTGCCGGTCGAGCCCGAGTACACGGCCACCGCGAGCGCCACGGGGACGGTCGCGACGGCGGCGTAGCGCGCGCGGGACGTCGCCCACAGTGCGGCGCCGGCCGACCCGGCGACGGGGAGGAGCGTGGTCACGACCGACCCGAGGCCGCCGACGCAGAGGGTGGTGGCGAACTCGGACAGGAACTGGTGCCAGAACCCCGCTCCGGCGCTGACGCTGCACAGGAGCCAGCCGATCGCCGCGAGCGCGAGGAGCGCGCCCGTCTGCACGGTCGCGCTCCTCGCGCTCGCCCCGTTGGTGCCCAGGGCGACGACCCTGCGCGGGAGTCGGACGTGCCGGTGCGGGAGCGGATCGCGTCCACCGACGCCGACCGAGGGGACGATGAGCACGCCGAGCAGCACCGCGGGTGCGAGGTGCGCGCTCCGGGTGAGGAGGCACGCGACGAGCGCCGCGACCACGAGGGCCGGGGAGACCCGGACGACGACGGCGTCGCGGGACGGTCCCGCGCTCCATCGTGCGGCGACCACCACGGCGACCGCGAGCACGGCGGTCCCGAGGACGACCGCGATCGCGAGGCGGGCGTAGCGCGGCTCCGCGGCGATGCCGGTGGCGAACAGCGTCAGCAGGCTGGCGACGCCGGCCGACACGGACACCGCGGCCCACGTCGGGAGCGCCCCCGCGCCCTCGGCGGTCGGGGCGACGGGGCGGTTCCGCCCGGTCAACCGTGCGAGACGCCACCGGAACCGGCCGCGGGTGGACCGGGCGAGCAGGGTGAGCGGCACCGCGACGAGCACGAGGAACGCGGCGACCCCGACGAGCACCAGCACGAGGGTCCGCAGCGAGACGCTCGCCGGGATGCTCGGCACGTGTGCGTCGTAGGCGGTCGCCGCCGTCCAACCGTCGTCGGGTCGGGCGCCCGCACCGCCACCGCCGGTACCGCTCGCGTCGTCGCCGGTCGAGCCACCGGGTCCGCCGCCCGTACCGGACCCGGACCCGGACGCGCCGGACCCGGATCCGCCGGACCCGGGGCCACCACGGACCGAACCGCCCGGGAGGCCCGGTTCGGCCCGTCCCGTCGCGTGCGGTGACGAGGGCGCCGCGCCGGACGTGCCGTCCCCGTCACCGCCGGACGACGTCGGACCGCCGCTCGGCGCGTCGGTCAGGGCGCCCCCGACGACCACCGCGCGCCCGGCCGACACCGGCGAGAGGTTCCCCGCCGCGTCGCGCTGCCCCGCCGCGAAGCTGCGTGTGCCGTCCGGGATGCTCGATCCGGCCGTGGTGCACGACCAGCGGGTCGCGGTGACCGCGCTCTGGCACACCGGATTGCCGTCGACGTACACCGTGACCGTGTCGCCGGTCTCGCCGGTGCCCGCGACGGTGATCGGCTGCGCCCGGACGTGCGTGCCGACCGCGGGACGCGTGAGGACCGGGGCGACGGGCGCGGTGCGGTCCACGGTGACGGCCACCGGTGACGACGACGTGCTGCGCACGGTCGCGGCGAACCCCAGCGCCGGATCCGCGGCCTGGGTCGCCGTCATCGTCCAGGTCCCCGTCGTCAGGGCGTCGGGCCCGGCGGACCAGGAGACGTACCAGGACCCGTCGGAGGAGATCGTGGCCGTTCGGGAGGCGCTCCCGGCGTCCACCGTCACCCGCGCTCCGGGGTACCCCGTGCCGGTCACGCCCCCGGTCGTCGGGCCCGTCGTCGTGACGACCGGCGGTGTCAGGACGTCGACGGGTGCGGCGTCGTCGGGCGCCAGGTCGTCGTGCGTCGTGTCGAGGACGGTGAAGACCTGGCGGGGCCCGGAGCGGACCGGTCCGGTGCACGCCCACGTCCCGTCGCCGGTCACGGTGGTCGAGCAGACCGACGCCGTGGGCGTGCTCGGGTCGGCGACGCGCACGCGGGCATCCGGGGTCCCGCGGCCCGTGAACCGGCCGCTTCCGGTGGTGATGGCCGACTGGTCGTCGATCGACGGTGCGACCGGCGTCGGAGCGGTCGGGCTCGCCGAGGCGGCCGGCGCCGCCTGCTGTGCGCCGGCCGGCTGGGTCGGCACGGCCCGGGACATGGTGGTGGTGATCGGAGCACGTGCCGTCGCGTCGGGCGAGGCGGCGCGTGCGGGAGCCGCCGCGGCGAGCAGGGCCACGACGACGGCGAGCGGCACCGTGGTGACGAGTGCGACCCGTCGCCCCCGCAGGGCGCGTCGGCGCCGAGCGGGCGGTCGACGGGCGACCGGCCACCCCACGGCCCCCCGGCCCGCTCGTGTTCCCTGATCCACTGCCCCCCATTCGAGGTCACCCGCGGGCCGACGTCAACCACTCGCTCGGCTCGGCGGATCCAGCCGATGCGAAATCGTGACGAAGGCTCCACGCGCCCGGGAACCAGCCGAACGGTGCGCGGGAATCAGCCGAGAGCCAGTACCCCGGCGGCCGAGCGCTCCTGGTGCCGCCCGTATAGTCGATACGGACACATGTGCCTGCGTGTCCGTCGCGGAGAAGGAGTACTCGCCATGGACACCGGTCTCGTCACGACGCTCATCGTCGTCGGAGTGGTCGTCGTCGTGCTGGTGGTCGTCGGCATCGCCGTCTGGGCCACGTCGAGGTCGCTCGTGGCCCTGAAGGGCCGGGTCGACCAGGCGTGGAGTGAGATCGAGACGCAGTTCGACCGGCGGGCCGAGCTCGTCCCGACGATCGTCGACACCGTCCGGGCGTACGCCACCCACGAGAACGGTCTGTTCGAGACCGTGACGCAGGCCCGGGCCGAGACGCTGAGCGCGGGTGACGCCGCGGCTGCGTCGGAGGCGGAGGGGCACATGCAGAAGGCACTCAAGCGCGTGTTCTCCATCGCCGAGGGCTACCCGCAGCTGCAGTCGAGCCAGGCGTTCTTGCAGCTGCAGTCGGAACTCGTCGCGACCGAGGACAAGATCCAGTCGGCGCGCCGCTACTACAACGGCAGCGTCCGCGAGCTCAACACGAAGATCCGCGTGTTCCCGGGCTCCGCCGTCGCGCGGAACCGCGGGTACCGCGAGGCACCGTTCTTCGAGACCGCGGAGCCCGCCGCGATCGCCGAACCCCCGCGCGTGCAGTTCTGACGGGTGCGGTCGTCAGGGGCCGTCCGGCGGGGAGTCCGCGGCCTCGGCGTCGTCCGCGGCCTCGGCGTCGTCCGCGGCCTCGTGCGGCACGAGCGGCACACCGAGGGCGTCCGCGAGCCGCGCTGCCGCTGTTCCCCGGTCGGTGACCGCCACGGCGTCGAGTCCCTGCCAGTCCGCGGTGCGGAGCAGCAGTGCGCCGAGACGCCCGGGATCGAGGTGTCGGCCGGGTTCCTCCCATGCCGTCCGGACGCGGAGGACACCGTGCTGGCGGTCGCTCTTGAGGTCGACCCGGCCCACGACCTGGTCGTCCTGCAGGACCGGTAACACGTAGTAGCCGTACACGCGCTTCGGGGCCGGTGTGTAGATCTCGATCCGGTAGTGGAACCCGAAGACGCGCTCGGCGCGGGGCCGGAACCAGACGACGGGGTCGAACGGGCTGAGCACGGCGTCGGCCTCGACACGGCGGGGGACCGTGGCGTCGGCGTGCATCCACGCCGGGCGGCCCCAGCCCTCGACCTCGACGGGCACGACGACCCCGGCGTCCTCGAGGTCGCGCAGCGCCGACCGCGTCCGGTCCGACCGGAGGCGGTGGTAGTCCGCGACGTCCGCGAGCGTCCCGACGCCGGAGGCCCGGATCGAGCGCTCGACGAGGGTGCGGACGGCGTCGGTCTCGTCCGGGATCGTGTCGAGCACCTCGGCCGGCAGCACCTGGTCCGGCAGGCCGTACACGCGCTCGAAGCCGCTCCGCCCGGCGCTGACGACATCGCCCCAGCGGAACAGGTGCTCGAACCCCCGCTTGACGTCGCTCCAGCCCCACCACGGTCCTCGCCGCACGTTGCTCTCGTGCTCCACCGCGCTCGCGGGCACGGGCCCCTCGGCGCGGAGCACGGCGAGGAGTTCCCGGAGGAGTGGCGCGTGGGTGGCCGCGAAGCCGTCGGGGTCGGCGTGGTCCCGCGCACGCCGCGTGTCCATCGCCCACCGGAACAGCGGCCAGCTCGTGCGGGGGATGAACGCGGCCTCGTGCGCCCAGTACTCCAGGTGGGCGGCGCCCCTCGTCATCGTCATGCGGTCGAGGAGGGCCTTGTCGTACGCACCGAGGCGGGCGAAGACGGGCAGGTAGTGGCTCCGCTCGAACACGTTCACGGAGTCGATCTGCAGGAGCCCCAGCCGCTCGACGAGGGCGCGGATGGTCCGGCTCGACACCGCGCTCTCCGGGACCGCACGGCCGATGCCCTGCGCCCCGAGCGCGACGCGTCGTGCCTGGGCGGCGGAGAGTGCGGTCCGGACCATGCCCGCAACGCTACCGGCGGCCTCCGACGTGCCCGCTGCCTCCCGGTCGTCCGGAACGCGCGCATCGTATTCCGGGATCGGAACACGAACGGGCACGCGCTCATACACTGGCGCAATGGCATGGGGCAAGAAGAAGCAACCGGACGCCCGGACGACGCGGCCGGCACCAGCGCTGTCGCGCCCCGCGGGTCGCGAGCAGGCGCGGACAGGTCGAGAGCAGGTCCCGTCGCGACGGCACCCGGCGTCGGTCGTCGAGGACAACGTCCCCGTCGGCATGCAGATCGCCGGTGCGTTCAGCTGGCGGATCCTCGTCGTCGTGGGCGTGATCGCGCTCTTCATCTGGCTGATGACGCTGTTCAGCGAGATCCTCATCCCGTTCCTCGTGGGCATCGTGATCGCGGCGTTCCTCATCCCGATCTCGAACTGGATGCAGCGGCACCACGTGCCCAAGTGGGCGGCGATCGTCATCAGCCTGGTCGGCGGTCTCGCCGCGGTCGCCGCACTGCTCTGGCTCGTCGTGAGCCAGATCGTCTCGTCCTACCCGTCCCTCAAGAAGCAGACGCTGTCGCAGTTCGACAACATCAAGGACCTGATCGCGGGCGCGGGCCTCGGCGTGACGCAGAAGGACATCTCGGGCTACCTCGACCAGGGCACGAACTGGCTCCAGGCGCACTCGAGTTCGATCCTGTCGGGCGTCGCGAGCGCCGGATCGAGCCTGACGCACGTCGCCGAGGGCCTGTTCGTCATCCTGTTCACGGTGATCTTCCTGCTCATCGACGGCAAGAACGTCTGGCGCTGGTCGGTTCGGGTGTTCCCGATCAAGGCCCGCGCGGCGGTCGACGGCGCGGGCGTCGCCGGCTGGATCACGCTCTCGAGCTTCGTGCGCGTGCAGATCTTCGTCGCGTTCGCCGACGCGGTGGGCATCGGTGTGGGCTCCTGGATCGTCGGCCTGTTCTTCGGCGGGCTGCCGCTCGTCATCCCGATCGCCGTGTTCGTGTTCCTCGGCGCGTTCGTGCCGGTGGTCGGCGCGATCGTCACCGGCTTCCTCGCGGTCTTCGTCGCGCTCATCTTCAACGGCCCCGTCGCAGCCTTGCTCGTCATCGGCGTCGTCCTGCTCGTGCAGCAGATCGAGGGCCACATCCTCCAGCCGCTCGTCATGGGCAACGCGGTCAAGGTGCACCCGCTCGCGGTCGTGCTCGGCGTCACGGCGTTCTCCGGTCTGGCCGGCATCGCCGGCGCGTTCTTCGCCGTGCCGCTCATCGCCGTGCTCAACTCGATGGTCACGACCGTCGCGCAGGGGCGCTGGAAGTACATGGACTCCGACCACGTGCGCGACGCCAAGCCCGAGCACGGCACCACGGTCATCCCGCGGTCGCGGTGGCACCGGCACAAGATCGGCGACGACGTGCCGGCTCCGGGCAGCGACAAGCAGCCGACCGCCAACAAGGGCACCGCGGTCGACGTCGAGTGAGTCGTCCCGCGACGGCGACCCGTCGCGGGACGTGCGCCGACACGCGATGATGGTCGGGTGACGATCCCCAGCACCGTGCCGCAGGTCCCGACCCTCGACGACGTCGAGGCCGCACGGGTGATCGTCGAGGGTGTGGCGCGCGTCACCCCGATGGAGACATCGCAGTTCCTCGGCGAGATCCTCGGCTCGGCCGTGCACCTCAAGTGCGAGAACCTGCAGCGCACCGGTGCGTACAAGATCCGTGGTGCGTACAACCGGCTCGCGGCGCTCGACGCCGACGAGCGCCGGCGCGGCGTCGTCGCCGCGAGCGCTGGCAACCACGCGCAGGGGGTCGCCCTGGCGGCCCGTGAGCTCGGCGTGCCGGCGACGATCTTCATGCCCGTCGGCGTCGCGCTCCCGAAGCTGCAGGCGACCCGGCAGTACGGCGCCGACACGGTCCTCCACGGCCACAGCGTCGAGGAGGCCCTGGCCGCTGCCCAGGAGTTCGCCACCCGGACCGGCGCGGTGTTCATCCCGCCGTTCGACCACCCGGACATCATCGCCGGGCAGGGCACCGTCGGCCTCGAGATCGTCGACCAGGTGCCGGACGTCGACACGGTCGTGGTGCCGATCGGCGGCGGGGGCCTGGTCTCCGGTGTCGCGCTCGCGGTCAAGGGCGTCGCCCGGCAGCAGGGCCGGTCGATCCGGGTCGTCGGCGTCCAGTCCGCGAACACGGCCTCGTACCCGGTGTCGATCGAGGCGGGTGCGCCGACCACCATCACGACCACCCCGACCATCGCCGACGGGATCGCGGTCGCCCGACCCGGCGAGCTCAACTTCCCGCTCGTCCGCGACCTGGTCGACGAGATCGTCACCGTCGCCGACGACGACGTCGCCCGGGCGCTCCTCGTGCTGCTCGAACGCGCCAAGCTCGTCGTCGAGCCGGCCGGCGCGGTGGGTGTGGCGGCGATCATGGCCGGGACCATCCGCGACTCCGGCAGGACCGTGGTGGTGCTGAGCGGTGGCAACATCGACCCGCTCATGATGGAGCGCGTGATCACGCGCGGGCTCGTCGCGGCGCAGCGCTACGTGGCGATCCGGATCATGCTCCCCGACCGCCCGGGGCAGCTCGCCCTCGTGTCGCAGGTGATCTCCGACGCCGGTGCGAACATCGTCGAGGTCCTGCACACGCGGCACGGGCAGGGGCTCGAGATCACCGAGGTTGCGCTCGAGCTGAGCATCGAGGCCCGGGGGCCCGAGCACGCGGCCGAGGTCACGGAGCGCCTGCGCGAGGCCGGGTTCCGTCCACTCGTCCGCCATTGACGACGGTCGGGAGGGCCGGTGCGGACCGGTCCCGCCCCTCCCGACCGTCGTCAAT